>CAZUVC010000012.1:0-70609 GCA_964623745.1 uncultured Thiobacillus sp. | reverse complement strand
ACATCTTGCCGGCGCCGAACAGGTCGCCGACCACGTTCATGCCGGCCATCAGCGGGCCTTCGATCACGTGCAGCGGGCGTTCGCATTCGAGGCGCGCGGCTTCGGTGTCCTCGACGATGTATTGGGTGATGCCCTGGACCAATGCATGGCTAAGCCGTTCGTTCACCGGCAGCTGGCGCCAGGACAGGTCCTCGACGCGCTCCTTGGCGCCGCCTTTCACGTTTTCGGCAAAGCTCACGAGCCGCTCGGTCGAATCGTCTCGGCGGTTCAGCAGCACGTCCTCGACGCGTTCCTTCAGCTCGGGGTCGAGGTTGGCATAGACGCCGAGCTGGCCGGCGTTGACGATGCCCATGTCCATACCGGCCTGGATCGCGTGATAGAGGAAGGCGGTGTGGATTGCCTCGCGTACCGCGTCGTTGCCGCGGAAAGAGAAGCTCACGTTCGACACGCCGCCCGAGATGTGGGCGTGCGGCAGGTTCTGGCGGATCCAGCGGGTGGCCTCGATGAAGTCCACCGCGTAGTTGGCGTGCTCCTCGATGCCGGTGGCGACCGCGAAGATGTTGGGGTCGAAGATGATGTCCTCGGGCGGGAAACCGACGGTTTCGGTCAGCAATTTATACGCCCGCGCGCAGATCTCGGTCTTGCGTGCGTAGGTGTCGGCCTGACCTGTCTCGTCGAAGGCCATCACGATCACCGCCGCGCCGTAGCGCCGGCACAGCGTCGCGCGCTCGATGAACTCGGCCTCGCCTTCCTTCATCGAGATCGAATTGACGATGCCCTTGCCCTGGATGCACTTGAGACCGGCCTCGATGACGCTCCATTTCGACGAGTCGATCATGATCGGCACCCGCGCGATGTCGGGCTCGGAGGCGATCAAGAGCAGGAAGCGCACCATCGCCGCCTCGGCGTCGAGCATGCCCTCGTCCATGTTGATGTCGATGATCTGCGCGCCGTTTTCCACCTGCTGGCGGGCGACCGAGAGCGCGTCGTCGTAGCGGCCTTCGAGGATCATTCGGGCGAAGGCTTTCGAGCCGGTGACGTTGGTGCGCTCGCCGACGTTGACGAAGAGACTGTCCTTGCCGACATTGAACGGCTCCAGTCCCGACAGGCGCATCGCTGGTTCCAGTACCGGTGGCACCCGCGGCGCGACGCCTTCGACCGCTTTCGCGATGGCGGCGATATGCGCCGGCGAGGTGCCGCAGCAACCGCCGACGATATTCAGCAGTCCCGAGCGCGCCCATTCGCCGATATGCACCGCCATTTCGGCGCCGTCCATGTCGTATTCGCCGAAGGCGTTGGGCAGGCCGGCGTTGGGATGGGCCGAAATCAGCACGTCGGCCTTGTTGGAGAGCTCCTCGACGTACTGGCGCAGGAGATCGGGGCCGAGCGCGCAGTTGAGACCGATCGACAACGGCCGCGCGTGGCGCACCGAATTCCAGAACGCCTCACCAGTCTGGCCGGAGAGCGTGCGGCCGGAGGCGTCGGTGATGGTGCCCGAAATCATCACCGGCAGCCGCATGTCGTGGGCAGCGAAGTATTCCTCGATCGCGAATAGCGCCGCCTTGGCGTTCAGCGTGTCGAAAATCGTCTCGACGATCAGGATGTCGACGCCGCCCTTGACCAGGCCGTCGATTGCTTCCAGGTAGGCCACGCGCAACTGGTCGAACGTGACGTTGCGGAACCCCGGGTCGTTGACGTCCGGCGAGATGGTCGCGGTGCGCGAGGTGGGGCCCAGCACGCCGGCGACGAAGCGCGGCTTGGCAGGATTGGCCGCGGTCGCCTCGTCGGCGGCCTCGCGCGCCAGCTTGGCGGAGGCGAAGTTGAGCTCCGGCACCAGGTGTTCCATGTGGTAGTCCGCCATGGAAATCGCGGTCGCGTTGAAGCTGTTGGTCTCCAGGATGTCGGCGCCCGCGGCCAGGTACTTGGCGTGGATTTCCTTGATGATCTGCGGCTGCGTCAGCGTCAGCAGGTCGTTGTTGCCCTTGAGGTCGTGGGCAAAGTCGGCGAAGCGTTCGCCGCGATAGTCCGCCTCGGACAGCTTGTACGACTGGATCATCGTCCCCATCGCGCCGTCGAGAACCAGGATGCGTTGGGCAAGCAGGGAATGCAGCAGGGCGGTGCGGGACATGGCGGTCAACAGGGGCAGGGGAACGCCGCATTATATAAGGTCTGGCCGCACCCCCGGCCGGCCCCCTGATAACGAGTTCCTGCCGCAGCCGTCCGGCTTTCGACAGTGCGCCTGCATGACGCGTCCCTCCGCGCCTGAGCGCGGGCGCCCTGCGAGCCCGCTCATGCCGGGTACGAAACTTGCCCTGTTTGGTCTGTCGGGCGCGGCTAAAATGCCGCGCCGCAACCGGATACCAACAAGGACGAGATGCGCAACCCCATGCCGAACGCTTCACTGAAGGACACCGATTCGCCACGTGCCAGAACGCGCGTGGCGCCATACGCACTGCTGGCCTGTCTGCTGATCGGAGGAATCACGGCGTCACCGGCACAGGCCGACCGTGCCGTCGCCGCCTCACGCTTCTACGAGGATGCGCTGGTGCGCTATGAACGGCGCGATGACGCCGGCGCGATCATCCAGCTGAAAAATGCGCTGAAGGAAGACGCGCGCATGTTGCCGGCGCTGGTGCTGCTGGGGCAGGCCCATGGCCGGCGCGGCGAATACGCTGCGGCCGAACGGGTGCTGGCCGATGCGGAACGCCTGGGTGTGGCGCGCGCGCAGATCGTGGTGCATCAGGCGGAGGCCTACTTCGGCCAGGGGAAGTTCAGGGCCTTGCTGGAAAAATTCGGCGCCGACGGTCTGCCGGCGGCGCCGCGCCTGGAAATCCTGCTGCTGCGCGCGCAGTCGCAGATGGCGCTTAATCAGCTCGATTCGGCGCTAGGGTCCGCCCAAGCGGCCGAAGCGGTTGCAGGCGGTGCAGCACGCGCGCTGGCGCTGCAGGCACGCATCCATCTCAATGCGGGCCGGCCGCAACAAGCGCAGGACAGCGTTGCGCGCGCCCTGCAACGGGCGCCCCAGGATGCCGACGCATGGAACATGCAGGCCTCGATCGCGCATGCCGCGGGCAATCTGGAGCAGGCGCTGCAAGGCTATGGCCGCGCGCTCGCCAGCCAGCCCGACCACCTCGACGCGCGGCTGGCGCGCGCCGGCCTGTTGCTCGATCTGAACCGCGACCGCGAAGCCTGGGCCGATCTCGAACACCTGCAGAAGAAATTCGCGTCCGACCCGCGCAGCGCGTACCTGCGTGCCCTCTATCACAGCCGCCGCGGCGACGAAGCGCCGGCACGCGAGGCGCTGGTCGAGGCCACACGCACGCTGTCGCAACTGCCCGCCGAATTCGTCGCCAGCCGCGACCAGTTGCAGTTACTGGGCGGACTGGCGCATTTCGCGCTGAACGAGTTCGAGCGTGCCAAGGGCTACCTGACCCAGTACCTCAATGTGCGCCCGCGCGAAGTCGGCGCGCGCAAGGTGCTGGGGGCGATCTACCTGTCGGAAAAACAATACGACCGCGCCCTCGCCATGCTGGAACCCGCGTTGAAGGCGCAGCCGGAGGATGCGCGCATCCTCTCCATGCTCGGCTCGGCGCACATGGGCAAGGGCAATCACGTCAGGGCCTCGTCCTTGTTTCAGGAAGCGGCGCAGGCGAAGGACAGTCCGGACGTGCAGTTGGGGCTCGGCCTCAGCCTGATCGGGCGCGGCCAGCAGGATGACGGATTCGCTGCGCTGCAGCGCGCCTACGGGCAGGACCCGGGACAGGCCCAGACCGGAGCGCCGCTGGCGATTACGCATCTCAAGCGCGGCGAGCCGGGCAAGGCGGTGGCCGTGATGGAGGCCGTGCTCAAACGCGAGCCGCGCAATCTGTCGGCGCGCAACCTGCTGGGCGTCGCCCGGCTGGCGGCCGGGGACCGTGCGGGCGCACGCGCGGCCTACGAGGCCGTCATCAAGGCCAGCCCGTCATTCCACGCAGCCCAGTTGAATCTCGGACGGCTGGACGAGGCCGAAGGGCATGCGCCGCGCGCGCGCCAGCGTTACCTCGGGGTGCTCAAGACCGACCCCAAACATGTCAGCGCCATGCTCGAGCTGGCGCGGCTGGAAGAGACCGCAGGCCGTTCCGCCGAGGCGGTGCGCTGGCTCGAGAAGGCCCGCAGCCTGCAGGCGCGCGACCTGCGTCCGATTCTGGCACTGAGCAGCCTGTACCTGCGCCAGGGCAATGCCCAGAAGGCACTCGACATCGCCAAGGACGCGCAGGCTATCGCGCCCGAACAGCCCGACACGCTGATGACGCTGGCGCTGGCGCAGATCGCCGTCGGCAACATCGAGCTTGCGCGCGTCTCGCTGAAGCGCATCAGCCAGCTGGCTTCGTTCGATCCGGGCTGGCTGGTCCGTGTCGCGGTGCAGCAGATGCGCGCAGGCGATACCGAAGGCGCCCGCTACACGCTTGGCAAGGTTGTGCTGGCCGAACCGAATCACCTGCCCGCCCTGATACAGCACATTCAGCTCGACCTGCAAACCGGCAAGCTTGCCGATGCCGAGCGTCGCATCACTGCGCTGCTGGAGCAGCCCCATGCGCGCGCTGAAGCCCAGAGCCTGCTGGGCGAACTGCGCATGCGGCAGCAACGCCCGGCCGATGCACTGCAGGCCTTCCGTCTTGCCCATGCCGGACTCAACACCCGCGACAGCCTGTTTGGCCTGTACCGCGCGTTGCTGGTGTCGCAGCAGGCGCGCGAAGCCGCTGCGCTGATGCAGGACTGGAGCCGGCGTCAGCCGAATGATCGTGGCGCGCGCCATGCGCTCGGTGAGGCCTGGCTTGCACTCAAGGACTGGCCGCGTGCACGCGCCGTATTCGACGGGCTGGTCCGCAGCGACGATCGCGATGCGCGCGCCCACAACAACCTGGCTCACGTGTTGCTGCAGCAGCGCGAACTGGCCACCGCGCTCCTCCATGCGGAAAAAGCCTACGCACTGGCGCCCACGGTGCCCGAGGTCAACGACACCCTGGGCTGGGTGCTGGTGCAGCAGGGGCAGGCCGAGAAAGGCCTGCGCTATCTGCGTGATGCTGCGCTGCGCGCGCCCGACAATCCCGAGATCCGGGCCCATCTGAATGCGACGCTGAAGAAACTGGGACGACGGTGACGCGGCCGGATGCGTGTCGCCGTTTTTTACACTTTTGATGACATCAGCCGGCAGAAATCAATCAACTTGTTGATAACAAAGAAAATATATTTTTGGCATTGAACTTGCTTTAAGTCAGACAACACCATAAAACCCCTGTTTCTGGAGTACATAATGAAAATCATGCGGACTTCCACCCAACTGGCCGGCCTGCTTGCGGCTGCGGCACTGTGCGGCGCAGGCAGCGCGTTTGCTGCCACCTGGACCTTCACCGGTGCCTTGGAGCAGCCGGCAGGGTATGGCGCGGCGACGGATACGGCCGGCGGCGTCACGGCCACCGCCACGGCGTGGGCGAACACGGCCAACGGCCCCAGCGGCAGCAACACGGTGCTGGCAAGTGCCTACCTCACCCCGCAGGGCACCAGCGGCGTGGGTGCGCGGCATGCCGACAGCGAGTCCACCAGTTCGCCGCAGCATGCGATCGACAACGACGGCCGCATCGAATCCGTGCTGTTCAGCTTTGCCGGAGACAAGGTCAACCTGAGCGCCACCTATTTCGGCTGGGTCGACAACGATTCCGATTATTCCGTCTACGCCTACACCGGCGCGGGCACAGGCGGCGTCGCAGGCCTGACCTATGCGGACCTCACCAGCAACGGCTGGAGCCTCGTCGGCCACTACAACAGCAACAGCAGCGCCGGCAGCAAGCCGATCAACAGCGACATCTTCTCCAGCTACTGGCTGATCGGCGCCTACAACGGCACCGGATCGGGCATGGATACCAAGAAGGACTACTTCAAGCTGAAGTCCGTGACCGGCGCCACGTGCGCCGACACGCCAGGGGGCAAGGGATGCGGCAGCGACACACCGCCGCCCGGAGGCAGCATTCCGGAGCCGGGCACACTATTGCTGGTGGGCATCGGCATGCTGGGCCTCACGCGCATGAAGCGCCGCCAGACGGCGGTTTGAATCCTGCGCGCGCAATCAAACCCCGCTTTTGCGGGGTTTTTTTTCGGCACGGCCTGCCGCCGTCAGCATGTCGACGCGCTGCAGAGCTGCTATGTTGAAGCCTTACTGATCCAGGAGCCTGCATGAAGCAGTTCAACCCGCGCGAGGCGCACGCTTTTCTGCAGTCTCATCCCGAGGCCGTATTCATTGATTGCCGTTCCGAGATCGAATACCTGTTCGTCGGTCATCCCGTCGGTGCGATCCATATTGCCTGGCAGGACAGCCCGGACTGGGATGTCAATCCGGACTTTCTCGGCCACGCGCGCAAGGCGGCCTCGGTCAACCGGCCAGTGGTGCTGATCTGCCGTTCCGGGCGGCGCTCGGCGGACGCCGGCCGCTACCTCGAAAAATATGGTTTTCCCGAGGTGTACAACATTCAGCACGGGTTCGAGGGCGATATGGACGCGTCGCATCACCGCAGTACGAAGAACGGCTGGCGGTTTGACGGCTTGCCCTGGGAGCAGACCTGAGCCTGTTTGTGCCCACGACGTAGCCCCCTGGCGGGGAATGGCCCCGGACGCTGAGTTCGGCCACGCCCTGTAGCCAGTCTTCATCTTCGGTGGGGACGAAAAAAAGCCCCGCTCGAATCCGTGCGGGGCGACTTCCCGGCACAGTTGCTGCCGGATTCAACATCCGGCAGCAACTGTGCGATCAGCGATGACTTACTTCAGACGCATGTCGTTCTTGACGGTTGTCACGCCCTTGACGCTACGCGCAACTTCGACCGCCTTGTTGATGTCGGCCTGCGAATTGACGAAGCCGCTCAGCTGAACCGCACCCTTGAAGGTATCGACCTTGATCTCGAGCGATTTCAGGCTGGGTTCATTGAAAATCGCGGCTTTCACCTTGGTGGTGATGACGGCGTCGTCGACATACTCGCCGGTGCCCTGCTTCTGCGAAGTCGATGCGCACCCGACGACAGACACCAGCGTTGCGGCCAGAAATGCGGCGGAAAGCACTTTGTTGAATTTGTTCATGTTCGATTCTCCCGATGTGAGTAAATAATAAATTGCCTGGCCCCGGCTTTTGCCGACACAAGCCGCACAACGCAATGCAATCGCGCCGTACCTGCAGGCCGTATCGAAACCATGGCGTCAATATAATCAGAAAAGCAGATCGGGTCGGTACGGTGGCGCACATACGCACAACGGGACTGCCCGGGCAGGACGCAGGCGGGCTGCTGGGAGGGCTATGTACGATGCCGTACATACGCCGCCCTGTTTTCATACTATGGTTAGACCATCGAAGTCTGTGTGCGATATCGCACATGCAGAATTGCGCAAAGTCACCGCGCCGTTTTTCGACGACAAACAAAAGGGCTGCAATTGCACCAGGCTTGATTGCAACGATTGTGTTCGATGTTCAACTCAATGGATGGAACGATGATGAAAAACACACCCCCCCCCAAATCGAATCAAGTCATGCTCAGGATCGGCATGGCGGTATCGGCAGTCGTACTGATGGCGGGTTGCGCAAGCAATCCGGCGCCGACAGAACAGATGGCCGTATCCAGGGCTGCGGTGAGCAGTGCATTGGCTGCCGGGGGCAATCAGTTTGCACCGGTGCAGTTCAAGTCCGCTTCGGACAAGCTTGCGGCTGCCGAGCGGGCCATGGCCGACAAGGACTATGAGCTTGCCTTGCGACTGGCAGAGCAGGCGGAGGTTGACGCCAAACTGGCCGCAGAGATGGCGCGTTCAACCAAGGCGCAACGCGCGGCGGACGCACTGCAGGACGACATTCGGGTGCTGCGCCAGGAAATCGACCGTCAGTCCAAATAATCATCAACGGAGCTCATCATGCAAAAAGTTCGATATCTTCCCCTGAGCCTGATCGCTGCCGCGATGGTAGCGGGCTGTAGCACCATGCCGCCTAAAAACACTGCGCTCGAAGAGGCGCGCAGCGTTTACAGCAGCGCACGCACCAATCCCCAGGTCACGCGCCTGGCACCACTTGAACTGCAGAAAGCCGGCGACTCGCTGAACAAGGCGGATGCGGCACTGAGTAAAGGTGAGGGTGACGTCACGGTCAATCAACTGGCTTATCTCACCAAGCAACAGGTGGCTATTGCACAGGAAACCGCCAAGCGCAAAGCCGCTGAGCAGGCAGTCATCGACGCCAGCGCGCAACGCGATCAGGTTCGCCTTGCAGCGAGAACGGCCGAAGCCGATGCAGCCAAACGGCAGGTGGCGAAGTCGCAGGCTGAAGTCGATGAAGCCAGACGACAGGCGGCGATGGCGCAGGAAAATGCCGACCGGCAAGCTGCCGCACTGGCGGCCGCCAATGCCCAGGCTCAACGCGACGAAGCACTGATCGCGGCACGACAGGCCGAGGCCGAAGAGGCCAGACGACAGGCGGAGCTCGCGCGGCAATCTGCCGAGCAGCAAGCAGCTGCATACCAGGCACGCATTGCGGAGCAGGAACAGCAGCTCAAGGAGCTGGATGCCAAGCAAACGCCGCGCGGTATGGTGATCACACTGGGCGACGTGCTGTTCGCGGTCAACAGGGCAGAGCTGTCGGCGGGCGGTGTGCGCAACGTGCAAAAGCTGGCCGATTTCCTCAATCAATACCCGCAGCGCAAGGTGTTGATCGAAGGCCACACGGACAGCACCGGCAGCCGCAGCATCAATCAGCCGCTCTCTGAACGACGCGCCGATGCCGTGCGGTCGGCTTTGGCCGGCATGGGCATCAGCGGAGATCGCATCGAAACACGCGGTTACGCGGAGACCTATCCGGTTGCCAGCAACAACACGGCCGCCGGCCGTCAATTGAATCGGCGCGTTGAAATCATTCTCTCCGACGACAGCGGCAATATCGTTCCCCGCTAGGCCTTGGCGAAAAAGGGTAGTGCAAGGAGAAGCCGCTCGGATGAGCGGCTTTTTCGTTATGGAGGACGCTGTTGGCGGCGGTATTGCGACCAGCGGTAGCGTCGCGGATAAAGGATGGCGCACGGATGGGCAGTGTGGCCGTTGATGCCGTCGCTGCTGGGCGGCAGATCGCCACCGTCCCGAAACCTTAAAGGCGGGTGTCGAGCAGGCGGGCAAATTCCTCGGCGGACACGGGGTGGCTGAAGTGGAAGCCCTGTCCCTCGTCGCAATGCCGGGCCCGCAGGAATTCGAGCTGCGCATGCGTTTCCACGCCTTCGGCAATGACCCGCTGCTTGAGATTTCTTCCCATGCCGATGACTGCGGCCACGATGGTCGCGTCGTCCGCATCGGTGGCGATGTCGCGTACGAAGGACTGGTCGATCTTCAGGGTGTCGATCGGGAATCGCTTCAGATAGCTGAGGCTCGAATAGCCGGTACCGAAATCATCGATGGCAAGCTGCACGCCCATGGCCTTGAGCGCCTGAAGCACCGACGCCGACGACTCGGTGTCGTGCATGAGGATGCTTTCGGTCATTTCCAGCTCGAGATAGCGGGGCGCGAGACCGGTCTCCTTCAGGATCAGGGCAACGCTATCCAGAAAACTTTCATTCCTGAACTCCACTGCGGAAATATTGACCGAGACGGGCACGGCGGCGAGGCCGGAATCGATCCAGGCCTGAACCTGCCTGCAGGCTTCGCGCAGCACCCAGCGACCGACCGGGATGATGAGGCTGTTCTCTTCCGCGATCGGTACGAACTGCGCCGGGAAGACGAGTCCGAGGGCCGGATCCTGCCAGCGGATCAGCGCCTCGACACCCGTGATCGCGCCCGAAGCCAGGTCGATCTTCGGCTGGTAATGCAGCAGGAATTCATCCTGTTTCAGGGCGCGGCGCAGACTGCTTTCGACAAGCTGCCGGCGTACCGCACGGGCGTTCATGTCGGGCTTGAAAAACTGGACATTGTTGCGACCGTTTGCCTTGGCGTGATACATCGCGGCGTCCGCATTCTGCATCAGGACGTCCACGTCGGTGCCGTCATCCGGAAATACGCTGATGCCGATGCTCAGGCTGACATGAAGTTCGTGCCCGTCGATCTGGTGCGGCAGGGCGAGTGCGGTGCGCAGGGTTTCCGCAACGTGGGCCGCATCCTGCGGCAGCCCGATCTCGGCAAGCAGAATGACGAATTCGTCGCCGCCTTGGCGGCAGACCGTATCGGTGGTGCGCACACACTCCATCAGGCGGCTTGCGACCGACTGCAGCAGCCGGTCGCCGATCGCATGTCCCAGCGAATCGTTGATGTGCTTGAAGTTGTCCAGGTCGAGAAACAGCAGCCCGACCTGCTTGTGGTGTCGCTGAGCCAGGCTGATCGCGTGGGAAAAGCGCTCGGTCAACAGAAGCCGGTTGGGCAGGCTGGTGAGAAAATCATGCTGGGCCAGGTGCGCCATTTCCAGCGCCATGGCCCGCGATTCCGTGACATCGTGGAACACGATCACCGCGCCGATGACCCGGCCGTCCCGGTTATGGATGGGCGCGGCGGAGTCCTCGATCGCGAACTCGGATCCGTCGCGGCGGATCAGCACACTGTCGGTTTCCAGTTCGACCGTCCTGTTCTCCTCGATAGCACGCAGCATCGGATTCGCCGCGGGCAGGCGGGTTTCGCCATCGAGGATCATGAACACCTCGGCAACCGGCCGGCCCAATGCCTCATCCTGAGACCAGCCGGTCATCTTCTCCGTCACCAGGTTCAGATACGTCACCTTGCCAAGCAGATCGGTGGTCAGCACGGCGTCGCCGATGGAGTTGAGCGTGACCTGTGCACGTTCCTTCTCTTCGAACAGGGATTCTTCCGCTGCCTTTAAAACGCGTTCAGCCGATTTGCGTTCGGTGATGTCCTCGACGATTTGAACCAACCCCAGGGATTTCTTTCCATTCAGCATGGCGGCGCTGCTGACGCGGGTCCAGACAATGCCACCATCGTCCCGCAGAAACCGGAACTCCGTCTGAAAGGGTGCCTGGCCCACTGCGGCGTCGTGCCACTCGGCCTGGACGCGTTCACGATCCTCGGGGTGGATCGCCGCGTACCAGTTCGTGCCCAGCGTCTGTTCCCGGGTCAGCCCGGAGATGGTCTGATATGCCTTGTTGGTATAAATGCAGCTGCCTTCGATATCGGAAACAAAAATGCCCAGCGGGGAGGTGTCGCTCATCGCGCGGAAGCGTTCCTCGCTGTTCTGCAGCGAGCCCCGATCCGTCTTGCGCTCCATGACGTAGCGCAACGCACGCGGCAACCAGTGGGCGTCGACGTGGCCCTTGGAGAAATAGTCATGCGCACCGCGCGCCATGGCCTGGCGCACGGTTTCTTCATCCGTGAGCCCGCTGAGGACCAGAATCAGGGCGTCGGGCGCTGCCTCCAACACCTGGTCGAATGCTTCGAGGCCTTGGCTGTCGGGTAGCGACAGGTCAAGCAGGACCACCTCGAAATGTTCACTTGCCAGCCGTTCCAGCGCCTCGGAGAGTCGCGTGACCCATTCGACCTCAAACAGGCTGCTTCCCGAACCCGCCAGCGCCTCCTGGATCAGCCTGGCGTCGGCGGGCGCGTCCTCGATGAGTAGAACCGTGGTCGGACTCGGGGTTGTGGCTTGATCGTCCGTGGGCGTGTCCTCGCTCGTCGTTGCCGTATCCAGGGTGACAGTCATGGCGACGGATTGATCTTAGTGACCACGGCCTTTTCCCTGGTCCTTGCCCTGATCCCCGTGCTGCTTGCCGCGATGATTATCCCGGTCGTCGTCCCGACGATCGCCCTGTTGTTTCTGGTAGTGCGAAACGTACTCGCGCTCATACCAGTTGTTTTGTACGAAGTAGACGCGTTCGCCGCAGGCGTTGTATTGGCGGCAGTGCTTGCGCCAGTTCTTGGCATGGCCCGGGGGGACGTTCATGTAGATCGGCGGGCGCTGCAGCGCGGACCGATACATGACGCGCGGCGCACTGTAGACCAATTGCGGTGGCGGATAGCCGCCGATGTTGATCTGGCCGTAGAAGCCGGGTTGCCCGATGTTGATGGACACCCCAACGTCGGCCGCAAGTGCCGGAACGGCAGCGAAAGCCAGCGCAGCTGCGAAGAACAAGCGTTTCATAGGGGTGTCCTGTAATGGAGGAAGAGGTGTCGTACGCGTTGCAGGCCGCAGATTCGATATTCGACCCTGCGCTCGATGCTCGATAGAGCCGAGGGATCAATATGCGGCGCGTAGCGTCGCGCGTCTGTTCGGGAACGCACACAGAACCCCTTTCAAGAAAGATGGCCTCCAATGTTCGCCAGCGCACTGAACAGTGCGTGCCATTCCCCTACGCTGATGGTCTTCCGGTTGCGACTTTCCAGGTCGATCCGGCTTGCTCGCGGAGGGCTTGATGCCCACCGCCCCACAATGTGTCGTTTTCCAAGGATTGACCATGAACAAAACACTTTTGATTTCCGCCGTGCTCGCAACCCTGGCACTGGCTGCCTGTGACCAGCCGACCGTGGTCAATGTACCCGCCACGCCGGTCGCGGTTCCTGGTCCTGCGGGTCCGCAGGGCGAAACCGGCAGCCAGGGCGCAACCGGTTATCAGGGCGAAACCGGCAGCCAGGGCGCGACCGGCTATCAGGGCAACGAAGGCATCCAGGGTGAAACCGGCAAGACCGGCGATGGCACGACGGTGATCGTGGTGCCCGCCGAAGCTGCTGCACCGACGAACTGAGCCCGCTGACCCATTCAAGGAGCCCCCCATGTTGGGAACCATACTACTGATCGTCCTGATCCTGATGTTGCTCGGTGCCTTTCCGAACTGGTCGCACAGCAAAAACTGGGGCTATGGTCCCAGCGGCGGCATCGGCCTGCTGCTGGTCATCGTCATCGTGCTGCTGCTGATGGGGCGCTTGTAAGAGTCATCGCGTGGCGCGCGGGCTGATGCAAGCCCGCGCCGCCGGGCGGGTGGAGGATGGATGGCTGCAAATATCCTGAAAATAACAGGTAGCTGGCAGGTGCGACGTCACCTGTCCTATGGGTCCATTGTGGCCCTTTTTTTCGTCGCCGGTTGCAGCAGCCTGCCGACCATCGTGCCGGACCTGGAGCGTCACCCCGGCCCGCCGGTGCAACTGGACGTGGCGCGCGGCGAGGTGTCGACCGCGCGCAGCGAGGAAATCCTCGAAGGGCTGCAATACAGCAGCGAAGACACCGGTATTTTCGCGCATCATCTGGCGCGTGAAGCGGCCATTGTCGGCAGCCCGCTGACGACGGGCAACCGGGTACGCCTGTTGCAGGACGGCCCGGCCACCTACCAGGCGATGTACGCCGCCATCATGGCGGCGCGCGACCACATCAATATGGAAACCTACATCCTGGACGACGACGAAGTCGGCCAGCGCTTTGCCGAGGCCCTGATCGCCAAGCAGGCGGAGGGCGTTCAGGTCAACCTCATCCGTGACAGCGTGGGCACCCTCGGCACCCCGACGGAATTCTTCCAGAAGCTGATCGACAGCGGTGTCCAGGTACTCGAATTCAACCCCATCAACCCGCTGATGTCGCGCAAGGAATGGACGTTGAACCAGCGCGACCACCGCAAGCTGCTGATTGTCGACGGACACACCGCATTTCTCGGCGGCATCAACATCAGCAGTGTCTATTCCAGCGGCTCGTTCAGGAAGACTTCGCGGAAGAAGTCCGACACCGAGTCGGACCCGGCCCTGGCCTGGCGCGACACCGACCTGCAACTGCAGGGGCCGGTGGTGGCCGAGTTTCAGAAGCTGTTTCTCGCGGCCTGGGAAAAGCAGAAAGGCGAGCCGCTGACCGGTAAAAACTACTTTCCGCCCTCCGGGAACGTGGGCCCGCATCGGGTGCGCGCGATCGGCAGTTCGCCCGACGATGCCTTCAGCCTGATCTATGTCACGCTGCTCTCGGCCATTGCCAGCTCGGAAGCCAGCGTGAACATCACCAACGCCTATTTCGCCCCCGATCCGCAGTTGCTCGATGCGCTCGAAGCGGCTGCCGGGCGCGGGGTCGACGTGAACCTGATTCTGCCGAGCCAGACCGACTCCTGGCTGGTGTTCCACGCCGGACGCAATTACTACGACCGCCTGCTCCAGGCGGGCGTGAAGATCCACGAGCGCCGCGGCGTGATCCTGCACTCCAAGACGGCGCTGATCGACGGCGTCTGGGCCACGGTCGGCTCGACCAACCTCGACTGGCGCAGTTTCCTGCATAACTACGAACTGAATGCCGTGGTGCTGGGTCCGGATTTTGGCGAGCAGGTGCAGGCGATGTTCGACCGCGATCTCGCGATGTCCGACACGATCACGCTCGAGCAATGGCGCCGCCGCCCGCTCGATCAGCGCTTCAGTGAATGGTTCGCCCGGGTCTGGGAATACTGGCTATGAAAAAACGCTGCGCTTCGTGCGCGGGGTGGACTTGATGGATAAGGAAATGAACGGGTACGATCGACCAGAAATGGCGCGAACGGAAACGAACAGGAGAGGTGCGGGCGGCCGAATTCTGGTCGGAACCGCATTGATTGTGTGAGTAAGGGGCCCGCAGTCAGTCTGTTGCAGACGCTGACTGTGGCCTGGTAAAGCGGGCGATGCAGACTGCATTTTTGCCTATATTTGAAACATCTGAATAGAACTGGAGTTGTCCCATGAAAAAAACCATTGTTTCTCTTAGCGTCATTGCAATCGGTCTCAGCGGCCTTGTCGGTTGCGCCAACATGTCCGAAACGCAAAAAACCACCGGCACCGGCGCGGCGATCGGCGCCGTTGCCGGTGGCGTCATTGGCGCTGCGACCGGCGACCGCAAAACCGCCGCGGCCGGCGCGGCGATCGGCGCAGCAGTGGGCGCGGGTGGCGGTTATATGTGGTCGAAGCACATGGAAAAACAGAAAGCGGAGATGGAGCAGGCCACCGCGGGAACCGGCGTCAGCGTGAGCCAGACCGCCGACAACCAGCTCAAGCTGGACATCCCGAGCGACGTGTCGTTTGACACGAACCGCTATGACATCAAATCGAACCTGCGGCCCATCCTCGACCGCTTCGCCACCACCCTGAACCAGAATCCGGTGACGAAGGTGACGATCATCGGCCACACGGACAGCACCGGTACGGATGCGATCAATAATCCGCTTTCGGTCAATCGTGCCGCTGCGACGCGCGATTACCTGGTTGCCCGTGGCGTCTCGTCGAGCCGTATCGCCATTGATGGGCGCGGTTCGCGCGAACCGATCGCGGATAACAACACCTATGATGGCCGTGCAAAAAACCGCCGCGTCGAGATTTACGTGGCAGAGCCCGCAGTCTGACGCGGGCTTGTTCGGGCAATCCGGCATGCTTCATGCCGGATTGCCCGTCTGCAGCGCTGACGCGCTCCGCAACGGGGCGTGACGTATCGATCCACACCCCCTCCAGATTTCACCGTACCGAATCCATTGGGCCGTTCCGCGCAAGCGCACGGTCGATCTTGTCGTCCATTTCGCCGACCAGGGCGGCCAGGCTATTGGTGGCTTCGTCCAGGGATTGTTTCGTCGACTGCGAAACCGTATCCATGCGCGCGTCGATCACACCGCGCAATTGCGCAAACTCCTGCTCGATCTGCGTGCGCAGTGCATCGATGCGTGAGGATTCGGCGCTTTCTGCAAGTTTGCGTTGCGCCTGCAGTTCCTGGTTGTGACGGTGCGACTCCATCAGCATGTTGGTGCGCAGCGTCAGGGCATAGAGGACAAAAAGCGCCACCAGCGCCAGCGTGACACCGAGCAGGATCACGCCCAGCGGCCCCTCGATATTGAACGCCACAAATGACAGTACGGTCGGCGCAGTGAGCACGGCCCAGTTGGCCAGGGTGAACACGGCCAGCAGCAACAGTACGACCAGGATGATTGCGCTGAGTAAATTCATGATGTTTCCTTTCCGTTCATCGGAGTGAAGTGCTGAAGTATAGGTGGGGGCTTTGCCTGGAATGATGCGCACAGGGCACGCCGGCCGACGGAGGACACTCGGGGGCGCGGGCTACGTTTAAGAGAAAGCATAAGCGCCGCATCAGCGTCTTGACACGGGTGCCGTGTACACGAATCGAACGTGTGACCGAACCCGTGGGCCGGAATCCGGGCGCGCGTTTTGAAAGCAAACTCAGCGACCGCCGAACAGCCCAATGAGTCCGATCACAATCAGATAGACAGCGACGATGTAATTCAGCAGACGCGGCATCACCAGAATCAGAATGCCTGCAATCAGTGAAATCAAGGGGGCAAGGCTTAGCGTCATGTTCATGTTGATCTTCCTCAGAAGGGGGGCGAGCGGGGTGCAGCGTCGTGCTCCCCGCTTTGACTGGGTGATCCCGGCATGCGCCGGGTCGGGTGCGCGCGGTTACTTGCGCGCAAGCAGCAGAAATGCGCCGGCTGCAATGGCACCGAGTCCGGCCCAGAGGGGAATGTTGACGGTCTTCTGGTCCTTCACCGTCAATTCGATCGGCCCCAGCTTGGCTTCATGCGTGTTCTGGGTATAGGTGAACCCGCCATAGATCAAGCCCAGGGCGCCGGCCACGATCAGTGCGATTCCCAACATTTTCATTCCATTCATTTCATCTTCTCCGGTAGGCGGTACACGTGATTCATGCCATGGATGACAGGGAGGCCGGGTGCAGCGCACCCGGAACGACCTTGCCTGGCATGTCGAACTCAAGCATTAAAGGCGACGGCCCTGTATGACACGCACCAGGATCACTATGATCGCGATGACCAGAAGGATGTGAATGAGTCCGCCCATGGTGTATGAGGTGACCAGGCCAAGCAGCCACAGAACGATCAGGATAATTGCAAGGGTTTGTAACATTGAGTCTGCTCCAGATATGAGGGGTTGACGTGGCGCCAGCCATCCGACGATGCGCCTGGCCATAAAACAGTGTCGATCTTCATCGAGTCTGAATCATCGCGGACTTTCCGATGCTTCTCAGTGCGCTAGCGTACATTGGCCGGTCAGCGAGCCGGGACGCCACGATTTGCGGCGTGCGGCCGGAGAGACGCTCGCTGGCGGAAACAAACCCTAGCCCAGCGACACGCCCAGCCAGGTGCCGATGAAATAGGTCGCCAGTCCCGCGGCGCCGCCGATGGCAAGCATGCGCAGGCCGCTGAGGAAGGCGTGGCGGCCGGTGAAGAGACTCATGCTGGCACCAACGGCGAACAGGCCCAAGGCGGTCAACACAATCGATTCCAGCAGTGCGACACGGCCGCTCGCAAACAGAAACGGCAGCAGCGGCAGCGCCGCGCCGACGGTGAAGGCGGCGAACGATGAGAGCGCCGCGACCCAGGGCGAACCGAGTTCGTCGGGGTTGAGGCCGAGTTCCTCGCGCGCCAGCGTGTCGAGCGCGCGCTCGGGATCCTGCATCAGCGTGTCGGCCACGCGTCGCGCCTCCTCCGGCGTCATGCCCTTGGCTGCGTAGATCAGCGCCAGTTCGGCGGCTTCTTCCTGCGGGTATTTTTCCAGTTCGTCACGTTCCAGCCCGATCTGGTATTCGAACATCTCGCGCTGCGAACGCACCGACACGTATTCGCCCGCCGCCATCGAAAACGCGCCTGCCAGCAGGCCGGCCACGCCGGTCAGCGCGATGATGGCCGGGTCCTGTGCCGCGCCCGCCACACCATAGATCAGCGCGGCGTTGGACACCAAGCCGTCATTGACGCCAAACACGCCGGCGCGCAGTGCGTTGCCCGAGGTGGCGCCGCGGTGCCGCCGGCCGACATCCTCGCGCCGGGTGGGAACGCCGTGCGAGGGCAAGGCCGCATCGTAGAGCACCATGCCGCGCACTTTCATCGCCGCCAGCACGCCGCGCATGGCGCGTGGCTTCAGGCTGCGCGTGAGCCGCGCGACCATGCGCGTGCGCAGGTCCGGGCGGAAGGGGGCGGGCGGCGCGCCGCCTTCGGCTTTGAGCGTATCGAGCCAGATTTGCGATTGCTCCTCGGCGGCCTCGGCCAGTTCATTGAACAGCGCCGCGCGCGGCGTGCCGGCCTCACATTCGGCCACCACGCGATAAAGCCACGCGGAGCGCTGCTCCTCGCGCCAGGATTCGAGCGCGTTGGCGGTCGTGTTCATGTGGCGGGTCTCCGGTACTGGATCGCTTCGGCGAGGTGTGTCGTGCCGATGGCGGGGCTGGCGGCGAGGTCGGCCACCGTGCGGGCGAGCTTGAGCACGCGGTGATAGGCGCGCGCGGACAGGTTAAGGCGGGCGATGGCCTGCTTCAGCAAGGCTTCGCCGGCGCTGTCGAGCACGCAGTGCAGGTCGATTTCCGCGCTGCCGAGCGCGTTGTTGGGTTTGCCCTGGCGCGCCAATTGCCGTGCGCGCGCCGCCTCGACCCGGGCGCGGATCTGTGTGCTGGGCTCGCCGTTGCCCGCCTGCATCAGCTCATCCTGGCTCAAAGCCGGCACGCTGATCTGGATGTCGATGCGGTCGAGAAGCGGCCCGGAAATGCGCCCGCGGTAGCGCGCAATCTGGTCGGGCGTGTCACGGCAGGCCTGGGTGGGATGGCCGAGATAACCGCAGGGGCAGGGGTTCATCGCGGCGACGAGCTGGAAGCGCGCCGGAAAATCCGCCTGCCGCGCGGCACGCGAGATCGTGATGCGGCCCGACTCCAGCGGTTCGCGCAGCACTTCCAGCACCTGTCTTGAGAACTCCGGAAGCTCGTCGAGAAACAGCACGCCATGGTGCGCCAGCGAAATCTCGCCGGGGCGCGGGTTGCCGCCGCCGCCCACCAGCGCGACCGCCGAGGCGGTGTGGTGCGGCGCACGAAAGGGCCGGCGCTGCCAGTGTTCGAGGCGAAAACCGCCGTTGAGCGATTGCACCGCGGCCGCTTCGAGCGATTCAGTTTCGTCCATCGCCGGCAGGATGCCGGGGAAGCGCGCGGCGAGCATCGATTTGCCGGTGCCGGGTGGGCCCGCCATCAGTACCGAGTGGCTGCCGGCAGCGGCGACTTCGAGTGCGCGACGCGCGGCCGCCTGGCCCTTGACGTCACTGAAATCGGGGTAGTCCGGCGCCACCGCGGCGAGGCGGGATGCGGGCTCGGGCAACGTGCCCTGACCGGCGAGCCAGGCGCACACTTCCAGCAGGCTGGTTGCGCCGAGGGTCTCGACGCCGCTGGCCAACGCCGCTTCGCTGGCCGACGCGGCAGGCAGCACCAGCTTCCGGCCCGCGCCGCGGGTGGCCAGCGCCATCGCCAGCGCGCCGCGCACCGGCCGCAATTCGCCGGTCAACGCGAGTTCGCCGGCGAATTCGGTGTGTTCGAACTTGTCGGCGGGAATCTGCCCGGACGCGGCGAGAATCGCCAGCGCGATCGGCAGATCGAAGCGGCCGGACTCCTTGGGCAGGTCGGCCGGCGCGAGGTTGACCGTGATGCGCCGCGCCGGGAATTCAAAGCGTGCGTTCTGGATCGCCGCGCGCACGCGGTCGCGCGCTTCCTTCACTTCGGTTTCCGGCAGGCCGACCAGGGTGAACGCCGGCAGGCCATTGGCCAGATGCGCCTCCACCACCACCTCAGGCGCATCCATGCCGTTCAAGGCCCGGCTTTTGACGACGGCGACGGCCATTAGTGTCCTGAGCCGGGAAGGCGTTGATAGGGTGTCTGCAAAAATACTCGGGCCGATTGATGGAAACGACGAAATCTTTCGCAGGCAAGGCGCAAACCGCAGGCAGGTTGAACACCTGCCGAGGATTTGTAACGCGGCATGCGGAAGATTCTCGTCATTTCCATTCAGCGCATTCCCGGCTCAGGACACTAGTCGTCTTCTGTTTCGCGCTGCTGCTTTTCCAGTTCGGCCAGCCGTGCTTCCAGTTGTGCCAGCTTTTCGCGCGTGCGCGCCAGCACCTCGGTCTGCACGTCGAATTCCTCGCGGCTCACCATGTCGAGCTTGCCCAGCATCGACGTTACGCCGGCCTTGAGATTCTGCTCGATGTCTTTCGCCGGCGACTGCTTCAGCACTTCACCCAGCCTGGCAGCCAGATCATTGATGAACGCCGGGTTGGGGAATTTCGGATTCGGACTCATGCGGCCTCCTGTCAAGCAGCCAGTGTAGCAAGCGCCGCGCATGCCGCGTAACCGACACCCCGCCATAGCGCCCGGCACGGATTGGGTGCATCCGGTTTTGGTAGCGCACCAAGAAAGTGCAGTCTATGCTGGGTTTTGCGGGGACCAAACAACAAGTTATTGAATTTACAGGGGAAAAAATCTGGCACAGCTTGTGCTGGTTATCCATCGCAATTTTGCGCCCCTTCATTCTTCTGGAGACTTTCATGAAAAAACTTGTACACGCTTTGGTTCTGACTGGTTTGGTAGGCATGCCCACTGCTGCGATGGCCGCGGAAGAAAGCCCGCACAGCCTGAGCGCCAACGTTGGCCTGTATAGCGACTACGTTTTCCGTGGCATTTCGCAAACCGGCGGCGAACCCGCCATTCAGGGTGGCCTCGACTATTCGCATGCCAGCGGCTTCTACCTTGGCACCTGGGCATCCAACGTGGGCTGGCTCGAAGACTTCCAGGGTTACGACAAAGGCAACGTTGAAATCGACGTGTACGGCGGCTTCCGCGGCGACATCGGCGGTACCGGCCTGACCTTCGACCTGGGTGCGATCCAGTACATGTATCCTGGCGACCGCCCCGCAAATATTACTGACGCCGATACCAGCGAGCTGTATGCCGCGCTGGGCTGGAAGTGGTTTACGGTCAAGTATTCCTACTACATCAGCGACGAAGTCTTCGGCTTTGCCAACGCGGATGGTTCCGACTATCTGGCCATTTCGGCCAGTGTCCCGGTCGGCGAAACCGGCCTGACCCTGGGCGCCAGCTGGGGGACGTTCACGTTCGAGAACAACAGCGCACAGGACTATGACGACTGGAAAATCAGCGCAGCCTATGACATGGGCAAGCTGACCCCGGTCATGGATGGCGTGACCATCGGCGTGGCGTACACCGACACCGATGCCAACCCGGCCAACTGGACTGAATCGGCCCCCAACTCTGAATTCCTGGGCGACAGCACGACCACCGTGTGGATTTCCAAGGCGTTCTAATCGGCTGACTGACCGGAGCGGTGCATGTACCCGCTCCGTTTTTCCCCTGTCTTAATTGGGAGACGACATGAAATTCGTAACGGCAATCATCAAGCCGTTCAAGCTGGATGAAGTGCGCGAGGCCTTGTCGGCCATCGGCGTCACCGGCTTGACGGTCACGGAAGTGAAAGGGTTTGGGCGCCAGAAGGGCCACACCGAGCTGTATCGCGGCGCGGAATATGTGGTCGATTTCCTGCCCAAAGTGAAAATTGAAGTGGCCATCAAGGCCGAGTTGCTGGAACGCGTGATCGAGGCGATCGAGAAGGCGGCCAACACCGGCAAGATCGGCGACGGCAAGATTTTTGTCACCAGCCTGGAGCAGGTCGTGCGTATCCGCACGGGCGAATCCGGCCCCGACGCCCTTTAAGGAGCATGAACATGAAAAAGCTATTTGCTTCGTTGGGCCTGCTGGCCTTCCTGCTCGTCCCGGGCATGGGGATGGCGCAGGAAGTCGTCGAGCCCGTGGTGGAAGCGGTGACCGAGACGGTGGCCGAAGTTGCACCCGTTGAGGCCCCGACTGAGGCTGCACCCGCTGAAGAAGCGGCACCGGTGCCCGACAAGGGTGACACTGCCTGGATGATGGTCTCGACCATGCTGGTCATCCTGATGATTGTTCCCGGCGTGGCGCTGTTCTACGGCGGCCTGGTACGCGCCAAGAACATGCTGTCGGTACTGACCCAAGTGATGGCGATTTTCGGTCTGATCGCGATCCTGTGGGTGGTGTACGGCTACAGCCTGGCCTTTGGCGACGGCGGCAGCATGAACTGGGCGATCGGCGACCTTTCCAAGATGTTCCTCGCCGGCATCACGCCCGACAGTACCGCGGCAACCTTCTCCGACGGCGTGGTCATTCCCGAGTTCACCTTCGTCGCCTTCCAGCTGACCTTCGCCGTCATTACCACGGCGCTGATCATCGGCGGCCTGGCCGAGCGGGTGAAGTTCTCGTCGCTGCTGGTGTTCTCGGTGCTGTGGTTCACCTTCGCCTACCTGCCGATCGCGCACATGGTGTGGGCAACCGGCGGCTACCTGTTCGAAGCGGGCGATCTCGACTTCGCGGGCGGCACCGTGGTGCATATCAACTCCGGTGTGGCCGCGCTGGTTGGCGCCCTGGTGCTGGGCAAGCGCATCGGCTACGGCCGTGATGCGATGCCGCCGCACAACCTGCCGATGACCATGATCGGCGCCTCGCTGCTGTGGGTGGGCTGGTTCGGCTTCAACGCCGGCTCCAACCTCGAAGCCACCGGCGGCGCTGCGCTGGCCTTCATCAACACCATCCTCGCTCCGGCAGCGGCGGCGCTGGCCTGGATGTTTGCTGAGTGGATGCTGCGCGGCAAGCCGTCGATGCTGGGTATGGCGTCGGGCATCGTGGCGGGCCTGGTGGTGATCACCCCGGCGGCTGGCCTGGTCGGCCCGATGGGCGCGATCGTCCTCGGCGCGATCGGCGGTGTGGTCTGCCTGTGGGGCGTCACCGGCCTGAAGAAGGCGCTCGGCTACGACGAGTCGCTCGACGTGTTCGGCATCCACGGCATCGGCGGCATCGTCGGCGCCATCGGCACCGGCATCTTCGTGTCGCCGGCGCTGGGCGGCGTGGGTGTGGATGACTATACGATGGTCGGCCAGGTGATCACGCAGGCGACCGGCGTGCTGATCACCATCGTGTGGTCGGGTGTGGTGGCCTTCGTCGCCTTCAAGCTGATCGACATGACCATGGGTCTGCGCGTCGGCGAAGAGCAGGAACGCGAAGGTCTGGATACCGCCAGCCACGGCGAGCGCGCCTATAACGCGTAAGCCATCCCAACTCCTTGGATCTGGGGCGCTCTGCAGAGCGCCCCATTTTTTTGTGTACGTTCCGCGCACGATCCGCATGCACGGGCCACTTTGGTGCATGGACGATCATGACCGCACCAAGGCGGTTCGCGCCCTGGCGAACGACGCCTTCGATCCATCGGGCGCTGCATGAAATTGTCTTTTCATACAGTTGCTTGGATAAATTCACCCCCGCTGGCACACGCGTTGCTTCTGTGAAGACAACGGGAAAGCGGCGCGTGGCGCCTGCATCACCGCGAATGCGCAGCTAGGGTTCCGGTTCCGCGAGGAACGACTGGTCCGAGAGCTGCCGGCACCGCCGAAGGCGGGGCTCCACGGAGGGATAAAAGCCCGGGAGAGTGCGAACGCGCGACGCTTTCCCGGCTTGCATCCTTTTCGTCAACCAGGAGCCCTTCATGAACATTGCGCGCCTTACCCGCACCCTCGTCGCCAGCCTCGGCTTTGCCCTGCTGGTCCAACCCATGACGGCACAGGCCGAAGTCAAGATCGGCGTGTCCGACTGGCCGGGCTGGGTGGCCTGGTACGTTGCCGAGCAGAAGGGCTTCTTCAAGAAGCATGGGGCCGACGTCAAGCTGGTCTGGTTCGCCAACTACACCGATTCGATCAGCGCGCTGTCGGCCGGCCAGGTCGACGGCAACTCGCAGACCTGGAGCGACACCATGGCCCCGCTGGCCAAGGGCATCGCGTTGAAGACCATCCTGGTCAACGACAACTCGGCCGGCAACGACGCGCTGATGGTCGGCCCCAAGATCAAGTCGTTCAAGGACCTCAAGGGCAAGAAGGTTGCGCTGGAGGAGTTCAGCGTGTCGCACTTCATCCTGACGATGGCGCTCGCCAAGAACGGCATGACGCTGAAGGACGTGAACGTGGTGAACCTGTCCGCCGGCGACGCCGCCGCCGCCTTCATGGCCGGCCGTGTCGACGCCGCGGTGGTGTGGAACCCGTGGATCAACACCATCCAGGCCAGCGGCAAGGGCACGCCGCTGTTCACCTCGAAGGACCTGCCCGGCCTGGTGCCCGACCTGCTGGTGGTGCAGGAAAAATCGCTCAAGGCCAAGCGCAAGGACTTCGTCGGCATGGTCAAAGCCTGGTACGACGTCGAAGCCTTCCTGCGCAGCAACCCGGATGAAGCGGCGAAGATCATGGCCAAGGTCGTCGGCATGGACGCCAAGGACTACAAGGTCTTCCTGCCGGGCACCCGGTTCTTCGACCAGAAAGCCAACCTGCAGGCCTTCGGCCCGGCGACCGATCCGACTTCGCTGCTGGGTGCGGCGCCGACCATTTCCAAGTTTCTGCTCGACAACAAGCTGATGGAAGGCAAGGTCAACTTCGCCAAAGGGCTGGATGCCTCGCTGGTGAAGGAAGTGGCGGGCGTCAAGTAAGCAGCTGGAGCGATGACGATGCACTCCAGCCCCGGCGCCCATGCGGCTCGCGTCACCTCCAGGTCTCGCCGACCCGGCATGTGGGCGATCCGCGGGCCGCTGTCCAGGAATCAATACTGGCTGTTCGCCGCGCTCGGGCTTCTGCTGCCGCTGGGCCTGTGGTGGGTCGTGTCGAGCGGGGCGGCGGTGGACAAGGTGTTCCTGCCCGGCCCGGTCGACGTCTTCAACCGACTGATCAAGTGGTACGCGGAAGACGAGCTGATGGCCGACATGGGCATCAGCATCTACCGCGTCACCGTCGGTTTCCTCGTCTCGGCCACGCTGGCGCTGCCGATCGCGCTGATGATCGGCACCTTCCGTCCGGTGCAGGCGGTGCTGGAGCCGCTCACCGACTTCATCCGCTACATGCCGGCGGTGGCCTTCATTCCTCTGGTGATGCTGTGGGTGGGGATCGAGGAGTCGTCGAAGATTGCCATCATCTTCATCGGCACTTTTTTCCAGATGGTGCTGATGATGGCCGAGGACGTGCGCCGCGTGCCGCTGGCGCAGATCGAGGCGGCGCAGACCCTGGGCGCCCGGAAAGGCGAGACCATCAAGCTGGTTATCTTCCAGGCGGCCAAGCCGGCGCTGCTCGACACCCTGCGCGTCACCATGGGCTGGGCCTGGACCTACCTGGTGGTGGCCGAGCTGGTCGCCGCCAACTCCGGCCTCGGCTATTCCATCCTCAAGGCGCAGCGCTTTCTGCAAACCGACAAGATCTTCGTCGGCATCATCCTGATCGGCCTCATTGGCCTGGTCATGGATCAGCTGTTCCGCCTTGCGCACCGCAAGGCCTTCCCCTGGCTCCATCTCAAATCATGAGCACGCCGAAAATTTCCATCCAGCAGGTCGGCAAGGTGTTCGGCGAAGGCCGCCACCAGGTCGAGGCGCTGAAGGACGTCAGCCTCGACATCGCCGACAACGAATTCGTCACCTTCGTCGGCGCCTCCGGCTGCGGCAAGTCGACCTTGCTGCGCATCATCGGCGGGCTCGAATATCACACCGCCGGCGAGGTGCAGGTTAACGACCAACCGATCCTGGGCCCGGGCGCCGACCGCGCCATGGTGTTCCAGCACTACAGCCTCTACCCGTGGCTCACGGTGATGGAGAACATCAAGTTCAGCCGTCGCCTCCGGCACGGTCGCGAGAACCTCAACGAGGCCGACGTCGAGGCCGCGTCCGGGCGCGCCGACGCGCTGCTCGCGCTGATGGGCCTGCCTGCCGCGGCGGACGCCTGGCCCAATCAGCTCTCCGGTGGCATGCAGCAGCGTGTTGCCATCGCCCGCGCGCTGATGGGCCGTCCGCAGATTCTGCTGATGGACGAGCCCTTCGGCGCGCTCGACGCGCAGACGCGCGAAGTCATGCACGACCTCATCCTGCACGTGCACCGGCTGGAAAAACCCACGCTCGCCTTCGTCACCCACGATGTCGAGGAGGCGATCTACCTCGCTGACCGAGTGGTATTGATGGCGCCGCGCCCCGGTCGCATCGACACCATCTACGAGGTGCCGCTGCCGGCCGAGCGCGAGCAGGACATGAAACACACCCCGGAATTCCTGCGCCTGAAAAAGGACATCCTGGGCCGCATCCGCGAGACCTCCGGCATGAAGACCGATCAGGACATGCTCGACCAACTGAATCTCACGACCGCGGCTTGAGCCGGCTTTCCATTCATCGACGAGACGTCACATGGCACAAACCCTGAATCCCATTCCGCCCGACCTGTTCCTCTGGGAAGAGCTACTACCCGGCGGCTGCCACTGGTCGGGCATCCTGCGCCGCGGCAACGCGCTGCGGCTCACTGATCTTTCCGGCCGCGCCAACGTGTCGGCGCTGTTTTACAACGCCGAGGAAAAGCTCGAGCGCTACAACATGCCCGATACGCTGAAGGCGCAGCACACCGCACACCTGACGACGGGCCATGCGCTCTATTCCGACATGGGCCACGTACTGTGTTCGGTGATTCGTGACACCTGCGGCTGGCACGACACCCTGTGCGGTGTGTCCAACGCCGACATGGTGAAAGCGAAGTATGGCGAAGCCAGCTACCAGACCCACCGCAACGCGATGCACCGCAACGGCCGCGACGGCCTCTTGGTCGAGCTCGGCAAGTGGGGCCTGGGCAAGCGCGACGTGGTGCCGAACGTCAACTTCTTCAGCAAGGCGGTCGCCGACGACGCCGGCCGGCTGCAGTTCGACACGGCGAACTCGCGTCCCGGCGCAACGATCGACCTGCGCTTCGAGATGAATGTGCTGGTCGTGCTGTCCGCCGCGCCGCACCCGCTCGACCCGCGCCCCGACTACGCGCCGGGCGACGTCATGCTGACTGCGTGGAAAGCGGGTGCACCGGGCGCGGACGACGTCTGCCGCAACGCCTGCCCGGAAAACCAGCGCGGCTTCTATCAAACTGAAATTCTCTTCCGTTGAGGTGAAATCATGAGCACGTTCAACCTCGTCGAAAGCCCCTTCGATCCCAAGACCGCCGTGGTCGATGCAATCGTCAACGCCGGCGATCCCTGGCTCCACGAAATCAAAAAGGGTCAGGTCTTCCGCATCCTCGATCTCGAAGGCAACCAGGCGGTCGACACCCTGTTCTTCAACGCGCGCGATCCCGAGGAGCGCTACAGCGCTGCCGACACCGTGCGCGCGCAGGGCGCGCTCTACCTCACTGCCGGCACGCAGCTGATGTCGACCGAAAGCCGGGCGATGCTGACGATCACCGCTGATACCTGCGGCCGCCACGACACGGTCGGCGGCGCCTGCTCGTGCGAGAGCAACACCGTGCGCTATGCGCTCGACAAGCGTCCGATGCATTCCTGCCGTGACAGCTTCCTGCATGCGCTTGCGCATTACGACGGCGGTCTCACCAAGCGCGACATCACCAGCAACATCAACTTCTTCATGAACGTGCCGGTGACGCCGGCCGGCGGGCTGGAATTCGCCGACGGCGTGTCGGCGCCCGGCAAGTACGTCGAGATGCGCGCCGAGATGGACGTGCTGTGCCTGATTTCCAATTGCCCGCAATTGAACAACCCATGCAATGCCTACAACCCGACGTCGGTGCGGGTGCTGATCTGGGACGCGCCTGAACAATAAAGCCTGACGGCGGGACGACCCGCCGCGTTGAATGAAGCGGGACGGCCCGCAAGAAAGTAAGCATGTTCGACAAGGTTCTCATCGCCAACCGCGGCGCCATCGCCTGCCGCATCATCCGCACCCTGCGCAGCATGGGGGTGAAGTCGGTTGCGGTGTATTCCGAGGCGGATCGCCACAGCCTGCACGTGCGTCTTGCCGACGAAGCGGACGAGATCGGCCCGGCGCCCGCGGCGCAGAGCTATCTGCGCGCCGAAAAAATTCTCGAAGCGGCGAAAGCCACCGGCGCCCAGGCCATCCACCCCGGCTACGGCTTCCTTTCCGAGAACCCCAGCTTCGCCGAGGACTGCGCCGCCGCCGGCATCGCCTTCATCGGCCCCAGCCCGGACCAGATGCGCGCATTCGGCTTGAAGCACACCGCGCGCGATCTCGCCGAGCACAACAAGGTGCCGCTGTTGCCCGGTTCCGGCCTGTTGAGCGATGCCGGCCACGCGCAGGCCGAAGCCGCGCGTATCGGCTACCCGGTGATGCTGAAAAGCACCGCCGGCGGCGGCGGCATCGGCATGCGCCTGATCTGGAGCGCCGACGAACTGGTCGAAGCCTTCCAGTCGGTCGAGCGGCTCGCCCGCGCCAACTTCAAGGAAGCGGGCATCTTTCTCGAAAAATACGTCGAGCATGCACGCCACATCGAGGTGCAGATATTCGGCGACGGCAAAGATCATGTCGTCGCGCTGGGCGAGCGCGATTGCTCGGTGCAGCGGCGCAACCAGAAAGTCATCGAGGAAACCCCGGCGCCCGGTCTCACCGACGCACAACGTTCGAGTCTCCTTGCGACAGCCGTGCGCCTCGGCGAAGCCGTAGGCTACCGCTCTGCCGGCACGGTCGAGTTCGTCTACGACACGCAGAGTGGCGAATTCTATTTCCTGGAAGTGAACACCCGGCTGCAGGTGGAGCACGGCGTCACCGAGGAAGTCACCGGTGTTGATTTAGTGGAATGGATGGTGCGCGAGGCTGCCGGCGAACTGGACCTGTCCGGCTTCAAGGCCGAGCCCAAAGGCGCGGCTATGCAGGTGCGCCTCTACGCCGAAGACCCGGGCAAGGATTTCCAGCCCGCCGCCGGCGTGCTGACCGAAATCGTGTTCCCGGCGGATGCGCGCATCGAGACCTGGGTCGAGCGCGGCTCCGACGTACCGCCGTTCTACGATCCAATGGTGGCGAAGATCATCGTCAAGGGCGTCGATCGCGCCGACGCCCTGGTGAAGATGCAAAGCGTACTCGCGCAAACCCGCATCGCCGGCATCGAGACCAACCTCGGCTACCTCGGCCAGATCGTGCGCGATGCGGTGTTCATCGAAGGCCGCCAGACCACGCGCTATCTCAATGCCTTCCACTACCGCCCCACGACAATCGACATCATCGAGCCCGGCGTGCAGAGCAGCATTCAGGACTGGCCCGGCCGCACCGGCTACTGGGACGTCGGCGTGCCGCCGTCAGGGCCGATGGACGCGCTGGCCCTGCGCCTTGCCAATCGCCTCGCCGGTAACGAAGAAGGAACGGCTGCACTCGAACTGACAGTGGCCGGCCCCACGCTGCGCTTCAACTGTGACGCTGTGATCGCGCTCGCAGGCGCCGACATGGGTGCCGAACTCGATGGGATGCCGCTCGCCAATTGGGCGGCGCACGCGATGAAGGCCGGTTCGATCCTGAAACTCGGCGCGATCCGGGACGCCGGCTGCCGCGCCTACCTCGCGGTGTGCGGTGGCTTCGACGTGCCGGACTACCTCGGAAGCAAGGCCACCTTCACGCTGGGCCAGTTCGGTGGCCACGCCGGGCGCACATTGAGGGTGGGTGACGTGCTGCACATCCCCTCTGCCGTCATATCGGCGGATGCCGGTATCCAGCTCAATCAACTGGACCCCGGCGTATGCCGGGGTGACGACATACAGCCGTCTCTGATCCCGGCCTACACCCACGCCTGGGAAATCGGCGTGCTTTACGGCCCGCACGGCGCGCTGGATTTCTTCACCGACGCCGACATCGAGATGTTCTTCGCCACCGACTGGGAAGTGCATTACAACTCCAGCCGCACCGGGGTTCGGCTGATTGGCCCGCGCCCGCAGTGGGCGCGCAAGGACGGCGGCGAAGCCGGCCTGCATCCGTCCAACATCCACGACAACGCCTACGCCATCGGCGCGGTCGATTTCACCGGCGACATGCCGGTAATACTCGGCCCGGATGGACCCAGCCTCGGTGGCTTCGTCTGCCCCGCGACCATTGTGCAGGCCGAACTGTGGAAGATGGGCCAGCTGCGCCCGGGCGACACCGTGCGCTTCAAGCGCCTCTCGCAGGCGCAGGTCGAACGGATGGAAGCGGCGCAGGATGCCGCCATGGCCGGACTCGCTGCCCCGGCTGCGCCTGCATTGATCGCAGATAACGGGCCCATCGCCGAACCCGTTCTGCACCGTACGCCCGACACCGATAGCCCCGTCGCCGTCGTCTACCGCCGCGCCGGCGACAAATACCTGCTGATCGAATACGGCCCGCTGGTGCTCGACCTCAACCTGCGCTTCCGGGTGCATGCGCTAATGACGCATCTGCAGGCGATGGCCGTGTCGGGCATCCTCGACCTCACTCCGGGCATCCGCTCGCTACAGGTGCACTACGACTCGCGCGTGCTGCCACTGTCCAGGTTGATGGACCTGCTGCTGGCGGCGGAAAAGGCGCTGCCCGCGATCGAGGATATGCAGGTGCCGACCCGCATCGTGCACCTCCCGCTGTCGTGGGACGACGCTGCCACCCAACTCGCGATCGAAAAATACATGCAGTCGGTGCGCAAGGACGCGCCCTGGTGCCCCTCCAACATCGAGTTCATCCGCCGCATCAACGGCCTCGACTCGATCGAAGAGGTGAAGCGCATCGTCTTCGACGCCAGCTACCTGGTGATGGGCTTGGGCGACGTCTACCTCGGCGCGCCGGTGGCCACCCCGGTCGACCCGCGCCATCGCCTGGTCACCACCAAGTACAACCCTGCCCGTACCTGGACCCCGGAAAACGCCGTCGGCATCGGCGGCGCGTATATGTGCGTGTACGGCATGGAAGGCCCCGGCGGCTACCAGTTCGTCGGCCGCACGCTGCAGATGTGGAACCGCTGGCGGCAGACCACCGACTTCACCGACGGCAAGCCGTGGCTCTTGCGCTTCTTCGACCAGGTGCGCTTCTTCCCGGTGAGCGCGGAAGAACTGCTGAAAATCCGCGAGGATTTTCCGCTCGGCCGCTACCAGCTGAAGATCGAGGAAACCAGCTTCAGTCTGCGCGAATACAACCAGTTTCTCGCCGACAACAGCGAATCGATCACCGCCTTCAAGACGCAGCAGCAGGCCGCCTTCGACGCCGAGCGCGAACGCTGGTGCGAAAGCGGCCAGGCCGAATACGCCAGCGACCTGACGGTGGCCGAAGCCGCGCCCGACAGCGAACTCGACCTGCCCGAGCACGGCCGCGCCCTCGCCAGCCACGTCGCCGGCAACGTGTGGAAGGTCGAAGTGGAAGCGGGCGCCGCCGTGAAAAAAGGCGACCCGCTCGTCATCGTCGAATCGATGAAGATGGAATTCGCCGTGATGGCGCCGTGCGACGGGCGGATACATAAAGTGTTCTGCCGCGAGGGCGGTCAGGTCTCCGCCGGGCAGGACCTGTTGGTGCTGGTGAGCGAGGTATAGAACATGAAGCCATCGCTCGACATTGCCACCCTGCGCCAGCGCTACCAGTCCGGCGAACTCACGCCGCTTGCACTGGTGGATGACCTGCTCGCCCGGCTGGCTGGCGAAGACACGCATCACATCTGGATCAGCCGACTCGACGCCGACGCCCTGCGCGCCTATGCAAGCCAACTTGAAGGCCGCGACATCGCCAGCCTGCCGCTCTACGGCATCCCGTTTGCCATCAAGGACAACATCGATCTTGCCGGCCTGCCCACCACCGCCGGCTGTCCGGAATATGCGTACACGCCTGAGCGGCACGCGACCGTCGTTGCGCGCCTGATCGATGCCGGTGCGATTCCGCTCGGCAAGACCAATCTCGATCAGTTCGCCACCGGCTTGAACGGCACCCGCTCGCCCTACGGCGCCTGTCGCAACGCCTTCGACCCCGATTTCATATCCGGCGGTTCCAGTGCAGGCTCGGCCGTCGCCGTAGCGCTGGGTCTGGCGAGCTTCTCGCTCGGCACCGACACCGCCGGTTCCGGCCGTGTGCCCGCCGCCTTCAACAACCTCGTCGGCCACAAGCCGAGCTGCGGCGCGCTCTCCACCCGCGGCGTCGTGCCTGCCTGCCGCTCGCTCGATGCGGTGTCGATCTTCGCGCTCACCGCCGAGGACGCCGAGCGCGTGCTGGCGGTCGCCGCCGGCTTCGATGCCGCCGACGAATACTCGCGCCCGCTGGCCCCGCATGGCTTCGACTTCGGCCGCGCGCCCGGCTTCCGTTTCGGCGTGCCGATGCAGAAGGACCTGGAGTTCTTCGGCAACGTCAAGGCGGAGCAACTGTTCGGCGAAACGGTGGCCAGGATGAAATCGCTCGGCGGCACGCCGGTGGAAATCGATCTCACCCCCTTCCTCGACACCGCGCGCCTGCTCTACGGCGGTCCCTGGGTCGCCGAACGCTATCTCGCCATCCGCGACTTCTTCGACGCGCAGCCCGAGAAGGTCTTTCCGCCGGTGCGCGAGATCATCGCAGGCGGCCGCGGCATCAGCGCCGCCGATACCTTCGCCCATCTCTACAGGCTGCGGGCGTTCAAGCGCGTCTGCGATGCGGTGTGGAACGACATCGACGTGATGCTCACCCCCACCGCCGGCACGATCTATCGCGTGGACGAAATGCAGGCCGACCCCATCAGCCTCAACGCCAACCTGGGCTACTACACCAACTTCATGAACCTGCTTGATCTGGCCGCCACCGCGGTGCCGGCCGGGTTCCAGAACGATGGCCTGCCGTTCGGCGTGACGCTGATCTCGCCGCCGCACCAGGACGGACCGCTACTGCATCTGGCGTCAAAAATGCAGCAGGCACTCGGCGGTAGATTGGGCGCCACCGATCACGTGCTGCCGCCTGCCGAAAAGTTGAACCTGCTGCCGGATGGCCAGGTTCGGGTCGCCGTCGTCGGCGCGCACCTCTCCGGCCTGCCGCTCAACCATCAGCTCACCGAGCGCAACGCGCGCCTGGTCGCCACAACGCAGACCGCGTCCCAATACCGCTTCTATGCCCTGCCAGACGGCAAGCGCCCCGGCCTCATCCAAGTGGAAAGCGGCGGTGCCGCCATCGCCTGCGAAGTCTGGGAACTGCCCGCCAGCCAGTTCGGCTCCTTCGTCGCCGGCATCCCCGCGCCGCTCGGCATCGGCACGCTGGAGCTGGCTGATGGATCAGTGGTCAACGGGTTTATCTGCGAAGGCATCGGTGTGGCCGATGCGAAAGACATCACGGCGTTCGGGGGATGGCGAGCGTGGTTGGCTGCGAAATAAGGGACAACGACAGAAACGTGCCGTGTTTCAAGGCATCAGGAAACAATCCTTAGCCTGTGCGGGCAACGGTTCACAGCGGCCACACCCACAACAGCATCGGCAGGCTGACGCCAATGACGATCAGGTCCAGCGGCAGGCCCATGCGCCAGTAGTCGCCGAAGCGGAAGCCGCCCGGCCCGAGGATCAGGGTGTTGTTCTGGTGGCCGATCGGCGTCAGAAACGCGCACGAGGCGCCGACCGCCACGGCCATCAGGAAGGTATCCGGGTTGGCCCCCAGCTGGCTGGCGGCGCCCAGCGCGATCGGGCACATCACTGCCGCGGTGGCCGCGTTGTTCATCAGGTCGGTCAGCATCATGGTGACGATCAGCAGCGTCGCCAGGCCGATGACGGCGTCGCCCTGGGCAATGTGGTCCAGCAGGAAGCGCGCGATCAGGTCGGCAGTGCCGGTGCTCTGCATGGCGCCTGCGACCGGAATCAACGCACCGAGCAGGATGACGACCGGCCAGTCGATGGCCTCGTAGACCGCACGCGGCGGCACGGTGCGCAGCACCATCGAGGCGAGCACGCCAGCGGTGAAGGCGACTGCGATCGGCAACAGCCCCAGCGCCGCGACGACGACCGCCAGCCCCAGGATGAGGCTCGCGGTAATGGCCTTGCGCTTGTCCGGAATGTAGAGCGCGCGTTCGGCCAGCGGCACGCAGCTGGCGGCGGAAGCGAATTCGGCGATGGCTTCCGGGGTGCCCTGCATCAGCAGCACGTCGCCCGCCTTGAAGCGGTAGGTGCGCAGCCGGGCCCGGCTGCGCTTGCCCTGGCTTGAGACCGCGAGCAGATTGATGCCGTATCGGCTGCGCAGCTGGATGTCGCTCGGCGTGCGTTGAAGCAGGCCGGATGACGGCAGGATTGCCAGTTCCACCAGCGCGATTTCATCCGACGGCGGCGCCTTTTTGCTTTCGTCCGTCGGGGCGGAATCGCCGGCGTCGTCTTTGTCCACGTTGGACTGGGATTCCTCCAGTACCAGTCCGAGACTGGACAGGGCATTGGCCAGCGTCTCCGCTTCGGCCTCGATGATCAGAATGTCGCCGGCCAGGATATGACGTCCGGCATTCGGCGCCGCCACACGCACGTCGTTGCGCACCAGGCCGACGATCTGTGCCTCAGCGGCCTCCAGTGCCGTCTCGATCTCGCGCAGCTTCATGCCGGCCGCCTTGCTGTCCTCGGTCACCCGCGCCTCGGTCAGATAAGTGCCGGTATCGAAGCCCTCGACGTCCGTCTGTTTGCGCGCAGGCACCAGGCGCCAGCCGACGAGTCCGATGAAAACCACGCCCAGGAGCGTGAGCGCGACCCCCACCGGGCTGAAGTCGAACATGCCGAAGCTGCCGAGGCCGGCTTCCTCGCGCAGGCCGGAGACGATCAGGTTGGGCGGCGTGCCGATCAGCGTGGTGGTGCCGCCGAGTATCGAGCCGAAGGCAAGCGGCATCAGCACTTTGCCGGGCGGCAGATCCAGACGGCTGGCGAGTTGCATCGCCACCGGAATCAGCAGCGCCAGCGCGCCGACATTGTTCATGAAGGCGGACAGCAGCGCCCCCAGCGCGGTCAGCGAAAGGATCGCCAGCGTCGGCCCGGCCTTGGCGGGCAGCACGCGGCGGGTCAGGGCATCCACCGCGCCCGAGGTCTGCAGGCCGTGGCTCAACACCAGAACACAGGCCACAGTGATCACCGCCGGATGGGCAAACCCGGCAAAGGCGTCGGCGTACGACACCAGCCCGACAAACACGCAGGCCAGCAGTGCACCCACCGCCACCATGTCGTGGCGCCAGCGTCCCCACAGAAACATGCCGATGGTGGCCAACAGGATGCTGACGATGAGCATCTGCTCCGTATTCATGTGTTTTCTCCCTAGGCTTGGTGCCGGTCCGGGCGGCGGTTTCCAGAAGGAATATAGAGTATCCGTGCCGCGCCCTTTTTAATTGCATGGCTTTTCGGTAGGCTTCGCGCTAATCATACGAAAACCGAGCCCATGCACTTCACCCCTGAAAGCTTTCGCGCCTGGCCAACCAAGCGGATTACCCTGCTGGGCATGTCCGGCGTCGGCAAGACGCATATCTCGTCCATGCTGCGTGGCCACGACTGGTTTCATTTTTCCGGCGACTATCGCATCGGCACGCGGTATCTCGACGAGCCGATCCTGGACCTGATCAAGCACCAGGCGATGCAGGTGCCGTTTCTGCGCGACCTGCTGCGGCGCGACTGGATCGACATCAAGAACAATATCAAGATCCACGACCTCGGGCCGGTGCTCACCTTCGTCGGCAAGCTCGGCGGGCCGGAGTGGGGCGGGTTGCCGCTGGACGAGTTCTCGCGCCGCCAGGCGGCCTACCGCGACGCCGAGATCGCCGCCATGAAGGATGTGCCGGCTTTCATCCGCAAAGGGCAGGACGTCTATGGCTACCCGCATTTCGTCAACGACGTGGGCGGCAGCCTGTGCGAGCTCGACGCGCCCGGCGTGGTCGAACTCTTGGCCGAGCACACGCTGATCCTCTATATCCAGACCACCACGCGCGAGGAGGAGGACACGCTGATCCGGCGCGCGCAATCCGATCCCAAGCCGCTGTATTTCCGCCCGGCGTTTCTCGCCGAGCAGTTGCCGGTGTATCTGCAGGAAAAGAGCCTCGAATTCGTCGCCCAGATCGAGCCGGACGACTTTGCGCGCTGGGTGTTCCCGCGCCTGTTCCATTCGCGCATTCCGCGCTACGAGGCGATCGCGCAGCCGCACGGCTACACCGTCACGTCGCAGGAAATCGCGCAGGTGCGCGACGAGCGCGATTTCCTGTCGCTGCTGGAAACCGCGATTGCCAGGAAGGCGTCAGGGATCAGGGATCGGGAATCAGGGGAAGTGCATGCCGCTGGTCGCGCATAACGCGCTGCCCACCTTCGACCGCCTGCGCGGCGACGGCATCACGGTGCTGTCGACCGAACGCGCGGCCAGGCAGGAAATCCGCGAGCTGCATGTCGGTCTGCTGAACATGATGCCGGACGCGGCGCTGGAAGCCACCGAGCGGCAGTTCTACCGTCTGGTCGGCGAATCCAACCCGATCGCGCAGTTCTACATGCACCCGTTCACGCTGCCGACGCTGCCGCGCGGCGAGGCGGCGCAGGCGCATATTGCGCAGTTCTACGAATCGTTCGACACCATTCGCGAACAAGGCCTCGATGCGCTGATCATCACCGGCTCCAACGTCAGCCACCCCAATCTCGCCGACGAGGCGTTCTGGCAACCGTTGATCGAGGTGATCGACTGGGCCTGGGACAACGTCACCTCGACCCTGTGCTCGTGCCTCGCCACCCATGCGGTGCTGCAGTTCCGCCACGGCCAGACGCGAGTGAAGCAGCCGCACAAGATCTGGGGCGTATTCGAGCACCGCGTCACCAATGCGCGCCACCCGCTGGTTGCCGACGTCAACACGCGATTTGACGTACCGCATTCGCGCTGGAACGACGTCTCGCGTGCGCAGTTCGAGGCGGCCGGCCTCAAGGTGCTGGTCGAAAGCACGGAAGCCGGCGTGCACCTGGGGGTGAGCCATGACGGCCTGCGCACGGTGTTTTTCCAGGGCCATCCAGAATACGACACAGTGTCGCTGCTGAAGGAATACAAGCGCGACCTGATGCTGGCCGCCGCCGGCAAACTGCCCGCGTTTCCGCCTTTTCCGGTGCGCTATTTCAACCGCCAGGCGCAGGCGCTGCTGGCCGAATTTGGCAGCCGCATGCAGGCGGGCGAGACGCTCGCCTTTCCCGAGGCACACCTGCTGCCGCAGCTCGACAACACCTGGCACGACACTGCCGAGGCGGTGATCGGCAACTGGATCGGCTGCGTCTATCAGGTTACCCACCGTGAGCGCGGCCTGCCATTCATGCCCGGCATCGACCCCAACAACCCGCTGGGCCTTTGATGGCTGATCCGCGCGCGTACTACGACGAGGAACAGGGCGCACTGATCGCCAGCGGTGTCTGGCAGGCCGAGGCCGCCGCCGCGTTGCCGGATCTCGCCGGCAAGACCGTACGCGTGCTCGACGGCGCCGGCGTCACCCAGCTCGACACCAATGGCGCGTGGCTGCTGCTTACCGCCGCCCGTCCGAACGCCAGTGATCCGATGCCGGAACTGCGTGCCTTTGATCCGCACCATCTGGCGCTTCTGCAGCTGGTTGCGCAGCATGCTGCCAGCACCGCCGCGCAGAGTGGACCGCGCCACCCAGGCGTGCTCGAAGAGATCGGGCGTGGCACCGTGGTGATGGCCGGGCATGTGACGGGCCTGCTCAACTTCACCGGCCGGCTGACGCTGGAACTCGTTTCACTCCTGGGCCGCCCGCACCACTGGCGCTGGCGCGAATTCGGCGCCCAGCTCGGCGCGATCTTCGTCGGCGCGATTCCCATCGTGGCCGGCATGCTGTTCCTGCTCGGCGTGGTGTTCGCCTACCTGCTCGGGGATCAGGCGCGGCAGTTCGGCGCCAACATCTTCGTCGTCGACGGCATCCTGCTGGCGGTGATGCGCGAGGTCTCGCCGGTGATCGTCGCGGTGCTGGTAGCTGGACGCACCGGCGCCGCAATCACCGCGCAGCTCGGCACCATGAAGGTGACCGACGAAATCGACGCCATCACCACGCTCGGCCTGTCGCCGATGGCGGTGCTGGTGGTTCCGCGCATGCTGGCGTTGCTGATCGCGATGCCGCTCCTGGTATTCATCGGTGATATCGCTGGGGTCATTGGTGGCATGCTGGTGGCGCAGGAGCAGCTGGATATCTCGTACTACATCTTCAAGGACCGCATGGTCGACGTGCTGGAGCTGAAAACCCTGCTGGTCGGACTGGGCAAGGCGCCGGTGTTTGCCGTTTTCATCGCGCTGATCGCCTGCAGAATGGGCCTTTCAGTCACCCGCGACGCACGCAGCGTCGGTGTCAACACGACGTCCACCGTGGTGCAGAGCCTGGTGGCCATCATCGTCCTCAACGCGATCTTTGCGGTCACTTTCGTGAAGCTGGGGATCTGATGACCGAATACGTCATCGACGTCCGCAACGTATCCACCACCCTCGGCGGGCACAGCATCCATCGCGACCTCAGCCTGACCGTGGCGCGCGGCGAAGTGATTGCGCTGATCGGCGGCAGCGGTACCGGCAAGTCGGTGCTGCTGCGCGAGATCATCGGCTTGCTGAGGCCGCAGGCGGGCCATATCGAGCTGTTCGGGCAATCGGTGCTGGACAGCACGCCGGCACAGATGAACGTGCTGCGCAAGCGCTTCGGTGTGCTGTTCCAGGACGGCGCACTGTTCTCTTCGCTGTCCGTGGAAGACAACGTCGCCACCCCGCTGTTCGAGCACACCGCGCTGCCGCACGCCACCTGCCGCCAGCTGGCGCGGCTGAAGCTCGCGCTGGCGGGGCTGCCGCCGGATGCCGCCGGCAAGCGGCCGAGCGAGCTTTCCGGCGGCATGCGCAAGCGGGTGGCGCTGGCGCGCGCGCTGGCGCTCGACCCCGAACTGCTCTTCCTCGACGAGCCGACGTCCGGCCTCGACCCGATTTCGGCACGCGCATTCGATTCGTTGATCCGGCTGCTGGCCGACAGCCTCGGCCTCACCATATTCCTCGTCACCCACGACTTGGATACACTGTTTTCCATTATCGATCGCGTCATCGTACTGTCGAACGGCCGTGTGCTCGGCAGCGGAACCGTGGCCGAACTGAAACACATCGACGACCCCTGGCTCAAGGATTACTTTGCCGCGCGGTCATCGGAGGAGACAATGCCGCATGGAAACTGAAGGCCGCTATACCCTCGTGGGCACCCTGGTGCTGGCGGCGATCGCGCTGATGACGGCCGCCATCCTGTGGCTGGCGGGCGTGGCGGACACCATCGCATACCAGACCTACACCATTTATTTCAAGCAGCAGTCGCTTGACGGGCTGGCGGTCGGCAGCCCGGTGAAGATGCGCGGCATCAAGGTCGGCGTGGTCGAGAATTATCGTTTCGCCAAGGGTGGCGACGAAGCCGTCAGCGTCACCGCACGCATCGACGAAGGCGTGCCGGTGCATGCCGGCGCTGCAGCCTACATCAAGCGCAACCTGGTCACCGGCATTGCATCGGTCGAAATCAACAATGGCCTGAGCAACAGTCCGCTACTCGACAAGGCGCCCAAGGGTGAGCGCTATCCGGTCATTGCCGAGGGCAGCTCCGATATCGACAAGGTCGCCACCGCGGTGTCGCGGCTGGCGGAAAACGGCGCGCAGGTGGTGGAGCGCGTGAACACGCTGCTGTCCGATGAAAACCAGCGCGCCATCAGCCAGACGCTGGCCAACCTCAATGAGTTGTCCACTCACCTCGCCGCCAACAAGCAAAGCCTCGACGCCGTGGTGCAGGGCATCCGCGATGCCTCCGACGAATTCCGCTTTGCCGGCGCCAGCATCAGCCAGGCCGCCACCCGGGCCGAAGGCAGCATCGTCGGGGTCGGCAACGATGCCGAGGCCGTGCTGAAGGAGGCCTCGGTCGCGTTGGAGGCGCTGCAGCGCGACGCCAGCCTGATTTCTGGACAGATCCAGCAGCTCACCGAAACCAGCACGCTGGAGCTCACCAACGTCAGCCGCGACGTGCGCACCAGCACCGATGCCCTCACCACGGCCGGGCAGCGCCTGTCCAACCCGCGCGCCATTCTGTTCGGTCCCGGCCAGACGCAGCTCGGACCCGGAGAAAAATTGCCATGAACCGTGCCCTTGTCCTCGCCGCGCTGAGTCTGTTGCTGACCGGCTGTTTGAACCTGGGCCAAAAATCCAATACGCCTCCGGTGGTGTATTACGTGCTGACCGACCCCGCGCTTACCGCCGAATCCAGCTCGCCGCGCGCCGAAAATGCCCATGCGCGTGGGGACGCGTCTGCCTCACAAGGAGACTCCGATCCACTACGCGCTAAAGCGCGTGTGGAATCGTATGTGCCGACCCTGGTGGTGCTCGACACCACGGCCAGCGGTTTTTACAACGCCGATCACCTTGTATTCGGCCGTAGCGCAGAAACCCGCGGCCAGTACCAGTTCGCGCGCTGGACCGAGCGGCCCGGCAAGCGCTTCGCCGACCTGATGCGCGCGCGGCTCGATCGCATGGGTGGCTACCACGTCGCCACCCCGGGCGGTCACGTGCGGGGCGACCTGTTGCTCGACACCGGGCTGGTGGAGTTCTATCACGACGCCTCCAGCGAACCGGGCCGGGTGCGGTTGGTGCTGCGCGCCGATCTGGTCGACCTCAAGCAGCGCAAGCTTTTGGGGCGCCGCGTATTCGAACAGCAGGTGGCATTGACGAGCTTTGACGCCGCCGGCGCTGCACAGGCCTCGAATCTCGCGGCCAGCCAGGTGCTCGATGCGCTGACGGCCTGGCTCGCCTCACCCGAATTAGCGCCTACAATTCAGCAGTAGCATTGCCTACAACAAAACCAAAGGAGAGACTCATGAAGCGCCTGCTCGCCGCCCTCTGCCTGTGTTCCGCCGCAACCCTCGCCCACGCTGAAATCGCCCAGAAATTCGGCCCGATCGAGATCCACTACAACGCGCTGACCACCGATGAACTGCTGCCCGAAGTCGCGCGCGCCTACAAGATCGAGCGCAGCAAGACGCGCGGTCTGGTCACCATGTCGATCCTGAAGCAGAACACGGTGGGCGCGCTGTCGCCGATGCCGGCAAAACTCACCGTCTACGTCACCAATCTCAACCAGCAACTGGCCAATGTGACGATGCGCGAAGTCCGCGAAGGCACCGCAATTTACTACCTGGGCGAATTCCGCGTCGCGCCGCCGGATACGCTGAAATTCACTGCAACGGTGGAAATGGAAGGCGAGCCCAAGCGCGAGATCGTCTTCAATCAGAAATTCTATAAATAGACGCCCGCCCCGGTCCCGGGGCTTTTTTTCGGGCGCGCGTCAGGCTGGCGCGAAGTGTGAGTAGGCCAGCGCCAGCAGGCCCCACACGCCGAAACCCGCCACCGTCAGTCCGGCCGCGCGGCGCACCCACAGCTGCTGCATGAAAGGCTGGATCTGGCGCGCGAACAGGCCCATGCCGAGCAGGTTCGGCAGCGTGCCGAGGCCAAACGCCAGCATCAGCGCCGCCCCCGAGGGCGCGCTGCCCGCCGCCAGCGCCGACACCAGCACCGAATACACCAGTCCGCACGGCAGCCAGCCCCAGGCCATGCCGGCCAGCAGTGCCTGCGGCAGCGACTTCACCGGCAGCAGCTTCTGGAACAGCGGCTTCACCCGCCGCCACAGCGCGCCGCCGGCGCGCTCGAACACCAGCACCCATTGATTGAATCCGGCCAGGTAGAGGCCGAGCAGGATCATCACGACCTGCGCCAGCACATAGAGCAGCGTTTGTATCGGCACGAAACCGGTGAGTTTGAGCGAAGCGCCGAGCGCGCCGGCGAGCGCGCCGAACAGCGTGTAGGACGCGATGCGCCCCAGGTTGTAGGCTAGATGTATGCGGAAGGGCGGCGCACTGCCATCGGCGCGGAAGGAAAACGCCGCGACGATGCCGCCGCACATGCCGACGCAATGTACGCCGCCGAGCAGACCGGCGAGGAGGGCGGCGAGCAGGGAAAATTCGATCATGGATGGGTACGCGAGGGCAGGCGGCAGGAGCACAGCCTAAACCGGCTTGTCCTCGGACTTGCTGGAAACAAGTTGCTCGGCCTGCCGCCCCACCAGCCACACCAGCACCAGCACCGGGACCCCGATCAGCGCGGTGCCGGTAAAGAAATTCGCCCAGCCGAAGGCATCGACAAACTGACCGGAAAAACCCGCGATGAATTTCGGCAGCAGCAGCATCACCGAGGTGAACAGCGCGTACTGCGTGGCCGAATACGCCTGGTTGACCAGGCTCGAGAGGTAGGCGACGAAGGCGGAGGATGCGATGCCGGCCGACAGGTTGTCGGCCGAAATCGTGAACACCAGCGCGCCCACATCGTGGCCGCGCCCGGCCAGCCAGACGAACAGCAGGTTGGTCGCCGCCGACAGCACCGCGCCGAGAAACAGCGTGCGCATCACGCCCATGCGCATCACCAGCAGACCGCCGAGGCCGGCGCCAAGGATGGTCATGATGACGCCGTAGACCTTGGAGACGGTCGCCACCTCATCCTTGGTGAAACCCATTTCCTGGTAGAAGGGGTTGCTCATCACCCCCATCACCACGTCCGAAATGCGATAGACCGCGATCAGCGCCAGCATCAGCACAGCATGCCATTTGTAGCGCTGGATGAAATCGATGAACGGCGCCAGCACCGCGCTGTGGAGCCACGCCGTGGCAGTCAGCAGCCAGCCGGTGAGACCCGCTGCGGCAAAGCGCTCCCGCGTGTGCGCCTCGCGCTCGGTGGTGGTGCGGGAGATTTTCTTTTCCGGTTCGCGAATGGTCAGCGTGGTGAGGATGCCCACCGCCATCAGCGCCGCCATCACCGTATAGGCCACCTGCCACGGGCGGAAGTCATAGGTCGCCTCAGAGGGGTCGAACGCCGCCGCGATCCACAGCGCGCCCGCGCCGGCGGTGATCATCGCGATGCGGTAACCCGCCTGGTAGGTCGCCGCCATCGCCCCCTGCTTCTCGATTTCCACCGCCTCGATGCGATAGGCGTCGAGCGCGATGTCCTGCGTCGCCGAGGCGAAGGCCACTGCCAGCGCGAGGTAAACCATATGTGTCAGGTTCAGCGCGGGATCGGTGTTCGCCATCCCCAGCAGCGACAACGCGATGCAGACCTGCGACAGCAGCAGCCACGCCCGCCGCTTGCCCAGCACGCGCGTCAGGAAGGGCAGCGGCAGCCGGTCCACCAGCGGCGACCACAAAAACTTGAAGCCGTACGCCAGCCCCACCCAGCTCAAGTGCCCAATCGTCGCCCGCGCGATGCCGGCTTCCGACAGCCAGAACGACAGCGTGCCCAGCACCAGCAGCAGCGGCAGTCCGGCGGAGAAGCCGAGGAACAGCATGCCGACGACGCGGGGGTGGGTGTAGACCGCAAGGGCGGCAAGCCAGGGATGGTTGGTCATGACGTGAAAGTTCTGTATTGGCGGGTCAGGCTGTCGCTCGCAGGAGATTGCGCGAGATCGTATAGCAGTGCAGGCTGGTCGGCATGAATTCAAGCTCCGTCGTGCCGTCGTTTCCCATACCGCTCAGGCTCAAGGTGGTCACCAGTGGACGGCGTACCAATTCGTGCTTCGCTGCGAACTCGCGCAGGCCGCGCAATTCGCCCCAATCCGTATAGGCCGCGTCGGACCATTTGATTTCCACCGCAAAACGCGGCTTCAGCGTGCGATTGTCGATCGACACCAGATCCACCTCCAGGTCGGCCCGACCCTGCTTCCAGCGCGCGTAATGCAGCGACTGGATCGTGCTGGTGTCATGCAGCCACTGGCTCCACACCGCCGTTTCCGCCAGCGCACCCATGGCCGGATCGCTGGCTGCCGCGTAACCGAACAGGGCGGCACGGATCGACGGGTTGGTCAGGTATACCTTGAACGTCCGCGCGCGCTGCATTCGGCGCGCCGTGTCATCGACCCGGTGCACCCGCTTGATGAGGTAGGCCGCCTCCAGATACTCCAGGTAATCGAGCAGTTTTTGCTTGGCGATACCCGTATCCCTGGACAGTTTCTCCGGACTCAATTCGTCGCCGGTGTTGTAGGCCAGCACATTGAAGAAGCGGTTCAACTCCTGGGTGTCGCCGATGCCGTACAAGCTGGGCAAGTCCTTCAGCAACACCTTGTCCACGATGTCCTGGCGCAGAAACCGGGTCGGATTCTCGCGCACGGCGGGATTCATCACCGCCTCCGGGAAACCGCCGTAATTCAGGTAGTTCACGAACTCGGCATTCAGCGCCTCGATGTTGCGCGCGCGATAGGCCGGCGCGCGGCCGGCCTCGGCCGGCTCCTCGGCGATGAGCGCCGCCTCCCGCCCCGCAAAGGCCAGGTACTCGGAGAAGGTCAGCGGCGGCAGCACGAAATCGGTAAAACGCCCTGCGCCCGATTCCCGGCTTTTCATGCGCAGCGCCGCCGCCGCCGAGCCGCTGGCGACGAAGCGGACGGCCCGGAAGGTATCCACCAGCGATTTGAGATGCACCTCCCAGTCCTTCAGATACTGGATTTCGTCGAAGAACACCCACAGCCGCTGCCCGTCGCCATGCCGGTGCAGTTCCATGAACGTCCGGACCAGGCTTTCCAGCGAGCGACCCGAATACAGCGGCGTATCCAGCGACACGTACAGGATGGTGCTACCGGCCACGCCGTTGTCCAGCAGCGCCTGCATGGCGTGCGCCAGCATCACCGTCTTGCCGACCCGGCGCGGGCCGATCAGCACCACCGCGCGCGGCACCTCGACGGTCTCGACCAGTTGCATGAAGGGGGCGAAGTACGCCCGGCGCGGCCAGTCCCGCCGCTCGGCGTCGATGCCGACGCTCGCCACCCACCACGGGTTGTCGAACGCTAGCCGCTTTTGAACGTCCGCCAGGGGAATCTCGAAGGGCTTCGCCATAAGAAAGTAGAAACCAGCTTAATGTGTCGAAGTAAGCATAATTAATAATGCTTACTTGTGCAATTCTGGATTTCCGATGAATAAACAGTGCGTTACACCGTCGCCTTAGCGGGTTTCCCGCGCCGCTTGGCAGGTTTGTCGGCCGGCAGCAGCGATGTCAGCGCCAGGTAGCGCTGGAACAGGAAGGCCACGCGCTCGGCGTCGGACTTGAGGCTGGTCTTGCCGTAAGCCTTGTCCACCGCCGCGTCGAGCTTCTGGTGCGCGCGCAGCAGAACGGGCGGCATGGTCAGCGGATCGTAGAGGTCGGCGAGCGTGGCGTCGGGGAATTGCGCGCGGGCGTCGAGCACGGCCTGGGCGGCGGCTTCGATGGTCTGCCGGGTTTTGTCCGCAGGGGCGTCGGGCCAGGGGAAGTTGTTGTAGACGATGTCCTTTGAGTAACGATAACGACTCTCTAACCGACCGCATGTATACCGTACCCAGGCCATGTGCATGGATGACTGGATGACCCCGAAATGGAACAGGGTTGCCCCAGGCAGGGCAAAGCAACTATTTCCTACAATGACGTCGCTGGGAAAGAACCCGAAAGGAATATACCGGCGGTTCTCGGAAGTGTGGCCTGGGATCAGGACGTAGCTGGACAGCGGCTGCGTGACCTGACGAAACAGCGTTGGGTACGGGTAGTCCCGTGTCGTCTTTGCCTTGCTAGCTTTTCGGAAGGCCGCAACCGCTTCAATACGCTGTTTGACGGCAGCCAATTTCGCGATTTCGTCCGGCTTTGCGTCGACCAGCCACAGCACGAACCGCTTTTCGCCATGAAGGTATTCATGCGCGCTGATGAAGGGGCGAATAAATTTCTGTGCTGCGGGCTCGCGCGCCAAAAATTCCTGGGCTTCATGCTCTGAGAAGAGAAAGTTTCCGCCGTCAGTCGGCTTGCTTCCATACATCATCGGGGGTACATCCCCCAAAGGCTGGCTACGGTTTTCCAGCAGGACGTCTGGCCCATCGATCAAATAGGGGTTGATGTGGCTGACCACGCGGGAATGCGGTTCAGCATCCGGTGTGTCATATTCGAACAGGAATTTTTGATCGCGTTCGAATTGGGCGAAACCAATAATTACGCAGTAAACAGCGGCCTTGCCACGCGCCTCGTTGCTCCAGCGGAATGTTGAGTGCGCGAAGTTGATGCGGACTCCCTCTTTGAGAAGGACAGACCACAAGATTCCGACTTGCTCTCCCTGCGTAATGGAGTTTGTAGCCACGAAAGCAACCTCGATCTTCGTGTCACAGATATAGCGAGCAGCCTTTACATACCAGGCACTTACAAAATCCATCACCCCCGCGGCGGAAACGTCATGCAGCACGCTTCGAAGTAAGGATTTTTGTTCTTCGCTTTGCAAGTGATGGCCGATGAAGGGCGGGTTTCCCATCACGTAACTCGCCCTTTCCGCCGGTAGAACAATGTTCCAGTCGAGCGTGAGCGCATTGCCGTGGAGGATATGCGGACTGGTCTTGAGCGGAATGCGGGCGAAGTACATGCCGAATTCCTCGCTCACCTTGAGGTTCATCTGGTGGTCTACCAGCCACAGCGCAACCTGGGCGATCTGCGCGGGGAATTCCTCGATCTCGATGCCGTAAAACTGATCGACGTCGATCGAGAGCAACTGAAAAATATCGACCAGCGATTGCTTGAATTCGCGTTCCAGTGCGAGCGAGGCGCGCAGGATTTCCAGTTCCAGCAGGCGCAGCTCGCGGTAGGCGATGACGAGGAAGTTGCCGCAGCCGCAGGCGGGGTCGAAGAAGGTGAGGCCGCGCAGCTTCTTGTGAAACTCGAACAGCTTGTTCCTGTTCCTTTTCACCTTTTCGAATTCGGCCCACAGCGCGTCGAGGAAAAGCGGCTTGATCAGCTTGAGGATATTCTCCTCGCTGGTGTAGTGCGCACCGAGATTGCGGCGTGCCTTGTCGTCCATGATGCTCTGGAACAGCGCACCGAAGATGGCAGGTGAAATTGCGGCCCAGTCGAGTGCACAGCAATCCAGCAGGGCGTCGCGCATCGCGCTGTCGAAGCCGGCAATTGGAATGGTCTCATCGAACAACTTGCCGTTCACATAGGGGAAGGCGGCGAGTTGATCGTCGAGGTTGTCCGAGCGCTTGTTGTCAGGGGTGTTGAGCACCTGGAAAAACAATGCGAGTTGCGGACCGAGATCGGAACCGTCCTGAGCGGTGCGCTCGTCCAGCCAGATGCGGAAACTGCCGGCGGGCTGGAAAATGCCGGTGTCTTCGGCAAACAGGCAGAACAGCAGGCGAACTAGCAGCACTTCCAGCGGGTGCCCTCCGTAGCCGCTTGCCTTGAGCCGGTCGTGCAGCTTGCCCATGCGTTCGGCGGCCTTGATGTTGACCGGATTCTGCGGCGCAATGACCTGGGTGCGGTAACCAGCAATGAAAGCGAAATGCTTGATGCGCTTTTGCAGGTCGGAAAGCTTGAATTCGGTTTCGGTGTCATCCTCCAGGTCGTACAGGCGAAAACGATCGAAGTCCGACACCAGAATATAGCGGGGAAGATCACGTTCGGCGATGCCGTCGAAATAATCCGCCGCCTGCGCGAAGGCGCGATTGAGGTCGGCGCCCTGGCTTTTGTGCTCGATCAGCAACATGCCCTTCCAGAACGCGTCGATGCGCCCGTGCTTGAGCTTCTTGTCAGCGCGGGCTATTTGTACCTGCTTTTCAAAGATGGCAACGCGTCTGCGTTCGATGCCGAAAACGGCGAAGAAATCGTTCCAGAAACTTTGCGCCTCGGCGCGCTCGGAATTCTCGCCCGCCCATTTGTGCGAGAACGCGTGGGCACGGCTGCGGATTTCGTTCCAGGAAAGCGGCATGGCTACGGAGTGTATTCGTAATCGACAATCAGCGGCGCATGGTCGGAAAAGCGCTGGTCCTTGTAGACGCTGGCGGATTTGGCTTTGGCGGCGATGCCGGGCGTCGCGATCTGGTAGTCGATGCGCCAACCGACGTTTTTGGCCCAGGCTTGGCCGCGGTTGCTCCACCAGGTGTAGGCCTCGCCGGTATGTTCGGGGTAAAGCGTGCGGTAGACGTCGACCCAGCCGAGCTCGTCGAACAGGCGGGTCATCCAGGCACGCTCCTCGGGCAGGAAGCCGGAGTTCTTCTGGTTGGATTTCCAGTTCTTCAGGTCGATTTCCTGGTGGGCGATGTTCCAGTCGCCGCAGATGACGATTTCACGGCCGCATTTGACCAGTTTTTCCAGATGCGGAAAGAAAGCGTCCAGAAAGCGGAATTTGGCCTGCTGGCGCTCGTCGCTGCTGGAACCGGACGGCTGGTAGAGCGAAATGACGGCGAGGTTTCCATAGTCGGCCTCGATATAGCGGCCTTCCAGGTCGAATTCGGGTACGCCGAGGCCTTCGATAATCTGTTGCGGCGGCGTGCGGGTGTAGACACCGACGCCGCTGTAGCCTTTTTTCTCTGCGTAGTGGAAGGCACCGGTCAGGCCGTCGCATTGAATGAATTCGGGTTTGAGGTCGGCCGCCTGTGCTTTCAGCTCCTGCACGCAGACGACGTCGGCGCCCTGGGCGGGCAGCCAGTCGAAGAAACCCTTGCTGGCGGCGGAACGGATGCCGTTGAGGTTGGCCGATATAATTCGCATTGCGCTTAATTACTCAAGAAAAGTCCAGAAATGTCCGATTACAAAGCCGAGTTTGTGGAATTCGCCATTGATTCAAACGTACTGTGTTTTGGCGAGTTCAAGACCAAGGCGGGGCGCATGAGCCCCTACTTTTTTAATGCGGGGCTGTTCAACGACGGCGACAAGCTGAAACGGCTGGGCGAATTTTACGCGAAAGCCATCGTCGACTCGGGGATCGCGTTCGACGTGCTATTCGGGCCGGCGTACAAGGGTATTCCGCTGGCGGCGAGCATCACGATCGCGCTGTCGGGCATGGGCCGCAATGTGCCGTTTGCGTTCAACCGCAAGGAGGCCAAGGACCATGGAGAGGGCGGCACGGTGGTTGGCTCGGCCCTGAAAGGCCGCGTGCTGATCGTCGACGACGTGATTTCGGCGGGCACCTCGGTGCGCGAATCGGTAGACCTGATCCGTGGCGCGGGCGCCGAACCGGCCGGTGTGGTGATCGCGCTGGACCGCATGGAACGCGGCACCGGGGAGAAGTCCGCGGTGCAGGAAGTACGCGAGCAATTTGGCATTCCGGTGGTGGCCGTGGTCACGCTGGACAATCTGGTGGGATTTCTGGAACGTGATGCGAACCGACAAACTGAATTGCAGGCTGTGGCTGACTACCGTGCAAGGTATGGCGTTTAGTCTGCTGGCAGCGCTTGTGCTGCTGAGCGCGGCGACGGCGCAGGCGGCGATGTACCGCTGGGTGGACGGCAACGGTCGCGTGCACTACAGCGACACGCCGCCGACGACCTACCAGAAGAGCGGTGGCGCCGAGATGAGCAAGCAGGGCGTGGTGATCAAACGCACGCAGTCCGAGGCGGAACGTCGTGCAGAAGCGGAGCGCAAGGCGGAACAGGCGCGGATTCAGGAAGAACAGAACCGGCAGGCGCAGGTCGACCGTGCGCTGATGGCCACCTACACCACCGAGGCAGAAATCGACCTGGCGCGCGACCGTGCGCTGGAGCACCACAAGCTGGCGATCAAGGGCGCGGAAATTCGCGGTACGGCAGTGAACGCCACGCTGGCTGACCTGAAGCAGCGCATTGCGAATATCGAAAAGGCGGGCCGCCCGGTGGGTGCCGGTCTGACCGATCAACTGGAACAGGCCAATCGTGAACACCAGGACCTGAAGCGCGTGATCCAGAACAACCAGGAGGCGATGGATAAGGTGCGCGAGAAGTATGCGGCCGACAAGGCGCGTTTCAGGCAGCTGTCCGGCAACCCGCAGTAGCGCAGGGGCGAAGATCCGCCACACAAAAGGCCGCAAGCATGCGGCCTTTTTCTCGCCTACTGCAAGCGGGTTTTCAGCAGGTCGTTGACCTGCGCCGGATTGGCTTTGCCCTTGCTGGCTTTCATCACCTGGCCGACCAGCGCGTTGAAGGCCTTGTCCTTGCCGGCGCGGAACTCCTCGACGGATTTTTGATTCGCGGCGAGCACCGCATCGACGATCTTTTCCAGTTCGCCGGCGTCCGACATCTGCTTCAGGCCGCGCGCCTCGATGATCGCATCGACTTCGCCGGCGCCTTCCCACAGGCCTTCGAACACCTGCTTGGCGAGCTTGCCGGACAGCGTGCCGTCCTGGATGCGTGCGATCAGCGCGCCGAGTTGCGCGGCCGACACCGGGCTTTGCGCGATGTCGAGCTCGGCCTTGTTGAGCGCCGCCGAGAGTTCGCCCATCACCCAGTTGGCGGCGAGCTTGCCCTGACCGCAGGCGCGCGCGGCGGTTTCGAAATAATCGGCGAGCGCGCGCGACCCCGTCAGCACGGCCGCGTCGTAGGCTGACACGCCATATTCGGCCTGGAAGCGCACCTGCATCGCAGCGGGCAGTTCGGGCAGCGCGGCGCGCACGCGTTCGATCCAGTCTTCGTCGAGCTTCACCGGCAACAGGTCGGGGTCGGGGAAGTAGCGGTAGTCGTGCGCGTCTTCCTTGCTGCGCATCATGCGCGTTTCGCCCAAATCCGGGTCGAACAGCACCGTGGCCTGCTCGATGCGTCCGCCGTCTTCCAGCGTCTCGATCTGCCAGCGCACCTCGTAGTCGATCGCCTGCTGCAGGAACTTGAACGAGTTGAGGTTCTTGATCTCGCGACGGGTGCCGAATTCGGCCTGCCCGACCGGGCGCACCGAAACGTTGGCGTCGACGCGGAAGCTGCCCTCCTGCATGTTGCCGTCGCAGATGCCGATCCAGGTCACCAGCGTGTGCAGCGCGCGGGCGTAGGCGACGGCCTCGGCGCTGGAACGCATGTCGGGTTCGGAGACAATTTCCAGCAGCGGCGTGCCGGCGCGGTTCAGATCGATCCCGGTCATGCCGTGGAAGTCTTCGTGCAGCGACTTGCCGGCGTCTTCTTCCATGTGGGCGCGGGTCAGGTTGACGATTTTCTCTTCACCCTCCACCACGATTTGCAGTGCGCCGCCCTCGACGATGGGCTTCGCCAGCTGGCTGATCTGGTAGCCCTTGGGAAGGTCCGGGTAGAAGTAGTTCTTGCGGTCGAACACGTTGATGCGATTGAGCGTGGCGCCGATCGCGAGGCCGAACTTGATCGCGCATTCCACCGCGCCGCGGTTCAGCACCGGCAGCACGCCGGGCAGCGCGATGTCGACCGCGCTCGCCTGGGTGTTGGGCGCGGCGCCGAATGCGGTGCTGCTGCCCGAAAAGATTTTCGATTTTGTGGCGAGCTGGGTGTGGACTTCCAGCCCGATAACAGTCTCCCACTTCATTTCAGGCCCTCCGGCGCGTGCGCATGCCAGTCGGTGGCGCGCTGGTATTGATGGGCGACGTTGAGCATTTTCGCTTCGCTGAAATAGTTGCCGACCAGTTGCAGGCCGATCGGCAGCCCCTTGGCGTCGAAGCCGCACGGCAGGCTCATGCCGGGCAGGCCCGCGAGGTTGGCGGGAATGGTGTAGAGGTCGTTCAGATACATCTCGACCGGGTCGTCGGATTTCTCGCCCAGCTTGAACGCGGTGCCCGGCGCGGTGGGGCCCAGAATGACGTCGCACACCTTGAAGGCTTCGCTGAAATCGTCGGCGATCAGGCGGCGGATCTTTTGCGCCTGCAGGTAATAGGCGTCGTAGTAGCCGTGGCTCAATACATAGGCGCCGATCAGGATGCGCCGCTTCACTTCCGCACCGAAACCCTGCGCACGCGTCTTGCAGTACATGTCGTCGAGGTTGGCGTAGTCCGGCGCGCGGTAGCCGTAGCGCACGCCGTCGAAGCGCGACAGGTTGGACGAGGCTTCGGCGGGCGCCAGCACGTAGTAGACCGGGATCGCGAGTTTTGAATTGGCGAGCGAGATCTCGACCGGGGTGGCGCCGAGCGTCTTCAGTTCGGCGACCGCGGCGTCGACGGCGGCGGCGACTTCGTTGTTGAGGCCCTCGGCGAAGAATTCCTTCGGCAGCCCGATGCGCAGGCCGGCGAGTGGTTTCTCCAGGTCGCGCGTGTAATCTTCTTTCTCGCGTTCCAGGCTGGTCGAGTCCCTGGGGTCGAAGCCGGTCATCGCATTCAGCAGCAGCGCGCAGTCCTCGGCCGAATGTGCCATCGGGCCGGCCTGGTCGAGGCTGGAGGCGAACGCGATCATTCCGTAGCGCGACACCAGGCCATAGGTCGGCTTGAGGCCGGTGATGCCGGTCAGCGCGGCCGGCTGGCGGATCGAGCCGCCGGTATCGGTACCGGTGGCGGCGGGCGCCATCCGCGCCGCCACGCAGGCGGCAGCGCCGCCCGACGAGCCGCCCGGCACATAGGCCAGATTCCAGGGGTTTTTCACCGCGCCGAAATAACTGGTTTCGTTGGACGACCCCATCGCGAACTCGTCCATGTTGGTCTTGCCGAGCGAGGGCATGCCGGCGGCCTTGAAGCGCTCGATCACCGTGGCGTCGTAAGGCGCGATGAAGTTGGAAAGCATTTTCGAGCCGCAGGTGGTGAGCCAGCCGTTGGTGCAGAAGATGTCCTTGTGCGCCACCGGAATCCCGGTCAGCGGCCCGGCATTGCCGGCGGCAATGCGCACGTCGGCACCGGCGGCCTCGAGCAGGGTCTTGTCGGGGTCGACCGTGATGAAGGCGTTGATGGCCGGGTTCAGCGCGGCGATGCGGTCGAGATAGATCTGCGCCAGCTCGCGGCTGGACACCTGCTTGGCCGCCAGTTGCGCGGCCAGTGTGGAAAGGCTTGCGTCGGACATGATGCTCACTCGATGACTTTGGGCACGAGGTAGAGCCCGTTCTCGACCGCCGGGGCAACCGCCTGGAAGGTCGTGTGGCGGTCGGACTCGGTCACGGCGTCGTCGCGCAGGCGCTGGTAAACCTCCTGCGCATGCGCCATCGGCGCGATGCCGGCCGTGTCCACCGCCTGCATGGTGGCGATGAGACCGAAAATGCTGTTGAGCTGGGCTTGCGTGGCCGCGGCCTCGGCATCGCTGGTCTCGATGCGCGCAAGGCGGGCGATGCGTTTGATGTCGTCCGTGCTGAGGGACATGAAACCACCTGCTGAGGTACTTGAATGAAGCGCGTTAGGGTATCATGGCCCCTTATTTTTTCCCTTATTTTGCTGCTTTTGCGCAGCCGCCGCGGCCACCATGTTCAAGTTTCTGACCAGCTACTTTTCGACCGACCTCGCGATTGACCTCGGTACCGCCAACACCCTGATTTACGTGCGCGATCGGGGCATCGTGCTCGACGAGCCCTCGGTGGTGTCGATCCGCACCGACATGGCGGCGGGCGGCAAGCGCACCGTGCAGGCGGTGGGCGTGGAGGCCAAGCAGATGCTGGGCCGCACGCCGGGCAACCTGCAGGCGATCCGGCCGATGAAGGATGGCGTGATCGCCGACTTCACCGTCACCGAGCAGATGCTCAAGTATTTCATCAAGAAAGTGCACGACACCCGGATGTTCCGCCCCAGCCCGCGCATCATCATCTGCGTGCCCTGCGGCTCGACCCAGGTGGAGCGGCGGGCGATCCGCGAATCGGCGATCGGCGCCGGCGCGCGCCAGGTGTATCTGATCGAGGAGCCGATGGCGGCGGCGATCGGCGCCGGCCTGCCGGTGGCCGAGGCGACCGGCTCGATGGTGGTCGACATCGGCGGCGGCACCACCGAAGTCGGCGTGATTTCGCTCGGCGGCGTGGTGTACGCCAATTCGGTGCGGGTCGGCGGCGACCGCATGGACGAGGCCATCATCAACTACATCCGTCGCAACTACGGGATGCTGATCGGCGAGGCCACCGCCGAACTGATCAAGAAACAGATGGGCTCGGCCTTCCCCGGTGCAGAGGTGCGCGAAATGGAAGTCAAGGGCCGCAGCCTGGCCGAAGGCGTGCCGCGCAGCTTCAACGTATCGTCCAACGAAATTCTCGAAGCCCTGACCGAACCGCTCAATGCGATCGTCAGTGCAGTCAAGCAGGCGCTGGAACAGACGCCGCCCGAACTTGGCGCCGACATCGCCGAAAAGGGCATGGTGCTGACTGGTGGCGGCGCGCTGCTGCGTGACCTCGACCGCCTGCTGATGGAAGAAACCGGCCTGCCGGTCATTGTCGCCGACGACCCCCTGACCTGCGTGGTGCGCGGATCCGGGCGCGCACTGGAAGAAATGGACAAGCTGGCGTCGGTGTTTACCAACGAGTGAGCGCAGCCCACCCCGGTTTCGTCCCCTGTTTCGTCGCTAGGGGCTGCTGATGGCAATGCCCGGCCAGCACATGTTTGTCCGCCAGCTGGGGCCAAACGCACGCCTGCTGATCTGGCTGCTGGTGGGCATCAGCAGCATGGTGCTCGACACCCGCTATCAGACGCTCGATGGCCTGCGCAGCGGATTCTCGCTGGCGCTGCAGCCGGTGCGCGAAGTGTTGCGCGCCCCCTCCGCCGTCGCCCTCGAACTGCAGGGCTTTTTCACCCGCCACCGGCTGTTGCAAAACGAACGCGACGCGCTGCTGGCCGAGCGTGCGCACTGGCAGAACCAACTCAATGACACCCAATCGCTGGCGCGCGAAAACGCCGAGCTGCGCGGCCTGCTGCAATTGCCAGCCCGTCCTGGCCAGCAGGTGGTGCGCGCCGCGCTGCTGTATCAGGGGCACAACTGGTTTGCCCAGCGCATCACGCTCGATCAGGGCGCGGCAGCAGGGCTGCGCGGCGGCCTGCCGGTGGTCGATGCCAACGGGCTGGTGGGCCAGGTGAGCCGGGTCTATCCCGGATCGAGCGAGGTCACGCTGGTGAGCGATGCCGACCAGCTGACGCCGGTCTTCATCGAGCGCACCGGCCAGCGCGGACTGGCCGCCGGCAGCGGACGCAACCAGATGGAATTGCGCTACATGCCGGCACAGACGGACATCCGCCGGGGCGATCGCCTGCTGACCTCGGGCATCGACCGGGTGTATCCGGCCGGCATTCCGGTGGCGCGCGTCACCCGGGTGACGCGCTCGCAGTCGAGCCCCTACCTGCGGATCGAAAGCCAGCCGCTGGCGGGACTCGACCGTTCGCAGGCAGTCCTGGTGCTGGTGACCGAAGCGCAGGCGCCAGACGCGCAGGGGGTGCAGCCATGAACGCGCCCGCCCAGGCCTTCGGCAGCTGGCGTCATATCTTCGGCAGCCTGATATTGGCGGTGTTGCTGGAGCAGTTTCCCTGGACCGGTTGGACGCTGGCGCTGCGTCCCGATTTCGTGCTGGTCGGCGTGTTGTTCTGGGTGCTGTACCAGCCGGCGCGCATCGGTTTCGGGGTGGCGTTTTTTCTCGGACTGCTGGCGGATTTTCAGGATGGCGTGGTGTTCGGCCAGCACGCCATCGCCTATGCGCTCGGCGTCTACCTGGTGCTGTTCCTGCGCCTGCGGCTGCTGCAGTTCGACCCCTTGCGGATGGCCGCGCAGATGTTCCCGGTTTTTCTGGCAGTACAGCTGGTGGTGCTGCTGGCGGGCTGGCTTGCGATCAATCCGCCGGACAACCTGGCTATTCTGTACCCGGTGCTGGGCAGCACGCTGCTGTGGTATCTGCTGACGGGCTTTCTGCGGCTGTGGCACGGCAAGAGCCTGCAGGATCGGACCTGATCGCGGATGCGTCCGGCAACCACGCTGAAAAATCTCGATCTGGAGCTGGCCCGTTTCCTGGGCCGACTCAAGGTCGGTGGCGCGTTTGTCGTGCTGCTGGCGGCCGCGCTGCTGGGCCGCGCGTACTACCTGCAGATTGTGCAGCAGGAGCATTACCTGCAGCGCGCTGAAAGCAACCGCATTTCGCTGGTGCCCGCAGCGCCCCACCGCGGACTGATTCTCGACCGTCAGGGCCGCATTCTGGCGGAAAACTATTCCGCCTATACGCTGGAGCTGACGCGCACCCGGATTGATGACCTGGACGCCACCCTGGCCCAGGTGGGTGAACTGGTCGACATCACGCCGGGGCAACTGCGGCGGTTTCGCCGGCTGCTCTCCGAGTCGCACGAGTTCGAAACGGTGCCGCTGAAAAGCAAGCTGACCGATGAAGAGGTGGCGATCCTGGCGGCCAACCGCTATCGCCTGCCGGGGGTGGAAATCAAGGCGCGGCTGTTCCGCAACTACCGGGCCGGCCCGGGCATGGCGCATGTGCTGGGCTTCATCGGCCGCATCAACGACCGCGACCTCGAGCGTCTGCGGGAAGAGGGGCGCGAACAGAATTACCGGGGCAGCGCCCACATCGGCAAGACCGGGCTTGAGCAGAGCTACGAAACCCTGCTCCACGGGCGCACCGGCTTCGACCAGATGGAGACCGATTCCAGCGGCCGCGCGGTGCGCATGCTGTCGCGCATCGCGCCGGTGCCGGGCAAGGATCTGCGCCTGCATCTCGATGTCGAACTGCAGGCGGTGGCCGAGCAGGCATTCGGTGATTTCCTCGGCGGCCTGGTGGCGATCGATCCCAACACCGGCGGGGTGCTGGCGCTGGTGTCAAAACCGGGATTCGATCCCAACCTGTTCGTCGACGGCATCGATCCGGAAACCTGGAAATCGCTCAACGAATCGCCCGAGCGGCCGATGGTCAACCGCGTGCTGCGCGGCATCTATCCGCCCGGCTCGACCATCAAGCCGCTGATGGCGCTGGCCGGCCTGGAGCTGGGGCTGCGCAAACCCTCCGACAGCATCAACGACCCCGGCTACTATTCGCTGCCGAACAGCCGCCACCGCTTTCGCGACTGGAAACCGGAAGGGCATGGCGTGGTCGACCTGCGCAAGTCGATTTCGCAATCCTGCGATACCTACTACTACCGGCTGGCCGTCGACATGGGCATCGACCGCATGCACGACTACCTGGCGAAATTCGGTCTGGGCGCGCGCACCGGCATTGACCTCGAGGGCGAATCGGCCGGACTGCTGCCGTCACGGGACTGGAAGCAGCGCCGCTGGAAGCAGCCCTGGTACCCCGGCGAAACCGTGATCGCCGGCATTGGCCAGGGCTATCACCTGACCACGCCGTTGCAACTGGCCGTGATGACCGCGATGTTCGCCAACGGCGGCAAGCAGGTCGAGCCGCGCCTGGTCGATGCGGTGCGCGATTCGCACGGCCGTGACTGGCAGCCGCTGCCGGGCAGGTCGCGTGGCCAGGTTGCGATCACGCCCGCGCATCTCGAGTTGGTGCGGGCGGGCATGCTGGACGTGATGAGTCCGGGCGGCACCGCTGCCCGTTCCGCTGCCGGCGCCCCCTACACGATAGCCGGCAAAACTGGCACCGCGCAGGTGGTCGGCATCCGCCAGGGCGCGCGCTACGATGCCAGCAAGCTGGCGCGCGAGCATCGCGACCATGCGCTGTTCATCGCCTATGCGCCGGCCGACAACCCCACCATCGCGGTGGCGGTGATGGTGGAAAACGGCGGCTCCGGCAGCGGCACGGCGGCGCCGGTTGCGCGTGCGGTATTCGATTACTACCTGACGGGGAAGCGTCCCGCCGAGGTCAAACTGGAGGCAGGCAATGGCACGGACTAGCCACTGGATCGTGCGCAGGCTGAGCCACCTCGACGGCATCCTGCTGGTGCTGGTGCTCGTCCTGCTGGGCATCAGCCTGGCGGTGGTGGCCAGCGCGTCGGGGCAGAGCCCGGCGCGTATCACGGGTCACCTGATCAACATGGGACTGGCGCTGGCGGTGATGCTGGTGATGGCCAACGTGCCCCCGCACATCCTGTCCAAGGTGGGCCCGCCTTTGTATGTGGCGGGGGTGGTGCTGCTGATCGCAGTGGCGCTGTTCGGCGAGGTCCGCAACGGTTCGCGGCGCTGGCTCGATCTGGGCGTGGTGGCATTCCAGCCGTCGGAACTGCTGAAGCTGGCGTTGCCGCTGATGATGGCGTGGTATTTCCAGCGCAACGAAGGCATTCTGCGCGCCAAGCATTTCCTGGTGGGCGGCGCCATGCTGCTGGTGCCTTTCTTGCTGATCCTGCGCCAGCCCGATCTGGGCACCGCGCTGATGATCGGCGCCTCGGGCTTTTACCTGCTGTTTTTTGCCGGCCTGCCGTGGAAAGTGATGGTCGGCGGTGCCGTACTGGGCGGGGCGAGCCTGCCGGTGCTGTGGAGTTTCATGCACGACTACCAGCAGCGCCGCGTGCTGACCTTGCTCGACCCCAGTTCCGACCCGCTCGGCGCCGGCTACCACATCATCCAGTCGACGATCGCGATCGGCTCGGGCGGCCTCTTCGGCAAAGGCTGGATGCAGGGTACGCAAACCCAGCTCGACTTCATTCCCGAGCGCACGACCGATTTCGTGTTTGCCGTATTCGGCGAGGAATTCGGCTATCTCGGTGCCATCCTGCTGGTGGGGCTGTACCTGGCCATCGTCGCGCGCGGGCTGGTGATCGCGGCACGCGCACCGACCCTGTTCGGGCGGCTGATGGCGGCCACGCTGAGCCTCAATCTGTTCACCTATGCCTTCGTCAACATCGGCATGGTGTCGGGCATCCTGCCGGTGGTGGGCGTGCCGCTGCCGCTGATGAGCTATGGCGGCACTGCGTTGATCACACTGCTGCTGGGCATGGGCATCCTGATGAGCGTGGCGACGCATCGCCAGCTCAATAAAACCTGACAGGCTAAAATGCGAACATGACTGTGATTCCGATCCTGATGGCGGCCGTGCTGGGACTGGCGCTGGCCGGTTGCGGCAGCACCCCGACCCGGCAGGCCCAGACCCCCACACCCGCCCCCACCGCACCGCAGGGCGGCGGCTATTACCTCGACGATGGCCCCGAGGCGACGCCGCCGGCAAATCTCGATGCAGTGCCCGACGCGGTGCCGCGCGACGAGCCGCTGCACCGCTTTGCCAACCGCACCTATACGGCGCTGGGCAACACCTACACGCCGCGGACGACGCGCCGCGCCTTCAGCGAGGAGGGGCTGGCATCGTGGTACGGGCGTCGTTTCCACGGCAGGAAAACCGCATCGGGCGAGGTCTACGACATGTATGCGATGACGGCCGCCCACCCCACGCTGCCGATCCCGAGCTATGTCCGGGTGACGGCGCTCAACAGCGGCAAATCGGTGGTGGTGCGGATCAACGACCGTGGTCCGTTCCACAGCAAACGCGTCATCGACCTGTCGTACACCGCCGCCCACAAGCTCGGCTACATCCGGCAGGGCAGTACCCGGGTGCGTGTGGAAAGCATCGATCCGGCCAGCCACGATACTCAGGGTGAAGCGCTCAGCGAGGGGCTTTTCCTGCAGGTGGGCGCGTTTTCCAGCGCAGACAATGCACAGCGGCTGCGCGAACGGCTGACGCGCGAACTGGCGCTCGACGCCGGCCGCACCCGCGTGGTCCTCAACGACAGGCTGCATCGCGTGCAGCTCGGTCCCTATCCCAGCGACGTCGACGCACATGCGGATCGCGATCGGGTGCGGGAACGTCTCGATTTGAACGCGGTCCTGCTCAGACGCGATTAAACCTAGAAACCGGAGTTGGACGCGCCCGATGGTGCGTCTGGGCGTGTGTCTGGCGCGAAGCGACGACGCGGCCTACCGGGGTAGGCAAGGAGGAGCGACAAAGGCAGGCGCGCGACCAGGCGTGCCAGCGGGTGCGTAGCGATCTCACCCAAATAGTGAGGCTGATCGAAGGCGAAGAATCCAGTTTTAATGTGGAATTCCATGAAGTTATAAGCGGTCAACTGCGGTTTTTAGGTTAAAGGTATTGCAGATGAAGATTTTCTGGCTGGGGCTGGCGCTCCTGTTTTCGGCACACGCATGGGCTGCACCGGCCGGCATTTCCGGGCGCGCCTGGGTGGTGATCGACCAGGCCAGCGGCCGCGAACTGGCCGCGCACCAGGCCGATCTGCCGCTGGCGCCGGCGTCCCTGACGCAGTTGATGACGGCCTATGTGCTGTTCGGCGACATCCGCAAGAACCGGCTCAACCTGGGCGAGACTCTGACGGTGCCCGAAGTCGCCACCGAGATCGATGGCGCCCGCGCCTTTCTCAAGGCGGGCGACCAGATCAGCGTCGACACGCTGATCCAGGCGATGCTGGTGCAGTCGGCGGGCGATGCGATTCTGGCGCTGGTGACGGCGGCCGACGGCAACGAAGCGGTATTCGTCGAGCGCATGAACCGCGAAGCCAAGCGGCTCGGCATGAACAAGACGCGTTTCATGAATGCCACCGGGCTGACCGAGCCGGGCCACGTGTCGAGTGCGCGCGATCTCGCCCTGCTGGGGCGCGCGCTGGCGCGCGACTTTCCCGAGCGTAGCGCCTATTTCGCGCAGAAGGAATTGCCGCTGAAGGGCATCACCTACTACAACGCCAATCGCCTGCTGTGGCGCGACAATACCGTGAATGGACTCAAGGTCGGTCGCACCGTGCAGGCTGGCTACTGCATGGCGGCCTCGGCCCAGCGTGGTGGCCAGAGCCGCATTGCCGTGGTGCTGGGCGCGCGCTCCGACGCCCAGCGCACCCAGGACGCGCTGCGTCTGCTGAACTACGGTTTCGAGAATTTCGACAGCGTGCGGTTGTATCGCGCGCAGCAGCCGGTCAAGATCGCTACCCTCTATCGCGGCGCGCGCGCGTCGGTCAGCATGGGATTTGCGCAGGACTTCCACCTGCTGGTGCCGCGCGGCAGCGCGTCGCGCGTCAAGGCCGAAGTCATCACCCAGCAGCCAATCGTGGCGCCGGTGCGCAAGGGCCAGCGCATGGGGACGCTGCGCTTGACGCTCGACGGCAAGCCGCTCGGCGACTATGCGCTGATCGCGCTGCACGATGTCGCCGTGGCGGGCATCTTTGGCCGCGGCTGGGATTCGATCCGGCTGTTCTTCGCGCAATGAACGCCTACCTGAACGGCGATTACCTGGCGCTGGCCGACGCAAAAATTTCGGTGCTCGACCGCGGTTTCGTCTTTGGCGATGGCGTCTATGAGCTGGTGCCGGTGTATTCGATGAAGCCGTTCCGGCTCGACGACCATCTGCGCCGTCTGCAGGGCAGCCTCGACGGCATCCGTCTCGCCAATCCGCACGACACGGCCGGATGGCGCGAGCGCATCCTGAAACTGATCGCCTTGCAGGATTTTGCCGACCAGTCGCTTTACATCCAGGTCACGCGTGGTGTGGCCCCGCGCGACCATGCCTTCCCTCAGGATGTGGCGCCGACCGTCTTCATGTTTACGCAACCGCTGGTGACCGCGACGTCCGCGCAGAAGGCGGCCGGTGTGTGCGCCGTCACCGCAGTCGACAACCGCTGGTTGCGCTGCAACATCAAGGCAATTTCGCTGCTGGCCAACATCCTGCTGCGGCAGCAGGCGGTGGACGCCGACTGCGCGGAAACCATCATGCTGCGCGACGGTTTTCTGACTGAGGGTGCGGCCAGCAACATCTTCGTGGTGAAGGACGGCGTGCTGCTGGCGCCGCCGCCGTCCAACCTGATGCTGACCGGCATCACCTACGACGTGGTGCGCGAGCTTGCGGTGGCGAACGGCATGCCGCACGCAGTGCGGGCCATCTCCGAGGCTGAGCTGCGGTCTGCCGACGAAGTGTGGATGACCTCGTCGACCAAGGAAATCATGCCCATTGTCCGACTGGATGGCGCACGGGTCGGCGCCGGCGTGCCGGGCCCGCTGGCACAGCAGATGGATGCGCTGTACCAGGCCTTCAAGCAGGGGGTCATGCGCGCATGAGCAGCGAGCCTCGGCACGTGCGAGCGCCCGCGAATGCGCCCCGCGCCCGACGCGGTCGGTTTGTATACCCGGGAACCGAACGGAGGGCGCGCGCATGAGCGAAGAAGACACGCTGCTCGTATTCCCCACCGATTTTCCGATCAAGATCATGGGCGAGCGTCGCGACGATTTCGCGCAGGCCATGGTCGAACTGGTGCAGCGTCATGCGCCCGACTTCAAGGCCGAAACGGCCGAGATGCGGGCGTCTTCCAGCGGCAACTACCTGTCGGTGACCTGCGTGGTGCGCGCCACCTCGAAAGCCCAGCTCGATGCGCTGTATCGGGAGATCACCGCGCATCCGTGGGTGAAGATGGCGTTGTGAGTGCGAAGGGGGAAGGGAGAAGTGGGAAGGGACCCGAGGCAGGCGTCCGTAGCCTTGGACGGGTCGAGTACGAACCGACCTGGCGGGCGATGCAGACCTTCACCGCCGAGCGCACGGCCGACACGCCGGACGAAATCTGGCTGCTGGAGCATCCGCCGGTCTACACCCAGGGGCAGGCCGGCAAGCCCGAGCACCTGATCGCGGCGACCACCATCCCGGTGGTGCCGATCGACCGCGGCGGCCAGATTACCTATCACGGGCCGGGGCAGGCCGTGGCCTACGTGCTGGTCGACCTGCGGCGGCGGGGCTACGGTATCCGCGAACTGGTGACGCGCATGGAGCAGGCGGTGATCGATCTGCTGGCGGCTCGGGGCGTGATGGCCGCGCGGCAGGCGGGCGCCCCCGGTGTCTATGTCGACGGCGCCAAGATCGCTGCGCTCGGCCTGCGGGTGAAGCACGGCTGCACCTATCACGGGCTGGCGCTCAACGTCGACATGGATCTGGCGCCGTTTGCCGCGATCAACCCCTGCGGCTACGCCGGCATGCCGGTGACGCAATGCCGTGACCTCGGCGTGCAGCTGACGCTGCCGCAGGCGGAGCAGGCGCTCACTCAGGCCTTGCTGACTGCGATCTATTCTTGACTGATTTAGTCGACTATTAGTATTCTTCGGACTTCTAATGGAGCACGCCATGAGCACCGACACCCTGCCGTCCGATCCCAAACTCCTGATGCGCTCGATCATCCAGCGTATCGCCACCGGGCCCGATCTGTCCAAGGACATCAGCCGCACCGAGGCGCATCTGGGCACCAAGGCCATCATCGACAACCTGATCGACCCGGTGCAGGTGGGCATTTACTTCATCGCGCTACGGATGAAGCGCGAGACGATGGACGAGAACCGTGGCGTGCTCGACGCCGTGCTGGAAACCACCCGGCGCGTCACCGCCGACGTCGACGAAGTGGTCGACATCGGCGATCCCTACGACGGCTACACGCGCTGCCTGCCGGCCGCACCCTTTCTCGGCCCCCTGCTGGCCGAACTCGGGGTGCACGTGGTGAGCCACGGCCTCGACAAGGTCGGCCCCAAATACGGCGTCACGGTGCGCCACGTGCTGCAAGCCGCCGGTGTGCCGGTCAACCTGAGTCCCGCGGAGGCCGCTGCGCGCCTCGCCGATCCGGCGATCGGCTGGACCTACGTCGACCAGGCGCACTCCAACCCCGGCATGCACAACCTGATTCCGCTGCGCACGCAGATGATCAAGCGCCAGGTGCTGACCACGGTGGAAGTGCTGTCCAAGCCCATCGCCGGCAAGAAGCTGACCCACTTCGTCACCGGCTACGTGCACAAGCCCTACCCGCCGATCTATGCCGAACTTGCCCGCGAGGCCGGCTTCGACAGCGCCTGCATCGTCCGTGGCGTCGAAGGCGGCGTGATCCCCTCGCTGCGCCAGACCGGCAAGTACTTCCACTATCACGACCGCGGCGAGGAGGTCGAAGCCAGCATCGATCCGGTAGCCCTTGGCATCGACCAGCCGGTGCGCGCGGTGCCGCTGCCGGGCAGCGTGGCGACCGAGGAAGGCGCGGACGAAATCGTCGCCGCCATCGACATCAAGGCCACCGCACACGCCGCGGCCGAGGCCGGCATCCTGGCGCTGAAGGGCGACAAGGGCGCCACCTACGATTCGCTGGTGCTGGCTGGCTCGATCATCCTGCACCACGTCGGCCGCGCCGCGAGCGTCGCCGACGCTGCGGCGCAAATCCGCGCGGTGCTGGATTCCGGCCGCGCCGTGGCGCGGGTGCAGTGATGGGTGGATTCATCGCCATTGCGGCCGCCGACGAGCTGAAGCCGGCGCAGATGAAACGCGTCGTCGTCGAGGGCCGCCGCCTGCTGCTGTGCAATTCGAACGGCACCCACTACGTCGTCGACGAAATGTGCAGCCACGAAGACTATTCGCTGTATCTCGGCTGCATCAAGGACGGCAAGATCAAGTGCTCGCTGCACGGCAGCTACTTCGACCTGACTACCGGCAAGCCCACCTGCGACCCCGCCGACGAAGCGATCCGGACCTATCCGGTGAAGGTCGAGGGCGGGCAGGTGTGGGTGAAGGTCTAGGATTCAGGGGGCAGGATTCAGGATTCAGGGAATGAGCGGCCCCTGACCCCTATTTCCTGATCAACTCTCCCACCGCTTTCACCATCTCCGGATGATCGAACTCGCGTCCGCCAATCGCGCTGGCGACGATGCGTCCCTTTTTGTCGACCAGGAAGGTCGTCGGCAGGCCGGCCACCGGCCATGCCCGCATGGCGTGGCTGCGGGTGTCGAGCAGGATGGGGAAGGTCAGCGTGGTGTCGAGCTGGCTGGTGAAGGTCTCGATGGTGTCGGGGTCCTCGCCGACGTCGACCGCGAGCACGACGAAGGGTTGGCCCTTGAACCGCTGGGCGAGGCGCTCCATCGACGGCATTTCGCGCCGGCACGGCGGACACCAGGTGGCCCAGAAGTTGATCAGCACGACTTTGCCGCGGAGCTTGGCAAGGTCGTGGGATTTGCCCTCGATGTCCTTCAGCTTCAGCGCCGGCGCGGGCTTTGGCGCCTGCATCGTCAGGGTGTGCGCGAGTGGCGGCAGGTCGGCGGCATGAACCGCGCTCAAAGCACAAAAGGCCGCGACCATCAGGGCCAGTAGGGGTTTACGTATTGTCATCTGCACATCTCACCTGTTCGAGTTTGCCGGAAAAATTTTTGCCACCCGCCTGCCAGACGAATTGCAGGTCGAAGGTTTCGCCGTGCGGCACGCTGTAGCTTGTCATGCCCTGGTTCCAGTCGCCCGGCGCGTAGGTCTGTGCCGTTGGCAACTGTGCCCATTCGAAGGCGATGCGGGCGGATTCGGGCACGCCCATGCGCTTCCACTGGTAGGCCCACGCCGCCTTGCCGCGCAATGAACGCGGCGGATCGCCGGCTGTCACGTAGCGCCAGTTGGCCAGCCGATGCAGCAGCGTGTCGTCGCCGACGTTGCGCACTACGGTCATGAAGACGCATTCGCGCGCGAAGCGTTCCGTCGCTTCGCGCGAAAAACCGCGCGCCAGATAAAAGCCGCGGATCTGGTCGGGGGTGATCTGGGTCAGCCGCACCTCGATGCCATGGGTCTGGGTCTCCCAGGTGGCAAGACCGGTTTCCGCGTCGATGCTGGGAGCGCTGGACAGCGCGGCCAGCGGCCATGCCGCCAGCAGGGTCAGGAGGATCCGTCGCATAGGCTAAAATTCGCTTTCAATGTTGTTCCGAGCATGATTATGGCAGACCCCGTACAGCACAAAGGCGCCGCGAAAACCGCACGCATCCCGATCAAGATCGTGCCGCAGCCGCGCATGCGCCTGCCGTCGTGGATCCGCGCCAAATCGCCCAACGTGCCGAACGTCGCGCGGCTGAAAGGCATCCTGCGCGAAGCGAAGCTGCACACGGTATGCGAGGAAGCGTCGTGCCCCAACCTGGGTGAATGCTTTGGCCACGGCACGGCCACTTTCATGATCCTGGGCGATCTGTGCACGCGGCGCTGTCCGTTCTGCGACGTCGGCCACGGCACGCCGCTGCCGCCCGACGTCGACGAGCCGCGCCATCTGGCCGAGACGATTGCGCTGATGGCGCTGAAATACGTGGTGATCACCAGTGTCGATCGCGACGACCTGCGCGACGGCGGCGCTGACCATTTCGCGCAGTGCATTGCGGCGGTGCGGGAAAAATCACCTGCCACCCGGATCGAAATCCTCACCCCTGACTTTCGCGGCCGCCTGGAGAAGGCGCTTGAAAAACTCGATACCGCGCCGCCCGATGTGATGAACCACAATCTGGAAACCGTGCCGCGTTTATATAAGGCAGCGCGCCCCGGCGCCGACTATGCGCATTCGCTGAAGCTGCTCAAGGACTTCAAGACGCGCCATCCCGACATCCCGACCAAGTCCGGCCTGATGCTGGGCCTGGGCGAGGAAGACGACGAAATTCTGCAGGTGATGCGTGACCTGCGCGCGCACGACGTCGACATGCTGACGCTGGGCCAATACCTGCAACCCTCGCAGCACCATCTGCCGGTGCTGCGCTTCGTCACCCCCGAACGCTTTGTGCAATTCGAGCAGGAAGCGCTGGCGATGGGGTTCAAGCACGCGGCCTGCGGGCCGATGGTGCGATCGAGCTACCACGCCGACCAGCAGGCGGCGGGCGTCGAAGCCTGACGGCCTTCAGGCCGGGCTGAGCGAATCCGGCCGGCGGCGGCTGCCCCACGCCAGCGCGACTGCACCCAGCAGCATCAATCCGAGCATCGACGGTTCCGGCACGGCGTTTGGCTGCGTTGCCAGTTCCTTGCCGGGCGGCGGTGTCTGGGTGTCGGCCAGCGGCGGGATGGGCAGGCCGGGCAGCGTATCGGGCCCGGGCAGTGTGTCCTGCGTCGGCCCGTTTCCTGGCGGCTGATTGCCCGGATTCGGCTGGGAATTGATTATGGGCGGCGGCACTGTCTGTGTGTCATCCGGCTTATCCGGTGCGCCTTCCTCGTTGGATGTTTCGGCGTCGTCCTTGCCGGTGGGCGGGTGAGGTCCGCCGGCGACGGGCGGAACCGACGGGGTCGCGGGGGGATTGGCGCCGGGCGGCAAGCCGCCCGCCGGGCCGGTAATGGAGGGCGGATTCGCCGGGCCGCCGCTGCCGGGACCGAAGCCGCCGGCCGGCATGGACCTGTCGGGCGATCTGCCGGAGGGCATGCCGGGCTGTGCCGGACCGTTGCCGGCGAGGCCGGCGAACAGCGGATTGGCCGGATCGAAGCTGCCCGTGCCGCTGCCCTGTCCGGGCGTGTCCTCGGCGATGACCAGCGCGACGGTTTTTCCATCGCGCCCGATGTCGAGCTGTTGCGGGTTGCCGGTTTTAACCGTAACGGGATGCACAGGCATAACGGCGGTCTTGGGTTCGGCGCGGCTCAGGTGGAACGCACCGCCGATCAGGGCACCCGCGGTGACCGTGCTGATGATGATGCCGGCCGGCGTGAGCAGCGTGGTGAGCAGCACGCCCAGCAGGCCGATACGGCGGATGCGGCGTGCGCGTGAAGCGGAGGAAGTGCGTGGCATGGCAGCGATCCGGATGCGGGGAATGCAGGCAATGCCGCAATTCCCGTTCCACCCCGCCGTGCAGGCGCAGGCCGCACCCCGCCGTGTATGCCGCCCAATTTGTGGTGTGCGATGCGTCCAGCGGCCGACGCCTTCGGCGACACTTCAACGCCGGTTTATTTCAGCAGGCGCTTGCGCGTCAGCGCCAGTGCGATGACATAACCCGCACTGCCATAGATCAAGAGACCGGCGACATGCAGCGCGATGTTGTCGGGGACGCTGCCGACCACCAGCGGACGCGCCAGGTCGATCGCGTGGGTCAGCGGCAGCCAGGCTGACACGGCCTGTACCGGCAGTGGCAGCTGCGACACCGGGAAGAACACGCCGCACAGCAGCACCATCGGCGTGATCACCAGCGTGAAGTAATAGAGGAAGAAATCGTAGCTCGGTGACACCGCATTCATCACCAGCCCCAGGCCGCCGAAGCAGAAACCGACCAGCGCCACCACCGGGATGATCCACAGCGTCATCCAGAAGTTGCCGTACAGCCCCAGCCCCCAGATCACCGCCAGGATCGCCACGCCCGAGAGCAGGCTCTTCGCCACCGCCCAGGTCAGTTCACCCAGCATCACGTCGTCGAGTGTCATCGGCGCGTTCATGATGGCGTCCCAGGTGCGCTGCACGTGCATGCGCGAAAAGCTCGAGTACAGCACTTCGAAGGTGGCCGCGTTCATCGTGCTGTAGGCCACGGTGCCGGCGGCGAGAAAGGTGATGTAGGGCATGCCGGCGACGTCCGGCATCAGGCTGCCCAGTCCGTAGCCCAGGCCCAGCATGTACAGCATCGGATCGGCGAGATTGCCGAGGATGGACGGAATCGCGAGCTTCTTCCACACCAGATAGTTGCGCTGCCACACCGGAATGAAGCGCCAGGACAGCCGGGGCAAACGCAGATGCCTAATCACGCAGATCCCTCCCGGTGAGCTTGAGGAACACGTCCTCGAGACTGGAAGGCCGGTGCACGTAACGCAGCGAGGGGGCCTGCTTCAGCGCGTCGATCACGCGGTCGGCGTCGTCGGTGTAGCAGAACAGCGTCTCGCCGACCGATTCGAAGCGCTGGCAGACCTGGCTGGCGTGCAGGCGCGTCCAGTCCTCCAGGCCTTCGCCGTAGACTTCGACCACCGCCGGCTCGATATGCGATTCGATCAGCGCGCGCGGCGCGCCCTCGGTCATCACGCGACCATGATCGAGAATGGCCAGCCGGTCGGCCAGCCGTTCGGCCTCGTCCATGAAATGCGTGGTCAGCACGATGGTCTTGCCGGCGTTGATCAGCCGTCGGAGGCCCTGCCAGATCAGGTGGCGCGCCTGCGGATCGAGGCCGGTGGTGGGCTCATCGAGAAACAGGATGTCGGGGTCGTGCACCAGCGCGCGCGCCAGGGTCAGCCGCCGCTTCATGCCGCCCGACAGCTGCGCGATCTGCGCGTCGGCCTTGCTGGCCAGCCCGGCGAATTCCAGCAGTTCGGGCACCCGCGCGGCGACCGCGGACTTGTCCATGCCGAAATAACGGCCGTAGGCGAGCAGGTTTTCGCGCACCGAAAAATCCGGGTCGAGGTTGTCCATCTGCGGCACCACGCCGACTTTCATCCGTGCTTCGCGGGCATACTGCGGCACCGCGATGCCGGCCAGCTCGATCGTGCCGGCGTCGGGCTCGATCAGGCCCAGCAGCAGTCGCAGCGTGGTGGTCTTGCCGGCGCCGTTGGGGCCCAAGAGGCCGAAACATTCGCCACGCCGCACATGCAGGTCGAGGCCGCGCACCACTTCGGTGTCGCCGTATTTCTTGGTGAGGCCGCGCACCTTCAGCACGGGCAGGCCTCCAGGAAGGCTTGCTTGAGCTCTTTCAGCTTGCCGTGAAAGAAGTGGCCGGCATCGGGAATTTCCTTCACCGCCAGTTGCTGCTGCTCGGCCCACAGACGGATCGCGGCAGGCGGAATCAGCTCGTCGGCGTCGCCATAGATCACCACCGTGTCCTCGGGCACCGGGTCGAACTCGTACATCGTGACGGCCGGCGCAACCAGGATCAGACGCTTGGCATGAAGCTCCTGCCGCAGTCGGTGCTGCACGAAGGCACCGAATGAAAAACCGGCCAGCGCCCACGGCAGGCCGGGGTAACTGGCCTCGACGAAGCGGGCAACCGCGAGCAGGTCGTCGGTTTCGCCCACGCCGGCGTCGAATTCGCCGTCGCTCATGCCGACGCCGCGAAAGTTCGGCCGCACGCTGACCCAGCCGGCCTCGTTGGCCGCCTTGGCGAGCGTCGTCACCACCTTGTTGTCGAGGCTGCCGCCGTGCAGCGGATGCGGGTGCGCCACCAGCAGCAGGCCGCGGCGCTCGGTCTCGGGGTCGTCGATCACGGTTTCCAGCTTGCCGACGGAAACCGGAATGCGCAGCTTGAAGCGTTTCATTGCGCCCGCTTCACTTCAGTTGCAGGCGTTCGACGATCTGCCCCTTTTTAAGGTGGGATTCGAAAATCTCGTCGATGTCGGATTCGTCCACATAGGTGTACCAGACGCCTTCGGGGTAGACCACCAGTAGCGGGCCCTCGTCGCAGCGGTCCATGCAGCCGGCGCTGTTGATGCGGCATTTGCCTTCGCCGTTGAGGTGGGCGGTCTTGGCTTTTTTCTTCAGGTAGTCGCGCATCTGCTGGCCGCCCGAGGCGCCGCAGCATTTGGCGCCGTCCTCGCGTTGGTTGGTACAGAAAAAGACGTGGTGCTTGTAGTAGGGGGCGGTCATTGCGAAAGGTCCGTGTATTTAACCTAGAAACCGCAGTTGGACGCGCTCGATGGTGCGTCTGGACGGGTGGTTGCCGCGAAGCGAGGAGGCGGCAGGCCGGGGCCTGCAACGACGAGTGACAAAGGCAGGCGCACGACCAGGCGGACCAGCGGGTGCGTAGCGGGCCCACCCTGTAGGTGAGTGTGGCCGGAGGCAGAAAAATGAATATCCATGCTGCATTCCTCAGGGTGATGAGCGGTCAACTGCGGTTTCTAGGTTTAAGGGCGTTGCCGCGCGCTGTGTCGACTGGGTATTTGCGCGCATTGATCGCCAGCTTGTCGGCCGCGGCCTCCAGCAGATCGATGTCCAGCAGGTCGGCCAGCCGGGTCAGGTAGATCAGCACGTCGGCGATTTCCTGGCGCACCGCTTCGTGCTGTTCGGCGCTCAACTGCTGGCTCTGCTCAGGGGTCAGCCACTGGAAAGGCTCCAGCAACTCTGCCGCCTCGACCGAGAGCGCCATCACCAGGTTCTTCGGCGTGTGATAGCGTTCCCAGGCACGCGCTTCGGCGAACGCCCGGATATGCTGGCGCAGGGTGTCGAGACTGTCGATTGCGGGTGGGTTCATGGGGCGCATGATACCGCGCCAGGCGGCGGGCTTACGACAGGCATGACGGACGGCCAACGTTTGGGCCTTGGCCGGACCGGTTCCATTCACGTTGGCCCGGGGCGGCAGCGCCATGCGGCGGCTGGTCCGGGGATTGCTTATAGGCTTGCCTGTTGGCGCCAGTTTCCGATTCGCTGGCATAATGCGGACGGATTAACTGCATATTAAGGGAGGGTGGACATGTTTACGATCCAGAAACAACTCGCGCGCGTCGGTCTGGTGTTGGCCGTGGCCGCAATGGCCGGCTGTTCCGGTACGCCGACGTATCCACCCGCGCCCGCGCAGACGGGCAGTTATGACTGGAACTACCTGGTCGGCCCGGGCGACTCGGTCCAGGTGTTCGTGTGGCGCAATCCCGAAGTGTCGGGCAGCTTCCCGGTGCGTCCTGACGGCAAGATGACCATGAACCTGGTCGAGGATCTTCAGGCATCGGGCAAGACGCCCACGCAGCTCGCGCGCGACATCGAGAAGGCGCTCGCCAAGTACATCCAGGAACCGATCGTCACCGTCATCGTCGGCGGCGGCATC
>CAZUVC010000011.1:0-88798 GCA_964623745.1 uncultured Thiobacillus sp. | reverse complement strand
CCCAAGCCAGCAGAACCAGCATTATGGCCAACGGAGTAAAAGCGGGAATCAAGCCATTTGCAAAATAGCGATTTTTGGCTTGCAGTACACCGTAACCCAGTAGATTGAAGGCGTTAAGGAAATAGTAGGGAACCAGCCACAGCAGGGCCGTTTCCAACTCCTGCCGCTTTTCGACAGGGAACCCCGAGGCAAGCCAAGGCAGCGCGAAGGGCAGCAGCCATAGCCACAATGGGAGTACAAGTGCAAGGACGACCAGCACCAGCAAGCTGGTAGTCGCGAAGCGGTTCGACTCTTCCTCGGGCGTTAGGTCTGCGCGCGAAAGATGGGCGATCAGCGCAGTCTGCACCGCATTAAGCACAATGCTAGCGGGTGCCCCGATCAGCACAAAGGCCACCAGATAGACATCCAGTGCGCCGGACAGCCCAAATGTGGCTGCCACGACCACTTCCTTGGCAAAACCCAGAGCCTTTGCAAACAGGGAGGTCGACGCCGCCACGAGCGCGGAATGCCCTAGCCGCCTCAACGGCGAGCGTGCGGTCCAGGTATTCCAACGCGCGCTAACGCGGGTTAGCGGCATGGGGACGCTTCGTTCAGGCGGACTTGTCGCATTCAACATTCAGGCTGATGAGCGTGCCGTGTTCCTTGTCCATATGCGGAATGTAAGCCTGGGAGAAATCGTCCACATCCGCGTGGCCGGTCTGCCGCCAGTCATAGCGCCGTACATTGACAAACCCAGCTTGTTCCAGGGAGTGCGCAAGGCTAGTGAAGTCAAAGACGTTGTAATGGATGTTGTAAAGATAATCCTGCCGCCCGAACAACGCACCGATCACCAGCTCAATACGGTTCTCGCGTCGATACACCTCACACAACTGCGCAAAATCCGGCACAGATATCCGCAAGACACCGCCCGGTTTGAGTACACGAAACCACTCGTGCAGGACCCTCGCGACATCCCGCCGCTTGAAATGCTCCAGCACATGGCAGTTGTAAATCAAATCAACCGAATCCTCTGGAATGAAAGACAGATTATCGATGGTGGCGACGTGATCCACATGCGGATAGTCCACTGCGTCGATGTGAACGAAACCCGGAATGTATCGTTTACCGCAGCCGAGATGTAGTTTCATATATGGTCGTGGTGTAGAGGTTGTTGAAAATTGACTGGGCCTGACTTGGCTTTGCGACGGCGTTCAAACCAAATCAGGATGCCGATTGCCAGCCACCATGAAAAACGGGGCTTAAGCACCAAAATAAGAACGCCCTCCCGAAGAAATTCAAGTGCGCCAATTATCGCCCAAATGAATATCAGCCAGCTTAAGGCCGAGCCACCTTTTGCCGGCCTTAGCGCGGCATCCAATGCACTGTATGCCAGGCCGGCGAGATAGAAAAAAAGAAACATTCCCGGATAGGAAAAATTCACCAACAGATATCCATGGAGCCCCAATGACTCTTCTCCTGAGAGACCTGCCTCGAGAGGCCTGCCCAGGATGAAATGGCTGGTTTCACCATACATACCGCGGGGACGATCAAAACCCAACACCTGCGACGGGAGGAACTGGGATGGTATTTCCCACAGGTCGGTCAAAAAGCCAAACTGCCACAACGTGGCGTGTTCCGCCGCAACGAAGTGCATAAAGCTGTCGCCCAACCCTTGGATCGACCTGATATAAGCTGCCCAGACGAAATTGAAAGCGGAAGCGGGCTGAACGGAAGCGGGCTGAACGGAAGCGGGAATAACAAACGAGTATATCCAGAACCAAAGAAGACATAGTGCAAGTAGCCAGCCCAACCCGCCCCATAAGCGATGTCGGCCAGAAAGCGACCAGACAATGAAACACGTCATTATTGGATAGAGGAACTCCCTGCGGCCATATGTCGACAAGGCGTAATAAACAAACACGACACCCAACAAAGCCAGGATGAGGCGGCGATAAGACCCGAAAGCGCGCCCCGTTTTCTCAAACAAATTCGCGTCGAGACTCACGGCCCAGTAAAGCATGAAGGCCGTTGCCAAAAAAGCACTGAACTGCCTAAAAAATAAAAAATCGCCCTCTAAGCTGAATTCTCCGGACCTGGCGCCGGGCGCGTGATCCAGCGTCTCGGCCACCCCCCCCATTAAGCTCACGTGGTATGCAAGCGCTAACATTCCAATAAGAACAAAAAAAACGGCCATCCTGGATGCAACTAATGATGCTTGTGGACCTGCGACAAGCCCGCCTGAAATCACGCGATTCTTGCCATGCCGGCGATAGCCAGCCACGAAAAGAACATAGGCCAGCAGCAGCGATAGCGCCGTCCACACATCGCCGTGCGACCATGTTTGATAGGCATATTTCTGCCTCACGGCCTCCTCGCCGAGCACAATCACATTCAGTGGAACGAAAACGAAAAAAAGGAAGTAAGCGCCATTGAATAAGGACAACGCGTTGAAGGGCTGACCTGCTCTCTTTCGTTGAATTTCCACCGTGGCGATTACTATGCCCAAGGCTAAGTAACAAAACGCAAGAATCATAGTTACTTGGGGCACTCAATAGGCGAATTCTGAGATGTATCCTTTGTCGCAGCGCGGCTGTTGTTCCGTAAGTTGTGTGTCGCCGTGCCCGGAGTAACTCCACCCCATGAGACCGCAAGCAGCCATCCGATAAGCAGTGACCAGTAGGCGGAATACAGCGCGGTGTGGGTGTTGACAGGGAATAGCCAGACAAACGCGCCCAACCATGCCGCCCATGCTAGCGAATCCGTGGATATCCCGCGCCCGGATAAAAACAAGATGCCGAAGAAGCAGATCAACCCGGCCAAACCGATCGCTCCCGTTTCCGACCCGACTTCCAGCACCAGCTGATGCGCATAGTTCATGCCCGTGCCGTCCGGACTTAGATAGGGCTCATCCGCCTCGGCATATTTGGCGTACGCATAACGATAGCTCCGCACGCCAGCCCCGTTTATGGGGTGGTTTTCCAGCACCGTCAACGCATTGTTCCACAGATGCACCCGGAAGGAACTGGCCTGGTTCAGGCTTTCGTAGGTGAAATCCAGGGCACCGATCGACTGATCGACACGCTGTGCAAACTTGGGGTTGGCCTGATAAGCACCTGCGCCTGCCACTGCAGCAATCAGCACAATGGGGCCCAGAAGCTTCAGCGGGTGGAATCCCAGCCGCCGTGCATACACCCATACCCACATCACGGTGGCAAGCGCAAACACGACCCAGCTTTCGCGATTGCTCGCCAGCAGCACGACGGTCGCCGTACCCAGCCAGGCCAGCGCCAATTGCCATTTGGCGCCATGGCGCGAAACATACTCCCACACGATGGGCGACAGCATGGCAAGCGTGAGGCCGAGTTTCCAGTTTTTGGGGCCGAACAGGCCGTTGAGGCGGTCGGGGTAGGCATAGCCCAGCAGGTTGTAGCCGACCACCGCCTGAACCAGCGCATCGACCACCCAGAACAGCAGCAGCCACGCCGACAGTTTGAGCAGGCGCTGGCGTGGGAGTTCTTCGCGCAGCATCCAGATCAGGAAAATGCCGGCCAGGTAGATGCGCGGGTAGGTCAGCGTGGTGCTGAGCGATTTCTCGAACCACAGCGAATCGGGCACCGACAGTGCCATGGGCACCCAGATGCACAGGAACAGCAGGCTGAACGTCTTGGCGCCGTCTTCCCATACTGCCTGCTTACCGTGCTTCCAGATCAATACGCCGCCGAGAATGGCCATGATGAACACGGGCAGCTCGGATGAGCGGCTGAAGGGCAGCAGCAGCAGGAACGACCAGGCCAGGACGACGGGCGTCCATGAGGCTGGGTTGAATACGGCCAGCACGACTAGGCTGTGTCGCCGCGGCCGACTGCCGTTGAAAACGCGTCGATCACCGGCTGGATCAGGCTGCGCTTGAGCTTGAGCGCGGCCTGGTTGACGACCAGACGCGAGCTGATGTCGCTGATGTGCTCCACGGCCACCAGGCCGTTGGCCTTGAGGGTGCCGCCGGTGGAAACGAGGTCGACGATGACGTCGGACAGGCCGACCAGCGGAGCGAGCTCCATCGAGCCGTAGAGCTTGATCAGATCGATGTGCACGCCTTTGGACGCAAAGTGGTCGCGCGCCGCATTGACGTATTTGGTGGCGACACGAACGCGCGCGCCCTGCTTCACCGTGCCGGCGTAGTCGTAGCCTTCGCGCACTGCGACCATCATGCGGCACTTGGCGATCCGCAGGTCGAGCGGCTGATACAGGCCGTTGCCACCGTGTTCGTTCAGCACGTCCTTGCCGGCAATGCCGAGGTCGGCGGCGCCGTATTGCACGTAGGTCGGCACGTCGCTGGCGCGTACGATGATCAGCCGCACATCGGCGCGGTTGGTGCCGATGATGAGCTTGCGCGAGGACTCAGGGCTTTCGGACGGCGTGATGCCGGCCGCCGCCAACAGTGGCAGCGTTTCCTCAAAAATGCGGCCCTTCGACAGGGCCAGTGTGATGCCGGAATAGTTCATGTCAGTCTTTGTCTTCAGTGCACACGCTTGATCCGCGCGCCCAGCTGGGTCAGTTTTTCCTCGATGCGCTCGTAGCCGCGATCGAGGTGGTAGATGCGCTCGATGGTGGTTTCACCCGCTGCCACCAAGCCCGCCAGCACCAGGCAGGCCGAGGCGCGCAGGTCGGTGGCCATGACGATGGCGCCGTCCAGCCGCGGCACGCCGCGTACTAAAGCAGTGTGCCCGGACACCTCAATGTTGGCGCCCAGCCGACGCAGCTCCTGCACGTGCATGAAGCGGTTCTCAAAAATCGTTTCGGTGACGCTGGCCGCGCCCTCGGCGATGGTGTTCATCGCCATGAACTGTGCCTGCATGTCGGTGGGGAATGCCGGGTGCGGCGCGGTGCGCACGTCCACGGCTTTCAGTTTTCCGTCGGACTCGACCTCGATCCAATCGGCGCCGGCGCTGACCGTGGCACCCGCTTCGCGCAGTTTGGCGATCACCGCTTCGAGCGTTTCAGGCTGGGTGTGGGTTGCGCGCACGCGGCCGCCCGCCATCGCGGCGGCGACCAGGAAGGTGCCGGTCTCGATGCGGTCGGCCATCACGGCATAGTCGGCGCCGTGCAGCTGGTCGACGCCGTGGATGGTGATGACGTCGCTGCCCGCGCCTTCGATTTTTGCACCCATCGCGATCAGGCAGCGCGCGAGGTCGACCACTTCGGGTTCGCGCGCGGCGTTTTCCAGCACCGTAGTGCCGTCGGCCAGCGCGGCGGCCATCATCAGGTTTTCGGTGCCGGTCACGGTCACCATGTCCATCACGATGCGCGCGCCCTTGAGGCGCTTGCAGCGCGCATGGATATAGCCGTGCTCGATGCTGATCTCGGCCCCCATCGCCTGCAGGCCCTTGATGTGGAGGTCGACCGGGCGCGAGCCGATGGCGCAGCCGCCGGGCAGGCTGACCCGCGCGTCACCGAAGCGCGCCAGCGTCGGTCCCAGCACCAGGATGGCGGCGCGCATGGTTTTCACCATTTCGTACGGCGCTTCCTTGTGCGGGATCGATTCGCCGCACAGCGTGACGTGATTCTGGTCGTCCAGCGTCACGCGTACGCCCATGTGGCCGAGCAACGCCAGCATGGTGCTGATGTCCTTGAGGTGCGGCACATTGGCGAGCTTGAGCGGCTCGGCGGTCAGCAGGCTGGCGGTCAGGATCGGCAGCGCGGCGTTCTTGGCGCCGGATATGCGCACCTCGCCGGCCAGCGGGTTGCCGCCGTGGATCAGCAGGGCATCCATTTCAGCGGGCGGCCCAGTCTTCGGGGGTATAGGTCTTCATCGACAGCGCGTGGATCTGCGCGTGCATGCGGGTGCCGAGCGCGTCGTACACCAGCCGGTGCTGCTGGATCATGTTCTTGCCGGTGAAAGCCGGGCTGACGATGACCGCCTGGAAATGCTGGCCGTCGCCGTCGAGTTCGATGTGGTCACACGGCAGTTTTTCGGTGATCCAGCCTTTGATGTCGTCGGGGGTAACCATGCGTGTCGTGCCTCTTCAGTGTCTGAGTTTGTAGCCGCGCTTGAGCAGCACCAGGGTAATCGCGGATATTGCCACAAAGCAGGCACTGGCGACCAGCAGACCGAGCCAGGGGTCGGTGTCGGAGTGGCCGACAAACGCATAGCGGAAGCCGTCGATCAGGTAGAACACCGGGTTGGCGTGCGACACGCCTTGCCAGAAGGCAGGCAACGAATGGATCGAATAGAACACCCCGGACAGGAAGGTGAGCGGCAGGATCAGGAAGTTCTGGAACGCCGCCAGCTGGTCGTATTTTTCCGCCCAGATGCCAGCCACGATGCCGATCGCCCCCATGATCGCGCAGGCCAGCAGCGCATAGGCCAGCAGCCAGCCCAGATGGGGCGCCTGCCACGGCGCGAACCACAACGTCACCACCCACACGCCGAGGCCGACCACCAGGCCGCGGATCACCGCCGCGCCCAGATAGGCCAGGAAGAACTCCAGATACGACAGCGGCGGCAGCAGCACGAACACGATATTGCCCTGCATCTTCGACTGGATCAGGCTCGACGAGCTGTTGGAAAACGCGTTCTGCAGCATGCTCATCATCACCAGCCCCGGTACCAGGAAGCTGGTGTAGGACACGCCGGGATAGACCTCGATGTGCGCTTCCAGCACATGCGAGAAGATCAGCAGATAGAGCAAGGCGGTCACCACCGGCGCGACCACGGTCTGCACCGCCACTTTCCAGAAGCGCAGCATTTCCTTGTAGAACAGTGCTCCCAGACCGCTCATGTCCGTTTCATGATGTCGGTAAAGACATCCTCCAGGTCGGGTTCCTGCAGCTGCATTTCGATCACGCGGATGCCGGCGCCGCGCAGGTCGGCGAGCAGGCTTTCCAGCTCGGCATACTCGCTGAAATTGATGCGCCAGCTGCCGTCGGCGCCGGCTTGCAGGCGGCCCTGCCAGGCAGCCGGCGCGGCTGCGGCATCGATCCGCAACTGCGCGCAATGCTCGTTGGTCAGCTGCAATAGATTGCGCGTCGTGTCGCAGGCGACCACGCGCCCACTTTTCAGCATGGCGATGCGGCCGCACAGCGCCTCGGCCTCTTCCAGGTAATGCGTGGTCAGGAGGATGGTGTGCCCCTCGCGGTTGAGGCGGCTGATGAAGGCCCACAGCGAGCGGCGCAGGTCGACGTCGACCCCGGCGGTCGGCTCGTCGAGCACGATCACCGGCGGCTTATGCACCAGCGCCTGCGCCACCAGCAGGCGGCGCTTCATGCCGCCCGACAGGCTTTGCGTGTTTTTGTCCGCATGCTGGGCGAGATCGAGGTGATGCATGATCTCGTCGATCCAGCCGTCATTGTGCTTCAGGCCGAAATAGCCGGACTGGATGCGCAGCGTCTCGCGCACGTTGAAAAACGGATCGTAGACCAGTTCCTGCGGCACCACGCCCAGCGCGCGGCGCGATTGGCGATAGTCGCGCACCACGTCGTGGCCCATGATCTCGGCATGACCGGCGTCGGCACGGGTGAGCCCGGCGAGAATGGAAATCAGGGTGGTCTTGCCCGCCCCGTTGGGGCCCAGGAGGCCGAAGAACTCGCCTGACTGGATGTCGATCGAAACGCCGTCGAGTGCCTGGGTGGTGCGAAAGCGCTTGCGCAGCTCGCTGACCCGGATCGCAGGGATCATGCCGGCAGCAGCTCGGCCACTCCGTACAATTCGGCCAGTGTGGTGAAGCTTTCGGGCAAACCGGTGCAGGTCAGCGTATGGCCCGCTTGCCGGGCCTGCCGCATGGCACTGAACACCAGCGCGAGTGCAGCCGAGTCGACACTCTCGACTGCGCTGAAATCCAGCGTGGCCAGACCGCCTGCAATGCGCGGCTGCAATTCGCGCAGCAAGCCGCCGACGCTGTCGACGGTCACGGCGCCGCCAATACGACAGCAGCTGTCGTCGCAGGTAATCACGATCCGGCGCGCGGAGCCGGGCTGGCCGCTCCCCGCGCGGACTGCTCGGCCATCGTCTTGATCAGCCCGTCGATGCCGTGCTGGCGGATGGTGCTGGCAAAAGAGGCGCGGTAATTGGTCACCAGGCTGACGCTGTCGATCGTCACGTCATAGACCTTCCAGCCGAACGAGGTCTTGTACATGCTGTAGTCGATCGGAATCGGCTGCCCGCCCGGCTGGCGGATCTCGGAACGCACGGTCACATCGGTGTCGGTCGGCTTCAGCGTCAGCGGCTTGAACTCGACCGTCTGGTTCGAAAACGCAGTCAGCGAACTCGAATAGGTGCGCACCAGCAGGTTGCGAAACTCGACCACCAGCTCCTGCTTCTGCTTGGCGGTGGCACGCGGCCAGTTTTTTCCGAGCGCAAGCTGGGTCATGCGGTTGAAGTCGAAATTGGGCAGGATCTTGGCTTCCACCAGCTGGTGGAGCTTCGCCCGATTGCCGCTCTGCAACTCCTTGTCCCGCTTGAGAATCTCCAGCACTTCCTGGGTGGTGGTGCGCGCCAGCACGTCGGGCGCGGTGTCGTTGGCCAATGCGGGCGCATTGAATCCCAGCAGCAGCGCAAGCAACAGCAAAAATGATCGCAACATGTTCAGCATCGTCCTGTATAAAAAATCGGGGTTAAAGAGATCGGTCCTGCGTTCGACGCCGACCGTTTACTTCAGTTCACCCGTCAGGCGCGCCAGCTGCGCCACATTCATGTTGTAGTCGTTGACCGTGCGCAGGTATTCGGTCTGCGCCAGCGTGTAGTTCTTGATCGCGTCGGCCACCTTGTCGCCGCTTTCAATCCCGGCCGAAAAATCGGCCAGCGAGGCCACCATCCAGCGGCGCGCCGCGGCAGCGCCTTCGGCGAGATCGCGCTGCGCCTCGAAATTGGCCTGCGCATGCGCATAGGCCTCGCCCACCTCGAACGGAATCCCGGCCAGCGCAAAGGCCTTCTTGTGATTCAGCGCTTCCAGCTCGGCCTGCGCCTGGTTGACGCGCGCACTGGCCACGCCAAACACCGAATCCCACTTCACGCCAACCACCGGCGTGATGCCGCCGCCGTTGAAGGGGTCGCTGAGATAGGGATTATCGAGTCGCTCGCGCTGCGAAGCATAGTTGAACTGTCCGATCACGCCAGCATAGACATCGGGCATGCGCTCGGCCTTTTTGGCGGCCAGCAGGGCACGGCGGGCGCGCAGACCGGCTTCGAGCTGCTGCATTTCGGGACGGTCCTGTAGCGCGCGCGCCTGGAAATCGGACAGCTCGATCTGCGGAAAGCTGACCGGCACGATGCGCTCGTCGGCCACCTTGAGGTCGGACTGCAAACCGACGCCCGTCAGCACTTTCAGGCCGTCAAGGCTGATTTTCTCGATCGCGCGCGCCTGGTGCACATATTTGGCCAGCAGGCCGCGGGCCGTTTGCAGCGCATACAGGTCGGACTGCTTCGATTCGCCGCTTTCCTCCTTGAGGTTGCGTTCGACCGAGGTAATGGACTGGTTCAGGCGACTCTGCATGTCCACCAGGAAGAAGCGGATGTCGCGCGCGGTCAGGTATCCGAAATAGGCGCGCTTGGTGTCATACACCGTATCGGTACGGCTCTGCTTGAGTTCGCCGCGCTTGAGGTCGATATTGCCCTGCGCCGCCTCACCGTAGCGCTCGACCTTGCCAAAGGTGTAGAGCGGCTTGATCAGGGCGAAGTCGAGGTGGGTCCATTCGGAAATGCGGTCGAGCTTGCCGCCGTCGGTGCGCGGCGTGGTGCCGCTGTAGGCGCCGTTCTGATAGAACCCGCCTTCTACCCCGGGCGCCAGCCCGATGAAGGCATTGGCGCTGACGCGCCAGCCGGCATTGCCCTGCACTTCTTCCAGCATGCCGCGCGCGGCCTCGACCACCTGCTCGCGCTCCTTGATGCGCGGATCGGCCGCCAGGCTCATTTGCACGGCCTGCTGCAGGTTGATGGTTTCTGCCTGTCCGGGCAGCGCGGCCAGCAGCACGCCGGCTGCCAGAAACGTCTGGGTGAGTGGCTTGATTTTCATTGTGGCGCCCCTTCTTGAGCTTTACCGTAGATAAAGTGTCCGATCAGGTTTTCCAGCACCACCGCCGACTGGGTGAGGAAAATCCGGTCCTGGTCCTTCAGGGTTTGGTCGTCGCCGCCCGCTTCCAGACCGATATATTGTTCGCCCAGCAGCCCCGACGTCATGATCGCGGCCGAGGTGTCCTTGGGAAAAGCATAGCGCTTGTCCAGCCGCAGGGTAACGGCGGCTTCGTAGGTTTCGTTGTCAAAGCGGATGTCCGCCACCCGCCCCACCACCACCCCTGCGCTTTTCACCGGTGCGCGCGGCTTCAAGCCGCCGATGTTGTCGAAACGCGCCACCACCTCGTAGCTGCTCGATGTTTTTACGGCACTCATGCTGCCGACCTTGAGTGCGAGGAACAGCAGCGCCACGATGCCCGCAATGACGAATAATCCCACCCACAAATCGAGTACGGTTTTGTTCATTTAGCCCAACCCCCGGAACATGAATGCAGTCAATACGAAATCCAGCGCCAGCACGGCCAGGCTGGAGGTCACCACAGTGCGCGTGGTGGCGCCCGACACGCCTTCGGCGGTCGGCGGCGCGTCATACCCCTCGAACAGCGCGATCGTGGTGATGGCAACGCCGAATACCACGCTCTTGATCACGCCGTTCAGAATGTCCTCTTCAAAGTCGACCGCGCTCTTCATCTGCGACCAGAACGCGCCTTCGTCGACCCCGATCAGTTGCACGCCGACCAGGTAGCCGCCGAAAATGCCCATGGCCGAAAACAGCGCGGCCAAGAGCGGCATCGAGATCACCCCGGCCCAGAAACGCGGTGCCACCACGCGGGCGATCGGGTCGACCGCCATCATTTCCATCGCCGACAGCTGCTCGGTCGCCTTCATCAGCCCGATTTCCGCGGTGATCGCAGACCCTGCACGGCTGGCAAACAGCAGCGCCGCCACCACCGGCCCGAGTTCCCGCACCAGCGACAGCGCCACCAGCACCCCGAGCGCCTCTTCCGAGCCGTAGGTCTGCAGCGTCTCGTAGCCCTGCAGGCCCAGCACCATGCCGACGAACAGGCCCGACACCAGAATGATGATCAGCGACAGCACCCCGGTGAAATACATCTCGCGGATGGTGAGACCGAAGCGGCGGAATGCCGTGCCCGAATGCAGCAGCACCGCGACGAAGAAACGCGCCGCGAAGCCGATGCGCCAGACGCCCTGGATCGTGCGGTTGCCGAGATTTTCGATCGATTGCTTAAGCACGCGCCCCTCCCAGTTGCAAATCCTCGGCGTAGGGCGGCGCCGGGTAGTGGAACGGCACCGGGCCGTCGGACTCGCCATGCACGAACTGGTGCACGTAGGGCAAATCGGACGCGCGAATCTCGTCCGCGGTGCCTTCGGCGACGATCATGCCTTCCGAGACGAAATACACGTAATCAACGATTTTCAGTGACTCCTGCACGTCATGCGTCACCACGATCGAGGTCAGCCCGAGCGTATCGGTCAGGCGCCGGATCAGGTTGCCGGTCACCCCCAGCGAAATCGGGTCGAGCCCGGCAAAGGGTTCGTCATACATCATCAGCATCGGTTCCAGCGCAATCGCACGCGCCAGCGCCACCCGCCGCGCCATGCCGCCGGACAGCTCGGCCGGCATCAGGTGCGCCGCGCCGCGCAGCCCCACCGCATGAAGCTTCATCAGCACCAGGTCGCGGATCGCATCGTCCGGCAGGTCGGTGTGCTCGCGCAACTGGAACGCCACGTTGTCGAACACCGTCATGTCGGTGAACAGCGCGCCGAACTGGAACAGCATGCCCATCTTGCGGCGCAGCCGATACAGGCCCGCCGGGTCAAGCTCACCCAGCGACTCGCCGGCCACGCGCACCCGCCCCTCGCCGGGCCGGATCTGCCCGCCGATCAGGCGTAAGAGCGTGGTTTTGCCGCAACCGCTGCTGCCCATGATGGCGATGACCTGGCCGCGTCGGGCGGTCAGGTTGATGCCCTTCAAAACCGGCCGGTCACCATAGCCAAATACGACATCCTCGATTTCGACCAGTGTGTCGTGTTGCAAGAAATCGGGCCTGTGTTTTTTATTGAACGGGCATTTTACCGGAGCGCCCCGGCCTGCCGTCGTTCACGAACCGCGGCGCGAAAAATTTTAGTAGCCCATCACCTGCCTCAGGGTATCGGCCTGCTCGAGCAGCTCGAGATTGCCGCTGCGGCTGAATACGTACAGGGGCTCGCCGGTGGCCGCCTGCCGGGTGATGCGCTGCGCCAGCAGGCGGAGGTCGGGCGCCTCGTCCAGCCACCAGATGTGGTCGGCCTGCCAGGCCGGTGTGGCAGGCAATACCCGTGCAGACTCGGGCGTATGGGCATCCGGCCCGGCCGGCTCCAGCACGAAATGGAAGTCCTCACGTGTGTCATACAGCCAGTGCGTCCAGGTCGCCTCGGACGCGGCCTGCCAGACCGCAACCGGCAGGAAAACCGCTGAAAATCGCGTGTTGTAATAAGACAACAGCCAGTCGTCCGGCAGGTCGTCGGGGTACAGGCGGCCCCGCCAGGCGGGATGCCGCCAGTCCACGGCGCCAATCAGGACAAGCGCGCGCGCGGTCATTGCCGGCGCGCCTCAGGCGCGGCGCCAGGTGGTGCCGCCGGCACCGTCTTCCAGCACGATGCCGGCCGTGGTGAGCACGTCACGGATGCGGTCGGACTCGGCGAAGTCCTTTGCCTGGCGCGCGGCCCGGCGCGCCACGATCAGGGCGTCGATGTCGCGTGCGGACAGGCTGCCGTCTGCACGCCCCGCCTGCAGGAAATCAGCCGTATCGCGTTGCAGCAGGCCGAGCACGCCACCGAGGCTGCGCAAGGCCTGCGCCGCAGCAACATCACCCCGATTGGCCTCGCCGGCCAGCTCGAACAGCACCGCGAGGGCTTCCGGGGTGTTGAAATCGTCGTCCATCGCCGCACGGAAGCGCTGTGCGGCGGGCTGGGCCCAGTCGGGCGCCGACGTCTCCGGCGGCGCATGCTTCAGCGCGGTGTAAAGCCGCGTCAGTGCGCCTTTGGCGTCGTCGAGATGGGCATCCGAATAGTTCAGCGGGCTGCGGTAATGGGCGCGCAGGATGAAGAAGCGCACCACCTCGGCGTCGTACTTTTCCAGCACTTCGCGGATGGTGAAGAAATTGCCCAGCGATTTGGACATTTTTTCGTTGTCCACCCGCACGAAGCCGTTGTGCAGCCAGTAGTTGACGAAGGTGCAGCCGTGGGCGCCTTCAGACTGAGCGATCTCGTTTTCGTGATGCGGAAACTGCAGGTCCTGGCCGCCACCGTGGATGTCGAAGTGCTTGCCCAGCAGGTCGGCGCTCATCGCCGAACATTCGATGTGCCAGCCGGGGCGGCCCGGCCCCCACGGCGAGTCCCACGCCGGCTCGCCCGGCTTGGCGGCCTTCCACAGCACGAAATCCATCGGGTCGCGCTTGCTGGGGTCGACTTCGACCCGTTCGCCGGCGCGCAGCTCGTCCAGGCTCTTGCCCGACAGGCGGCCATAGGTCGGGAAGCCGCGCACGCTGTAGTAGACGTCGCCGTTGGGCGCCGGGTAAGCGAGGCCCTTGTCGATCAATTGCCCGATCAGCGCCAGCATCTGCGCCACATACGCGGTGGCGCGCGGCTCGTGGTCGGGCGGCAGCACGCCGAGCGCGCGCTCGTCGGCGTGCATCGCGTCGATGAAACGCCCGGTCAGCGCGGCCGGGGTTTCCTTATTTTCCAGCGCGCGCCTAATGATCTTGTCGTCGATGTCCGTTATGTTTCTTACGTATTCGACCTGGTAGCCGCTCTCACGCAGCCAGCGCGTCACCATGTCGAACACCACGAACACCCGCGCATGGCCCAGGTGACACAGGTCGTATACGGTCATGCCGCAGACGTACATGCGGACCTGGCCGGGCACCAGCGGGACGAAGGCTTCCTTGGTACGCGTGAGGGAATTGGTAATGTGCAGCATGGGTGCGAGCGGGCTACGGACAGAATGGCGACTGGCGGGAATCAAGCGGCTCACCGACTGTCTCAGCCGGGTCGATAATTGTTAGAATGCCTGCTTTCCCAAGATGATTCGAGCATATCACATGGCCCTGCCACGTTTCTTAGCCGCTGTTGCCACCTGCATCATTCTCGTCAGCGCGCCGGTACTGGCCAATGAAGTCCAGGAAATCAACCAGCAGTTCCGCAAGGGCGACCTCGCGGGCGCCCTCGATCGCGCCAACCGCTATCTGGCCAAAAACCCGAAAGATGCCCAAGCACGCTTTCTCAAGGGCCTGATTCTCGCCGACCAGGGCAAGACCAACGATGCCATCACCGTTTTCACCGCGCTGACCGAGGACTATCCCGAGCTGCCCGAGCCCTACAACAATCTGGCCGTGCTGTATGCCTCGCAAAGCAAGTACGACGCAGCGAAGAACGCGCTGGAAATGGCGATCCGCACCCATCCCAGCTACGCCACCGCGCACGAGAATCTGGGCGACCTCTACGCCAAGATGGCATCGCTCGCCTATGACAAGGCGCTGGCGCTCGACAGCAAGAATGCCGCCGCGCAGACCAAGCTGGCGCTGATCCAGGACATGATCGGCGGCCAGCCGCGCAAACCCACGGCCACCCGCCCCGCCACCGCCACCAAGCCTGCTGCGGTAGCCGCCGCCGCGCCCAGACCCGCCGTTGTCGCGGCCAAGCCGGTCGCCGCGCCGGCTACCGCCCAGCCCGCAGCGGCGACCGCAGGCATCGAAGCTGCGGTCACCCGCTGGGCGCAAGCCTGGTCGGCGCGCGACGTCGATGCCTACCTGGCCGCCTATGCCGGCAATTACGCGCCCGCCGGCATGACGCGCAGCAGCTGGGAGGCCCAGCGTCGCGCCCGCATTACCGCGCCGAAGGAGATTGACGTGCAAATCAGCGACCTCAAGATCGAGCAGCAGGGTGACACGGCCAGCGCCAGTTTCCGTCAGGCCTACCGGTCCGATCGCCTCACCTCCACCGTCACCAAAACGCTGAAATTCGCCCAGCAGGGCGGTGCCTGGCGCATCGTCGGCGAGACCTCCCGCTAAGCCATGCTCCGCACACTCCTGTCCCTGCTGCTGATTGCGCCTGCGTTTAACGCCGCCGGCATGGATGCCGACCGCCAGATGGCCAGCAGCCTCTTGGCGATTTCGCAAAGCCGGATGCCGGAGGCGCTCACCGCGGTCGACCTGCTGACGCAGCAGCACCCGAATTTCCGGCTGGCGCAGCTGATCAAGGGCGACTTGCTGCTGGCGCGCGCCCAGCCCCTGCAGACGCTGGGCAACACCGGGGGCACGCGCAATGCCGACCTGGAGCAGTTGCGCGACGAAGCCCGTCAGCGCGTGCGCGCCCTGACCGATCCCCTGCCCAACGACAAGGTGCCGGCCTACCTGCTAACGCTCGGGGACCAGTACCGCCACGCACTGGTGGTCGACGCCAGCCGCTCGCGCCTGTATGTCTACGCCAACCGCGCCGGGCAGCCGATCCGGGTGGCCGATTTCTACATCACCATCGGCAAGGCCGGCACCGGCAAGCAGAAGGAAGGTGACAACCGCACGCCGATCGGCATCTATTCGATTTCCAGCTTCAAGTCGCCGCGTGAGCTCACCGACTTTTACGGCAGCGGTGCCTTCACCCTGACCTATCCCAACGAATGGGACAGACGTCAGGGCCGCAACGGCCACGGCATCTGGATACACGGCAGCCCGAGCAACACCTACAGCCGCACGCCGCGCGCCAGCGAAGGCTGCGTGGTGCTGGCGAACGACGACCTGAAACGGCTCGGCCAGTACATCGAAATCGGCAACACGCCGGTCGTCATTGCCGAACAGGTCGAATGGGTCGCCCCCGACGTGCTCAATGCGCGCCGCAACGACCTGTCTGCTGCCATCGATCAGTGGCGGCAGGACTGGGAAAGCCGCGATGTCTCGCGTCTGCTCGATCATTACGGCGCATCGTTCCGCGCCGGCGCGCAACCCCTGCCGGCGTTTGCCGCCAACAAGCACAAGGTCAACGCTGCCAAATCCTGGATCAAGGTCGGGCTCGACAACGTCAGCCTGATGCTCTACCCGGAGCGCCCGGATTTTGCGCTGGTGAGCTTTGTGCAGAATTACCAGAGCAACAACCTCAGCGACCGCACCGTCAAGCGCCAGTTCTGGAGCCGCGAGAACGGTCGCTGGAAAATCATCCACGAAACCTCTCTTTAGGACTCCGCATCCATGGTCAAGCTGCACACCAATCACGGCATCATCACCCTCGAACTCGACGCCGAAAAAGCCCCCAAGACGGTGGAAAACTTTCTGCAGTATGTGCGCGACGGTTTTTTCGACGGCACGATTTTCCACCGCGTGATTGACGGCTTCATGATCCAGGGCGGCGGATTCGAACCCGGCATGACGCAGAAGCCCACCCGTGAGGCGATCGAGAACGAAGCCGGCAACGGGCTGAAGAACGAGGCCTACACCGTCGCCATGGCACGCACGCCCAACCCAAATTCGGCCACCGCGCAGTTCTTCATCAACATCGCCAACAACAGCTTCCTCAACTTCACCGCGCCGACGCCGCAGGGCTACGGCTATGCCGTGTTCGGCAAGGTGGTCGAGGGCACCGAGGTCGTCGACGCGATCAAGAAGGTCAAGACCGGCAACCGCGCCGGCCACCAGGACGTGCCGATGGAAGACGTCATCATCACCAAGGCGGAAATCGTCTAAAGGCCCGTGAGCCTGATCGCGTCGGACAAAACGGGGCGTACCTACTTTGTCGCCGACCTGCATCTGACGGACGAACGCCCGGTCGCCACCGGGCGTTTTTTTCGCTTTCTGCTGGAAGATGTCGCCGGCGCCGATGCGCTCTACATCCTGGGCGACCTGTTCGAGGCCTGGATCGGCGACGACCATGACGAGCAGGTGGCGCACGAAACCGCGCGTGCCCTCAAACTGCTGACCCGTGCCGGGACCCCGGTGTATTTCATGCATGGCAACCGCGATTTCATGCTGGCGCAGCGGTATGCCGCCCTGTCGGGCATGACCCTGCTCGCCGACCCGGTGCGCATCGACCTCTATGGCGTACCGACGCTGCTGATGCATGGCGACACCCTCTGCACCGACGACACGGCCTACCAGGCCTTTCGCCGCCGCGCACGGCACCCGCTGACCCTGTCGATGCTGCGGCGACTCCCCTACGCCCTGCGCCGCCGCCTCGCGCGCCAGGCGCGCACCGGCAGCGAAACGGCCAAAGCCGCCAAACCGTCGGAGATCATGGATGTGAATGCCGATGAAGTGGTGCGCGTGCTGCGCGAACATCAGGTCGGCCGCCTGATTCATGGGCACACCCACCGGCCGGCGCAGCATGTGCATGCCGTCGACGGCCACAATTGCGAACGCTGGGTGCTGCCGGACTGGTATGCCCGCTGGGGTTACGTGGTGTGCGACGCCGCGGGCTGCACACTCAAGGCTGAGGATTTATGACGGCGCGTCAATCAGCGGGATGCCGTCCGGCACCCGAAACAGTTCGGGCCGCAGCGGCTGCTTCGATTCGCTTTCGAACTGCCGGGTGCGCCCGGTGAACTCGCGTTCCTCCAGCGGCAGGCCGAGCTTAAGCGTTGCGTCCGACGCCCACACCTGATTCGCCAGGTCGCAGTCGTGCTGGATTTCGGCCGGGGTATCCTGCCACACGCGGTATTGCATCGGGGCGAGGATGGATTTCAGTTCGGCCATCGCGCGCGCAGCCTCCGGCGCGGCTCGCTCTGCCGCAACCCCTTCGCTGCACACCACGCCCTTCAGCGTCAGGTTGAAACGCCGGGTCCCGGGCGCGCCGGCCTGCACATCGAGAACGGGTTTCCAGCCGGCCGGCCGGCGCGGCAGCGTACCGGCGCTGAACACCATCGCCATCTGGTTGCCGCGCATCACGTTAATGACTTTTTGCTGCTGCCTGTCCAGCAGAATGAAATCCCCGTCGTCGTTGCCGTCATCCATGCGCATGAAGCCCGGCGTCAGCAGGATGCGCGTCAGATAGGGCGGATCGCCCGGGTCCTGGTCGATATAGCGAAGGGCCGTCATGTCGGCGGCCTGGGTCGCGCCCACGGCGAACACGCACAGCAGCGCCCACAGCCTCATGCCGCCAGCCCCCGTTGCAGATCCGCCTGAATATCGGCCACCGATTCCAGCCCCACGGCGATGCGCACCAGGCCGTCGCCGATGCCGGCCGCCGCGCGCTGCTCGGCCGTCATCCGGCTGTGCGTGGTGGACGCCGGATGGGTGATGGTGGACTTGGTGTCGCCCAGGTTGGCGGTGATCGACAAGAGCTTCGTCGCGTCGATCAGTTTCCACGCCGCCGCCTGACCGCCCTTCAGCTCGAACGCGACGATGCCGCCGCCGGTCTTCTGCTGCGACATCGCGAGTGCGTGCTGCGGATGCGACGGCAGGCCGGGATACAGCACGCGCGAAACCTGCGGCTGCGCTTCCAGCCATTGCGCCAGCGTCAGCGCATTTTTCGAATGCGCGTCCATGCGCAGTGCCAGCGTTTCCATGCCCTTCAGGATCACCCAGGCGTTGAAGGCCGACAGCGTAGGGCCGGCGGTGCGCAGGAAAGTGTAGACGCCTTCCATCAGCGCCTGGCTGCCGAGCACCGCGCCGCCCAGCACCCTGCCCTGGCCGTCGAGATACTTGGTCGCGGAATGGATGATGATGTCGGCGCCGAGTTCGAGCGGCTTTTGCAGTGCCGGCGAACAGAAGCAGTTATCCACCGCGAGCCAGGCGCCGGCTTCGTGCGCGATGTCAGCGAGCGCACGGATGTCGCTGACCTCGGTCAGCGGGTTCGACGGCGACTCGACGAAGAACAATTTGGTGTTCGGCTTCACCGCCGCGCGCCACTCGGCCGGATCGGTCGGCGAGACGTAGGTCGTCTCGACGCCGAAGCGGCCGAGGATGTTGGAAAACAGCTGCACAGTCGAGCCGAAAATCGAGCGCGAGGCGACCACATGCTCGCCCGCCTTCATCAGGCCCATCACGGTGGCCAGGATCGCCGCCATGCCGGACGAAAATGCCACGCAGCGCTCGGCGCCTTCCAGCGCGGCCAGCCGCGCTTCCATCATCTGGACGGTGGGGTTGGTGAAGCGGGCGTAGATCGGGCCGGGCTGTTCGCCCTTGAAACGCGCGGCGGCTTCGGCCGCGCTACCGAACACGAAGCTGGAGGTCAGGAACAGCGCCTCCGAGTGTTCGTTGAACTGGCTGCGCACCGTGCCGGCGCGCACGCCCAGCGTCTCGATATCGTATTCGTCGTGGCTCATTTCAGCTCCAGAATAAAAAACCCCGAACAGCGTGCGCGATTCGGGGTCTCTGCGACGCTTTAGCCGAATTTCTTGGGCGCCCGCAAGCTGAGGTTCAAATCGGCGCCTGGTACATGGTCAGGCTTGAATTTACGCCCGGCGTCCCACCGGGTCAACCGTTGCCCGTTGCCAGGTTGAGGTCGAGCTGCTGGGTCGACAACGCCGACGGCGGCGGGGTTTCGCCATTGCGCACGGCCTCGACGTAATTCAGGTATTCCGGCGTGACGTCGCCGGTGATGTAGCGGCCGTCGAAGCACGAGGTGTCGAAGTCGAGAATATCCGGATTGCCCGCACGCACCACCTCCACCATGGCGTCGAGGTCCTGGTAGATCAAGGCATCGCAGCCGATCTCGCGCGCGATGTCCTCGTCAGTGCGGCCGTTGGCGATCAGCTCGTTGCGCGTCGGCATGTCGATGCCGTACACGTTGGAATAGCGCACCGGCGGCGAGGCCGAGGCGAAGTACACGTTCGCCGCGCCAGCATCGCGCGCCATCTGCACGATCTCACGGCTGGTCGTGCCGCGCACGATCGAGTCGTCGACCAGCAGTACGTTGCGGCCCTTGAATTCCTCGGCGATGGCATTGAGTTTCTGTCGCACCGACTTCTTGCGCAGCGCCTGCCCTGGCATGATGAAGGTGCGGCCGATGTAGCGGTTCTTGATAAAGCCTTCGCGGTACGGCACGTTGAGGTGGTTCGCCAGCTGCAGCGCGGAAGGGCGGCTGGTATCGGGAATCGGGATCACCACGTCGATTTTCAGGTGCGAAAAATCGCGCTTGATCTTCTCGGCCAGCGACACGCCCATCGCGAGACGCGTGCTGTAGACCGAGACGCCGTCCATCACCGAATCGGGACGCGCCAGATACACGTATTCGAAGATGCAGGGATTGAGCGCGGACTTGTCGCTGCACTGGCGGCTGTGCAGCTTGCGCTGGTAATCGATGAAGACCGCTTCGCCCGGCGCCACGTCGCGCAGCAGGCGGAAGCCCAGCGTGTCGATCGCCACGCTTTCCGAGGCGATGATGTATTCGTGCGGCACCACCTGGTCGTTGACGCCGATCACCAGCGGCCGGATGCCGTGCGGATCGCGAAACGCCAGCAGGCCATAGCCGGCGATGAAGGCGGTGACCGCATAGGCGCCCTTGCAGCGTGCATGCACGCCGGCGACGGCGCCGAAAATCGTGTCCAGGTTCAGCTGCCGACCCGAGGCGCGCACATGCAGTTCGTGCGCCAGCACGTTCAGCAGCACCTCGGAATCCGAGTTGGTGTTGACGTGGCGCAGGTCGGTACGGAACAGCGACTCCTTCAGTTCGTGGGTATTGGTCAGGTTGCCGTTGTGGCCGAGCACGATGCCGTACGGCGAGTTCACGTAGAACGGCTGCGATTCGGCCGACGACGACGCGCTGCCGGCGGTCGGATAACGCACATGCGCCACACCCATGTCGCCGAGCAGGTTGCGCATGTCGCGGGTGCGGAAGACATCGCGCGCGAGGCCCTGTCCCTTGTGCATATGGAAGCGGCTTTCCTCGGCCGTCACGATGCCGGCCGCGTCCTGGCCGCGATGCTGCAGCACCATCAGCCCGTCATACAGAAGCTGATTGGCTGCCGAATTGGAAACAACACCGATTACCCCGCACATGCTGTGCACCCATCCATAAAATTATTCAAAACGAACATGCTTTGCCACGTCGGCCGGCAACAGCGGCAAGGTGCGTAACGCCATGGCCTGCAGGCTGCCCGACAGCGCGGCCTGCTGCCAGAAATCGGTGCGCGGCAGCGAGGTCAGGCCAGCTGCCAGCGTCAGCCCGACCAGGATGACCACGCCCTTGGCCAGGCCCATCACGCCGCCCAGCATCCTGTCGACGCCGCCCAGTCCGACCGCCTTGACCAGCGTGGCCAGCAGATGGCCGAGCAACAGCACGCCGACCAACACCACCAGAAAAACCGCGGTGAAGCCGCCGAAATAGCGGATCGCCGGGTTTTCCACCGCGACTGGCAGCAGCGGCGCCACCCACAGCGCGCCCCACTTGCCCAGCATGAACGCCAGCACCCAGGCCGCCAGCGCGAACAGCGCATTGACCATGCCCTGCATCAGACCGCGCACCAGCGTGAGCAGCAGCAACAGCACGATGATCAGGTCGAGCAGGCTCACTTCGCGACAACCTGGGCGGTCGTCATGCCGTTCTCGGCCAGTTTCACGGCCGCCGCCACCGCCGCCTCGCGCGTCGCAAACGGACCCACGCGCACGCGCGTCAGCTTGCCCAACGTATCGGTGTAGGCCGGCAGACCCACTGCCGCCGCGCGCGCCTTCAGCGCCTCGGCCTTGGCGGCGTCGGACAGCGCAGCCAGCTGGACCACATAGGGCTCGGCGCCCGGCTTGGCTGCGGGCTTGGCAGGCGCAGGCTTGGGCGCCGGCGGTACCGGTTCGGATTTGACGGGTGCAGGCCGGGGCGGTTCGGGCTTGGCCGGCGGCGCTGCGGCGGGTTCGGCTTTGGCCACCGGTTCGGACTTGACGGGCTCGGGGACAGGCTGGACCGGCGCCGCGGGCACGCTAACCGGTTTGGGCAGCGGGGGTTCCGTGGTGGGCGCCGGCTCCGGCATGGTGGCCATGCGCACGGCCAGATCGCTGGCAGGCGGCGGTTCATCTTCCAGCAGCAAGGGCAGCACGATCACGGCAAGCAGCGTCAGCGCCACCGCGCCGATCAGGCGACGCCGCGCGAGGCGTTTGAGGTCATGTTCACTGCTGGGTGGCGGCATGGTCGAGGACGGCAGCAACGGTGTAAAACGAACCGAAGACGAGAATTCTATCACCTTCACGCGCCGCGCCCCGCGCCTCTACCAGCGCCGTGATGGCATCCGGCTGAACCTGGACCGGCGCAGCCCCCGCCACCTCATGCAGGACCACGGCCAGCGCCGCGGCGTCGCAGGCGCGCGGCGTCGCCGGGGTGCAGGTCCACCACGCATCGATGTCGCCGGCAAGGACGGCCAGCACCCCTGCCGCGTCCTTGTCGGCCAGCATGCCCACCACCGCCAGCGTGCGCCCCGCCGCCGGCTGCGCGCGCAGCGTGGCCGCCAGTGCGCGCGCCGCTTCCGGGTTGTGCGCCACGTCGACGATGACCTCGGGCGCTTGGGCAATGCGCTGGAAGCGACCCGGCAGCCGCACCGCGGCAAGCCCCTGGCGGATCGCCGTCGCGCTCACCGGCAGACGCTCGCGCACTGCGTCCAGCACGGCCAGCGCGCCGGCTGCGTTGCGCAGCTGGATGGCGCCGGTCATGGCGGGCCGCGGCAGGTCGGGCCAGTGGCCCGTGCGGCCGTGAAAGGTCCAGCGATCACCCGTCTGCTCAACGGAGAAATCAGGTCCGAAGCAGCGCAGGTCGGCGCCGATGGCGCGGGCATGCGCCAGCAGGCTGGCGGGCGGCTCGGAGTCGGCGCACAGGGCCGGGCGGCCGCCACGGTAGATGCCGGCCTTCTCGTAGCCGATCAGCTCGCGGGTGTCACCCAGATAGTCCATATGGTCGAGGTCGACGCTGGTGACGATCGCGGCGTCGGCGTCGAACACATTGACCGCGTCGAGCCGGCCGCCCAGGCCCACTTCGAGGACGGCGACATCGACGCCGGCGTCGATGAACTGCAGCATCGCGCCCAGCGTGCCGAACTCGAAATAGGTCAGCGAAATGTCGCCGCGCGCCGCGTCGATTTTTTCAAACGCGGCGACCAGCTCGGCGTCGCTCGCCTCCGCGCCGGCGATCCGCACGCGTTCGTTGTAGCGCAGCAGGTGCGGCGAAGTATAGAGGCCGGTCTTGTAGCCGGCCGCGTTGAGGATCGCTTCCAGATAGGCGCAGGTGGAGCCCTTGCCGTTGGTGCCGCCGACGATGAGGAGCGGGAACGCCGGCGCCAGCCCGAGTGCGTCCTTGACCTGGCGCACCCGCTCGAGACCGAGTTCGATCGCGCTGGGGTGCAGCTGCTCCAGCCGCGCCAGCCAGCCGGCCAGCGATAGACCCGAGCGTGTCAGCACGCGCTAGGCGGCAAGCGCAGGACGACCCATCATCATCGACAGCGTGGTCGCCAGTTCGTCGCGCATCTGGCGGCGGTCGATGATGCGGTCGATGGCGCCCTTTTCCTGCAGGAATTCGGCACGCTGGAAGCCTTCCGGCAGCGTCTCGCGCACGGTCTGCTCGATCACGCGCGGACCGGCAAAACCGATCAGCGCGTTCGGCTCGGCGATAATCAGGTCGCCCAGCATGGCGAAGCTGGCCGACACGCCGCCCATGGTGGGGTCGGTCAGCACCGAGATGAAGGGCAGATGATGGCGCGACAACTGCGTCAGCGCGGCCGAGGTCTTGGCCATCTGCATCAGGGAAAACAGGCCTTCCTGCATCCGCGCGCCACCGCTGGCGGAAAAGCAGACGAAGGCCGAGTTCGACTCGATCGCCGCTTCCACGCCCTGGACGAACCGCTCGCCCACCACCGAACCCATCGAGCCGCCCATGAACTTGAACTCGAACGCGGCCGCCACCACCGGCACCGCCTTGACGCTGCCGCCGATCACCACCAGCGCATCGGTTTCCGAGGTGCCGGCCTGGGCGTCCTTCAGGCGATCGGGATACTTCTTGCCGTCCTTGAACTTGAGCGGATCAAGCGGCGTGACATGGGCGCCGATCTCGTGCTGACCCTCGGCATCCAGTAGCATGGCCAGCCGCGCGCGGGCGCCGATGCGATGATGGTGGCCGCACTTGGGGCACACCTCGAGATTGCTCTCGAGGTCGGCGCGGTACAGCACCTCGTTGCACGCCGGGCACTTCGACCACAGGCCTTCCGGCATCGACTTGCGCGCCTCGACCCGGCGCTTGATCTTGGGGGGCAGGATTTTCTGGAACCAGCTCATGCTTTTCTCCGCTCTAAATTCTGACTCGGCTTATTTGGATGCGGCGTCGACGCCACGCCGCAACTCGGCCACCAGATGCCGGACACGGTTGCTGCACTCGCCTTCCGGCGCGGTCTCGATTTCGTTCACGATGCGGCTACCCACCACCACGGCATCGGCAATCCGCGCCACCGCCTCGGCGGTCGCCGCGTCGCGGATGCCGAAGCCGACGCCGACCGGCAGGCTGCAATGCCTGCGCACCATCTCCAGCTTGCGCGCGACCTCCTCGGTGTCGAGGTTGGCCGAACCCGTCACACCCTTCAGCGAGACGTAATAGATGAAGCCGCCCGCAGCCGCCGCCACCTGCTCCACGCGCGCTTCGGGCGTGGTCGGCGACAGCAGGAACACCGGGTCGATGCCATGCGCCTTGAATACGTCGGACACGCCGGCCGACTCTTCCGGCGGAATGTCCACCGTCAGCACGCCGTCCACCCCGGCCGCTTTCGCCGCCTGGGCAAAGGTTTCATAGCCCATGTGCTCGACCGGATTGGCATAGCCCATCAGCACCACCGGCGTAGTGGTGTTGCTCTTGCGGAATTCCGCCGTCATCGCCAGTACGTCCTTCAGCCCGACCTTGTTGGCCAGGGCGCGCTCGGACGCGCGCTGGATCACCGGGCCGTCGGCCATCGGATCGGAAAACGGCACCCCCAGCTCGATGATGTCGGCGCCAGCTTCGACCAGCACGTGCATCAACGGCACGGTCAGCCCCTTGCCGGGGTCGCCGGCGGTGATGAAGGTGATCAGGGCTTTCTTGTTTTGCGCTTTCAGCGCGGTAAAGGTCTCGCCGATGCGGCTCATGGTTTGTTCTTCTGAAAAATGCGCTTCAATGGGTCGGTCGGGGGCTACAGCGTGATGCCCGCCACCCTGGCCACGGTGTTGATGTCCTTGTCGCCGCGCCCGGAGAGGTTGACCAGGATGATTTTGTCCTTGCCCAGCGTCGGCGCCAGTTTCTTGGCATGCGCAACCGCATGGCTGGATTCAAGCGCGGGGATGATGCCCTCGTACTTGCACAGGTCGTGGAAGGCGGCCATTGCCTCGTCGTCGTCGATCGCGACGTACTCCGCGCGGCCGGCGTCCTTCAACCAGCTGTGCTCGGGCCCGACGCCGGGGTAGTCGAGGCCAGCCGACACCGAGTGGGTCTCGATGATCTGACCGTTGTCGTCCTGCATCAGGTAACTGCGGAAACCGTGCAGCACGCCAGGGGTGCCGGCCGACAGCGGCGCCGCGTGTTTGCCCGATGCGATCCCGGAGCCGCCGGCCTCGACGCCGATCAGCCGTACGTCGTCATACGGAATGTAGGGATGGAAAATGCCGATGGCGTTGGAGCCGCCGCCGACGCAGGCGATCACCGCATCAGGCTGGCGTCCGGTCAGCTCGGGCATCTGCACGATGCATTCGCGGCCGATCACGCACTGGAAGTCGCGCACCAGCATCGGGTACGGATGCGGGCCGGCGGCGGTGCCGAGGATGTAGAACGTCGACTCGACGTTGGTCACCCAGTCGCGCATCGCTTCGTTCAAGGCATCTTTCAGCGTTCTGGAACCCGACGACACCGGCACCACGGTGGCGCCCAGCAACTTCATGCGGAAGACGTTGGGCGACTGCCGCGCAACGTCTTCCGCGCCCATGTAGACGACGCATTCCATGCCGTAGCGCGCGGCGACCGTGGCCGAGGCGACGCCGTGCTGGCCGGCGCCGGTTTCGGCGATGACGCGCTTCTTGCCCATGCGCCGCGCCAGCAGCGCCTGGCCGATGGTGTTGTTGATTTTGTGCGCGCCGGTGTGGTTGAGGTCTTCGCGCTTCAGGTAAATCTGCGCGCCGCCATAGGCCTCGGACAAACGCTTGGCGTGGTACACCGGGCTGGGACGGCCGACATAGTGCTTCAGCTCATATTCGAACTCGGCCAGGAAGGCGGGATCGCTACGCGCCTTTTCATATTCGACACGCAGTTCGTCCAGCGCGGCCATCAGGGTTTCGGCGACGAAAATACCGCCATAGGGACCGAAGTGGCCGCGGGAATCGGGTAGATCGGTGAGCTTCATGTTGCTTTTGCCTTCGCAATGAATTGCGCTACGTGGTGTGGGTCCTTGATCCCTTTCGCCGCCTCGACGCCGCTCGACACATCCACCGCCCACGGATGCACTTGCTGGACGGCGGTGGCGACATTGGCGGGGGTGAGACCGCCCGACAGCACGATCGGTTTCGGCAGAGTGGGCGGAATCAGTTTCCAGTCGAAGCTTTCGCCCGTGCCGCCCGGCACGCCGTGGACGTAGGCGTCGAGCAACAGGCCGCACGCGGTTTCGAAATCAGCCGCGCATTTTAACAAATCCGTGTCGGCCGTGACGCGAATCGCCTTGATATAGGGCCGGCCATGGCGCACGCAGTCGGCCGCCGTCTCGTCGCCATGAAACTGCAGCAGGTCGAGCGGAACGGCATCGAGCACACGCCGGATGAACGCAGCATCGGCATTCACGAACAATCCCACGCTCTGAACGAACGGCGGCAGCGCGCGCACCAGCTTGGCAGCGGCCTCGATCGACAGATTGCGCGGGCTTTTTTCGTAGAACACGAAACCCAGCGCATCCGCCCCCGCCGCACAGGCGGCGTGCAGATCCTGCACCCGGGTGATGCCGCAGATTTTTACGCGAACAGCCATCGTTCAGAGCTTTCCGGCAGGGCAAAGTGCGCAGGATACCGGATATGGGTAAGGTACAGCCCGGCGGCGTCGAAGGTAGGTGCAGCCAGCGTGCGGTCGCGGCCTTGCAGGATCTCATCCAGCCATTCCGGCGCCCGGCTGCCTGCACCGACCTGAACCAGACAGCCCATCAGGTTGCGCACCATGTGATGCAAAAAGCCATCGGCGCGGAAGTCGCATAAAAGGTAATCGCCGCGCCGCTCGATCTGCGCCCGCCGCAGTTCCTTGACAGGAGACTTTGCCTGACACTCGGCGGCACGGAACGCGGAAAAATCGTGTTGCCCGATCAGGTATGCGGCCGCCTGATTCATCGCGTCGACATCGAGCGGGCGGTGATGCCAGCCGATCAGCCCCTGGTTGATGCCGGGCCGCACCGGATGGTTCAGCAGCACATAGCGGTAGCCGCGCTGGGTGGCGGCGAAGCGCGCGTGGAAATCCTCACCCACCTCGCGCGCCCACAGCACCGCCACGCCGGCCGGCAGATGACTGTTGACGCCGCGCACCCAGGCAGTCAACGGACGTGTCGCATCGGTATCGAAATGTGCCACCTGGAACGCCGCATGCACGCCGGTGTCGGTGCGGCCGGCCGCGGTGACCGCGGTTTTCGTGCCGGCGATCGTTGAGACCGCAGCTTCCAGCGCGTCCTGCACGCCGCAGCGCTGCGGCTGCGACTGCCAGCCGCAAAAACCGACGCCGCAATATTCCAGACCCAGTACGACTCTCATGCCAACACGATCACCATCCCAAACAGGCCCACGAGTATGACGGCGCTGTCGCGGCTTTGCCAGCGCTCGGCTTCGAGGCTGTATGTGGTCGGCGTTGCCTCGTCGGGCAACGGTACACGCAAAGCATCCAGCCAGTTGGCTGGTTTGGGCGCGCGTTCGACGTAGTCGAGCGTCAGCCCCAGACGTACGGCGAAGGCGCGACGGTCGAAGCCCAGCCAGGTCAGCGGCCTGGCCAGGACATAGAGGCCGTAAATCAGGCGCGGGCGGCGGGTGCTGGCCAGCAGAAACGCCAGCCCGGCCAGCAGCAGCACCAGCCGCCCGACCCGCAGCACGCCCTGCTGCACGCCTTCCAGCGTCGGGCTGGCCCAGCCCAGCGCCGGCCACCAGGCCGTCCCAGGCAGCAGATAGAGATAGGTCAGCAGCAACACCAGCAGCAGCCAGCGGGTGCGCCGCAACAGACGCAGCAACTGCAGGCGGACCGGTGCAAACAGAAAGGCCGTCGCAGCGGCGACGGCCAGAAAGATCAGCGGGGTCTGCGCGGCGCGTTCCACCGTCACCGCCCACCCACACCACAACAGGATGCGGGCGGCCGGGTGCAGCCCACCAGGGCGAATACTAGCCAAGCGTGCTCAGCATGTCCTTCGCGTCGGCCTGCTGCCGGTCGCTGCCCTCGGCCAGCACTTCGTTGAGGATTTCACGGGCACCTTCCTTGTCGCCCATTTCCACATAGGCGCGCGCAAGGTCGAGCTTGGTACCGACTTCATCGAGTTCCAGATCGTCGCTGTCGCCCGATTCGCCCAGATCGAGGTCGAGCGCGCCGAAATCGAATTTCTCATCGGCATCCTCACCCGTATCCAGGTCGAGATCGAACTTCGACGCATCGTCCGGTGCCGGCAGATCCAGATCCGGCAGGTCGAAATTGAGGCCCTGGGTATCCATTTCGACATAGCCCGAGTCGGGTTGGGCAGCAGGCTTGCTGTCTGCATCGAAACTGATGGCAGGCGCAGACGTTTCAAACTCGAGCGGCGCACGCGTGTCGACAGGCTCGGGCTCGGGCTCGGGCTCGGGCTTCGGCTCAGGTTCAGGTTCAGCCATCTGGGTATCGAACGCCACTGCGCCGCCCGCGATGGCGGCGGTACCGGCAATGGCCGCCAAGGGCGCAGCGGTGACCGGCGCGTCGTCGGACTGCACGCCGCCGTACAGGGGGTTAGTCGGGTCGATCGCACGGCCCATCTCGCAGGCCTTGTCCCACAACGGGCTCGATTTGCTGCCGAGCGCGGCATAGAGTTCGCCGGCAACCGCCTCGAACGCGACGGGGTTGTGGCGGGCCGCATAGATTTCCAGCAGCTTGACGCGGATTTCAGGGCGATCCGGGTTCTTGCCGATGGCTTCCTTGAGAATTTCCTCGGCCTGCGCATCACGGCCATAGGCCATGTAGACCTCGGCTTCGGCAATCGGATCGACGTCGTGGGTGTCGATGGTGCCGAGACCCGCCTGGCTGAAGTCGGTCAGGAAGGAGGTGTCGCCGGTGTTGACGCTGCCCCCCGAGGCGGCGCCGATCACCGTATTGGGCTGGACATCGCCGCCGGTCATGATGCTGTCTTCCAGCGACGTGCCCGGCGTCTTGCGGCGACGGCCGCCGCCCGCCATCATCCACCACAGCACGCCACCGAGACCGAGCGCGGCCAGACCGCCGCCCCAGTACATCGGATTGGCCAGCAGCGGGTCATACCAGTTGTCGGTGGACGCGGGCGCCGCCGGTGGTGCAGCCACGACCGGTGCCGGGGTGGGCGGCTTGGGTGCGGGCTCCGCCACAGCAGGCTCGGGCGCCGCTTCCGCCGGGGCCGGCACTGGCGCCGCGGCTTCGCCGTTTTGCGCCTGCTCCTTCATGTCCGCCAGTTTCTGCAGATCCTGGACCTGCTTTTCCAGCATGGCCACACGCTGGCCGGATTCAGTCAGCGCCTTTTCGCGCGCGGTCGCATCTTCTTCCTGGGCACGCAGTTTTTCCTGCAGCACACGGGCCTCGTCCGCCTTGGCCGCCGCAGCGGCAGACGGCGGCGTGGCCTTGGACAACTTCAACACATCCTGCTGGGCCTCAGGTGCCGGCTTGGCGCGATCTTCCACTTTGGGCGTGACCTTGCCGCTGGCGGCCTGACCCGGTGCAGCCTCGGCCTCGGGTGCGGCGCTGACCGCGGCGGCCAGCTTCTGCCGGTAGGCGCGCCAGTCTTCGGACTGCAAGCGGACTTCCCGCACAGCTTCCTGTTGCGGAATAGCCGCCACCGCCTCGGCGGAGGGGACATTGAGCGTCTTGCCTGCCTTCAGGCGATTCATGTTGCCGTCGAAGGCCTGGGCGTTCTCGCGATAGAGCCCGAGCAGGGTCTGCTCCAGGCTGACGCCGGCAGGACGCACCCGGCTGGCGATGCCCGACAGGGTATCGCCGCGCTTGACGGCCACGCTGCCCGGTGTCGCGGCCTGCGGAGCCGGGGTGGGGGCCGGTGCGGGCGCGGGCTTGGCCACGGCCGGTGCCGGGGTCACAGCTGGTGCGGGGGCGGGCGTGGGAGCAGGCGCCGGCGCGGGCTTGGCGGCCGGGGCCGTCGGCGCAACCGCAACCGGGGCCACGACTTGCGGGCCACCCATGCCAGGCGGATCGAGCAGGACAGTGTATTCGCGAACCAGCCGGCCCGAGGCCCAGTTCAGCTCGACCAGCATGTCGATGAAGGGATCGTTCACCGGACGGTTGGAGGTCACTTTCAGGACAGCCCGGCCGTCAGGCTTTTTAACGACCGAGAAGCGCAGGGAGGACAGCACCGGGGCGTATTCGACGCGCGCATCGCGGAACGCCTGGTCGGAGGCGAGATTGGCCGACAGGCTGTCGAGTTCGGCCTTGTCGGCGGCGAACAGCTCGATTTCAGCCGCCAGCGGCTGGCCCAGCGCCGAAGTAATCGACAGCTTGCCGAGGCCTGCGGCATTCGCCATCAGCGGCACGGCAATCAGACCAGCGGCCACCAGTTGGGTGGTGAAGCGCTTCAATTTCATCCCGTATCTCCCTATTCGCCCCGCACGGCGGGGCTGTTGATTCCTTGACGCCACTATTGACGGCTCGTCAGGCGCAATCTTTAGTGCAATAACCGCACCAACCCGTGGCCCGTCCCTGCCACCCCTTGCCTGATCAGGCTTCCAGCAGGATCCGCAGCATGCGGCGCAGCGGCTCCGCCGCGCCCCACAACAGCTGATCGCCCACTGTGAACGCAGTCAGGTACTCGGGGCCCATATTAAGCTTGCGCATGCGGCCGATCGGCACGGTCAGTGTGCCGGTCACCGCCGCCGGGGTCAGTTCTCGCATCGTGATCTCGCGGTCGTTCGGCACCACTTTCACCCATTGATTATGCGCGGCGATCAGGCTGTGAATATCGGCCAACGGCACGTCCTGGGTCAGCTTGATGGTGAGCGCCTGCGAATGGCAGCGCATTGCGCCGACGCGCACGCACAAGCCATCGATCGGAATCTGCTTGTCGCTGCGGCCCATGATCTTGTTGGCCTCGACCTGCGCCTTCCATTCCTCTTTCGACTGGCCGGAGTCCAGCGCAACGTCGATCCACGGGATCAGGTTGCCGGCCAGCGGCACCGGCCAGGCGTCGACCGGATAACGGTCGGAGCGGATGAAGTCGGCCACTTTGCGGTCGATTTCCAGGATGGCTGAGGCCGGATCGTCGATCAGCGTCTTGACTTCGGCGTGCACCGCGCCCATCTGGCTGATCAGCTCGCGCATGTTGCGCGCACCGGCACCCGAGGCTGCCTGGTAGGTCATCGGCGACACCCATTCGACCAGCCCGGCGTCGAACAGGCCGCCCATTGCCATCAGCATCAGCGAGACGGTGCAGTTGCCGCCTACGTAGGTTTTGGTGCCGTTGGCAATGCCGTCCAGAATCACCTGCTTGTTGACCGGGTCGAGGATGATGATGGCCTCGTCCTTCATCCGCAGCGTCGAGGCGGCATCGATCCAGTAGCCGTTCCAGCCCCCTGCGCGCAGCTTGGGGTAGACCTCTTTCGTGTAGTCGCCGCCCTGGCAGGTGATGATGACGTCGCAGGCCTTCAGTTCGTCGATGCTGTTGGCATCTTTCAGCTGCGGCACATCACGGCCGATGTCGGGCCCCGTACCGCCGACGTTCGACGTGGTGAAGAACACCGGCTCGATATGGTCGAAATCGCGTTCCTCGCGCATTCGCCCCATCAGCACGGAACCCACCATCCCGCGCCAGCCAATCAGCCCTACTTTCATCATGTTCGTGTCTCCTTGGTAGGAGCTAGGGGCTAGGATTTAGGGGCTAGTAAACCCCGTCACCCAACTTTCCCTAGCCCCTAGATCCTATTTCCTAAATCCTAAAGCGCCGCGACTACCGCATCGCCCATCTCGCTGCATGACACTTTCTGCGTACCCTCGGTCCAGATGTCGCCGGTGCGCAGGCCCTGCGCGATCACTTTTTTCACTGCATTCTCGATGCGGTCGGCGGTCGCGAGATCCGCAAAGGTATAGCGATACATCATCGCCACCGAAAGAATCGTCGCCAGCGGGTTCGCCAGGTTCTTGCCGGCGATGTCGGGCGCCGAGCCGTGGATCGGCTCGTACATGCCCTTGTTGTGCTCGTCCAGTGAGGCCGACGGCAGCATGCCGATCGAACCCGACAGCATCGACGCCGCGTCCGACAGGATGTCGCCGAAGATGTTGCCGGTGACAATGGTGTCGAACTGCTTGGGCGCGCGGATCAGCTGCATCGCCGCGTTATCGACGTACATGTGGGAGAGCGCGACCTCGGGGTAGTCCTTGGCCACCTCGATCATCACCTCTTTCCACAGCTCGGAGCATTCGAGCACGTTGGCCTTCTCGACCGAGCACAGCTTTTTGCCGCGCTTCATCGCGATGCCGAACGCGACGTGCGCCACGCGACGCACCTCGGATTCGGAATACAACATGGTGTTGAAGCCGACACGCTCACCGTTCCTCACCTCGATCCCGCGCGGCTGGCCGAAATACACGTCGCCGGTGAGTTCGCGCACGATCATCAGGTCGAGGCCGGAGACCACATCGGGCTTCAGCGATGACGCACCCGCCAGTTCCGGATACAGCAGCGCCGGACGCAGGTTGGCGAACAGATTGAGCTCCTTGCGGATGCGCAGCAGGCCGCGCTCGGGACGCAGCGGCCGGTCGAGCGCATCGTACTGCGGTCCACCGACGGCGCCGAGCAATACGGCATCAGCCTCGCGCGCGAGTTTCAGCGTCGCGTCCGGCAACGGGTCGCCCGCCGCATCGTAGCCGGCGCCGCCGATGGGCGCGGTTTCCATTTCGATTTTCACGCCGTCGGCTTTTAGGATGTCCAGCACCTTGACCGCCTGCGCGACAATTTCCGGACCGATGCCGTCACCAGGGAGAACCGCTAACTTCATATCAACTCCGTAAGGCGTGAGGCGAAAGGCGTGAGGCGGGGCGCCGACTGCGCCTCATCCCTCACGCCTCACACCCCACCATCAATTAAACAGCCACGGCGCTTCGACACGGCGCCGTTCTTCATATGCCTGGATCTTGTCGCCCTGTAACAAGGTCAGACCAATATCGTCGAGGCCATTCAGCAAACGATGTTTGCGGCCGCCGTCGACCTCGAACGTCAGCACCTCGCCGCCCGGCGTGGTGACGGTCTGCAAAGCGAGATCGACCTTGAGCCGGTAGCCCTCGCCAGCTGCACATTCGCGGAATAGTCGATCAACCGTTGCTGCATCGAGCACGATCGGCAGGATGCCGTTCTTGAAGCAGTTGTTGTAGAAGATGTCGGCGAAAGACGGCGCGATGATCGCGCGGATGCCGTAGTCTTCCAGCGCCCACGGCGCGTGCTCGCGGCTCGATCCACAGCCGAAGTTGTCGCGCGCGAGCAGCACGCTCGCCCCCTTGTAGCGCGAGAAATTCAGCACGAACTCGGGGTTGGGCGTGCGCGTGGCGGGATCCATGCCCGGCTCGCCGTGGTCGAGGTAGCGCCATTCATCGAACAGGTTGGGGCCGAAGCCGGCCCGCTTGATCGACTTCAGAAACTGTTTGGGAATGATGGCGTCGGTGTCGACGTTGGCGCGATCGAGCGGCACCACCAATCCGTCGAGTGTGGTGAATGCCTGCATGCTGACTAGTTGCCCGCCTTGCTGCCGGCTTTTTCGATCGAATCACCCGCTTTTTGAACATCCTGGCCAAATCCTTCCATGGTGTTGCAGCCCGCCAGGGTGAACGCAGCGGCCATCAAAACAGCGATCATTGATTTCATGGTGTTTTCCTTAAAAGTGACGTACATCGACAAAATGCCCAGCGCACGCAGCCGCAGCTGCCATCGCCGGACTGACCAAATGGGTGCGGCCGCCCTGCCCTTGCCGCCCCTCGAAATTACGGTTGCTGGTCGACGCGCAGCGCTCGCCCGGCTCGAGCCGGTCGGCGTTCATCGCCAGGCACATCGAGCAGCCGGGCTCCCGCCATTCGAAGCCGGCCGCGACGAAAATCCTGTCCAGGCCTTCGGCTTCGGCCTGCTGCTTGACCAGGCCGGAGCCCGGCACCACCATTGCCAGCTTCACATTCGACGCCACCTTGCGGCCCTTCGCCACCCCGGCGGCTTCGCGCAGGTCTTCGATCCGCGAGTTGGTGCAGGAGCCGATGAAAACCTTGTCCACCGGAATGTCGGTGAGCGGCGTGCCGGCTGCAAGGCCCATGTATTCCAGCGCGCGCGTCCAGTCTTGGCGCTTGACCTCGCTCGGCGCGTTGGCCGGGTCGGGCACGCTGCCGCATATGGTCGTCACCATCTCGGGCGAGGTACCCCAGGTGATCTGCGGTTCGATGACCGCGGCGTCAAGCTCGACCACGCGGTCGAATCGGGCATCGGCATCCGAGTGCAGCGTGTTCCACCACGCCACCGCCTGGTCCCATTCCGCGCCCATGGGCGAATAGGGCCGGCCTTTCACATAGTCGATCGTAGTCTGGTCGACCGCCACCATGCCGGCGCGGGCGCCGGCCTCGATCGCCATATTGCATAGCGTCATGCGCCCTTCCATCGACAGCGCACGGATTGCCGCGCCGCCGAACTCCAGCGCATAGCCGGTGCCGCCGGCGGTGCCGATTTCACCGATGATCGCGAGCGCGATGTCCTTCGCGGTCACGCCTTTGCCAAGCTGGCCTTCGACCTTGACCAGCATCGTCTTCGACGGCTTCTGCCACAGGCATTGCGTCGCCAGCACGTGCTCGACCTCCGAGGTGCCGATGCCGAACGCCAGTGCGCCGAACGCGCCGTGCGTCGAGGTATGCGAATCGCCGCACACCACGGTCATGCCGGGCAGGGTCAGGCCTTCTTCCGGGCCGATGACGTGGACGATGCCCTGGCGGATGTCGTCCATCCTGAATTCGGTGATGCCGAACTCGGCGCAATTGGCGTCGAGCGTTTCCACCTGCAGGCGAGAGATCGGGTCGGCGATGCCGTGGCTGCGATCGGTCGTCGGCACGTTGTGGTCGGGCACGGCGATGGCCGCGTCAACGCGGCGCGGGGTGCGGTGGGCCAGCTTCAGCCCCTCGAACGCCTGCGGGCTGGTGACTTCGTGCACCAGATGGCGGTCGATATAGAGCAGCGTGGTGCCGTCGGCCTCGACGTGGACCACGTGGGCGTCCCACAGCTTCTGGAATAGGGTCAGTCCTGACATGCGGAATAAGGCGTCAAATCGCGTAAAACGCTGATTATTTCATAGCTTGACGGGTGCAGGCACGGATTTTGTATTCCCCCACAGGGCATAAACGACCCAGGCCAGCGCCGCGCTCACCGCGGCCAGGGTAAAGGTCCATGCCGAACCCAGCGTATCCCAGGTCAGGCCGCTGGCCAGCCCGCCGATGGTGCCACCGACGCCGTAGGACAGGCTGGTGTACAGCGCCTGCCCGCGCGCCTGGTGGCGCCCGCGAAAATGCTGGTGGATCAGCGCCACCGCCGCTGCGTGATAAGTGCCGAAGGTGAAGGCGTGCAGCGTCTGTGCGCCCCACACCACCCACGTCGACTCCACCCCCCAGGCGATCAGCAGGAAGCGCAGCACCGCCAGCGCGAAACTCGCCAGGATCAGCTGGCGCGGCGTCACCCGCGCAAAGATGCGCGGAACGATCAGGAAAATCCCGATCTCGCACAACACACCGAGCGCCCACAGCCAGCCCACGGTGGACTTGTCGTAGCCATGGTCGACCAGATATATCGAATAGAAAGTGTAATAGGGCCCGTGGGTCACCGCCATCAGCAGACAGGCGGCCAAGAGCGAAGCGACTTCGGGCCGCTTCAGCACGTCCCAGACCGGGACATGGTCGCCAGCGTGCGGCATGATCTCGGCTTCGGGAATCACCCGCGCGAACGCGGCGATCCCCAGCATCAAGAGCAGCACCGCCCACGGCAGCCAGGCGATCGAAACAAAATCGAACGCATAGCCCAGCCCCACCACCACGAGGATGAAGCCGATCGAGCCCCACAGACGGATGCGGCCGTAGCCATCGGTGCGATCGCCCAGGTGCGACAGCGTCATCGCCTCGACCAGCGGCAGCGAGGCGCTCCAGAAGAAGCTCAGCCCCGCCATCACCGCGAACATCCACCAGAAACTGCTGCCGAAGAACACCCCAGCGAACACGATCACGCTACCCAGCGCCGCAACCTGCACGATCGCGGTGCGCCGGCCGCTGCGGTCGGCAATGTGGCCCCAGATGTTGGGCGCGAAGATCCGCATCACCTGCAGCAGCGACATCAGCACGCCGATCTGGAACGCGTTGAACGCCAGCGACTGCAGGTACAGTCCCCAGAACGGCGACATCGCGCCGACGAAGGCGAAATAGAAGAAATAGAAACCGGACAGACGCCAGTAGGGGAGATTGGGCATGAACTCAGACTGCCGCACAGGCGGGCACAACGCAGCGCGCATTATGCGGCCTAGGGCCGCATGAAGAGAAACGCCGGCGCGGCTTCGGATTGAATGCGGGAAACGCCGGCGCAATGAAGCGCCGGGCCTGCCGCCCGGCTTCACCCAGGCACGGCTTACTTCAGGATAAAGGTCAGCTTCATCCTGACGGTGTATTCGGTGACCTTGCCCTTGTTCACCTTCACGCTCTGGTCCATCACCCAGGCGCCGGTGATGTTGTCCAGCGACTCGGCCGCCTTCGCGACGCCCTGCTTGATTGCATCCTCGAATCCTTTTTTGGAACTCGCCGTGACCTCGATGGTTTTTGCAATGCTCATGTCGCCCCCTTCCGTTTGAACAGGATGTCCAATATTCAGCCTATCAACTTGCGCACGGAATCCAACCGTTAAATGGTCGCTATTTCATCCTCGAGCGCAGCCGGAGCGTTTCGCCGGCCACCGCGAAGACGCCGTTGCCGCGATGGTGCAGCGTGTGCGGATTCCGGATTGCACGGTCGACCCACGCCTGCACCACTTCCAGAACGAAAAAGTTGTAGCGGTTCACCAGCCGCGTGTCGGCCACCCGGCATTCCAGGCTGGCATAGCATTCGGCGATCAGCGGCGCCTGCACCTGCGCGGCCTCGACCGGTGTGAGGCCGAATTTCGCAAATTTGTCGACCTTGGCCCCGGAGCAGTTGCCGATGCCGACCACCTGCTTCGCCAGCCCCTGCGTCGGGATGTTGATCACGCATTCCTTGGTCGCGCGCAGCGTATCGAACGAGACATTGCGCCCGCTGATCACGCAGCCGACGAGCGGCGGTTCGAACTCCATCATGGTGTGCCACGACATCGTCATGATGTTGGCGCGCCCCTTGCGGGCGGTCGTCACCAGCACCACCGGACCGGGCTCCAGCAGGCCATACACCTTGGCGAGCGGACAGGATCGTTTTGCCATGGCAACGCAACCTCGCAGTAAGCAATTCATTTCAGCTTAGTCGGTCTGCTTCGCCTTGTATGCGCGATGGGGCTGGCCTATTTTTAAGGCACGCACTTGTCTGAACACCTCGAAGGAGAAGACCATGCTGCACGCTTCAAACGACATCAACCGGCTGATCCGCGAGCCTGAAAGCGACCCCGACTTTCCCGACGCGCCGCTGGACTGGACCCGGGAAGACGCGGTCCGGACCGCACAACAGGAAGACCTGACGCTGACGCCCGACCATTGGGAGACGCTTCGCGCCCTGCAGCACTACTACGCACATCACGCGGACGATGCGGTCATCAACCTGCGCGAGCTGCACGATGCGCTCGACGAGCATTTCCACGCCAAGGGCGGTCTGCGCTATCTCTACACCCTGTTTCCGGGCGGCCCCATCGTGCAAAGCTGCCGGCTGGCCGGGCTGAAGGCGCCCGCCATCGCGTCCGACCGCAGTTTCGGCAGCGTCGCCTAGCTTCGTACGTTCGTCTACCGGCCGCCGTCGCGGCCGGCACCCCGGCGCCTGTCGCCTGCTGGCCGGCGGCGACCCTGCGCTGCTTGATCAAACCGTCGAATCGCCACATACTGGGCGGACACACGCTCGGGCGCCATTGTGTCCGCCCCCTATCGACAGTGATACTCAAGCTTTCAGCCCCGTTTTGACCTCTCCGATTCCGCCCACGCTGATCGACCTGCAGCATCTGTGTCTCGACGATGCGCGGGCGCTGCTGGCGCACGCCAGCCAGGACAGCCATCCGCAGCCTGGCGAAGCACCCTTGCAATACCTGCAACGCCTGATCGACGGCCTCAGCGAACTGTCGCTGAAGGATCCCCTGACCGGCCTGGGCAATCGCCGTTACCTGCATGCAGCACTGGAGCGCGCCATCGAGACCGTGGCCCGCTCCGGCGATGCGGTACTGCTGTTGCTGATCGACATCGACCATTTCAAGCACATCAACGACGCGCACGGCCATCTGGCCGGCGACCAGGTGCTGCAGGCCGTGGCCAACCGCCTGGCATTGTGCGTGCGCCCGATGGACATGGTCGCCCGCTATGGCGGCGAGGAATTCGCGTTGCTGTTGCCCAATTGCCGGCCGGCCTGCGGACGCACCGTCGCCGATCGTGTCCGCGCGGCGATCGAATCGCTCAGAATCGAGGTCATGCCGAACACCCAGCTGCAGGTCACGGTCAGCATCGGCGGCGCCTATGCGCCGGAATGGGTGCGCTCCACCACCGAACTGTGGATCGAACGTGCCGACCTGCAGCTCTATCGCGCCAAGCACAACGGACGCAACCAGGTGATGCTCGAACTGCCGCAGCAGATTTCAGTCAGCGCCGAAGAAAAAGGGCTGCTGTTCAGCCACCTCCTCCCCCTGCCCGAACCCGAAACGGCCGGGCAGCAACCCGACGCTGCGCCTGAAACCGCCGGCACCCAGATCCCCCGAGTAATCGCATGAACGACGTCGTCACGCCCCCCGCCACACAACAGGACACCGGGCTGCATGCGGGCACGGTTCCGCTCAAGCCCCACGGCAAGGTCATTGCCGTCACCAGCGGCAAGGGCGGCGTGGGCAAGACCTTCGTGTCGGCCAACCTCGCCGCCGCGCTGGCGAAACGCGGCCACAAGGTGCTGGTGCTGGACGCCGACCTGGGCCTGGCCAACCTCGACGTGGTGCTCAACCTCCATCCCAAGATCACGCTGCACGACGTGTTCACCGGCAAGGCCAAACTGGAGGACGCCATCCTGCAGGCGCCCGGCGGGTTTTCGGTGGTGCTGGCAGGGTCCGGCATGGTCGAGTACTCGCGCCTGACGCCCGAGGTGCGCGACGAATTCCTGCGCATCATGAGCAGCCTGGTGCCGAATTTCGATGTGGTCCTGCTGGATACCGGCGCCGGCATCTCGGATGTCGTGCTGTTCGCCGTCTCACTGGCGTCCGAAGTGCTGATGGTGGCCACCCCCGAACCGACCTCGCTGACCGATGCCTACGCCACCATCAAGGTGCTCGTGGGCCAGCAGCAGCGGCAAGCCGTGCGGGTGCTGGTCAACCAGGCGGCGCGTGCCGGCGCCGGTCAGGCCATCACCCATCAGCTGCAGCAGGTACTCGACCGCTTCGTCGTCACCGACCCCGACCGCCCCATTCGCCTGATCCACATGGGCGACATCCCGATCGATCCCGAAGTGCGCCAGGCCATCATGCGCCGCCAGTTGATGATGCAGACCACACCCGGCTGCCCTGCCGGTCAGGCAATCACGCAGCTTGCGATCAAGCTGGAAGAAAGCGTCATTCCCGCACGGGCCTAGCGCCGTTGCTCCGCTCGGTGGCGGGGCGCGCCCTGACCAGTTCCACCACCTGATCCGGATTCATCCTCAGCAGGGCCCCGATCTCGCGGTAATCGTCCGGCAGCGCCGCATCGTCCCAGCCGTGGGCGGAATGGCGGGCCAGATTGGCCGCCAGCATCACATTGCGCACCCGCTTCGTGTTTGCCTGCGCCGGATCCAGCAGGTTCAGCAGCAGCGCCGGCAAGTGCCACTCAATGGTCAGCTGGCGCTGCATCTCGATGCCGGTAAAGCCCAGCACCTCTTTCTGCACGTCCGCGCTGCGCAGCGTTTTGTCGGCGGCCTGGCGTTTCTGGATTTCGAGCATCTGCTCCGGGTTGAAGCACCACATCAGCATTTCCGAGACATGGGTGAGCAGCGCCGACACATACACTTCATCCGCATGCAGATCGTGCAGGCGCAATGCCCAGTCGTAGGCATAGAATGCGGCGCGCTGGGCGCGCCGCACCGTGTGCAGCAGGCTGATCAGGGCATCCAGGTGGCCGTGCAGCATTTCTTCCGCCAGCGGCATCGACGGCACCTTCTGGAAAAAGGTGTCCAGCCCCATCATCAGCAGCGTTTCCTTGACGTCGACCAGTTCGTACGACTGGTTGCGATGCTTGTGCGTCTGCATGTAATGCAGCAGCTTCACCGTCATCAGCGGATCGTCGGTCACCACGTGGGCCACGCTGCGCGCATCGAGCAGGTTTTCATCAGCCTTCAGGCGATCGAGCTCGCGTGCGGTCTGTTTCAGCACGGGAATCTCGGCCTGTCCCAGAAAGACAAGCCAGCCTGCCAGGCTCTTTTGCGGCTGTGCCATTTTTTCTCCACACGGTAGGCCGTGACCCGGTTGTCCGCGCGCACAATGCAATAGGCACGCGCACACCTGTCGAATCGGTCCATTCCGCCTCAACTTGAGCGGATCGTCCCGTTAAACCTAGCACCCGAAGCCCCGCCTGACGAGAAGCAACCTTCTGTGCAGCAGGGCTATTTGGCGGAATCCTCTACCTGCAGCAACCGCACGATTTCCGCATCGGCCCTCGACACCCTTTTGACGAAGCCATGAACCTCCCCAGGCAGGGAAGCGCTGCAGCTGTGACACAGCGCGGCGCGCGCCGGCGCTGGTTTAATTTCCCGAGGAGTATTATTTCCGGAGCTGCGGCTGGTCCAGATAGCGGACATCCTTCACCGGCAGTGGCAGCGGGTTGACGTACTGATAACCCTGGTTCTGCCAGTACACCAGTTCCGGGAAACCGGCCGGGACCACGGTGACGAAGCCGTGCATGTCCGAAGCGCTGAAGCCGGCTGCCTTCATGGCGTTGTTGCACATCTTGAACTGCACGCCTTCCTGCGCCAGTTCCGCCAGCTTGTCGACGATGCCCTGGTATTTCTCGTAGTTTTCCTTGGCAAAGACGCGCAGTTCGGGCCCGTGGGTCACCACCACCACCTCGCCCTTGGTTTCGCGCCGGGTGTTCTTGACGAAGTTGTAGAGGATGCCCAGCTTGTTCGGGTCCTCGTAATTGACATCGAATACGGTGTGCACCACCGGCATCGGGTGCATATCGACCTTGGCGGTGCCATACGGCGCCAGCACTTCGGAAAAAGCGGGTGCGGCGCTCATCAGGGCCGTCGCGGCGGCCACTGCAATACCAGTCAGTCGGATGTTCATGATGTTCTCCTCGGGTGAAGCTCCCCGCGGGATGCGTTGGCGCGGAGTCGGACGAAAATCGTCATCGCCACGTCATCGAGAGCCTGTCTGTATCATACCCACTGCCCGGCGCCATGGGCGATGCAGCCTGGGCCAGCAGCGAATGTTCTACAGTGAAGCAAGCCCATCCTGCATGAGGCGTTCACCATGTCTCCTTACTCTACGGCACTGCGGCTGCCCGTCCCGCTCCCGGTGTTCATCGTGCTGGCGGCCCTGCTGCTGAGCACGCTCTCGGCACACGCGGCCAGCGCATCCAAAATCAACCGCGAAGTCGATAAGGCACTGACCCGTTTCCAGCAGTTCGACGGCGCCAAGACCTATCTCGACATCGCCCGGGGCGTGCTGGTCTTTCCCAAGGTCTACCAGGCAGGCATCGGCAGCGAATACGGCGAGGGGGCCTTGCGCGTGGATGGCAAGACCGTCGATTACTACAGCGCGGCCGCGGCCTCCAGCGGCTTTCAACCGAGAGCGCAGGCCAAGACCCTCATCGTCCTGTTCATCCGCGAGGACGCCCTCAGTCAATTCCGAGCAAGCGCAGGCTGGAAAGTTGGCGTCGACGGGGCGGTCGTCCTGGTCGACCTGGACGCCGGTAAGGCGGCCGGCACCTCCCCCATCCAGGATCCGGTGGTCGGCTTTGTTTTCGCCCCGAAAGGCCTGATGCACAAGCTGACGCTGGAAGGCGCCCAGTTCACCCGTCTCAGGAAATAGCGCCGTTGGCTACGCGCCGACAGGCTTCTGGAATTGAGCCGACCGCCGGGCCGGCCACTTCTGCCGGTATGCAAGCTGCATCCTGTCTGGCCGCTTGACCATGCCCTAGCGCCCGTACTGCTGCTGCAGGCGCTTCATCGTTTCCGCATCCATCCGGAACTCGCCGCCCGACCCCATGCCCGGCATGCCAGGGAGCGTCACCGACCCATGCTGCTGGCCGGGCTTGCAGGGGCCGACCCACTTCCCGGTCTGCGTAGACGACATCGTCTGCATGCCCTGCATCGGCGGATTGAAGCGGGTGGTGTTTTCCATCCGGTAGTCGGTGGCCATGTTGCCGCTGATCACCGTGCGCCCGGTGGCGGTGTGGCCGTCCATCATGCACACCGAATCGATCGTCGTCGTCTTGCCGCTGCGCTTCACGTCCATTTTGGAGCAACGCTTGCGTACCTCGCGCGCATCGCCGGCATCCGCCGTCAGGTCGTCCTTGCCCTGCTCGATACACATCTGCATCGTCATCGGGCCGGGCATGGCCTGCGTGCCGGCGCGGGTTTCGGTGCGGATCTCCCACAGGCCGGGTTTGCGCATCGGCGCATCGGCGGCATGCACCGTGGGGGCGAGGACCACCGCGCCCAGCAGGAATAGGGATGGGATGTGTCGCATGTCGCCTCCTTGAATGTCGTTGTCGATGCCGCCGGGATGCAATCCGGCGTGACCTGTTTAAAAGCCACCGATATAGGCGTAGCCGTCGTTCTGCAGCTTGATCAGACGCGTATAGCCGTCGTGCACGATCGTCACCCCGGGCAAGACGTCTGCAGGTTTCCAGCCTTTTGCCCGCATTACGCTGTGACAGATTTCCACGCTCACGCCCAGGTCCAGCAGGTCCTGTGTGATCTTGGCGTTGTAGTTGAGCGTGAAGGGATCGTCGACCGCCTTCTGATAGGCCGCGTCGACCAGCAGCGCGGTGGCGGCATCGCCATGCAGCACCAGATGGATGTCGAGCTGCGCCGGCGTCACCCCCTGCTTGCCGTAGGCCTCGATCAGGCCGCGCGCGTAGTACAGGCCCTTGTTGATGCCGGCTGCAGTCGCGCTGTCATGGATGTCGTACACCACCTTGACGGGCGCGGCCGGATCGACTTTCACCATCTCGCGCGCCGCAGGCGCCTCCGCCGCCAGCGCAGGCCCGGCGAGGCCCAGCACGCACACAATGGCACACAGCTTACGGATGAAACGCATGCGATCCTCCCGGCAGATTGAACAGCCGGCCCACGACGGGCCTGGCGCCATCCTGCCACAAAAAAACGGGGACGGTTTCCCGTCCCCGCCCGATCAGCGACCGATCTTCAGTCAGGCCTGGTGGCGATGACCGTGATGGCCGTGATGCCCGCGCTGGCGCTTCGTCATCACTTCGGCATCAAACACCTTCTGCTGCACCGGCGTCAGCTGGGTATAGAAGGCCTTGATCGCCTCGGCCCGCTCAGCCATTTTTGCGCGACGCATGTCCGACATCGCCTGCATCCGCTCCAGGCGCTCGGGTGTGCTCAGCTTGGCGAACTCGGCATGCATCGCCTTGCGGTCGCCCCCGGCGTGCTTCATGCCGGACTGGCCCGCACCGACGAAGGCATTCCACGCGGCTTCCTGCGTGGGTGCCAGCTGCAGCTTGGCCTTCAGCGCGCTCATGCGCTCGGCACGCTGCGCTTCCCGGTTGGCATGGCCCTGGCGGGATTCGCAGCCCGGCTTGGCCGCGGCCCCGCCTTCCGGCATCGCAAACGCCGACACCCCCAGCATGCCGCTACCGGCAATCAGACCTGCCAGCAGGACCCGTTTTGCAAAAACACCTTGATTGGATTTCATTGCATGCTCCTTCAGAGACGTGATCGAAACAGCCGGCGCCACGATGGCACGGCATGTAACCCAGTCTGCGGCGACCCTGTAACCCGGGCATGTCAGGCGCAGGCGAAGTTGTAACCGCTTGTATCCGAATGTAACCCCGCCGCCACAGTCGGTTCGGAGAACTTGCCTGGATCGGGTATCGTTTGGGTTCAGCGATTAAAGGAGCCCCGGATTGAAGCCCAACTACCAGTACGAAAAGCGACAGCGCGAGATGGAAAAGAAGAAAAAGAAGGCCGAAAAAGCGCTCAAGAAAACAGCGCCCACCGATACGCCCCCGGAAACCGAGGCGACGCCGCCGCCGGCAGACAAGTAAGCCAGGGGTCGGCGGCCAAGCCAGCGCCCACCTCTTCCTGACATCAAGGCCTCGTGTGCGAGGCCTTTCACCCTGCGGTTTTTCCAGGCCGCTTCCTTGACGCCTGCCCACGCCCGCCCGGGCGGATTTCAGCCAGCCGATGCGATCCAGCGCTGCCATCCCGCGTCGCGGGCGACCGTCTATGCTTCAGTGTCAATCCCAAGCGGAAGAGATGAACGCATGCCACGCACGCCCATGCTTTCCCCCTGCATGACCCGCCTGCTGCTGGCCGCCGCCCTGCTTTCCGCGAGCGCGGTCGAGGCGGGCAACTGGGGTGTGAATGTATATGGCCTGTCCTACCACTGGGACCGCGACCTGGCCAGGCAAAACGACTGGGACAACGAATTCAATCCCGGCCTCGGGGTGCGCTACCAGCTGGGCAGCTGGCTCAAGGCCGACGCCATCATCGACGCCGGCGCCTACTACGATTCCGGCCGCAACACGGCGGTGTATGCCGCCGCCGGCCTGTTGTGGCCGCTGGACCGGGACAAGCGCTTCAATATCGGGGTGGCGCTGACCGCGTTTCACAGCGACACCTACAACCAGGGTGATCCCTTCATCGCGCCGATTCCGCTGTTTTCGCTGCGCTTCGACCGGGTCGTGGTCAACCTGACGCATTTCCCCAAGGTCGGCAACCTGAACGAGATCCATACCACTGCGATGTTTCTCACCTTTCCGCTGCGCTAACGCAGGGCATGGGTCAGGCCGCCAATCCCTTGGCGAGCAGTTCGGCCACCGTTTCATTGATCCCCGCCTGCCGTGACGCGGCCAGCGCCTGCACCTGTTTCACCAGTTCGCCATCGAGCTTGACCGCAAACGCCACCAGGCCCTGCGCCTGCTCCTGCTTGCGCTGATCGCGGCGCGACAGCGCCGCACCCGAGGCGCTGCCAAAACGGTCGGGCGTGCCGGCCTGCTTCAGCTGGCCGTTGATTTTCAGGCCTTCGTTCTTGTCGAGATCGGACTTCTTCATGGGGGTTTCCTGTTCAGAGGGATGTGACGCTGCCGGCAGTCCGGCACAGGGCGGTGAGCATACGCGATGCGGCCGCGGCACGGCGGAATCCTTGTCGTGTCGGTCGGCAATGCCTGCCGGGATGCGCCTGTCTCCGTTATAAGACAACAAAAGGTCTTTGTTTACAGACAATTGCCGACGAGGCCTGATTTCTTGTCGTCCTCAAGCGACGAAATGCAAGCGGCGCCGACCCGGAAGATTCACCCAAGCCATTGAAATAAATACGATTTCATGGGCTGGCATGGCCTGTGCAATACGCTGGGTGGCTCGTTGAAGTAAAAGCCGTCCACTCAACCTTTTGCAGAGTAAGGAGCAGTCCATGAAGCGGAATATCCAATCGACCCGTAGCCCCCTGTTGACCTCGATTCTGGCCGGCGTGGCCAGTGCCAGCTTTACCGCTGCCGCGCTGGCCGCCGGTGTCGGCGTGGGTGCCGGCGCCAGCGTCGGCGCAGGCGCCCAGGTCAGCGCCCCCGGCCAGGCCCAGGCAGGTGGCAACGCGGATGCCAACATGAACACTTCGGGCAGCGCCAACACCAACGCCCAGTGGCGCGATGGTGCAGTCCGGGGCGCGGACCGTGCGGCCCAGCGCATGAATGGCGCGGCCGAGGCCGCGACCGAACTCGAGGCCACGGGCAAGGCCGACGCCAGCACCCAGCGCGCGCCCGCGCGCTAAACGTCCCTCCGGCGCCGCCTTGGTGAGGGCGGCGGGTTGCCGGTTTCGGCCTGGGCACACGCCCGGATCGGAACCGGCTTTTTTTGGCGGGGTCCGCCCCGCTCGCGTTACAGGAGACACCGATCATGAACAGCAATACGCTCACACACCGCCGGTCGTCGCGCGTACACCGCACGACGCCAGCCTCGCTCGCTCAAAGTGAGGCCGACATGCCATCCCGCAGAATCGTGCTGCGCGGCGCGCTCGCCGCGGGCTGCGGCCTGCTGCTCCCCACCGCGCTGATGGGCTGCGACGCCCCGCAGGAATTGGGTTCGGCCGACACCGACGCGCTGCCGCCCGCCACCGGCCCCGAAGCCGTCTCGCCGGTCAATCCGCCGTCCGAGATCGCCGCTGCGCCGACCGAGGCCGTCAAGTCATCGCAGGCCAGCGTGCAATACCAGGCGCAGCCCAAGGGCGAGCAGAAGTGCGGCAACTGCATGCACTTCATTGCCGAGTCGAACCTCTGCAAGCGGGTCGATGGCACGATCAGCCCCCAAGGCTGGTGCATCATCTGGACCAACGCGGCATGAATCCTGGCGGGGCGGGCGGCACAGCGGGCGCCGTCCGCCCGGCGTTTCAGTACTGATCGGCCAGCCAGCCATCCAGCAGCGAACACGCCTCCTGCCGGGGCACCGAAGACTCCATGCCCTGCAGCGGCGTGTAGCAGAGGTATTGATTGCCTTCGCTGTCCTTCAGGTTGCGCAGCGGCAGCGCGCCCACGGTTTCGTAGCCGCGCGCATCCATCATGATGAACTGGTAGTCGTCGCCCACGCTGACTTCCAGCCTGCCGCCGTTGCCTTCGCCGTACTTTTCCCACCAGGTGTCCGGGTTGGCGCCTTCATAGTGGGGCGTCTCGCCCAGCGCGCGGCTTTGATGCCAGGCCAGGATGGTCGGGTCTTTCATCTGGTTGTCTTTCGCTGCCTCTTTCGCAAGCAGGCTGGCGGCCATGAAGCCATGGTCAGGTCCACGGTAATCGATATGCAGGGTGCGCATGATGGGCTCCTCTCGAGTCGTCCGGATTGAACTCCTCTTTGTAGGCCAAACCCTCGCTGAAACAATCGCGGATTCCGCATGTGTTATTTTATTTTGCGGCCCGGATGCCGTTAGCAATCATGGAACCCCTGATCCTTTTGGCCCGAACGGAACCGCATGACCGCGCCGTCGACGCAAAACTTTTACCAGCGCTGGCTGACTCTCGGTGTCGCGCCCGACGACAATGATGACCTGCGCCTGAAAAAAGCGGTGCTGACGCTGGTTTCCAGCGGCATCGCCTTCCTGGCCATTTTCTGGGGTGCCCTCTATATCTACAGCGGCTACCCCCTGTCGGGCGCCATCCCGCTCAGCTATACCGTCATCTCGTTCAGCAGCACCCTGTATTTTTTCAGGACCAAGCGCTTTGCCTTTTTCTGCTTCAGCCAGCAGTTGCTCATTTTGTTGCTGCCCTTCCTGCTGATGTGGAGCCTGGGCGGATTTGCCAACGGCAGCGTGGTGATGATCTGGGCCATTTTTGCGCCGCTGGCCGCCCTGTTCTTTATTGACCTCAAGGCCGCCACGCGCTGGATGTTCGCCTTTCTTGCCCTGCTCCTCGTCTCCGCAGTGTTGGACCACACCCTCGCCGATCTGGCGCGCCCGATGCCGAGCGATCTCAACACGCTGTACTTCCTGATGAACCTCGGCTGTGGCTTCGTCCTCATCGCGCTGATGCTCCACTATTTCGTGCGCGACCGTGAGCTTGCCTACGGCCGACTGCTGGAAAGCGAGGCGCATATTCGCGAACTGATGCTGACCGACACGCTGACCGGTGTGGCCAACCGTCGCCATCTCAACGACCGGCTGGAGATGGAGCTGGCCCGCCAGGCCCGCTACGGCCAGCCGCTGTCTGTCATCCTCACCGACATCGACCGCTTCAAGCACGTCAACGACACCTATGGGCACGCGGCCGGCGACGCCGTGCTCAAAGCCTTCGCCCGCACGCTGGAGTCGAGTATCCGTGGCAGCGATTTCCTGGCCCGCTACGGCGGCGAGGAATTCGTGCTGCTGCTGCCGAATACCGGCATCGAGGAAGCGACCGCGTTTGGCGAGCGCATGCGCGAAGCCACCCGCAGCGTCCACATCCCGGAAACCCCGATCGGCATCACCGCAAGCTTTGGCGTGACCCTCGTCCGGCGCGGCGAGAGCATGGCCGAGGTGCTGTCGCGCGCCGACGAAGCCATGTATCAATCCAAGTCCGGCGGACGCGACCGCGTCACCACCCTGGTCGATTGAGCGCGGACATCATCGGGCAGCGGTCTTTTTGATTGCGGGCTAGAGCAGGCGATCGACCACGAACACCCCGATCATGGTGAAAGCCAGGGCGATTTTCAGCAGGGCGCCGAACAGCAGGCCCAGCGTGGCGCCCACGCCAGCGTGCGTCGCTGCTCTGAGCGAGGCCTTGCCGCTGAACTCGCCCACCACCGCGCCGACGAAGGGCCCCAGCACGATGCCCGGCAGGCCGAAGAAGATTCCGACCAGCGCCCCCCCTGCCGCGCCAATCACCGCCCGCGGCGAGGCACCAAACCGCTTCGCCCCCAGCGCCGACGCGGCCAGGTCGACGCCGTAGCTCAACGCCGCCAGCACCCCCAGCAGCGTCAGCGTGATCCAGCCGACATAGGCGAAGTTCTCCGCCCACGCCAGCAGCACCAGGCCGGCGAACACCAGCGGGATGCCGGGCAGCATGGGCAGGATCAGGCCAGCAAAGCCAAGCGCGATCAACAGCGCCGCCAACAGCCAGAACAGGATTTGAATGGAGGGATCGAACATGTGTCTGTGGGGGTGAATGGGGTTCGCCGAGCATAAATCCGATTGTCCGCTTCGCCCAGCCCGGACCGTGCTCCGCCGTTTTGCCTGACCGCAGCCCGCAAAACCTGCCGTCCCCTGTCTCCCGGGGTAAATGAACTGATATGCTCCCGATGACAATGACATGACACGTTTTTCGAGGAGCCTGGATGGGCAAGGAAACCTATCTCGCACGACAACCCATCGTCGATGCCGAACACAATCTGTTCGCCTACGAACTGCTGTTCAGACAATCCATGGCGTCCGTCTCGGCGCAGATCACCAGCCAGCTGCAGGCTGGCGTCGAAGTCATCGGCAGCACCCTGTGTATCGGTCCCGACTGGCTGCTGCAAGGCAAACTCGCCTTCATCAATCTGGACGAAGCCACATTGATGAGCGACTTCGTCTGCCTGCTGCCGCCCCACCACGTGGTCTACGAAATCCTCGAAACCGTGCCGGTGTCGCCGGTGCTGATCGCCCGCATCCATGAATTGCGGCAGATGGGCTACCGCTTCGCGCTCGACGACTTCGTCTGTCTCGACGAGTACCGGCCGCTGCTGCCGATGGTCGACTTCGTCAAGCTCGACGTGCTCGAACAGCACCCGGAAAAAACCGTGGAAATCATTGCGCACATCCGGCTCGGCTTCAGCGGCCAGTTCATCGCCGAAAAAGTCGAAAGCCGCGAGATGTTCGAGCTGTGCCGCGGCTGTGGCATCCAGTATTTCCAGGGCTACTACTTTGCGCGTCCGGAAAACCTCGCCAGCAAGACCATCCAGCCCGGCCAGCTCGCCGTGCTCGAACTGATGAACAAGGTGCGCACCTCTGAAGACCTCGGCGAAATCGAAGAACTGCTGCGCCGCAACGCCGCCCTCACGCTGCGCCTGCTGCGCTACGTCAATTCCGCCGCCTCCGGCCTGCAGCAGCAGGTCCACACCGTGCGCCAGGCGCTGACCCTGACCGGCCTGCAAACGCTCTACCGCTGGCTGGCACTGCTGCTGGTCACCGCCAACCCCACGCCCACCCGCGCGCTGGCGGCGCGCACCGCGGTCACGCGCGGACGCATCTGCGAACTGCTCGGCCAGTCGCGTCTGAGCCGCGACGCACAGGACGAGCTCTTCATCACCGGATTGTTTTCGCTGGCCGAGCCGCTGATGGAAATCCCGCTCGCCAGGCTGCTCGACTACCTGCCGATGCCCGAGCCCATCGTGCAGGCCCTGGTCGATCATGCCGGCCCCTATGCGCCCTTCCTCAAGCTTGCCGAAGCCTCGGAACGCAACGATTTCGAGCAGATCGCCCGCTACGCCGGCGACATCGATTGCAGCCCCGAGGAGGTCAACCTTGTCCAGCTGCAATCGCTGGCCTGGACCGAAGCGCTGACCGCCGAGTCGAGCCCGCAGGCCGCCTGAGCGGCGGTGGCTGAGGCCGCCCTGCAATCCTTCGTCCTCATCGCCGTGTCCGGTTATCAGGGTGCACGCGACATCTCCCCTCCCCCTGTTCGGCCATGGGCCGACACGCCGGCTTCGGCCCACCCGGCAGACAGATGCGGGCCAGCGCTGTACCGTGGGATGCCGAAATGGCAGGGCAGGGCTGAGCCTCGCCAGCGTGCCGACACGGGCTTCAGTCATGTCCTACACGCAGCATCGCCCGGGGATGACTTCCCGCGGCCGCGGTCCGTTCTACGCTTGAGGTCCATTCCATCGATCTCGCCCGCCTGCCGAAGCGCGAGGGCGAGTTCACCGCTCAAGGAAGGAAGGCCGTCATGCATCGTCCAGCGCGATCACCTGCCCTGTCGTATTCGGATGAAACGTATTCGGATAAGGCTCTGATCCACCACTTCGAGCAGTTCATTGCCGCGGATGCATTCCCCTGCGTGGGCGCAAAATCGGCGCTCAACCGCGGACAGATCGTCTATCAGATCGAAAGCGACTTGCGCGGCGGGCCGGCCGCGGCCACCGTCGCCGCGCTGCAGTGCTTCAGCCATGACTACGACCCGGACTCGACGCTGTTCCGCAGCGTGGTGGTGCTGTTCCGCCAGCCCGGGGTGCTGACCGAGCAGGCGTTTGAAGCGCTGCTGTGGCACTATCTGCAGGCCATGCACGATGCCGATGCCGTTCATCACGAGTGGGACCCGCGGGTCAGCAAAGACCCGCAATCCGCCGACTTCAGCTTCAGCGTCGGCGGGCGGGGCTATTACGTGGTCGGCCTGCATCCGGGCGCGAGCCGCACCGCGCGGCGCTTCCTGCGCCCGGCCCTGGTGTTCAACCTGCATGATCAATTCGAACGCCTGCGCAGCGACGGCAAATACGGGCCCATCCGCGACACGATCATCGAGCGCGACACCCGGCTGGAAGGCACCCGCAACCCCATGCTCAAACCATTCGGCGCCAGCTCGGAAGCCCGACAGTACAGCGGACGCGCAGTCGACGACCGCTGGGCGTGCCCGTTTCATGCGCGCTGAAATCGCCCCCCGCTCCGGCATCGCATTCCTGCTGCGCGCCGGCCAGCGGCTGCGGGTCATCGATCCCCAGGGTGAGCAGGTCGCCGACCTGATCGCCTTCAATCGCGACGACACGCAGGAATATCTGTCCTCGGGGCGCACGCTCGATTACGCGTCGAAGCTCTTCCTGACCACCGATGACCTGCTGTATTCCAACCGCAGCAGGCCGATGTTCCGCATCGGCGAGGACCGCGTGCGGCGTCACGACTTTCTGCTGACGCCGTGCTCCGCCGACACCTTCCGCATCATTTACGGCCACGACCATCCACACCGCGGCTGCCATGGCAACCTGGCAGAGGCGCTCGCGCCTTACGGCATCGCGCCCGACCAGATCCCGGTCACTTTCAATGTGTTCATGAATGTCGACGTCAACGGCGAAACCGGCGAACTCGCGGTCAGGCCGCCCCGCAGCAAGGCGGGCGACCACGTGGATTTCGTTGCGCAGATGGATCTGATCGTCGGCCTGACCGCGTGCTCCGCCGAGCAGTCCAACAACTACCGCTTCAAGCCCATCGAATACGAGGTGTTCGACGCCTGAGCCGGCGGGTTGGGCGTCTGTCCCGCGGCCGGATCAGTATTTCAGCTTCATCTTCGACAGCTCTTCCTTGGTCACGCCCGGCATGTCGCCCTTCTTGTCCCAGCGCTTGTGAACCTAGGCGTCCTCGCCGACCCACTTCTTGAAAATCTTAAAATTCTTCTGCCGCTCGGCATCCGTCGCACCGAGGTACTGATACATGTTGCCCGGCTTGCCATCCTTGCTGTTCTGGCCGTCGTCGAGCCGGCGCATGATTGCCCCGGTGTCCGGCCAGCCCACAAAAATAATCAGGTCCGCATAGGTGTCCATGCGCGGCCCTTTCATCATCTTGGTGTACTTGTCCTGGTTTTCCAGAAAATCGCCGAGGTAGGGCGACGACGCGCCATGGCACGCCGCGCACTGGGCATTCCACAGCGGTCGGATGTCCTTGCGGTAGGTGATATCGGAAGCGAGCGCCGGGGCGGCCAGTGCCAGGCAGACCAGGGAGGGAACGAGCGTCTTGAACATGATTTCTCCATGCGGACAACGGAAACAAAAACGGATCGATGCGGCACCCGGCTGCATCAGGTACACAATTTACAACGAAACCGGCCACCCGTCGCACACGGTCTGTCCACATTGCGCACCATTGTTTTATAGTCGCCTGCAGGGGATTTATCGTCGTCGGCCGGATGCATGGGCCCGGCGCAGGTCAAGCCAAATACAAATCAAGCAAGGGGCGCAGTGTGGGGATACTGGACAAATTTCGATCCGTTTTCATCCCGGCGAAAGCCGCGATCCAGACCGACGTGGAAGCCGCGCCGGCAGTACCCAGCCGGGAGGAACGGCGGCGCAACAAGCGGGTGAATGCGCGCGACGAAACCCGCGCGCTGATCATCGACGACTCGCCCACCATCGTCTTTGCCCTGAAGAAAATCCTGCAATCGTCCGGCTTCATCACCCTGGAAGCCCTCGATGCCGAAACCGGCATCGCCATCGCCCGCGAGCAGACCCCGGACCTGATCTTCCTCGACATCATCCTGCCCGGTGTCAACGGCTTCGCTGCCCTGCGCACCCTGCGCAAGGATCCGGTGACCTCGCACATTCCCATCATCATGATCAGCGGCAACGAACAGGCGACCGAACTGTTCTTCGGCAGCCGCACCGGCGCCGACGACTTCATGAAAAAACCGTTCTCGCGCTTCGAAGTGTTCGCGCGCATTGAACGCCTGCTCGATGCCAACATGGTGCCGCGGCGCATCTCGGCCCTTGCTAGCGAATCCGGGTCCGACGCAAACGACTAGATGTGCGCGGCGGTCAGCGCGCCGACCGCCCCCCTCGCATTCGGCAGGCCTTGCAACCGGATTCACTTCGTCTGCTGGGCGGCTTTCCACATGTCCATGAAGCGGCCGGACTCAAAGCCCATCATCTTTTCCGCGCCGACCGTGATCACCGGCACGCCACGCCCACCCAGCTGCCTGTGCTTGATCGCGCCATACTCGGTTTTTTCCACGTCCCACTCGGTGAAAGGCACGCCATTCTTGCGGAAAAACGCCTTGGCGCGCGTGCACACCCCGCACCATTCGGTGGTGTAGATCGTCACCCCGCTGTCCGCCCCGGTGATGCGGCTGACCTCGGCCGGGCCGGTATGGGTTTGCAGCTTCAGTTGCGTGGCCCTGGACGCGGGCGGCGGCGAATCGGTGTAATGGATGCGGCCCTGCGCATCCGTCCATTTGTAAACACCGGCAGCAGCCGGCACGGCAAACAGCAGGGCAAGCAGTATCAGGCAGGTTTTCATGGTGGCGGGGCTTTCATCGGTTGAATGTCGGGGGATCGCTTGAAGTACGCAAAGCGGCGACTCAGCGAACGGTGAGGTCCTTGACCCACACCACTTCGCAGGCGCCGTTGCCCGTATCGCGGCGGGTCATGGAACTGTTCCAGCGCCAGCCATCCGGCGACTGCACGCGCACGAGATAACCGCTCAGCGCGACGACCTGGCCCACGCGCACCTTGTCCAGACGGCGTCTGATTTCGTCGGTGGCGGGAATCATGTGCATGTTGGCGCTGTGCTCGACGATGTCGGAAAGCGGGATTGGCGGCCGGTCCGACCAGCGGTAGAAATAAAACCGATTGCCCTGGCTGATCTTCAATCGATCCAGCACCGCGTTATCCGACATCGGCCCCCAGCCGAGCGCAAGGTCGATCGGCGAAAGCTCGGCTTCGCGCCCCCGGCGGTAGGTCTCGGTGGCAAGCACGCGGGCTTCCAGGGAAAATTCCGCGGCAGACAGGATGTCGTAATTCCCCACCCGGAACGACGGCAGGTCGGTGCGCTCGACCTGAACCGGCGACGCCGGCGCGATGGCCCCCTGCGCATGGCTGATCGGGCGCGTGGAAACATAATTCCAGGCGCCGGCTGCAATGGCGATCAGTAACAGGGCGGGGACAAGTCGCATCGGTGGCATCGACGGGTGAGAACGCCATGATATCGGCCAAAAGCGGCGCGCGATTGAGCGCGCCCGCCCCTGCTTTCTTCCGCTTCGCGAAATCCCGATCCCCTGTCTCCATTACAAGACAGGAAATGTTCATACCCGGCAATGGCTTGCATGCAGGGGGCGGTTTCGTGTCGTCCAGATGCGACGAAACCCCAGACGGCCACACACCGGCATTCCACTCAAGTCCATGAAAACAGAGGGAATACCTTTGCTGGCATGGCCTGTGCTCATAACCAATGTTAGCGCGGGCTTGCGCCATGCGAGTCCGCCCTCCCCGGCATGCGTTGCGCTGCCTGGGAACGGCCTTTTCGACGCGCTGCCCTTTTATTGAGAGGACCATCGAATGAGTAGCAACACCGCTGCACAGATCGAAAACACGGCTTACACCGAACCTGAACTGCTGAATTCATTCAGGAATGATGGACGTGCGATGAAGCGTTCATGGAAGGACAGCATCCACCAGCAGCGCGGTGAACTCGCGCACCTGCTGCGGGAGCCGCTCAGCCAGCTGGCGGAGCATTGCGCACCGGTATGGGGCGATTGCGATGCGCTGGACGCGGTGCTCACGCAACATTTCCCCAGCATTCCGCATTGCACGACGCTTTACTGCGTGGGCGTGAACGGCACCCAGATCTGCAACAACGTCGGCCCCGCCGGGGTCGTCCCCGGCCATCTCGGCGGCGATCGCTCACAGCGCCCGTACATGCAGGAGGCGGTGCCGATCTGGGGTTTCCTGCTATCGAATGCCTACATCGGACAGAACGGACACCGCCCCACGCTCACCGCGCTTCAGGTGGTGTGCCGGGATTCGCTGGTGGTGGGTTATCTCGGCGCCGCTTTCGACCTGCGCGATCTGCCGGTCACGTCCGCGCTCTACGAAGAGCCCGGCGACTGGCGTCAGGTCAAGGGCGATCCGGCGATCCGCCGCACGGTGTTCCAGCAAAGCCGGGTGGAAAGTCCGCTCGATGGCAATCTGGAAGCGGCATTGTCGATCCTGGAGGAATTGCTGACCGAGCGCGGCGTGTTCCAGTGCCAGATCCATTTTTCGAGCAGCCTGGCCACGATCTGGACGCTGGACGATCCCTTGCGCTATCGCATCCTCGATCACGAAACCCTGAGCGATCCGGACATCTGCCTGATCTATCCGTCGCACCCTTATCCGTCAGATGCCGCGATCGCGCCGGGCGAGATCAGCCGCATTCTCAGCGCCATGCAGGCTTTGCGACTCACCGATCCGACCATCTACCTGCGGATGGCATCGATCAACATTTTCAACGGCATGGTGAGTCTGACCTTTTCATGCGATGGCTCGCACTACATGCCGCACGACGAATTCCTGGTCAAGGACATTTCGTTCTGGTTCTGATTTCGGGTTCCCGTCCGGCCACGCGGCTGTTCAATCCAGTGCCATGGCCTGGTAACTGTCGCAGGCGCTGAGGTCGGAACGACCACCCTGTGATTGTCGGGAAATCTCACGCAAGGCGGTCCGCAGGCCCTCCTCCAGTACCGGATGGTAGAACGGCATGGCCAGCAGATCATGGACGGTCAGGCCGCGATGAATGGCCAGTGCGAGCAGATGGGCCAGGTGCTCGGCAGCAGGCGCGCACATTTCAGCACCGAGAATGCGGGCGCCATCACGCGCGGCATAGACGCGCAGCACCCCCTTGTTGCGCTGTGCCGTCAGCGCGCGCCCTTGCGAGGAGAAATCGACGCTGCCGATCAGACATGAGCCTGTGTCCACATCGGCGAAACGCTGGCCGATCGCAGCGATGCCGGGGTCGGAGAACACGATGGCCAGGGGTGTGCGGCGCTGAAAACAGGACGGCGCGTCGGCCACGGCATTGACGCCCGCGATGTAGCCCTCGTCGGCCGCCTCGTGCAGGAGACTGGCATCTGCGTTGGCGTCTCCGGCGATGAATACCGGCAGATCGGCGATCTGCATGGTGCTGCGATCGAAAGGCGGCAGGCCGTGCGGGTCGAGCGTCACGCCAAGAGTCTCGAGGCCCAGATCTCCAAGATTCGGCTTGCGTCCGATGGCCACGAGCACGCGATCGACTTCGAGATCGACCGGGCCGGCCTGGACGCGCACGCCGCTTGCGGTGCCGGACAACTCGACGTCGTGTCCGGTGTGGATGGCAAATTCTTCATTCAGGGACAGGCGCGCGATTTCGGCCACGGCCGGGTCGGAAATCCCCGCGAGTGCGTCGCTGCTGTTGAATGCGTACACGTCCACCCCGAGGCGCGAGAGGGCCTGAGCCATTTCAATCCCGATGGCGCCCAGGCCGATCACCGCCATGCGGGCAGGCAGCGTCTCCTGGTCGAATAGTGTGTCGGTGGTCAGCAGGCGATCGCCGAGCGCCTGCCACGGTTGCGGCACGACCGGGCTCGAACCGGTGGCAATGACGATGCTGCGGGCGTGCAACACTTGATCGCCCACCGCCACGTCGTTGGGGCCAAGCAGGCGTGCCCGGCCTGCAATACTGCGCGGCCCCAGCGCCTCGGTCGATTTGAGCACGCCGCCGACAAAACGGTCACGCAGTGTCCGCACGCGCTGCATGACCGCCGGGATGTCGATGCTCAGGCGCTCGCTGCCACGAATTCCGAACGCCTCCGCTTTTTTGCGCGCATGAAACGCGTTGGCAGCCTCGATCAGCGCCTTGGACGGCATGCAGCCCACCCGGGCGCAGGTCGTTCCATAGGGGCCTTCGTTGATCAGGACGAAGTTGTCGGTTTTCTTTTTCACCTGCCGCACGGCAGCCAGTCCGGCCGAACCCGCGCCGATGACGATGACGTCGAGTTTCGTGGTCATGACGGTCTCTTTCCTCAGTGGTCGAGCTTCTGCGACCTGCGTTAACGCGGGGGCTTGCTGCGGTCCTTGTGATCCTGGATGAAAATGCCGATCACCAGCCAGAATCCGCCGGCCGCAGCGGCCAGGAAACACAGAATAGCGAGGCCCGGGTAGCCCCACAAGGTAAACGACGTCTGCACCTGCATCAGCAGCGAAGCGCCGATGATCAGCGCCGCGAGGATGACGCCGGCCGCGATGCGGTTGGCGATTTTCTGCAGGCCTTCCATCACCAGGCCGGCATCGACCGCGCGCACTTTCAGCTCCAGCTCCGAATTGGCGACGCCGTCCATGATCCGGTTGAGCCGCGACGGCAGGGCCGTCACAAAGTCGCGCAGCTCGATGATCGAGTTCAGCATGCTGCCCTGGCTTGCCTGCTTGCGCATCCGCTGGGCAAGGATTTCCGACGCATTGCGGCGGATCGCCGCGTTGGGGTCGAACTGCGGATCGAGGATCTTGCCGATCTGGTCCAGCTGCATCAGGGTCTTGCCCAGCAGCGTCAGTTCACTCGGCACAAAGAGGCCGTCACGCGCCGCCGACTCGCTTACCTCGAGCAGCGTCCTGCCGACGTTGATGCGCCCGAGCGCGAGGTCGCGCTGCTCGACCACCAGCTGGCCGATGCGGCGTCGCAGGCTGGTCTCGTCGAACTCCTCGGCCACCTGGCTCATCTTGATCACCACCGTGGCGGCGTCTTCGCCCTTGCCTTCGCTGACGGCGATCAGGATCTTCAGCAGGTTCTCCTGCATCTCCGGCGTGGTCGTGCCCACCATGCCAAAGTCGAGCAGCGCAATGCGATGGTCGCTGGTGAGAAACACATTGCCCGGATGCGGATCGGCATGGAACAGGCCGTCCACCAGCACCTGCTTGAGGTAGGCGCTGAACAGTTCCTCCGCGAGTTCGCCGCCCGGCATCTCCAGGCTGGTGAGCGGCCCCAGTGCTGTCAGCTTGCGCCCGCGCACATACTCCATCGTCAGCACCCGGCGCGTGGAATAGCTGGCAATGGGTTGCGGCACGAAGATGCGCTTGAACCCCGCCAGGTTCTTCGCCATCGTCCGCAGGTTGTTGGCTTCGAGCTCGTAGTCGAGCTCCTGCTTCAACACCAGCCGAAACTCCTCGATGATCAATTGCAGGCGGTGGCGGCGGCCGAAATCGGTATGGGTGTCCAGCCATTCCGCAATCTCGCCCAGCACCTCCATGTCCTCGACGATCTGCTTTTCGATCCCGGGGCGCTGCACCTTCACCACGACCGGCCGGCCATCGCGCAGCGTGGCCGCATGCACCTGCCCCAGCGAGGCGGCCGCCAGCGGCACGTCGTCGAAACTCGAAAACGCCTTCGACAGCCGCACGCCCAGCTCGCGGGTAACGATCTCCTCGACCTCGACGAAGGGAAACGGCTTCACCCCGTCATGCAGGCGCGACAGCGCGGTAATGTAGGACGCCGGCACCAGGTCCGGCCGGCTCGACAGCACCTGACCGAGCTTGACGTAGGTCGGGCCCATCGCCTCCAGATCGTCGACCAGTTCCTCGGGGGACGCGCCGCCCGGATGCGACGGCGCCGTTTCGTCGCCCTCGATCGCATCCTCCATGCCGATGCCCACCACGACATCGGCCCGGCCGTATTTCCACAGCAGGCGGGCGAGCTGCTGGTAACGCTGAAGATGCTGCATGGACAGTTTCATACGGGACTCTCTCGGGACACGGGACGCACTGCGCCCGGTGCTTGATCAAGCGCCGGCGCCGGATGTCAGGATGCCCGCAGCCCGATGGAAAGCCTGTCCGCCGCTGCCGATTTGCGTGTAGGAATTCAAGCCGACCCGCGTATTCGCACGGCTGGCTGGCGATGCTCGATGCAAACAGCGGAGCCGAACCGGCGCGTCAGGTAGGAACAAACGCCGCGGCAGTCGAGTCGGATTTTTCAGAGAACGGCGGCCACGCGAGCGCGCGGCAACGCATCGAAATGAAATGACCTGACAGAACAGCCAGAAAGGACTGCCAAATGATCCAGAACAAAGCCTCGCAGCCAGAACGGCCGCTACCCGATCCCACGCTGGCCACCGCCAGCCCGCAGGAAATTCTTCACCACCCCGCGCTCACGCGGAAAGAAAAAATCGAGCTGCTGCGCTCCCGGCAGTACGACGCCGCCGAAATCGCGGTCGCCGAGGAAGAAGGCATGCAGGGCCCAGGCAACGACCTGATGCTCGACATCCTGCTCGCGCTCGCCGAACTGGTGGAACCCGAATCCGACGAGCCGGTGGCGCCGACGAAACAGCATGGTCATGCCTGACGCTGGCAGGACCGGCACGCCGGCTTAGCGTGGTGGCAGCATGCCGGTGATCCGCTGCATGTCGGATTCGAGAATGGCCTCGACGTCCAAGGTAATCGCAACCTCGTCGCCAACGACCCATCCGCCGCGGTCCAGCGGGGCGTTCCAGCTCACGCCAAAGTCATGGCGGTTGATCGTCGTGGTGGCGACGAAGCCGATGCGCAGCGTCGGCCCCAGATCGCGATCACCGTCCCAGTACGGGCATGGCCAGCGGCCCAGATAGCGAGTGGCGAGCACCACCGGGCGGGTCACGCCGCGGAGGACGAGATCCCCCGTCACCTGGAAATCGGCTGCGCCGGTGCAGTGCACCCCGGTGCTGCGAAAGACGATGTCCGGGTAGGCCGCCACATCCAGGAAGTCCGCATCGCGCAGATGCGCATCGCGCGCATCGTCCCCCGACCAGATACCCGCCGCATCGATCGTGGCCTCGACCGCGGCGACCCCCGCCGGATTGTCAGGATCGAAGTCGATGTGGCCCTGCACGTTCTTGAACAGGCCGCGCATCTGCGAAACCATCATGTGCCGCACCGCAAACGCCGCGGCGGAATGTCCGGGTTCGAATATCCATCTGGCCATGTCCCCTCCTCCATCCATGCTCCTGACGGCTTCAAGTATAGAAACCGGGGCTGGATCAAGGGGTCTGTCGCAAATGTTATACGGGGTCAGCGCGCACCGGCGGGCCGAAAGCCGACCGCCACGCCCAGCGTCCGCGCCCGCAACTGCCCGCAGCCGCCCTCCACGTCCTGTCCCGCCGAATGCCGCAACTTGGTCAGGATGCCGCGCACATGCAGACGGCGCGCCATCTCGGCCGCGCGTTCCCAGCTCGGGCGGCGGAAGTCGAAACCATCGACGCCCTCGACGCTGTTGTAGGGAATCAGGTTCATCACCGCGTACTTGCCGGCCAGCAGCCGGGCGATGCCTTCCAGCTCGGCTTCGGTATCGTTGACGCCTTCGAGCAGCGTCCACTGATACTGGATCGGGTAGCCGGTGCGGCGGGCATAGGCCTCGCCCAGATCGACCAATTCGGCCGGTGCGATGTCGGGCGCCTTCGGCAGCAAACGTCGGCGCAGCGCGTGGTCAGTGGTGTGCAGCGAGAGTGCCAGCGCAGGCTTCACGGTGGATTGCGGCAGGCGCTCGAACACGCGACGGTCGCCGACGGTGGAGAACACCAGGTTCTTGTGACCGATGCCGCCCTCCACCCCCAGCAGCTCGATCGCCTCCAGCACGTTGTCCAGATTGTGGGCCGGCTCGCCCATGCCCATGAACACCACCTTCTTCACCGGGCGGCGGCTGCGCGCCAGCACCACCTGCGCGACGATTTCCGTGCCGGAAAGCTGGCGCAGCAGGCCTGCGCGGCCGGTCATGCAGAATACGCAGCCCACCGCGCAACCGACCTGGGTCGACACGCATACCCCGTCGCGGGGCAACAGCACGGCCTCCACCGTCTGGCCATCCGCCAGCGCCACCAGCAGGCGGGATGAGCCATCGTCGCCGGGGTGTTCGGAATGCACCTGTGCCAGCGCGTTCAGTTCGTCGAACAGACCCGGCAGCGCTTCGCGCAGGGCCAGCGGCAGGAAGTCCTCGGCGCGCCGCCGCTTGGTGTCGAGCGAGCGCCCCTGAACCCATGCCCTGAGCACGCGCCCCTCGTGACAGGGCGCAGCGCCCAGGTCGCGTAGACGGTGTCGGAGTTGTGGGAGTCGCATGGCGGGCGGGATGGTAGCACGGGGGTTGAGGCTGGCAGTGTGGCGGTCTGGACGCCGGCGGCCTTGTATTAATGCAAGACCCGAGCCCGAACCTGAGTCGACCAATAGGCCAATTTATCTTTGCTACAGTGAATACATTCATGAACGGAGACGGTACGGCCACGCAATCCTGCAGGGTCATGCCGTCCCAACCACAAAGGAGCGCACCATGGGATTCTTCAGCAAGATCCTCGCGAAGCTTGGCATCGGCAGCGACAAGGCTGCGGCCGCCCCGGCCCCCACCGCAGCACCTGCGGCCCCAGGTGCTGCCCCGGCTGCGCCGCCGCCACCGAAGCCGGTCGCGCTCGTCGATGTCGTCACACAACTGGAGCAGCGCGCAGCAGCAAACCCGCAGAAGCTGAACTGGCGCACCTCCATCGTCGACCTGCTGAAACTTCTCGATATCGACAGCAGCTTTGCGGCACGCAAAGAACTGGCAACGGAACTGGGCTGCCCGGCCGATCTGATGGGCGATTCGGCGAAGATGAACATGTGGCTGCACAAGACCGTGCTCGCGCAAATCGCCGCCAACGGCGGCAATGTGCCCAAGGAACTGCTGGACTGAACACGCTGCTCCCTCCACAAACCCAAGGAGCAAACACATGCAGATCACCGACATCCTCGCCCAGATGGGCGGTCTCCAGTCGATGGCCCGGGAACTGGGCGTCAGCGAGACCCAGGCGGCAAGTGGCGCCGAGGCGCTCATCCCGGCGATCCTCGGCGGATTCAAGAAGCAGGCACAGTCGCAGCCTACGGGCCTCGCAGGACTCGGCGGCCTGCTCGGGCAACTCGGTGGCGGCGGCCTGCTCGACAACGTGCTGGGGCCGCAACCGACGGACGTGAACCAGGGCAACAACGTGCTTGGGCAGATATTCGGCTCCAAGGATGTGAGCCGCACGGTTGCGCAGAACGCAGCTTCCAAGTCGGGGCTCGATCCCTCCCTTCTCAAAAAGATGCTGCCGATGCTGGCCATGCTGGTAGCCGGCTACATGGCGAAACAGCAGGGTGGCGGCGCGACGGCCCCATCCTCCCCGATGAGCAGTGGATTGGGCGGCCTGCTTGGCGGCCTGCTTGGCGGCGGCGCTCAACCTGCTGGCAGCGGTGGCGCTGGACTCGCCTCGATGCTCGACCTGAATGGCGACGGCAATCCGCTCGACGACATCATGCGCATGGCCGGCAAGGTCATGCGTTGACCCTGCGAAATGCACGCACTCGAAATTTCGATCCTCAACGGAGAAACAACATGAGCTGGATCATTTCGTTAATCATTGGCGGCATCGTGGGCTGGCTGGCGAGCATCGTCATGAAGACCAACGACCAGATGGGCTGGATCGCTAACGTGGCAGTCGGCGTGGTGGGATCGGTGCTTGGCTACTGGATCGCCGGACTGCTGGGCTTCGCGGCCATGGGAGGCATCGCGCGCTTCATTGTCGCGTTGGGCGGCGCAATACTGCTGATCTTTATCCTGGGCAAAGTCGGCATTTTCCGGAAAACGTAAGCCAGGCCGGGCAAGCGACACGTGGCAAAGGAAGCGCCGAACAAGTCCACATTCGTCATTCCGGCGGAAGCCGGAATCCAGTTAAATCAATCATCCGGACTCCGGCTTTCGCCCGCAAGGGGCAGGTTGCAGTTGTTACAGTTTTAGCTGTATTACAACCGCGCACCGCCGGGATGACGCCGTCTCAAACAAACGGAGCCAGACTCCAACTCCCACCGGGAAATCAGTCTTATCTGCCCCCTTATTTTGAGGGCATCACTTCCTATGCTGACGAGAGCATCACCTGGAGAGGCGTCAGCCAATACGAACGTTGCCCAGCGAACCTATGACGCCGAATACCTGCAGCAGCCATATCACGACAGCAATGACGACGACAATATTCAGGATCTGTTTAATCTTTCGGTCCATGGGGATAAAGCTGTTAACGAGCCAAAGCAGCACGCCAACCACAATCAAGACGACGACCAAGTTAATCAGGGGCATACGGATCTCCGGTGAAGTTATCAATCATCAAGGGCAGCGGCCGAAGCGAATATCGAGCGTGCTGATTCCCCTTGCGTACGCTTACCATAGTAGGCAATTCCGATCGGCTCATCTGTACGACAGCGAACATAGGTAGGCAACTGCCGCAGCGGCAGACAGTCGTATATAAGCTTGTATCGCCATCTTAGATCCGGGAAAACGCATGATCCTTGCCGCAATCGTTCTGTTTTGTCTGGCGGCGGTGCTTGGCCTCTGGCTCGTGGTTCTGGGCGTGCGCTATCGGCGGGGCTCCCGGGCCCTGGCGGCGGGGCACGCCGGATTCGCCCTGCTGGGCCTGATCCTGCTGGGAACGCATATCTTCAGCAGTCCCGTGCATATGTTGTACAACAATGCGGCACTGCTGTTTATTCTGGCGCTGTTCGGCGGGCTGGTTCTTCTGGCCCTGCGCATCGGCAATCGCGAACATCGCTCGCCACCGCCGATGATAGGCGTCAGCCTCCACGCGGGCATGGCCCTATTGGCGCTGCTGCTGTTGGTGTTGGGATACACGCATGCCTGACCCCGGGATTCCTTGACAGCGAAATGAATTCGAGCCGGGCCTTTTGATATTGACATGGACTGTGATGGCATTTATGCGAGCCATCCAACGGTTGCAACCATTTATCCGCAGCTGGCTCGTGAATTGGCGGCAGATTTGCAATGCAATACATAAAGACACGTCACGCCCGGCATTTCTTATTTTCAGACATTGCTTACACGCAAGTCGGACGACTTCCCGCTGCCAACCGTCCCCGCTATCGGCATCATTCATCTGTCGCCTATCCGGCAATGATTGACTGGCTTGAGCAGGCCTCAGCGCCCCGCACACAGGACACACACATGAACCCGACCGCCGCGGAAGACCTCAATTACCTGTATGACAAGGATGGTTTCTTTCTCCATCCCGAACAGTGGGACCTCGCGCTGGCGCAGCGCATCGCGTACGCCGAGGACATGGGCGAACTGGATGACATCCAGCAGCAGCTGCTGCTGACCTTGCGCGATGAGTTCCAGAAATTCGGCGCGGTCACCGCCTTGAGCCATATCTGTCACCTCAATGGCCTGGAGGCGGATTGCCTGCATCAGCTGTTCCGCACCCCGCGCCAGGCATGGCGGATCGCGGGCCTGCCCAATCCGGGTGAAGAAGCCAAGGCCTACCTGGCCTGAATCCCGCCGCAGTTCTCTGCCCGGCGCCTTCAGGGAGGGTGAGCCATGATTGGACACCTCGACACATTGCCTTATGCAGACGCCAAAGGCTTTCTCGACCAGACCGACGACGCGCAAGCCTTGCCGTTCTTGATCGAGATCGCGCCCTTCATGGACGAGAAGGAGTGGCTCGCACTGCTGAACGCCACCTGGCCGCGGATCAAGAACGCAGACGCCTATCGGGACGCGCTGCGGCACACACCTTACGGCAAGCAGGCGGATCAGACGTCGCGCGCTAAGAAATGACTGCCCATTTGGGGCCGTTTGATTCGCGCGCTCTACGACACCGCGCGTGCCTCCATGAAGCGGGCCAGAATCGGACCACAAATCATGCCCAGCGCCAGGCGCAGGTCATTGTTGGGAACCACCATCGTGGTCGGGCGCGACATGTAGGCGTCGGGAATGCGCCTGAGCAACTCGGGAAAATCATGCCGCTCGCGGTCGCGAAAATGGATGATGCACAAGGATTCGTCGGCCAGCGGCACGTCACGCGCAATGAACGGGTCGGAGGTATCCACCAGCGGCATGCGCTGGATATTGATATCGGTCAGGCCAAACTGCGGGACGATGTAATGGATGTAGTCGTCCATCCGACGCAGGATGGTTTCCACCGATTCTTCCGGCGTGCACGTGCCCTTTTTGCAGTCGCGGTGGACCTTCTGTATCCACTCCAGGTTGATCGCAGGCACCACGCCGATCAGCAGGTCCACATGCTGGGCTACGTCGATGCCCGGGCGTCCTGTGCGACGATCGATCTCCGGCGGAAACTGGCGCGCGTCGACCTTGCGGCGCGTCCAGGTGTTGGCCACCAGGCCGCCGTGCTGCCCCTCGTAGAACAGGAGATCACTGCCCGGCGGTAGCGGCGCCCAGGGCGTGAACTCGCCGGGTTGCACGCCCAGTTCCGCGCCGTGCTCGGCCGTGTGCGCATACTGGCGAACCACCCCGCTGCCGCATTCGCCATAGGTCCTGAAAAACGCTTCCAGCTCCTGGACATGATTGCACTCTGGCCCGAACCAGGAAATCTTGCGGCCGCTGCCCCGCGCTTCATCGAGCAAGGCGGTGAACTGCCGATCGGTATAGCGCCGGAAACCGTCGCCATGAACGATCGCGGGTTTGATGTTCTGGCGCTCGAAAATGAACTTGAACGCGTGTCGTATCGTGGACAGGCCTGCACCGGACGAGCCGGTGACAGCGATGATGGGATGCTGCTGGGACATGGTCGGTTATTCCCCCGGATGGGCCAAAAGGCAGCGGAGCAGAAAGTTTAACCCGAGCATCTCGCGAAGAGCAGAACATCGCGTGACCCGGGACTGTGCCTGTCTCCTGTTGTCTGTCCATACCTACCCGCTGGCTCGAAGGATTAATCGAGCTTGGCCGCTTTAAATCAGTGTGTCGAAAAATTTTACGATTATTCGATATCCATGCTTTCAAATTCGGTTAACTTACTTACAAAACAACAAGAATAGAGGCTATGGCATGGCTTGTGCTTTGGCAGACGCTCAGTAACAAATCAAGATAAAACCAGACTCCGCTCGTGTGCGGGGCTGTTTAGCCAAAAGAATTAGAGGGGAGTAATAATGAAAGTCTCGTGTCGTAGCGCCGCTGCTCTAAGCTTGGTTCTGTTCAGCTCGCTGTTTGGCCAGGCCGCCCAGGCTGAGCCACAGGTGTTTACCTTTACCGCTTCCAACTTCACTACATACCACGGCACGCCCGTGCCCTATACCAGCATTTTTGGTCAAGTAACCCTCGACGGCACCACCGTCACTGACGTCAACCTGACCATAGGCGGTCGCAGTTATTCGCCATCTGAAGTCGGTTACTTTGCCCTGGATTACCCCGCGGGTTCCTCGGCCGTCGTCGGCGCTTACAAGGCATCAAGTTGGGATGAGGTACGGTCGTTGAGCGCGAACACGGATGATTTCATGTTGCTCGCTGACTTTTCCAATCTGCAGAATTTCGCCAGCTTCACTTACGCCGTTGCAAGTTTGAACGACGTTTTCCAAACGACAGATGTCTCAATTAGCGTGTCGCCTGTGCCTGAACCCAGCACATACGCGATGCTGCTATCCGGACTGGGGATCCTGGTGGTTGCCGCGCGCCGCAGGCGGCGGGGCTAAGGGAGCAGTCGGTTATTCATCATGTGTTGAGTGCGCGTATTTGTGCACTCAGAACAGACTCTGAATATCGTCTCCAGGCCCGGCTCGACAGCCTCGGTCTCCCATTGTTCAAACCGGGACCAGAGCCCGTCAAGCGCGTGGCGTCCATTCGCGCCCTGCTCCCTGGCTCACTGCCCTATTGTTGCCTCAACCAGCGGTCGCCCTGCGGACACCGTTGGATCTGATCCCTATTTCCGAAGCGGCGGACATCGGCGCGAAATCCATTCGAGCCCAGCCCTTTGATTTAGCCCTTGGATTCGATTTGATTCCGGTCAGTCAACGGTTCCCCGGGTGGCCTTCAACCGTGCCCGCTCTTCCTTCAAGCGCGCCTGCACTTCGGCGTTGATCCTGACGAACTCCAGACTCAACACTTTGCCTTCTGCCACGCTGATCTCATTGTTGCGGCCGGCAAGGATGGTTTTAACCATCACATCGCGCTGCGCCTCGGGGGTTGAGGCCTCGCGCAGTTGATGGAGCAGATCGGTCACCTGGGGATTTTCCGAGGCGAGGGCAGATTCTTTTTCGGGCATGGTCGTATTGTCCTGTAGCTCGATTGCGGTCAGGTGCGACCGATGTTGATGCGCTTGCCGTCCTGCTTCATTGGGCCAACCCATCCTACGCCTATCCCTACGAATGCGTGCAATCAAGGGCAGCCGCCCAGACCTTGCAGCCCATGCGCATGCCCGAACCATGATCCGCGCAGCTTGGCCTATATTGGATAAACGCTTGTGCGCAGGCGAGCGTCCCGCAACCCGTCAAGGGAGCCGCCCTTGGACCACCCCGTCCGACCCGCTTCAGACTCCCAGGATCCGGCCATCCTGGTGCCGCAGATCGCGCAGAGCTTTCGTCAGCTTCCCATCTCGCTGATCGTCAACCTGGCAATCGGATTCATTCTTGCCGCGGTGCTGTGGAACGCCGTGCCCACGCCCGTGCTGCTCGCCTGGTCGGGCTTGCTCGTCGTCGTCACCGGGGCGCGATACCTCAGCTTGCGGGCGTTCAGACACGCCGCCCCCAGGAGCGAATCCGATCAGGCTTTGTGGACGAAATATTTCCTGGCAGGCGCATGCGCTGCCGGGATGGTGTGGGGGCTGTCCGGCATTCTGCTGTTTGATCCCGGTTCCTTCCCGCACCAGGTCGTTCTCGCTTTTGTACTGGGGGGAATGATGGCCGGCGCCGTTCCGCTGCTGTCGTCCGTGCGCCACGCCTATGGGTGCTTCGCCATTCCGGTCATGGTTCCCATCAGCATCCGGATGATGTGGGAGGGCGACCAGATCCATTTCGTCATGGGCCTGATGATGGTCATCTTCGGTCTCGCCATGCTCGCCACGTCCATCCAGGTCCGCCGCCTGTTTCGCGACACGGAAAAACTGCGCCGCGAGCTCTACTCATCCATCGAGGTGGAGCAGGCGCTGGAATACCTGGTCCGCCTCGACAGTCTCACCGGCATCCCCAACAGACGGCTGTTCGAGGAAGAACTCAGCAAGGAGTGGGCACGCGCAAAACGCGACCATGCGCCGTTGTCGCTCATCATGGTCGATATCGATCACTTCAAGGAATACAACGACCACTACGGACACCCGGCCGGCGACCTGTGCCTGGTGGAGGTTGCGCAGGCCATGCACCACGCGCTGTCCCGCCCGGGCGATGTGGTCGCCCGAATCGGCGGCGAAGAGTTTGCGTTTCTGTTGCCGCAGACGGATTTGAGCGGCGCAATCGCCGTGGCCGAGCAGATACGCGAGCGCATCCTGGCCTTGAACCTTCCCCACGACGCATCGCCCGTGGCCCGCCATGTCACCCTGAGTTTCGGCGTGTCGTCGTCCGAGCTTGCTAGCGTCTCCTCGCCCGCCGAGCTGATTCGCACATCAGACATTGCACTCTATGAAGCCAAACGCTGCGGACGCAACCAGATTGTGGCCGTCCCGAAAACGGCAGCTGATCTGGATCGCGTGAGCGAAGGGGCCAGGATCGAAAATTTCTAGCGGCGTTTCCGGGGCTGGCGGGCTTGGAGCGCAGAAAGAAATGTGGTTTTGCGAGACCTGACCCCGGTGGCGAAATGGTGAGCCCTGTCGGCAGAGGTGCTATTTGGTCGGGCGACGGCGCGTGGTGCGTGCCAGAACGACAGCCAGGCCGACAGCCATCAGCAACAGGCTTGCTGGCTCAGGCACTGGCGCCAGCAGGACAGCACGATAGCCTAGCGTCGTGCTGTAGGCGCGGCCGACTATGTAGCCGTTCTCGCTGATGCCGGTGGCATCCAGGATGCTCCAGCCGGCTCCGAGTACCGGGTCCAACTGCAAGGTCAAATCGACCAACCCGTCGTCGACGCTCCACGCGAACGCCTTGGTACCCGACACGCCGAACACGCCAGCTGTGCCGACCACAACACCGTCGTCGTTAAGCGCATTTGCGGTCGCGGTATAGGCACCTGGCAGCCGATCGATGGGCGTGAAGCCGGTTATCGCGTTCCAGACTGCAGCGGTGAACTCGCCGCCGCCGAGCGGAAGCTGCAGCGCGACGAGGCCGGCGTTATTGATGTCATGTGCAAAGGAGTTGCTGTTGGCCCCGGTTCCGCCCATGCCCCAGGCTGCACCCAGGTTGATCGTCGCGCCATCGCTGCCCCAGACGACGGCTCTCCAGCCGTCGGCGGTCTGGCGTTCACCGACGATCGACCCGGTCTCGTTGATCCCGCGCGCAACGCTGTTTAGCGTGGCATCTGCGGGCGGCTCCAAGTCCAGTGCTCCACCGGAGGTGGTGAAGCTCGCCGCATGCACAAAACTCTGGAAACCATAGGCAGGATGTGAATTGAATTGTCCGGATGCCTGGCCGGCAACGAGGCCTGAATGGTTGATTGCATAGGCACGCGAACTGTTCCCGCCGTTTGGAAGATCGCCCAGATCGATCATGCCTCCGCCCGGCTGCCAGAGCACGGCGCGGTAGGCACTATGGGACGCCGACCAGGCATACCCCGCGACCTCACCGAGATTGTTGATTGCGTTGGCGCGAGGGCTGGCGCCAATGGTGGTGGCCAACACCGTGACGCCTGTGCCAGGCTGCCACAGCAGCGCGCTTCCATCGTAGCCGGTGACCCAACCGCTATCGTTGACGCCGGTGGCGAAGAAATTCCCCAGATCGGTCACGCCGTAGCTTGGCGCAACCGCGGCCTGCGCTGTCCCGATCACGGCCAAGCCCGACAAAAGCAGATTGCGAAGCAGGACTTTCATGACGCCACCCCCTGATGACCGCGATTTGCCAGTTATAGGCAAACTTTGGCGAAGAGCAACTGGAGTTTCGGGGTCAGCAACTGTCTTCGAACCGCCGCTGTTTTTCCAGTTCTCATGCTGCCCCATGCGTCCAAGGCTGGTCGTTATGGATCATCGAGTTCAGAATCGTTAACAGCTCTCGAATACGAACAACCGCACATCAGGGTCAGCATTGCAATGCAGCATCCCACTTTGACTTGCATCGATTGAAATGTGTTATTGCAAGACCTGTCCCCGTGCCTGTGTGCCTGTGTGACCCCGTGCCTGCCGTGCGTGCCTGCAACGGGCCTGCAATAAAAAAGCGCACCGCAGTGCGCTTTTTTTCACAGCTCTCGTCACCTGAAACCGTGACCTGTCCCCTGTTCTTCAGCGATTCCGATAGCGCTCCTCGTACTCTTTTTGCCTACGTTCATACTCTTGCTTGGACTCCTTGTCCTTCTGAACCGGGTCTTGTGGCGCAGCCTTGTCGTCCCTGGCCTTGCCCCTCGATTCAGGTTGGGAACGTTGCCGCTCAAGATCGCGTTGCTGCTGCGGGTCTTGCTGCCGCTGCGGCTCCTGGCGGCGTTGCTGCTCTGGCTGACGCTGTTGCTCTTGCTGTCGCTGTTGCGGCTCTCGCTGACGCTGTTGCTCCTGGCGACGTTGCTGCTCTAGCTGACGCTGATCCTGCTGGCGCTGCTCTAGCTGACGTTGTTCCTGCTGGCGTTGTTCATGCTGACGTTGCTCCTGCTGACGTTGTTCCTGCTGGCGTTGCTCTTGCTGGCGTTGCTCCTGCTGACGTTGCTCCTGCTCACGTTGCTCCTGCTGACGTTGCACTTGCTGGCGCTGCTCTTGCTGGCGTTGGTCTTGCTGGCGCTGGTCTTGCTGGCGCTGCTGATCCTGCTGATCCTGCTGATCCTGCTGCACACGCGGTCGAAAATACTGCTGCGTGACAGGCTCACGCGGCTGGTAGCGGTAATGCTCGGACCGTATCGTATGCTGCTGTTCGAGTGCGCGAGGATAGCGGTCGCCGGAATAATTCCGCTGGTAAGCGGGCAACGGTGCGGGCGCCGGGGCGGCGCGGTGATCCCAACGGTCCCAGCCGCTTCGACGCTGTTCCCAGTCGCGGCCCCAGCGATCTCCCCAACGCGGCGGCGCGTCGGCACGCCAGTCGCGGAAATACGGCGGAGGCTGGCGGTAGTAGCGTACCGGGACGCGCAGAATATAAACCGGCACCTCGTAATACCCCACCCTAGCCCACGGACCGTTGTACCAGCTGCTCGCATACCAGTTATCGCTATGGAACACCCAGTAGAGGCCGTCGTAAAAGAAGTAATTCGAAGCCACCCTGGGCGCGTAGTAGACGGGATAGCCTGGAATCCGGACAAGATCCGGATAGGTCGAATAATGGATACCGACGCTGACATCCGAATATCCTGAGCCATAGCTGGATGGTTGGTTGGGGGGCGCGGTCGCGCAACCCTGGACGAGGGCCATCGATACCGCAATCAACACGTAGCGCTTTTTCATTTGCTGCTCCTTCCCCAGATGTGGGGTTACTGATTTGGAGACCGGGGGTCAGGTCTGGCTATGCAATACATCCATGCAAGACCTGCCCCCCAGGTTCTGGCCCGGGCTCTTTGGTTCAGCCTGGTCCCTGTGGTTGATCGTCATCGTCGGGTGCGCGCCCGACAGGATTCACAATTGCCGGCACTGGTCCTCGCGATTTCCGTCCACGTGATTGCCGCCCCCGCGCGGCGCAGGGCGGTTCTCCTTGCATTGCAGGTTGCCGTCGACGACGTTGCCGGCGATGTACGCGCCGCCGCGATTCTGGAACACCTGGATATTGCCGCCGACGCGGTTGTCCTGCACCGCGAGCTGGTGGACGTTGTCATCGAGCTGGATGTCGCCGCCCACGTCGACGCGGCGGATCGACGCCCCGCCGCCCTGCTTGATCTGGACATTGCCGCCAACCGACGAACGGCCTGCCACACTGACCTGGCGGGCGCCCTCCGCCTGGATATTGCCCCCGACGCGAATCGAGCGGGCCTGAAGGGTCGCACCGCGCTCGATCTTGAGGTTGCCTTCAATCCGCGTACCGTCCAGCGTGCAACGCGCACCCTCGGGCACGCGTACGTTGTCCACGGTCACCCGCGCCATCGAACCGGTGCACTGCCGTTCGTCGGCGTGCGCCGGCGCGAGCGCGAAGGCAGCGGTCAAACCGAGCGCGACAGCGCCCAGGGAATGGGGAATTCGGGGAACAGGCAGCATGGCGGAATCCTCCTGCGGCTGGAACGGCCCGGGCACCTCGCCCGAGCACCACCGCAGTATGGGCGCGCTCTGTATCTGCAGGGTTTCAGACGCCGGCTGAATTGTTACGAAACGTAACTGCGTCGCCTATCCCGGCAGACGATGGGACAGGGGACGCCTCACCAAGCTCACCCCTTCTGCACAACGTAGGTGGACTGCACGAATCCGAACGGATAGGCCCGCGACGACACCAGCCGCAGCGGCACGTCGGCTAGCAAGGTGCCGAACAGCGGCCGGCCCGCGCCCAGCAGGATCGGGATGGTTGTGATCGTCAGATCGTCGATCAGCCCCTCGCGCAGAAACGACTGGATCAGCATGCCGCCGTCGACGTACAGGTGCTGGTAACCCTGCTCCCTCGCTGCACGCACGATCTGGTCCGGCGATTCGCCCGTGATGCGGACCTGCGGCGGCAGGTCGTCCGGAAGACCCCGGCCCGTCCTGCTGGCCACCCAAACCGGCTTGTCGGCAAACGGCCATTCGGGAAACGACAAGACCTTCTCGAACGTTCCCCTGCCCATGACAAGCAGATCCACCGTCGCCATGTGCGCCGCGTAACCGCAGTCCTCCCCGGCGGGCACGTGCTGGTTGGCTTGCTCCAGCCAGTCGATCGCACCGTCCGGGCGGGCGATGTAACCGTCGAGCGAGGTGGCGATGAAAACGGTCGTGCGTAGGGTCATCAGTCAAGGGCGTGGATCAGCCCGTCATTCAGTAGAACCGTCCGGGGCTGGTCGGCTTGGGGCGGAGAGGAGAAATGTTGTTTTGCAAGACCCGACCCCGATGGTGCTTCGATGGTGCTTTGTGTGCTTATCCCAGATGCCCGACCTTGACGAAGATCGTGCACCCCTCGCGGCTGAATGGTTGATGCCTGCTCATGTGCGGGCTGCGCAGCCAGCTACCGGCCGGATAGCGGCCGAACTCGTCCTCGAACACACCATCGAGCACCAGGATTTCCTCGCCGCCGAAATGCGCATGGCTCTGGAAAAACGTCTCCGGCTGCCAGCGCACCAGCGCCGCATGCTCGCCTGCGTGCTGGTGCAACGGCATCACTGCCAGCCCCGGCACCAGACCGGGCAGCCACTGCATGGACGCCGTATCCAGCCGAACCACCGCCGTATCTTCAGCGTCGAAAGCGCAGCGCTTGACGAACAGCGTGCACCCCGTCTCACTGTGCAGGGCACTGTCCGAACCCGGCGGATTGCGCAGGTAGGCACCCGCCGTCCACACGCCGCGCGCATCCGTCAGCGTGCCGTCGAGCACCAGGATTTCCTCACCCAGCGCACCGCCCGGCGCCGCAAACACCGCGCCCGCCGGCGCCTGCACCAGGCTGGTCGTGCCCGCACCCGCCCCCAGGCTGTCAAGCGGCTTGCAGGCCCCTTCGCCATCCGCCGTGATGAGCCAGGGTGCCGTCTGCGTCTCCACCACGACGCGCTCATTCACATCGGCATGCATGTCATTTTCTCAGTTGGCTATGCATGGGGGGCTGACTCCTGTTACCACCGCGCCAGCATTTAATCGTGTCTGAACTGACCCCATTTGCTCGAATCTGACCCCCTTAGTTCCTATCGATCTGCAAGCCTGCGAAGCGGTTCCGCATACGTATCGATGAGAACATGAAGTGGATCGGCTCCATGAAAAAAAGTCTTCGAATCGTATCCTTTCTCAGGTGTGAGGCGAGTGGCGTCACGCACAGTCTTCAGCGCGCCTTTGCCGACCTGCTTCTTCCAGCCAGGAAACCCAATTTGCGCCACCCGCGTTTCGCGACGTATTTTTGGACCCAATATACCAAGGTACTTAGGCCTGTATTCAACTTGGACAAGGTTGATAAAGTTGCCAGACGGAGAAACAAGTTCAAAGTTATGCTTCTTGATGATCTGGTTCAATTCATGGAAAGTTACGGTGTAAGAACGCCTATCTATATCTCTCGTGTTGCGTTTCAGAAAATCAGCAATGAAGCGAATTTCAGGATCGTTTTCTTCATCCAGCGCTTCGCGAAAACGGGCGTACTTCTGAAGTTTGTTGTCAGCAACTTCGACCACAAAGTCTTCGAATTCTCGTTGCTTAATGCGAGGCATTCGACCTAGGCGTTCTAACTGCAGAAGTGTAACCAAGAAGGCAGTTCGCTTGTTGGCATCGTGGAATGGATGGTCCTTAACCAATCCAAAAAGAAGCGTTGCGCACTTCTCAAGTGGGGTGGCCCATTTATCTTTGCCGCCATAGGAAACAAATTGTCTATAAATCGCGGAGTGCAGCAGATCGATGCTCTTTGGGCCAACACCGCCGACACCCCCGCCCTCCTGTGCAAAGAAATCAACAATCAGAAAATGTGCTTTAAGGACTTGGTGCAGACCAACCGTCTCTTTCGACGTGTATGGATCATCGCCCCCCACGAGTTCACTCCATCGGAGGTACTCTTTTTCAACCTCAAAGTTCAAAAAATCCACAGGTAGGGCCAATATTTTTTTAGGCGTTAGGAAAAAATTTCAAAAAAGCAGTTCAAGCTGACTCACTATTTGTTCGTTTGTAGCCAACCAACGATGTCCTCGTAGTCCTTTAGGTCCAGAGACCATAAATTGCATTCCTGCTTCGCCCATTCCACAGCCGGGGATGTAAAACGTGACGTGGTCGCGAGAATTGCCTTGTTTGCGGACATCGCATGTCTAACGCCAGCGAGTCTCTGAACTAATTCAATCCCTACCGGCTTGTTCGTGTATCGCTTGCATTCAATAATGTATTTCGTATTGATTCCCAGCTGGTTATGTAAGGCAATAATGTCCTTGCCGCCGTCTCGTGTCTGCTTTGTAAGATGTACCTCAAAACCCTGGCGAGCGAAGATCTCAGCAATGACCTCCTCAAACGCGCGAGGAGAAAGCGTACGCAGATAGCTGGGTTCGCTAGCAAGTAAGGACATCAGGTTGCCATTTACTACCGAGATAACTCTAGGCAGTTCTAACAATTCAATCGTCGGGGGGTGATAAAGGACCATGTCCTCTTCATGCAGAAGAATGTTTGCTGCGCTTTCGATTTTTTCCTGTTCCGCGAACAGTCTTAGATCAAAATCAATAGCCGTTTCAAACAAATCGTCCACGATTGATGGCAGCAACCTAAAATCCTCAGTTTCAAGGGCATTAACCAATCGGCGAATCTGATATCGCAGAGCACTGACCCTATCGAATTCTTCCGTATCAACAATGTCATTGTCACCAAAATACCGAATGTCAGGCTGGTAATTTGGCGTATGGAGTGTGATGCCGCCCTCGAATGGCTGATACTTTTGGCAGAGCAAAGTAACGAATTCGGACAAAGTATCGAGGGCTGGTTGCTTAGTAAAATCCATATCACGCTTTTTATTTAGTACCCTTTCACCTCCAACAAAAAAGGCGCAGTCCCCTGCGCCTTTTTTCAATCCAGCCGGTCAATCCCAGCTCAACGCCCCGCCCGTCTGATACTCCGTGACGCGCGTCTCGAAGAAGTTTTTCTCCTTCTTGAGGTCGATCATTTCGGCCATCCAGGGGAAGGGGTTGGTGACGCCGGGGAACATTTCGTCCAGCCCGATCTGCTGGCAGCGGCGGTTGGCGATGAAGCGCAGGTATTCCTTGAACTGGGCCGAGTTCAGGCCCAGCACGCCGCGCGGCATGGTGTCTTCGGCGTAGCGGTATTCGAGCTCGACGCCCTTCTGGATCAGGTCACGGATTTCGGCCTTGAACTCGCTGGTCCACAGGTGGGGGTTTTCCAGCTTGATGGTGTTGATGAGGTCGATGCCGAAGTTGCAGTGCATGGACTCGTCGCGCAGGATGTACTGGTACTGCTCGGCGGCGCCGGTCATCTTGTTCTGGCGGCCCAGGGCTAGGATCTGCACAAAGCCGACATAGAAGAAGATGCCTTCCATGATGCAGGCAAAGACGATCAGCGACTTCAGCAGGGCCTGGTCGGCCTCGGGGGTGCCGGTCTTGAATTCGGGGTTGGTCAGCGTGTCGATGAAGGGGATGAGGAAGTCATCCTTGTCGCGGATGCTGGCGACTTCGTGATAGGCGTTGAAGATCTCGCCTTCGTCCAGGCCCAGGCTTTCGACGATGTACTGGTAGGCGTGGGTGTGGATGGCCTCTTCGAACGCCTGGCGCAGCAGGTACTGGCGGCACTCGGGCGCGGTGATGTGGCGATAGGTGCCGAGCACGATGTTGTTGGCGGCCAGCGAATCGGCGGTGACGAAGAAGCCGAGGTTGCGCTTGACCAGGCGGCGCTCGTCTTCGGTCAGCGCGGTGGGGTCTTTCCACTGCGCGATGTCGCGGCTCATGTTCACTTCCTGCGGCATCCAGTGGTTGGCGCAGCCGGCGAGGTATTTTTCCCACGCCCATTTGTATTTGAAGGGGACGAGCTGGTTCACATCCGTCGCGCCGTTGATTACGCGCTTGTCGGCGGCCTGCACGCGGCGGGTCTGCGGGGCAACCGCCGGGGCGTCGGCAACGTGTGCCGCCGGTGCGGTGGATTCCTTGCGCAGGAAAGCCGGCACGTCGATGGCGGGCTGTACGGCGGGGGTGAAGTCTTCTTCAAAATTCAGCATCGTTCTAAATCTCCTTTGGTTTTCCCAAAGTGGGCTGGGCCCACACTGCTTTTAATCTATTGAGCGGGCTGAAAGCCCACCCGACGTTCCTTATTGGTCCCCTTCTGCGCCACCTCGACTGGATCGAGTCAGCGGGGATGAAGGCGAGCACTGTTCGAGCTCCGCAGCAGAACACGTTTTGTGTGTTCTGCCAGGGCGAGTTGCGCAGCCGCCCCGATGGCTCGGTTCAGTCGAGGCCCGCCCCGAAGGGGTGGCGCAGCAGGGCGGCTTTCTCTTTGGTTACTTTCTCTTGGCCGTGCAAGAGAAAGTGACTAGCCGCCGGGCTACCCCCGGCCAACGAACCGCCGCATATCGCAAACGCATCCATTGGCCGGGCTGCCTCTTCTTTTACAGCCCCGCTCCTCCAATTACCCGTTTACTGACACGCCTCGCATTCCTCAAACCCCGGATCCCCCGGCCGCATCGTGCACGCCTGGCCGACAATCTCCGGCTCCGGCAGGTGCTTGGGCCCGGACGCGCTGCTGCCCATGGCCCCCGCCCCACCACTCGACGACACCGCATTCAGCTCGCCGCCCTTGCCGGTGGATTTCTCCGCCGAGGTGGCGCCCAGCGTGCGCAGGTAATACGTCGTCTTCAGCCCGCGAATCCACGCCAGCTTGTAGGTCTCGTCGAGCTTCTTGCCGCTGGCACCCGCCATGTAGATGTTGAGGCTCTGCGCCTGGTCGATCCACTTCTGACGGCGGCTGGCGCATTCCACCAGCCAGCTGGTTTCCATCTCGAACGCGGTGGCGTACAGCGTGCGGATGTCGGCCGGGATGCGGTCGATCTTCGCCAGCGAACCATCGAAGTACTTGATGTCGGCGACCATGACCTCGTCCCACAGGCCGAGCTTCTTCAGGTCGTTGACCAGGTACTTGTTGGCGACGGTGAATTCGCCCGACAGGTTGGATTTGACGTAGATGTTCTGATACGTCGGCTCGATCGACGCGGAGACGCCGACGATGTTGGCAATCGTCGCGGTCGGCGCGATCGCCAGGCAGTTGGAGTTGCGCATGCCGTACTGGCTGATGCGCTCGCGCAGGCTGCTCCAGTCGAGCGTGCTGCTCATGTCGACTTCCAGATAGCCGCCGCGTTCCTCGGCCAGCAGTTTCAGCGAATCCTGCGGCAGGATGCCGCGGCTCCACAGGCTGCCTTCGTAGCTGGAATAGCGGCCGCGCTCCTGTGCCAGTTCGGTCGACGCCCAGAAGGCGTAGTAGGCGACGGCTTCCATCGAGCGGTCGGCAAAATCCACCGCCGCGTTCGACGCGTAGGCCACGCGCAGTTCCTGCAGCGCATCCTGGAAACCCATGATGCCGAGGCCCACCGGACGGTGCTTGAGGTTGGAATTGCGCGCCTTGCCGACGGCGTAGTAGTTGACGTCGACCACGTTGTCGAGCATGCGCATCGCGGTGTGGATCGTGGCCTTGAGCTTCTCCAGATCCAGGGCGCCGTCTTTCAGGTGATTGACGAGGTTGACCGAGCCGAGGTTGCACACGGCGACTTCCTGCTCGTTGGTATTGAGCGTGATCTCGGTGCACAGGTTGGAGCTGTGGACGACGCCAACGTGCTGCTGCGGGCTGCGGATGTTGCACGGGTCCTTGAAGGTGATCCAGGGATGGCCGGTCTCGAACAGCATCGACAGCATCTTGCGCCACATCTGCAGCGCGGGATTGCGGCGGAACACCTTGATCTCGCCGCGGTCGGCCTTGCGCTCGTATTCGCAGTAGGCTTCGGCGAAGGCGCGACCGTAGAGGTCGTGCAGATCGGGCACGTCGTTGGGGGAAAACAGCGTCCAGTCGCCGGCTTCCATCACGCGCTGCATGAACAGGTCGGGAATCCAGTTCGCGGTGTTCATGTCGTGGGTGCGGCGGCGGTCGTCGCCGGTGTTCTTGCGCAGGTCGAGGAATTCCTCGATGTCGAGGTGCCAGGTTTCCAGGTAGGCGCACACCGCGCCCTTGCGCTTGCCGCCCTGGTTGACCGCGACCGCGGTGTCGTTGACGACTTTCAGGAAGGGCACGACGCCCTGCGACTTGCCGTTGGTGCCCTTGATGCGGGCGCCCATCGCGCGCACCGGGGTCCAGTCGTTGCCGAGGCCGCCGGCATACTTCTGCAGCATCGCGTTTTCCTTGATGGCCTGGTAGATGCCGTCGAGGTCATCGGTCACGGTGGTGAGATAACAGCTGGACAGCTGGCTGTGGCGGGTGCCGGCGTTGAACAGCGTCGGGGTCGAGCTCATGAAGTCGAACGAGGACAGCACCTGGTAGAACTCGATCGCGCGCGATTCGCGGTCGACTTCGTTGATCGCGAGGCCCATCGCCACGCGCATGAAGAAGGCCTGCGGCAGTTCGATGCGCGACTCTTCAATGTGCAGGAAATAGCGGTCGTACAAGGTTTGCAGGCCCAGGTAGCCAAACTGGTAGTCACGGCCGGCGTCGAGCTCCTTGGCCAGGCGCGCCAAGTCGAACTGGGCGAGCTTCTCGTCCAGCAGTTCGGCGGCAATGCCCTTCTTGATGAACTGCGGGAAATACTCGGCGTAGCGTTCGCCCATCTGCGCCTGCATCACCGCCTCGCCCAGCACTTCGTGGCGGATCGAGTTCAGCAGCAGACGTGCGGACACGAAGGAATAGCCGGGGTCCTGCTCGATCATCGAGCGGGCGGCCAGCACCAGCGCCTTTTCGACTTCGGCCATCGGCACGCCGTCGTAGAGGTCGCGCAGCACAGTGTGCATGATCGGCTCGGCCTTGACGTTGTCGCCTAGCCCGGTGCAGGCGTCGGCCAGCAGGCCGGCCAGACGTGCGGTGTCGAGCGGCTTTTTGACGCCGTCCTCGATCACGTGCAGCTGGGCTTCGGGCACGCCGGCGGCCTTTTGCGCGGCGCGCTCCTGGGTGCGTTTTTCGCGGTAGAGCACGTAGGCGCGGGCGACTTCGTGTTCGCCCGAGCGCATCAGCGCCAGTTCGACCTGGTCCTGGATGTCTTCGATGTGGAAGGTGCCGCCGTTGGGGGTGCGCCGCATCAGCGCCGCCGTCACCTGACCGGTGATCGATTCGACCAGTTCGCGGATGCGCGCCGACGCTGCGGCCTGCCCGCCCTGCACCGCGATGAAGGCCTTGGTGACGGCAATCGCGATCTTGTTGGGCGCAAAGCCGACCACCGAGCCGTTGCGGCGGATGATCTTGTAGTCGGCGTAGCGCGTGTCGGTCAGGGCGGGTTCGGCGGTTTCGAGCGGGGGGATGGGCGGGGATGCAGCGGATTCGGTGGCGACGTTCAACATCGAGGGGGCTCCTTGGTGGCGATGACATAAAACCAGGCGCTGCGCGGGCGTTGATCCACAACTTGTCCCGACTTATGCACAGCTTTCCCAGCCCCCGTGCACAGTTCTATTCACAACATATTGTGGTGCTGACGGAGGGCAGGTACAAATTCTAGGTGTACGGCCGGGCATGTCAACCCGGAATTGCATCCGCAAGCAGGGTTTTTTCGGGGCCCTGAAAATCCCATGGCAAATCAAAGTTTTTGCCGGGCGGCATGCCTAAAATTTGACCAACAGAATGGCTGCATGCGCTCTGGCGCCGAGAAACGCGCGGCCAGCCCGATGAATGCGTTACCGTTTGATGAATCCGCCGCCACGCATCGGGGACGCGCTGCGCAAAGACTGCTGAATCCTTGCGCGCGCAGGTGTCGAACCGCTGACATGGCACGGATTTGCCTGCGGGAATGCAGGGGTTTTGGTTATGATGGTGAAAAAAACCGCCCCGAGATTGCCGGGAATACCATGCGTCATACCGCCGTATTGCTGATTTCCTGCCCCGACCAGAAGGGGCTGGTCGCCGCCATCGCCGATTTCCTGCTGCAGCACAACGCCAACATCCTGCATGCCGACCAGCACCAGGATGCCGAGCTGAAGCTGTTCCTGATGCGGGTGGAATGGGAACTGGCGGAGTTCAGTCTCGACCTGGCCGAGTTCGCCACCGCCTTCGGCCCGATCGCCAGCCGCTTCGGGATGACCTGGCGGCTCGCCGAATCGAGCCGCAAGCCGCGGCTCGCGGTGTTCGTCTCCAAGTTCGACCATTGCCTGGCCGACCTCTTGTACCGCTACCAGAGCGGCGAGCTGCACTGCGAACTGCCGATCATTCTGTCCAACCACGAAGACACGCGCTGGCTGGCCGAGGCCTACCGGGTGCCCTACCAGCACCTGGTGGTGCACAAGGACGCCAAGCACGAGGCCGAGCAGATCCAGATGGCGATCCTGCGCGACCAGAAAATCGACTTCATCGTGCTGGCGCGCTACATGCAGGTGCTGTCGCCGGACTTCATCCGCCACTTTCCCAACCGCATCATCAATATCCACCATTCCTTCCTGCCGGCGTTTCACGGCGCCAAGCCGTATCACCGGGCGTTCGAGCGCGGCGTCAAGCTGATCGGCGCGACTGCGCACTACGTCACCGAAACGCTGGACGACGGCCCGATCATCGAGCAGGACGTGGCGCGCATTTCGCACCGCGACAGCCTGGAAGACCTGATCACCAAGGGCGCCGACCTGGAAAAGGTGGTGCTGTCGCGCGCGGTGAAATGGCATCTCGACAACCGCGTGCTGGTGTACGCCAACAAGACGGTGGTATTCGACTGACCCCATGCTGACATTCAACCTTCCCGGCACCGATTCGGTGCTGAAGCAGACGGTGGAGACGCGCCCCAAAGCGGTGGCGCAGTGGCTCGACCGGCTGCCTTTTGCCAGCCCGGCCGACGTGGCGCAACAACTGGTGATGGCGCTGTATACGCTGAACCGTCACCCGCTGGCCGAGGACGATCGCGCCACGCTGCTGGCGCTGTACCGGCCGGCAGTGCAGCGCGCTGCTGCGGGTCTGGAAGTCCGGCTGGTTGAAGCCGGCGTGCCACCGCACGCGCAACTGCGCCAGGCCGGCGCGCTGCTGCGCGAACTGCACATCGAGCACAGTCTCGGCTACAAGCAGGTGCTGCTGGGACTGACGCAGCGCCGCTTCGGCCGCGGCACCTCGCGGCACGTGGCCGAGGCAGCCAGTCACCTGCAGGCCGCGCTACGCGACCTGCAGGTGGCCTGCGCGCTGACCCATACGCCGAATCCCGCCGGCCTGTGGCAGGACCTGCACCAGGTCCAGGCCCATGTCGAGGAAGCCGATCTGGCCGACACTGCAAGCGACGACACGCCACCACCCAGCCTGCCCTACCGCCAGGCACTGCTGATCGCGCTGGCCGACCCGCTGCGCATGACGCCCCCCGAACTGCTGCAGATGCGCCAGTACCTGGACCGCTTTGCCGCGCTGGCCACGCTCGCGACGGCGCCGGTGCCCGGCCACCACGGCTTTGCCGTCCCGGTCGCGGGCGACGTGCCGCCCAGCCATCTGCCGCCGGCACAGCCGCCGCAACGCTGGCTCGATACCGATGCGCTGTGCCACCACCTGCACGACAGCACGGCGCGCCTGCGCGCCGGCGAATCGCCGCGCCGCATCGGCCTGCCGTCCGACATCAATGTCGACCTCACCCGGCGGCTGTTCCAGCGCCTGCTCAAGCTGTGGAGCAGCGGCGTGCAGCGTGCGTTCCGGCGCTTTGCCACGTCGGGCAGCACGCTGCAGATGGTGGCCGGCGTCAGCGCGATCCATCGCCTGCTGGAGCAGTCGCAGCCGCAGGACAGCACCCCGCCCGGCGACAGCGACAGCGACAGCATGTCGATCGGCGATGTCGGCAGCACGCAGGCGATGCCGGTCACGGTCAACGCCACCCACTGGACCGTCAGCAACGACAGCGCCGCCGGGCTGGCCCTGAGCGGCACGCCCGACGCCCCGCTGAACCTGAAGGTGGGCGATCCGCTGGCAATGTGCGGCAGCGACGCGGGGCAATGGGCACTGGGGGTGATCCGCTGGGTCGTGATGCGCGATGCGCGCCAGGTCGAACTCGGCATCGAGCGCCTGTCGCCGCAGATCCAGCCGGTGTGGGTGCAGCCGATGCGCGGCCGCCGCAAGGTCGCGCCCGAGCCGGCGCTGTTCGTGCCCGGCGTCGCGGCACTACAGCAGAATGACCGCCTGCTGCTGCCGCGCCATCTGTATCAGTCGGGGCTGGATGCCGACGTCTGGCACGCGCCCCATCACTACGCACTCACCTTTGGTCGCCGGGTGGAACAGACCCCGAGCTTCGACCTGATCGAATTCAGCATTTTTGCCGACGAGGCCCCATGACCGAGATTCTTGTCCTCTACTACAGCGCCGGCGGCAGCGTGCGCGAGATGGCGCAGCTGGTGGCGCGCGGCGTCAACCAAGTGGCCGGCGCCGCGGCGCGCGTGCGCACGGTGCCGCCGGTGGCGCCGCGCACCCAGGTGGCCGAACCGCCGGTGCCCGACGACGGTGCGCCCTACGTCGAGCTGGCCGACCTCGAGCAGTGCGCCGGCCTCGCACTCGGCTCGCCGACCCGCTTCGGCAACATGGCGGCGCCGCTGAAGTATTTTCTCGACACCACCGGCGCGCTGTGGGCGAAGGGCACGCTGGTCGGCAAGCCGGCCGCGGTGTTCACCTCGACCGCCAGCCTGCACGGCGGCCAAGAAACCACGCTGACCAGCATGATGCTGCCGCTGCTGCACCACGGCATGCTGGTGCTCGGCCTGCCCTACACGCTCGCCGAGGTGAATAACACCGCCAGCGGCGGCACCCCCTACGGCGCCAGCCACTGGGCCGGCGCCAACGATGACAAACCGCTGACCGACGACGAGCGCGCGCTGTGCATCGCGCTCGGGAGGCGGCTGGCCGAAACCGCCGTGAAGCTGGCGGCATGAAAGCGCTGCAACTTACTGCGAGCGCAAGCCTGATCGCGCTGATTTTCCTGTGCCTGGCGTGGGAGCTGTGGCTGGCGCCGATCCGCCCGGGCGGCTCTTCGCTGGTGTTCAAGACGCTGCCCTTGCTGTTGCCGCTGATGGGCATCCTCAAGGGCCGCCGCTATACCTATCAATGGGCGCCGATGCTGATCCTGGCCTACTTCACCGAGGGCGTGGTGCGCGCCTGGTCCGACACAGGCCTGTCGGCCTGGCTCGCCGGCGTCGAGGTGCTGCTGTCGACGGTGTTCTTCTTCGCCGCGATTTACTACGCCAAGCTGAGCGCGCCGTCGCGGCGGGCAGGCTGATCCGGGACAACGATGACCCGCAACGCGAACGACACTGAAATCGACAGCACGGTCTACAAGACCCTGCTGGAATCCACCCGGGCCATTCCCTGGAAAATCGACTGGGCGACCATGCAGTTCGCCTACATCGGACCGCAAATCGAAAACCTGCTCGGCTGGTCGCCCGCGAGTTGGGTGAGCGTGGAGGACTGGGCGGCACGGATGCACCCGGACGACCGGGAACGGGTGGTCAATTTCTGTGTGGCCCAGTCCCAGGCCGGAACCGATCACGAGGCCGACTATCGCGCCCTGACCCGCGACGGCGGCTATGTGTGGATTCGGGATGTGGTACATGTGGTGCGCAACGAAGCCGGCGAAGTCGATTCCCTGGTCGGCTTCATGTTCGACATCAGCGAGCGGAAGAAGACCGAGGAGGAACTGGCCGTCCTGCAGAAGGAACTGGAAGAGCTGTCCTTCAAGGACGGTTTGACCGGTGTTGCGAATCGCCGCATGTTCGACTCCATCCTCGACGTGGAGTGGACCCGTGCGCGGCGCAACACCCAGTCGCTTGCGCTGGTGATGTTCGATATCGATTATTTCAAGCAATACAACGACCACTATGGGCACATCCAGGGCGACGACTGCCTGAAGCGGGTGGCGCGGACCCTGAGTTCGGCTGCGACCCGGTCACGGGATTTTTTCGCCCGCTTTGGCGGCGAGGAGTTCGTGCTGGTGCTGCCCGAAACGGATGAAAAAGCGGCGCTCAAAATTGCCGAACGCTGCCGCAACCTGATTTTCAAGGAACAGATCCCCCACGAACACTCCCCTGCCAGTCAGCTCCTGACCGTCAGCATCGGTGTCGGCGCCATCGTTCCGACGCATCAGGATGAACCGCTCCGCTTCGTCGAGGACGTGGACAAGCGGCTGTATCGCGCAAAGCAGCAGGGCCGCAACTGCATCGTCAACAGCCTCTAGAAACTGCCTCGGCAGGCTTTCCGGACGCCCATGAAAAACGCCCCTTGTCGGGGCGTTTTTCGATTGCAGCATCCCGGTTACACCTGCGGATGCGCCCGCTCGCGCTTGCTGTGCAGCTTGTTCAGCGCGTGCAGGTAGGCCTTGGCCGATGCCACCACGATGTCGGTGTCGGCGCCCTGGCCGTTGACCACGCGGCCGTCCTGCGCCAGCCGCACGGTGACTTCGCCCTGCGCGTCGGTGCCGCTGGTGATGTTGTTGACCGAATACAGCAGCAGGTCGGCGCCGCTGTTGACCACCGATTCGAGCGCCTTGAAGGCGGCATCGACCGGGCCCGAGCCGTTGCCATCGGCATGCCATTCGGCGCCGTCGTCGGTGAACACCAGCTTGGCGTGCGGCACTTCGCCGGTTTCCGAGCACACTTTCATCGACACCAGCTTGTAGCGCTCGTGCTCGGTCGCGTAGCCCTCGTCGGAGACCAGCGCCTGCAGGTCCTCGTCGAAGATTTCGCGCTTCTTGTCGGCCAGGTCCTTGAAGCGGGCGAACGCAGTGTTGAGCGCTTCCTCGGTCTGGAGCACGATGCCCAGTTCGGCGAGCTTGCTCTTGAACGCGGCGCGGCCCGACAGCTTGCCGAGCGTGAGCCGGTTCGCGTTCCAGCCGACGTCCTCGGCCCGCATGATTTCGTAGGTCTCGCGGTGCTTGAGGACGCCATCCTGGTGGATGCCGGATTCGTGCGCGAAGGCGTTCGCCCCGACGATGGCCTTGTTGGGCTGAACCGGGTAGCCGGTGATGGTGGAGACGAGCTTGGACGCCGGGACGATCTGCGTCGCGTCGATGCGGGTGTCGCAGTTGAACACGTCGCGGCGGGTGCGCACCGCCATCACGATCTCCTCCAGCGAGGCGTTGCCCGCCCGTTCGCCCAGCCCGTTGATGGTGCATTCGACCTGGCGCGCGCCGTTCATCACCGCGGCGAGCGAGTTGGCGACGGCCATGCCGAGGTCGTTGTGGCAGTGGGTCGACCAGATCACCTTGTCGGAATTCGGCACGCGCTCGATCAGCTGCTTCATGCGCTCGCCCCACAAGGCCGGGATGCTGTAGCCGACGGTGTCGGGCACGTTGATGGTCTTGGCGCCGGCCTTGATCACCTCGTCGAACACGCGCACCAGGAAATCCATTTCGGAGCGCACCGCGTCCTCGGCCGAGAACTCGACGTCGTCGGTGTATTCGAGCGCGAGCTTGACCGCCTTGACCGCAGCCTCGACCACCTGATCCGGCTGCATGCGCAGCTTCTTCTCCATGTGGATCGGGCTGGTGGCGATGAAGGTGTGGATGCGCCCCGACTTGGCCGGCTTGATGGCGCCGCCAGCGGCATGGATGTCGCGCTCGTTGGCGCGCGCCAGCGAGCAGATGGTCGAGTTCTTGATGGTTTCGGCAATGGTGCGGATCGCTTCGGCGTCGCCCGGGCTGGCGGCGGCAAAGCCGGCCTCGATGACGTCGACGCCGAGCTTTTCCAGCTGGCGCGCGATGCGGAGCTTCTCTTCCTTGGTCATCGACGCGCCGGGGCTTTGCTCGCCGTCACGCAAGGTGGTGTCGAAAATAAACAAACGGTCGTTCATGGCAGGCTCCATGGTGGGTCGGGCCGGGGTTCAGTCGATGCGGGCCGACGCATTATATCGGGGTTGCCGCGTGAAGCTGGCGGCGCGGGTAATGCAGGGAGGGGAATTTAATGTGTGCGCGGGACGCGCAGCAGCAGGCTGCCGAACAGAACGTTCGACAGGCAGAGAAGGCAGGACGGTTGCGGCCAGGTAGACATGGTCTAAATTGTATCTATTTTTCGCGGTCCGGCAAGGGGGCTGTTGCCGCGGCCTGCTTTCTGCGCTGCAGCAGCTGCCACAGCGCGTCGGCATAACCCGACAGGCCATACAGCACGAACGCGCCGAACAGCACTTCGGGCGGGCTGGTCGAGATCAGGATGAAGGCCAGCACGATCAGCAGGATGACGAAGAAGGGCACGCTCTTCCGGAGGTTGATTTCCTTGCCGCTGTAGAAGCGGAAATTGCTGACCATGGACAGGCCGCCGAACAGCGCGATCGCCGCGGCCAGCCAGCGCGCATCGTCGCCGGTGAGGCCGTACTCGACCATGACCCAGATGAAGCCGGCGATCAGCGCCGCGGCCGCCGGGCTGGGCAGGCCCTGGAAGAAGCGCTTGTCGGTGACGGTGTCGAGCTGGGTGTTGAAACGCGCCAGCCTGAGTGCCGCACCAGCGCAATAGACGAAGGCGGCGATCCAGCCGAACTTGCCCATGTCCTGCAGCGCGAATTCGTAGATCACCAGCGCGGGGGCAACACCGAACGACACCATGTCGGACAGGCTGTCGTACTCGGCGCCGAAGGCGCTCTGGGTGTGCGTCATGCGGGCCACCCGGCCGTCGAGCCCGTCGAGCACCATCGCAATGAAAATCGCCACCGCGGCATACTCGTAGCGCCCGTTCATCGCCTGCACGATGGCGTAGAAGCCGGCAAACAGCGCACCGGTGGTGAACAGGTTGGGCAGCAGGTAGATGCCGCGGTCACGCATACGTGGGCGCTTCAGTTCGGGTTTGCGGTGTTCGAAATCAAGCATGGGCAGGCACAGCCTCGGATCAGGATTACCAGCGAGCGAGTATGGTACGCCCCCCGGTGACCTTCTGCCCAATCGAGACTTCGGCGCGCGCGGTGATCGGCAGGTAGACATCGACCCGCGAACCGAAGCGGATGAAGCCGTAGCGCTGGCCGCGCGTCAGCGTGTCGCCCGGCTTGACGTAGCACAGGATGCGGCGCGCGATCAGGCCGGCGATCTGCACGCAGGTGACGTCGCCGCGCACGGTGGCGATGTGGAGTGCGTTGCGCTCGTTTTCGGTGGAGGCCTTGTCGAGGTCGGCGTTGACGAAGCTGCCCGGCGTGTACCAGAGGCCCTTGATCTCGCCGTCGACCGGGCTCTTGTTCGAGTGCACGTTGAACACGTTCATGAACACGCTGATCTTCAGCGCCTCGCGATCCAGGTATTCGTCGCGCACTTTTTCCACCACGACGATGCGGCCGTCGGCCGGCGCGATCACCGCGTCGGCGTCAGCCGGCGGCACGCGCGCCGGATCACGGAAGAACTGCAGCGCGAAGACCGCCCAGATCCAGAACGGAACCGACCACCAGCCAACCAGCCAGGTCGCAATCAGGGCGGCTGCAAAAGCGGCCAGCAATACCAGCCAGCCCTCGCGGGCAATAAGGGGATGAGTCATGTGTAGGGGCTAGGAATTAGGCGCTAGGGTCTAGGGGAAAGAGGTCGCGGCAAAGCCGCACAAGACCCCCTAAATCCTAGATCCTAGCCCCTGGATCCTCAGTTTTTCGATTGATCGACCAGCTTGTTCTTGCTGATCCACGGCATCATCGCGCGCAGCTTGGCGCCGACGACTTCGATCTGATGCTCGGCGTTGAGACGGCGACGCGCGGTCATCTCGGGGTAGTTGGTGCGGCCTTCGAGGATGAACTGCTTGGCGTAGTTGCCGTTCTGGATGTTGTCGAGGCACTCCTTCATCGCGGCCTTGGACTGCGCGTTGATGACCTTGGGGCCGGTCACGTATTCGCCGTATTCCGCGTTGTTGGAGATCGAGTAGTTCATGTTGGCAATGCCGCCTTC
>CAZUVC010000010.1:0-89459 GCA_964623745.1 uncultured Thiobacillus sp. | reverse complement strand
GCCAATGATAGTAGGCACTGCGCCTGTGAAAGTAGGTCATCGTCAGACTCCTTATTCCGCCCCGCACATCCTGCAGGGCAAGAAAACCCCCTCCCAAAAAGAGGGGGTTTTTTATTGCGCACCACGCACGCGAAGCATGCCCGACAAGCCATGTAAAATTCATTGGTGCACACCCGAACCCACAAGGCCCTGTTTCCTATCCTGCGTCGCCTCTCCGATGGCCGTTTTCACTCCGGCGAGGCGCTGGCGCAGGCGTTCGGTTTGTCCCGCGCCAGCATTTTCAATGTGATTTCCCAAGCCGAGGCGATGGGTTTGACCATCCATGCGGTGCGCGGCCGCGGCTACCGCCTGCCCGAGCCGGTGGAGTGGCTGGATGCCGACGCGATCGAGCGCGGATTGAGCGATGTGGCTTCGGTTTACACCGTGCAATTGAACGACAGCGTGGAGTCGACCAACACGGCGTTGATGGCCGCGGCGCTGGCGGGTGCCGTCGACGGCACCGTGTTCTGCAGCGAGCATCAGCACGCCGGCAAGGGCCGGCGCGGCCGTCCATGGCATTCGGTGCCAGGCGGCAGCCTGACGTTTTCGACGCTCTGGCGTTTCGACAACGGACTGCAATCGCTGGCCGGCCTGAGCCTGGCGGTGGGGCTGGCGATCGCGCGTGCGGTCAATCGCCACAGCAGCCATCCGGCCCGTTTGAAGTGGCCGAACGATGTGCTGGTGGACTATCGCAAACTGGCCGGCATCCTGGTCGAGGTGCAGGGCGACATGAACGGCGCGGCCTTCGCCGTCGTCGGCATCGGTCTCAATGTTCGGCTGAATACAGCGCAGCGCGATGCGGTCGACCAGGCTGTGGTCGACCTTGCCGAAATGGGTGTGACGGTGGGCCGCAACCTGTTGCTGGCCGATTGCTTGCGTGAGCTGCATGCGGTGCTGACGCTGTTTCGTCAGCACGGATTCGCGGCCTTGCGTGCGGACTGGCTGGCGCTGGATGCCTATGCGGGCAAGCCCGTGGCGCTGAGTTTGCCGGATGCACGCACGGTGCACGGCATGGCATCCGGTGTCGACGAAACCGGCGCCTTTCTGCTGCGCGACGCGGCATCGAGCCTGGTGCCCTACAGCGGCGGCGAAATCAGCTTGCGCCTGGATGCCCGCCAATGAGCCGTCGTGTGCTGCTGATCGATGCCGGTAACTCGACCCTGAAATGGGCCGTGGTCGATGCGGGTCAGTGGCGCGCACAGGGCAGAAGCGATTACGCCGATTGGTCGGGGCTGAAGGCGGAACTGACAGCCGATGCGACCTGTTTCATCGCCAGCGTAGCCGGCCCCGCGCGTGAAGCGGCGCTGACCGCGCTGCTGGAAGAAACCGGTATCGCTGCAGTTTGGCTGAAGGCCGGAGCCGGTTTTGGCGACCTGAAAAACAGTTATCGTAATCCGCAGCAACTGGGCGTGGACCGCTGGATGGGCTTGATCGGCGCACGCCAGCGCACACGCGATCCGGTGCTGGTGGTGTCGGCCGGAACGGCGATGACGGTCGATGCGCTGGCGGCCGATGGCGTGTTTATCGGCGGCGTGATCGTCCCGGGCTTCAAGCTGATGCAGCAGGCCCTGCAGCAGGGAACGGCCCAGGTTGCGGATGTCGCGGGCGAGGTGCAGGTGTTTCCGCACACCACGGCCGATGCCGTGCACAGCGGCATCCTGGCGGCGTTGTGCGGTGCGATCCGGCAACAGTATGCGCAGCTCGCCGAAGCCGCCGGCCAGCCGCCGCGCTGTCTGCTGACCGGCGGTGACGCCGCGATGCTGTTGCCGCATTTGAACCTGCCGGCCGAGTGGGTCCCGGCGCTGATACTGGAAGGCATCCACTGCGTTGCCGTGGAGAGAACATCACGATGAAATGGCTTGCCTGGAGTTTGCTGCTGTTGAACCTGGCGGTAGCGGGATGGTTTGTGTCGCGCGATTACTGGCCGCGTGAAGCGACGACGCAGCATGCGGCGATGAATGTCGACCGACTGAGCCTGCGCAGTCCGACTGCGCCCGCGCCCGCACCGGCGGCGCCGTCGTCGCGGGTACCTGTGGTGGCTGAGGCATTCTGCGTGGAGTGGCGCGGTCTGAATCCGGAAGAGTTCGTGCAGGTACGCGAGCAGCTCAAGTCGCTGACAGGCCAGCGCGTGATGTCGTTCACCGAAGTGCCGCTGAACACCCGCCGCTGGGTGATATTTCCGCCGCTGCCCAGCGCCGAATCGGCCGAGTCAAAACTCAAGGAACTGTCGGCGGCCGGGGTACAGGATGCTTTTGTGGTGAAGGATGCCGACTGGCGCAATGCGATTTCGCTGGGCCTCTTCGCCAACGATGAAGCGGCGGGCCGGCGCGTGCGCGAACTCGAAAGCAAGGGCGTGCTCGGCACGCGCGTTGAAGTGCTGCCACGGCAGGGCACCGGGTTTTACTTCGTGATTCGCAGCGAAGATCCGGATGCGCTGAAAAGCCTCGGCGAAATCAGGCAGGCGCATCCGAACAGCCAGCAGTCGCGGGTGGCGTGCCCGTCCTGAGCGTCTATCGCAACAGGAAATGCAGCGCGATGCCGCCGAACACGGCGGCTCCGAACCAGGTGTTGTGCAGGAAGGCACGAAAGCATTGCCGGGGATCCCGCTGCCGGATCAGCACCATGTGGTACAGCGCGATCGCCGCCGCCACCGCCAGCCCGGCGTAGAACGCCCAGCCCATTTCACGCTGCATGCCGACCCAGCCGAGCAGGCCCAGCGTCGCCGCATAGCAGAGCGCAATCGCCGCGAGATCGAAACGGCCGAAGGTGATCGCCGAGGTCTTGATGCCAATTTTCAGATCGTCTTCACGGTCGACCATCGCGTACTGCGTGTCGTAGGCAATCGCCCAGAACACGTTGGCGAGCAGCATGATCCAGGCTTCCTGCGGGACCTCGCCCCACAGCGCGGCATAGCTCATCGGAATGCCGAAGCCGAAGGCGACACCGAGATAGGCCTGCGGAATCGCAAAGAAGCGCTTGGTGAAGGGATAGCTTGCGGCGAGAAACAGCGCCACCACCGACAGTTGCAGTACCAGCGCATCGAGCGGCAGGATCAGGAGGAAGGCCAGCAGCGACAGACCCGCCGCCAGCAGCAGCGCTTCTTTCGGGGACACCTTGCCAGCAGCCAGCGGACGCTCGCGGGTGCGCGCCACGAGGGGGTCGAAATCGCGGTCGGCGTAGTCGTTGATGACGCAGCCGGCCGAGCGCATCAGCACCACGCCCATGACGAAAATCCACAGGATCAGCCAGTCCGGTCGCCCGTTGCTGGCGAGCCACTGCCCCCATAGCGTCGGCCACAGCAGCAAGAGGATGCCGATCGGCTTGTCGAGCCGCATCAGTTTTTCGTATTGGGACAGGCGTTCTGCGAGGGTCATGGCGTGTCGATGGCAGGCAGGAAAACTTCGGTTACCAGGAGTGAACGGCCGTTGAGGCAGAACACCGAACGGCGCGCCCACAGATGACGTGCCGTGAAACCGGTGTGATGGCGTGCCGCGCGGTAGAGCGGGTGACGTGCATCGAGCCGGCGCACCGTCAGTGCGAGTCGGCGGATGCGCGGATCGGTAAACAGCGCTTCCCCCAGGGGCTTCGTCCCCAGTCGGGTGATCCCGCTCCAGCTCCCGCGCAGGCTGGTGCGGGGCAGCACGCTGTGGGCGAACACCCGCGGAAGGCCGCCGCCGATCAGCAGGACGTTGCGGACATAGGCCTGGATTTTGGGACGCAAATGAAGCATCTGGGCTTCGTCGAGAAACGGCGCCGCGAATCCGCGTGCGACCGGAACGACCCTGAAATCGGCATGGCGTGCCTTCAGGCGCCGGGTGAGCGACCCCCGGTCCGCCAACCCGCCACGCAGCGCGCGCGGTGCGCGAAAGGGATGCGCCAGCCATCCGTGCTGCAGACTGATGTGCTGGCGAGGGTCGTGCCGGGAAGCAGTCACTGCGGAGTCCAGAGCAAAGCGTGCATTATGCCAAAGCGGCGGAGACATTCGGGCGGTGCTAGCATGGAGGCCGCATGCCAACGATATCAAACGAGGAGACCGAATGCCTTTGCGCGCGCCCCTAAGTCGTGCCGCCTTCGCGGGCCTGGCGATGGCCTTGCTGACCTTGTCGGGCTGTTCGACCAGCCAGCTGGTCGCGCGTGGCGCGTCGCCGCTGATCGACCACGGCATGGTGGCGATGAACCGCGAGACCGACCTCGAGCTCGCGCGTGCCAGCGTTCCGGCCAATCTCAAGATGATCGAAGCCCTGCTGCTCGCCGACCCGGGCAACGCAGCGTATCGGGTGCAGGCTGCGATGGGGTTTTACGGGTATGCGCTGGGCTTTGTCGAACCCGATGATCGGGATCGCGCAGCCTTGCTGTATCAGCGCGCACGTGATCATGGTCTGGCTGCGCTCGAACGAGCCGGGATGACGCAGGCCATGATGGACGGCGACGCGGCGGTATTGACACAGGCTTTGGCGAAGCTCGATGCACGGGCGGTTCCCGCCTTGTTCTGGACCGCGTCGTCATGGGGGAAATGGATCGAGCTCCAGCTCGACGATCCCGCGCGGCTCGCCGAACTGCCGCGCGTCGAGGCGCTGATGCAGCGTGTCCTTGCGCTGGATGAAACCTATTATCACGGTGGCGCGCACGTGTTTTTCGGTGTGTATTACGGCGGGCGTGCGCCCATGTTCGGCGGCGATTTCGCCCGTGCTGCACGGCACTTCGATCGGGCGGCGGCACTCAGTCATAACCGGCTCCTGTGGGTCGAGGTGTATCGCGCGCGTTATCTGTTGCGGCAAATGGGCGACCGTGCGGCGTTCCACGCCACACTGAAGCGCGTGCTCGATGCGCCTGCCAGCGTCGACCCCGATCTCAATCTTGCCAACGCGCTGGCCCGAAAGCAGGCTGCCGCGTTGCTTGCCCAGGAAGAGGATTTGTTCTGATGCGTAGAAACCTGCTGAAAGCCCTCTTTGCGTGTGCGCTATGGGGAACCGCTGTCGCCCACGCGGCTGATGCCTATGTGCTCAAATTCGCCACCCTCGCGCCCACCGGTTCGACCTGGATGAAAGTCTTCGACGCCTGGGGCAAGGAACTGGCAGCCAAGAGCCAGGGGCGGCTCACGGTCAAGTTCTACCCCGGCGGCATCTCAGGCGATGAACCCGACATGCTGAAGAAGATCCGCTTCGGCCAGTTGCAGGGTGCGGCCCTGTCGGGCCACGGCATCGGAGAGATTTTTCCGCCGGCGCGCATTCTCGAAACGCCCTTCCTGTTTCGCGACCACGCCGAGATTGACGCGGTGCGCGCCAAAATCCAGCCGGCGATCGACGCCGGGTTCCGCAACAACCGGTACGAGCTCGTCGCCTGGATGGAAGTCGGCAATATTCATTTCTTCTCGACCAAGCCGCTGGCGAGCATGGACGAGCTCGCACGCCGCCGCATCTGGCAATGGCAGGGCGACCGCTTCATCGATGCATTCTTTAGTGCGAATGGCTGGTCGCCGGTGGCGTTGCCGATCACCGAGGTCTATACCGGCCTCTCGACCGGTCTCGTCGATACCGTGGTGAGCACGCCGCTCGCCAGCATTGCATTGCAATGGGCGGGCAAGACACCCTACATGAGCACGCAACCGGTGGCGACGGGGATCGGCGCAGTGGTGGTGTCGGACAAGTTCTACGCCGGGCTGCCGCCCGATCTGCAGGCGCTGCTGAAAAGCACGGGAGGACCGTTGTCGAAAAAACTGATTGCCGACACCCGGCGCGACGACCTGAAATCGCTCGCGGTGCTGGCACAGCGCACCCAGCCGATGGCGGGTCTGCAAAAAGTCGATCTTGCCGAGCAGGCCGCGCGTTCCCGCAAGACGGTCAGTACGCTGGAAGCCAGGAATTACCTGTCGCCCGAACTCAACCGTCAGGTGGACGCCGCGCTCGCCGCTCATCGCAGCGGCAGCAAATAAGGTGACGGTGCTGCGCGCCTGTCGCTGGCTGGAACAGGCGCTGACCCGGGTCGAGCTCGGCGCGGCGCTGCTCGCTTTTGCCGCCATGCTGGCGTTATCGGTGGCCGACATCATCGGCCGCAATCTGTTCAACGCGACCCTGCCCGGCGGCGACCTTCTGCTGCGCCAACTGGTGCTGTGGATCGCGTTGCCTGGCGCTGCGCTCGCGGTCGCCGCCCAGCGCCATCTGCATCTCGACCCCGCCAACCTGGCGGCGCGCTCGCGCTGGAGAAAGCTGACTGCAATTCCCTTCAATCTGGCCGCGGCCTTCGTCTGCGCGCTGCTCACGCATGCCGCGTGGGCGTACTGGCAGGACGCGTGGCAATACCAGTCAGAGGGTGCCGTCTGGCTGGTCTGGCTGGGGCTGATTTTGCCGATCGCCTTCGGCTTGCTGGTGCTGCATTTCCTGCTGCGCGCCGTGCTGGAGAATCAGGAGACCGCGGCGTGACGCCTCTGTTTTTCGTCGTGCTGGCCCTGGTCGGCATGCCGCTCTTCATCGTGTTGGGTGCAGCGGCACTCACCGCCACGCGCGAGGCCCAGCTGGACCCGGCCCTGCTGATGGTCGAGTTCGCGCGGCTTGCCGCATCGCCCAATCTGGTGGCGATCCCGCTCTTTGTGCTGGCCGGGGCGACGCTGGGGCAAGGCGGGGCGGCACGGCGGCTGGTGCGCTTCTTCAACGCGCTGCTGGGCTGGATGCCGGCCGGCATCGCCTGGGTCACCACCGGGACCTGCATGGTGTTCACCGCATTTTCCGGCGCGTCGGGGGTGACCATCCTGGCGCTGGGCGGACTGCTGTATCCCATGCTCAAGCGCGAGCTTTACCCTGAAAAGTTTGCGCTCGGACTCGTCACCTCGGCCGGTTCGATGGGGCTGTTGCTGCCGCCCAGTCTGGCGGTGCTGCTGTATGGCGTGGTCGCACAGGTCAGCATCGGTGACCTGTTCGTCGCCGGCCTGTTGCCGACCCTGCTGCTGTTTCTGATGGTGGGGGGCTATGCCTTCCTGCGTGGCGCGCGCGGCGCACCGCGTCATCCCTTCCGCCTGCGCGAACTCGCCGCTGCCGCGCGTGAAGGCTGGGCCGATCTGTTGCTGCCGGTCGGCGTGATCGGCGGACTCGCGGCGGGCGTGCTGACCGTCGCCGAACTCGCTGCCTGCACCGCGCTCTACGCGCTCGTGCTCGAAATGCTGGTTCATCGCAGCATCAAGCTGAAATCGCTGAGGTGGGTCGTGTATGAAGCCGCAACCCTGGTGGGCAGCCTTTTCATTATTCTGGGCCTGAGTCTGGGGCTTACCAATCTGCTGATCGACGCGCAGGTGCCCATGCACCTGCTCGAATGGATCCAGACCCAGGTCTCCAGCCCGCTGGAATTCCTGCTGTGGATGAATCTCGCGCTGCTGGTGGTGGGTTGCATGATGGACATCTTTTCCGCCATCGTCATCGTCACGCCACTGTTGCTGCCGCTGGCGGCGCACTTCGGCATCCATCCGGTGCATCTGGGCATCGTCATCCTCGCCAATCTGGAAATCGGCTATCTCACGCCGCCAGTCGGAATCAACCTTTACCTCGCCAGCCAGCGCTTCAAGCGGCCGGTGTTCGCTGTGTTCAACGCGACACTGCCCTTTCTGCTGCTGATGCTGGTGTGGCTTGCGTTATTGACCTATATCCCGGCCTTGAGTCTGTGGCATCAATCAGGTCTGTGACAGGCCGGCGCGGTTGCCGAGCCAGCGTTCGACATGTCGCGCAGCAATGGTGGGGTGCGTCTTGAGGCAACGCTGGGCGTAGTCGCGCGCCTGTTCCAGCAGCGCCACGTCGCGCTCCAGATCGGCAAAGCGCAGCATCGGCAGGCCGCTCTGGCGGTTGCCGAGGAATTCGCCCGGCCCGCGCAGCAGAAGGTCCTGACGGGCAATCTCGAAGCCGTCGGTCAATTCGAAAATCACCTTCAGCCGCGCGCGCGCGAGTTCGGACAGCGGCGTTTCGTACAGCAGCACGCAGACCGATTCGCGGCTGCCGCGGCCGACGCGCCCCCGAAGTTGATGCAGTTGCGCGAGCCCCATGCGTTCGGCGTGCTCGATCACCATCAGCGCGGCGTTGGGCACGTCGACGCCGACCTCGATCACGGTGGTGGCGACCAGCAGATCGATTTCATGCGCCAGGAATGCCGCCATCACCGCCTGCTTCTCGCCTGCTTTCAGCCGTCCATGCACCAGCCCGATCTTCAGGTCGGGGAGTTGTTCGGTCAGCGTTGCATAGGTGTCCTGCGCGGTCTGCAGCTGCAGCTTCTCGGATTCCTCGATCAGCGGGCATACCCAGTAGGCCTGGCCACCGGCGAGACACGCCTCGCGGACACGTGCGAGCACGTCGTCGCGGCGCGCGGCGCTCACTAACTTTGTAACGATAGGCGTGCGGCCCGGCGGCAGTTCGTCGATCACCGAGACATCGAGATCGGCAAAAAAGCTCATCGCCAGCGTGCGCGGAATCGGCGTCGCGCTCATCATCAGCTGGTGCGGCTCGATGCCCTTCTGCATCAGCGCCAACCGCTGACCGACGCCGAAACGGTGCTGTTCGTCGACCACCGCCACGCCCAGCCGCTGGAAACTGCCGGCTTCCTGGAACAGCGCATGGGTGCCGAACGCGAGGTCGACCTCGCCCGCGGCGATCGCCTGCCAGGCGGCGCTGCGCTCGGCCTTGCGCTGGCTGCCCGAGACCCAGGCGCAGCGCACGCCGAGTTCGGACAACACCGGTGCCAGCTTGCGGTAATGCTGCTCGGCGAGAATTTCGGTCGGCGCCATGAAGGCGGCCTGGAAGCCATTTTCAATCGCCTGCAGGCAGGCAAGTGCGGCCACCACGGTCTTGCCGCTACCAACATCGCCCTGCAGCAGTCGGCGCATCGGGTGTGGCTCACCGAGGTCAGCGCTGATTTCCTGCCAGGCGCGCGCCTGCGCGGCGGTCAGCGCGAACGGCAGTTTGCGGGTAAATGCGGCGCTCAGCTTGTTGCGGGGCGGCAAGGGCAGGGTCGGACACGCCTTGCGCTGGCGGCGCGCGGTGGCGAGCGACAGCTGCTGCGCCAGCAGCTCGTCAAATGCCAGCCGCTGCCACGCCGGATGGCGGTGCGATTCGAGTTCGGCCAGCGCGCATTCCAGCGGCGGCTGGTGCAGCAGGCGAATGCTGGCTTCCAGCTCGGGCAACCCGAGTTCGGCCAGCCATTCGGCGGGCAGGGTGTCGGGAATCGGCGCCACCAGTGCGCGCTCGACCGCACGGCGCAAGGTGGCCTGGCCGAGTCCGGCCGTTGTTGGGTAAACCGGGGTCAGCTGCGTCGGCAACGGCGTGTCGTCACCGGCTTTGCTAAAGCGCGGGTGCACCATTTCCAGCCCGAGAAAGCCGCCACGCACCTCGCCGTTGAAACGGAAGGATTCGCCCGGCTGGAACAGCTTGATGTGGCTGGGGTAAAAATTCAGGAAGCGGATGCTGAGCACGCCGCCGCCATCTTCCACGGTCACCGTCAGCATGCGGCGCGGCCGGTAGGCCACTTTGGCGTCGCGCACTACTGCCTGAACCTGCGCAGTCTGTCCGGGGAGCAGGTCGCGAATCGGCGTGATGCGGGTTTCGTCTTCCCAGCGCAGCGGCAGGTGCAGCACCAGGTCAGCGTCGCGGGTGAGGCCCAGTTTGGCGAGTTTGGTGGCGAGCGCCGGGCTGACCGGAAAAGAAAACGGCGACGCCGCTTTCAAGGCAGCAATTTAACCGGTCACCATCACGGCGTCGGCCTCGACCAGCGCGCCGCGCGGCAGTGCGGCGACGCCGACCGCGGCACGTGCGGGGTAGGGCTCCGCGAAATACTGCGCCATGATTTCGTTGACTTTGGGGAAGTGGCCGAGGTCGGTGAGGAAGACGTTCAGCTTCACGACATCGGCCAGCGAGCCGCCGGCCGCTGTTGCCACGGCAGCCAGATTCTTGAACACCTGGTGGATCTGCGTCTCGATGCCGTCCACCATTTGCATCGAGACAGGGTCGAGGCCGATCTGGCCAGACAGGTAGACGGTGTGGTCGACGCGAACGGCCTGCGAGTAGGTTCCGATCGCGGCGGGGGCGTCGGGGGTCTGGATGATGCTTTTTTTCATGCGGGTTTCCTGATGCCGGATTATTGGGTTTGTGCGGCGCGGCCGTCTTTCCTGCCCTTGATGCGGAAGATGCGTACCACGTCGGGCAGCTGGCGCAGGCCGCGCATCACGCGCGCGAGGTGCATGCGGTTTTCCACCTGCACGGTGAAAAACAGCACGGTGTAGGGGCTGCCGTCTTCTTCTTCCATCGCGACGTTGCCGATGTTGGAGCCGTGTTCGGCGATCGCCGCGGCGACCTTGGCCAGCACACCGCGCTGGTTGCCGACCACCACCTTGATCGAGACGTCGAACATGTGGCCCGGCTCGGCTTCCCATTCCACATCCAGCCACTTGTCGGGGTCGGTGCGGAAGGCGCGGATCGACGGACAGTCGTGGGTATGGATGATGAGGCCGCGGTCCTTGTGGATGAAGCCGAGAATGGGGTCGCCGGGAATCGGGTGGCAGCATTGCGCCAGCTCGACCGCGATGCCTTCGGTGCCGCGGATGCTGATGGCGTGGGGGTGCGCCGGCTCGCCGGTTTTTTCGCCCTGCACGTGCAGCAGCTGGTGCGCCACCACCAGCGGCAATTTGCCGCCGAGGCCGATTGCCGCGAACAGGTCCGCGCGGGTCTGCATGCCGTAGTCCTTGAGCAGGCGCTCCCAGACCGAGGCATCGGGCTCCACCGGCTCGGGATGCAGCGCGGCGATGGCATGGTTGAGCAGCCGCTCGCCCAGCGCCGACGCTTCCTCCACCCGTGTATTGCGCAGGTAGTTGCGGATATGCGAGCGCGCCTTGCCGGTAACGACGAAATTGAGCCAGGCCGCATTGGGGCTGGCATTCGACGCCGTGATGATTTCGACGTGGTCGCCGTTCCTGAGCTGGGTGCGCAGGGGCATCAGTTCGTAGTTGATCTTCACCGCCACGCAGTGGCGGCCGACGTCGGTATGCACCGCGAACGCAAAGTCGACCGCCGTCGCGCCGCGCGACAAGGCCATGATCTTGCCCTTCGGCGTGAATACGTAGACCTCGTCCGGAAACAGGTCGACTTTTATATGCTCCAGGAATTCCGGCGAATCGCCATGGTCGGCATGAATATCGAGCAGCGACTGCAGCCAGCGGTGGGTGCGCGACTGCACGTCGTTCAATGCCGTGTCGGCCGACTTGTACATCCAGTGCGACGCCACGCCGGATTCGGCCAGCCGATTCATGTCGACGGTGCGGATCTGGATTTCGATCGGGGTACCGTTGGGGCCGAACAGGATCGAATGCAGCGACTGGTAGCCGTTGGCCTTGGGGATCGCGATGTAGTCCTTGAATTTGCCGGGGATCGGTTTGTACAGTGCATGCAGCGCGCCGAGCGCCAGATAACAGTTTGGCTGGTCGCGCACCACCACGCGGAAGCCGTAGATGTCGAATACTTCGGAAAACGCCAGGTTCTTTTCCTGCATCTTGCGGTAGATGCTGTAGAGGTGTTTTTCACGGCCAGTAATGGAGGCGTCGATCTTGCACTGCTCGAGTTTTTCCTGCAGCGCGATCTTGATCTTGTCGACCAGCTCGCGGCGATTGCCGCGCGCCGCCTTCACCGCCTTGGCCAGCACCTGATAGCGGTTGGGGTGGCTGTAGCGGAAGCCGAGGTCCTCGAGTTCCTGGTAGACGGTATGCAACCCCAGCCGGTTGGCGATGGGGGCGTAGATTTCCAGCGTTTCGGTCGCGATGCGGCGGCGCTTGTCGGGCGGCATCGAACCCATGGTGTGCATGTTGTGCAGACGGTCGGCCAGTTTGACCAGGATGACCCGCACGTCCTGCGCCATCGCCAGCAGCATCTTGCGGAAGTTTTCCGCCTGCGCGTGCTGTTCCGAGGCGAACGACAGCTTGTCGAGCTTGGAGACGCCTTCCACCAGTAGCGCGACCGGCTTGCCGAAGCGCGCCTCGATCTCGCTCGCAGTGGCCGGGGTGTCCTCGACCACGTCGTGCAGCAAGGCGGCGCATACCGTTTGCGCGTCGAGATGCCAGCCGGCAAGGATGTCAGCAACAGCCAGCGGGTGGGAAATGTAGGGTTCGCCGCTCTTGCGAAACTGCCCTTCGTGGGCACTGCGGCTGAACTCGTAGGCCTGCTCGATCAGGCCGATCTCGTCAGGCGATAGGTAGGACAGCGCCGGACGCAGCGAGTCGAATTCGTGCGTCATCGCCGGCGCGCGTCGGGCGTGCGCCGGGTGAGGATTCGGGGAAGGCTCAGGCGCGGCCTCGGTTGAGAATTTCACGGCCAACCTTGCCTGCGGCGATTTCGCGCAGCGCGGTAACAACGGGTTTGTCTTTCGATTCGACCATCGGTTGCGAGCCCTGTGCCAGCTGGCGTGCGCGGTAGGTCGCGACGAGCGTCAGCTCGAAGCGGTTGGGGATCAGATCGATGCAGTCATCAACGGTAATGCGAGCCATGCGGATACTCCAGATTCAGTCGGTGCGGATGCACCTCAGACGTGTCGGAATTCGTCGAACAGCGCGGCGTGCCGTTTGAGCTGGCGCGCCGCTGCGAGGCGAATGCTGCGGGTAATCGCGACCAGGTCCTGCAGGGCATGGTCGAAATCATCGTTCACGATTATATAGTCGAACGCATCGGCATGTGCGACGTCGTGGGCGGCCGCGGCCAGCCGGCGCTCGATTACCTCATCGCTGTCCTGCCCACGTCCTGCCAGGCGGGTGCGCAGCGCGCTGAACGACGGCGGCAGGATGAAAATCGAGGCGGATTCCGGGAAATGCCGCCGCACCTGCTCCGCGCCCTGCCAGTCGATTTCCAGCAGGACGTCATGGCCGGCGTTGAGATCGCGTCCGATGCTGCCTTTGGAGGTGCCGTAGAAATTGCCATACACCTCGGCGTGTTCGAGAAACTCGCCTTCGGCCAGCATCTTTTCGAACTGCTGGTGGGTGGCGAAATGGTAGTCGCGGCCGTCAGTTTCGCCGGGCCGCGGCGCGCGCGTGGTGAACGACACCGACAACCGGATCGCGGGGTCGGCTTTCAGCAGCGCCTTGACCAGACTGGTCTTACCGGCGCCGGACGGGGCGCTGACGATGTACAGCACGCCTTGAGTGAGGGTGGGGGTCATGGAGGCTCCGTTGCGGGGTTATTCGATGTTCTGGACTTGTTCGCGCATCTGTTCGATCAGCACCTTGAGCTCAAGCGAGACGCGCGAGGTTTCAACCGCCACCGACTTCGAGCCCAGCGTGTTGGCCTCGCGGTGGAGTTCCTGCATCAGGAAATCGAGCCGTTTGCCGACCGCGCCGGCCTGGTCGAGCACGCGCCGCACCTCGGCGAAGTGGGTGACGAGGCGCGAACATTCTTCGTCGATGTCGGCTTTTTGCGCCGCCAGCGCGACTTCCTGCGCCAGCCGCTCGTGGCTGGCCTCGCCGAGCGCGTCGCGCAGCCGTTCGGCGAGCTTTTCGCGCTGGCTGGCGGCCAGCGCCGGCAGCAGCGGCTTGAGGCCGTCCACCTGGGCTTCGGCGGCCGCCAGCCGGTCGAGAATATGCTGGCGCAGACGGACGCCCTCGCGCCGGCGACTGTCCACCAGGTCGTCGAGGGCCGCGCCCATCGCGGCCAGCGCCGCCTCGTTCAGCGCGTCCTGCGACAGGGCGGCGGTCTGCACCGCGCCGGGCCAGCGCAGCACCTCGTGAACGGAGAGCGGGGCGGCACCCGGCAGGCGCGGCAGCACCTCGTCCTGCCAGTGCGCCAGACGCTCAAGAATGGCCGGGTTCAGGCCGTTATCCAGCGAGGTAACAGACGGCAGCACCAGCCCGATGCGGCATTCGACCTTGCCCCGTGCCAGGCGCTGATTCAGCAGTTCGCGCAGTTGCGGCTCCAGCGGGCGGAATTCGTCGGCCAGGCGGAAATGCAGCTCCAGATAGCGCTGGTTGACGCTGCGCAGGTCAACGCTGACACTGGCATGCTCGAAATTGAGGCTGCGGGCGGCGAAACCGGTCATGCTGGCTGTCATGTAAGCTCTTGAATTGGGTTATAAATGAGGATTGCCGGTTGGATCCGGCGCGCCATCGGCAGAGCCGACCAACAGGCATAAAAGAAAAGATAATAGACGTTCGACTATGGCGACTCAACCTAACCAGCCGCTCCCCAACGGATACCGGCTCAACGAATACACTATCGTCCGCAAGATCGGCGGTGGCGGCTTCAGCATGGTCTACCTGGCGCGCGACGATGACAACCAGTCGGTGGCGATCAAGGAATACCTGCCGGGTGCGCTGGTGCTGCGCACCGAGGGCTCGGTCATCGTGCAGGCCAGCTCGACCGAAAACAACAACATTTTCCGCCATGGCCTGAAGTGCTTCTTCGAGGAAGGCCGCGCGCTGGCACGCATCGACCATCCCAACGTCATCCGGGTGACCAACTTCTTCCGCGCCAACGACACCGTCTACATGGTGATGCGCTTCGAGCGCGGCAAGACCCTGCAGCAGCACATCCAGGCCAACCGCGGCACCATCCGCGAAAGCTTCATCCGGCGCGTGTTCGCGCAGTTGCTCAATGGCCTGCGCGAGGTGCATACGCACAAGCTGCTGCATCTGGACATCAAGCCGTCCAACCTCTACATTCGCCTCGACGGGTCGCCGGTGCTGATCGATTTCGGCGCGGCGCGGCAGACGCTCTCGCAGGAAGAAAGCAAGCTGCAGCCCATGTACACGCCCGGTTTTGCCGCGCCCGAGCAGTATCACAACCGCGAGCGGCTGGGGCCGTGGACCGATATCTACAGCATCGGCGCCAGCCTGTATGCTTGTCTGGCCGGCTATCCGCCGCAGGCGGCCGACGCGCGCCTGCTCAACGACAAGCTGATGCCGGCGCAGGAGAACTGGCGCGGCGCCTATTCGGACCAGTTGCTCGAAACCATCGACCACTGCCTCAAGCTCAACTACATGGAGCGCCCGCAGAGCGTGTTCAGCCTGCAAAAGGTGCTGATGGACCGTACTGCGATGACGCCGCCGCGCGCCTCGCTGCTCTCCAGCATCAAGCGTTCGCTGCGCAAGGAATTGTTTTAGAGAGTTTTCATGAAATTCACCATTTACCAGGCATCCCGCCAGGGCGGGCGCAAGAACAATCAGGATCGGGTTGCCTATTCCTACAGTCGCGAGGCCCTGCTGATGGTGGTGGCCGACGGCATGGGCGGCCACATGCACGGTGAGATTGCCGCGCAGATCGCGGTGCAGACGCTGACCGAGCAGTTCCAGAAGCATGCCAAGCCGCGGCTGGACGATCCGCTGCTGTTCCTGACCGAAGCCGGCGAGCGTGCGCACTATGCAATCAACGATTACGCGGTCGAGCAGGACCTGCTGGAAATCCCCCATACCACCCTTGTGGTGGCGGTGGTGCAGGACAACACGGTTTACTGGTCGCACGTGGGCGATTCGCGTTTTTACCTGTTCAGCGACGGCAGCCTGATTGCGCGCACCGAGGACCATACCGCGGTCGCCCAGCTGGTGCGCGACGGCATCATCAGTGAGGAAGAGGCCGGGCATCATCCGGAGCGCAACAAGGTGTCCAACTGCCTCGGCGGCTACGTCGCGCCGCATGTCGAATGCGGTGCGCCGATCCCGCTGCACGACGCCGATACCATGCTGCTGTGCACCGATGGCATCTGGGGCATGGTCAGCATTCCCGAAGTGGCCGCGCTGTTGCATGCCTATACGCTGGAGGATGCGGTGCGCCACCTGATGGACCACGCCGAATTCCGTGGCGGCGAGCACGGCGACAATCTCAGCCTGATCGCGATGACCTGGGGTGAGGCGCGCATGCCGAGCAAGGATTCCATTTCCACCCTGGCGCTGCCGGACGGCGGCGTCACCACGCAGATCAACGCGCTGCGTCCGGTGCCCGGCACGCCGGCGGTGTCGGATGACGAGATCGAACGCGCCATCGCCGAAATTCAGCAGGCCATCCAGAAAATTTCCAGCAAGTAGGCTGTTTGCCGGGGAGCTGCGGCGGCACGCGCGCGGCGCGGTAAAATCGCGCTTTCCGTTTTGAGCCCTGCGCCATGCCCAACCTGATTGTTCGCCCCAGCGGCCGCGCGCCCAACGCGCTGCGCACGCTGACTTTCAACCGCCAGTTCACCAAGTACGCCGAAGGCTCGGTGCTGGTTTCCATGGGCGACACCCGGGTGCTGTGCACCGCCAGCGTGCTCGACAAGATCCCCCCGCACAAGAAAGGCAGCGGCGAAGGTTGGGTGACCGCCGAATACGGCATGCTGCCGCGCTCCACCCACACCCGCACCGACCGCGAAGCCGCGCGCGGCAAACAGTCCGGGCGCACCCAGGAAATCCAGCGCCTGATCGGGCGCAGCCTCAGGGCCGTGGTCGATCTGAAGAAGCTCGGTGAACGCACCCTGCATATCGACTGCGACGTGCTGCAGGCCGACGGCGGCACCCGTTGCGCCAGCATCTGCGGCGCCTGGGTCGCGGTGGCTGACGCGGTCGCCGGTCTGCTCGCAAGCGGCGCGCTTGCCGAAACCCCGCTCACCGACAGCATCGCCGCCGTCTCGGTCGGCGTGTTCCAGGGCCAGCCGGTGCTCGACCTCGACTATGTGGAGGACTTCGGCTGCGACACCGACATGAACGTGGTGATGACCGGCACCGGCGGCATGGTCGAAGTGCAGGGCACCGCCGAAGGCGCGCCGTTTTCGCGCGCCACCCTCGAGGCCCTGCTCGACCTTGCCACCGCCGGCATTGGCGAGATCACGCTGGCCCAGCACCGGGCGCTGTCGGCATGAGAAAGCTCGTCATCGCCTCCGGCAACGCCGGCAAGCTGCGCGAGATTGCGCGCATTCTCGAGCCGCTCGCCATTACCGCGTCGCCGCAGTCCGACTTCGGCGTTCCCGATTGTCCCGAGCCGCATGTCACTTTCATCGAAAACTGCCTTGCCAAGGCGCGCCACGCCAGCGCACACACTGGCCTGCCGGCGCTGGCCGACGATTCCGGCATTTGCGTCGCAGCCCTCAATGGTGCACCTGGGGTGTATTCCGCGCGCTACGCGGGCGAGCCAAAATCCGATGCGCGCAACAACGAAAAGCTGATCGCCACACTATTCGGGAAGGCCGGCCATCGCACACACGTCGCCGCAGGTGCGCCGGTGCGCAGTGCACCGGAGTCCTTCAAGGCGCACTACTACTGCGTGATGGTGCTGGTGCGCTACGCTGACGACCCCGAGCCGCTGATTGCAGAGGGCCGCTGGCAGGGTGAAATCATCGACACCCCGCGCGGCGAGGGCGGTTTTGGCTACGACCCGTATTTTCTGCTACCGCACCTGGGCAAGACTGGCGCCGAACTGGGCGACGACGAGAAGAACGCCATTTCGCATCGCGGTCAGGCGCTGCGCGAACTGGCCGACAAGCTGAGACGGTTTGGCTGAACGCGTCATCCATCTCGCCAACGGCGGCCTCAAGGTGTCGCCGCCGCTGTCGCTCTACATTCACCTGCCGTGGTGCGTGAAGAAGTGCCCGTATTGCGACTTCAATTCGCACGCGGCGCAAACGCTCCCTGAAGCGGCCTACATCGACGCGCTGCTGCTGGATCTGGAACGCGCGCTGCCCGACATCTGGGGTCGCAGGATCCACACGGTGTTTTTTGGTGGCGGTACACCCAGTCTGTTTTCGGCCGATGGCATCGACCGCATCCTGACCGGCGTGCGCATGCTGACGCCGCTGATGCCCAATGCGGAGATCACGCTCGAAGCCAATCCGGGCACGGTGGAAGCGGGCCGGTTCGCTGGCTTCCGCGCGGCTGGGGTGACGCGCGTATCGCTCGGCATCCAGAGTTTCAACCCGTTGCATCTGAAGGCGCTCGGGCGCATTCACGACGATGCCGAGGCGCGCCGCGCCGCCGAACTCGCCGCCACCCATTTCGACACCTTCAACCTCGACCTGATGTATGCGCTGCCGGGCCAGACGCTGGCGGAGGCGCTGGCGGACATCGAGTGCGCGCTCACCTTCCAGCCGCCGCACCTGTCGGCCTATCACCTGACGCTCGAGCCGAACACGCCGTTCGGCCACACCGCGCCGCCCAATCTGCCGGACGACGATCTCGCCGCCGACATGCAACTGGCGATCGAGGCGCAGCTGCGGGACGCCGGCATGCAGCATTACGAAACCTCGGCCTATGCCCGGCCTGGCCACGCCAGTCGCCACAACCTCAACTACTGGCAGTTCGGCGACTACCTTGGCATCGGCGCCGGCGCCCATTCCAAGATCAGCTTTCACGACCGCATTGTGCGGCAGATGCGGGTGAAGCATCCGCAGCAATACATGGATGCGGTGCAGGTGGGGACCCATGTGGCCGACGTCCGCGTTCTCACGCGCACAGACCTGCCGTTCGAGTTCATGATGAATGCACTGCGGCTGATCGAAGGCGTGCCCACCGCCTTGTTCGAGGAACGCACCGGCTTGCCCTTGATTGTCTGCACCGCAGCGCTCGAGCGGGCGCGTGCGCAGGGCCTGCTCGAGCGGGATGCGAACCGGCTCAGGCCGACGCTGCCGGGGCAGCATTTTCTGAACGACCTGCTGGCGCTGTTTCTGCCGGATTAGGTCGGTGCGCCGACCATGGCGGAAAGCTCACGCTGCAGCGCAGCTTCGTCACCCAGGTTCAACTCCACCAGGCGCCGCAGATTGGTGACGCTTTCGAGGTCGATCTCCGTGCAGTGCATGCCAAGCCGGCCCTGTTCCACATGGGCGATTTCACCCGCCATATGAATGGCGGGGCCGTTTTTCGACAGGTGGACGACGAGGCTGCACGGGTCGCCGAGGCGGACCTGCCAGGGCAGCAGGCGCTCGACCAGCGCGCCTTTCAGCGAGATGTCCACCAGCCGGCATTCGTGCCGGCCGGGGAAAGTATTGAGGACCACGCCGGCATCGAATTCAATGCGGCTGAACTGGCGTCGGGTCCCGGCTGGAGAGGCATTCGTGTTCACGGCGTTCGCTCCCGCAACGATTACATGACTGCATCATGGAACGCGCAGCGGCAGGATGCAAACCCGCTTCAGGGGCGCCGCTCAAAAGCGTTCGTCTTCGCGCAGATAGCGCCATTGCCCGGACGGCAGTTTTCCCAGCGGAACGCGGCCGAGCCGGATCCGTTTCATCGACAGTACCTGCAGGCCGACGGCTTCGCACAGATGCGCGATCTGCCCGGGCTGGGCGCCCTTGAGCGCCACCCGCAAGCGGGTTTCGTTTTGCCAGCTCACCTTGATGGCAGCCGGGGTGCGGCCCTGATAGGGAATGCCCCGGTTCAGACGCTTGAGTCCGTTGGTCGCGAGTTCGCCCGCAACCTCGACGATGACTTCGTGTTCCAGCGTGGCCGCATCTTCGGTCAGCTTGCGCGCCACACGCCAGTCCTGGGTGAAGACCAGCAGGCCGCTGGCGGAATGCTCCAGCGGCACGCACAGGGTCAGCTGGGCGAAATGCTTTTTCAGCGGACGGACGCCGCCGCCCGCTTCGTGCCACAGGGTGGTGGGCGTGAGCAATTGCGATGCAGGCTGCGCGCCGTCGCCCGATTGATAGCCGGGCGGCTTGTGCAGCAGCAGCGTAGCCGGCTCGGCCTGCGCGGGATCGGCCTGCGGATCGATCTCAATAATCTGGTCGGCGACGCGGAACTGCGGCTCCTCGATCACGATGCCGTCCACTTTGACCCACCCGCCGGTGATCAGCTGCTCGGCTTCGCGGCGCGAGCAGGCGCGCAGTTCGGCAACGCGCTTGGCAAGGCGGATGGGGTCTGTCATGGCGGTCGGGCGTGCGGGTGGAGCTGCGAGTGTACGCCGGACCGCCATCGCGCACAGCATGCGCGCATGGCCGTGGTGGAAATGCGGTTGTTAATGCGCCTGCCGCCGCGGTATGCTTTGAAGCTTGATCAACCCGGTCGCATCGCGATCGCTTAACGCCCGGAGACGCCCATGAAAACTGCACTTGCGCTGTCATTGTTGTTTTTCACCTCGTCCGCCCTTGCAGCGGTAGTCGGCAAGGATGTCACCTACAAGGCGGCCGAGACCGCCATGAAGGGCTATCTGGTGTATGACGATGCCGTTAAAGGCAAGCGCGCCGGCGTGCTGGTGGTGCCGGAATGGTGGGGCGCCAACGACTACGCGAAAAAGCGCGCGCGCATGCTGGCGGAGGAAGGCTACGTGGCGATGGTGGTCGACATGTACGGCGACGGCCAGGTTGCGGACAATCCCAAGGATGCCGGCGCGCTGGCCGGCAGCGTGAACCGCAATCCGCCGCTGGCCTATGCGCGTTTCGACGCCGCGCGCGCGTTTCTCGACAGGCAACCCAATGTGAAAAAAGGCGAGCTCGCCGCGCTGGGCTACTGCTTTGGTGGCGGCGTGGTGCTCAACATGGCGCGCGCGGGGATGCCGCTGAAATCGGTGGTCAGCTACCACGGCGTGCTGGCGAGTGACGTTTCGCCCAAGCCCGGCGAGATCAAGGCAAAGATCCGCGTCTTCCATGGCGAAGCCGATCCCATCGTGCCGCCGGAGCAGGTCGATGCGTTCAAGACCGAGATGGACAATGCCAAGGCCGACTACATGTTCGTGAGCTATCCCGGCGTGAAGCACACCTTCACCAACCGCGAGGCCGACAGCTACGCAGCGCAATTCAACCTGCCGCTCAAGTACGACAACGCGGCCGACAACGACTCGTGGACGCGCACGCTGGAGTTCCTCAAGGCGACGCTCAAGCAATGACCGACTGTTGCGACCACGACGACTGTCATGTGCCGCGCGCCGGCGGCAGCCTCGGCATTCCGCAGGTCGGTGCGTTCGATCCGGTGGCGTTCGAGCAGGCAGTCAACGCCATGCTCGCCGCCTGCGGCGTGGCGCCGGATTCGGTGCATACCGGGCGCACCGCGGAGCGAGTGCGCGAGCTGTGGCAGAAGCGTCTGCTCGGCGGCTATGCGATCGAACCCGCCGCGGCGCTGGGCGAAGGCTTCGCCGACGACCGCGACGACATGGTGGTGGTACGCGGCATCGCGGTGCATGGCGTGTGCCCGCACCACCTGGTGCCATTCCGCGGCGTGGCGCACGTTGCCTACATTCCCGGCGGGCGCCTGCACGGATTCGGTCGCATTGCGCGCATGGTCGACGCGATCGGCCACCGCTTTACCTACCAGGAGTGGATGACGCGCGACATCGCCGAAGCACTGGTCACGCACGGCCGTGCGCAGGGCGCGGCCTGCATCATCGAGGCCGAGCAGCTGTGCCTGCTGCTGGGCGAAGACCGGCGCGGCGACGAGCGCGTGGTGACGCAGGCCTTCACCGGCTGCTTCAGGACCAGTGACCAGCAGCGCAATGAGTTTCTGCGCGCCGTGGCGCAATCGGACTTGCGCTGAGGTGTCCATGCGGGTGAGACACGATCGCACCAGCTGTACTGCATGAAACGCGGGCTTGTTCTGCTCTGCCTGCTGGGCAGCGGCATGCTGCATGCCCAGCAGGCGCCCAACTGGAACGCGCATCCCACGCCCGATGTAGAGGTCAGTGTTGCCGAGCCGGCGCCGAACGAAGTGGTGGTCGTCGTCAATGACAACGCGCTCGGCGGCAACCACGCGGGCCTCTTCGCCGGCAACGCCCTGATCGATCCGGCGGGCAGCTACTTCGGCGTGCGCGGCCAGGACGCAAGCTGGGCTGGGCCGACACTGGCGGATTACGCGCGCTACCAGACGGTCGATGGCCTCAGAATTCGGCTGTACCGCTTTCGCCTGGCGCCCGACACCTTTGCGGCGATTGCACAGCGCGTGCAGCAGGCCGGACCCACACCGCCGCTTTTCTGCGCCGTGGCCGTGCATAACCTGATTGCCGGCGTTCCCCCGTTCGACGGTATCGAACGCGCTGGCTGGACCACGCCTTCGGCGCTGGGCCGTTTGCTGGACCGCTATACGCAAGGCGCAGGCGCGATCGGCGAATGCCAGCAACTGGATGCGTCGCCGTGCTGAGCGTACGCGGGGCCGGGCTTGAGCCGGCACGCGCGGCGTATCATGCAGAAACCGTTTTACGCCGCAGAACCGCATGACTGACCTCACCCACGCGCGCCCCCGCACTTGGATCCTGCCGCCCGCCCCGTATGCCGCCGCCCTGATCGGCGGTTGGTGGCTCGATCGCCATGTCCATGCCTTGCCGCTCGACTGGGGCCTGGCGACGCGCCCATTGGGCTGGCTGCTGGTCGGGATCGGGTTCCTGCTGTTCGTCTGGACGCTGCTGACGTTCTGGCGCCACCGCACCACGGTCAATCCCTACAAGGCGGCGTCCAGCCTGTGCACCGGCGGACCGTTCCGCTTCAGCCGCAATCCGATCTATGTCGGCGACTGGTTCATCCTTGGGGGCGTGTCGATGCTGCTGGCGACATTCTGGCCATTGCTATTCGCGCCGCTCGTCTGGGCGCTACTGCGCTACGGCGTGATTCGCCACGAGGAAGCGCATCTGGAGGCAAAGTTCGGCGACGCCTACCGCGCCTACCGGACGCAGGTGAGGCGCTGGCTGTGAACACGGTGGCCCTCGGTCTCGCCGGCCTGTGCATGCTGCTGCTGAGCGGCTGCAGCACGCCTGCCAATCCCCGCTACGACCCGACCCGGCCGCACCACACGCCGGATGGTTTCCGTAACCTCGATCCCGACGCCCGCATCGGAAAGGGCTTCTGGCGCTGGCAATGGGCGCGCCGCACGGCGGGCTTGCCGCCGCCCCCGGCCGCGTCGCACCGCGACTGGCGGGTGGCGCCCGATCTGGCGCTACTGCAGGCGCCCGTGGGCAATCCCAGCGTCACCTGGATCGGCCATGCCACGGTGCTGCTGCGGCTGGGCGGCATCAACGTGCTGACCGATCCGCATTTTTCCGAACGCGCGTCGCCGGTCGGCTTTGCCGGGCCGAAACGTTTTCATCCGCCGGGCGTGGCGCTGGCGGATCTGCCGGCCATTCATGCGGTGGTGATCTCGCACAGCCATTACGACCACCTCGACGTCGACAGCGTGCGGCAACTGCATCAGCGCAGCGGCGGCAGCCTGCATTTTTTCGTTCCGCTGGGGCTCAAAGCCTGGTTTGCCGACCTCGGCATCGACACCGTCACCGAGCTCGACTGGTGGGAGCAGGGCGAGCTGGGTGGCGTGCGTTTCACCCTGACACCGGTCCAGCACTGGAGCGCGCGCAGCCCGTTCGACCGCAACCGCACCCTGTGGGGCGGCTGGGCGATTCGCGCGCCCGACCTCAATTTCTACTTTGCCGGCGACACCGGCTACTCGGCCGATTTCAGGGAAACCGCGCGTCGCCTCGGTCCCTTCGATCTCGCTGCGCTGCCCATCGGCGCCTATGCGCCGCGCTGGTTCATGCGGGCGCAACATGTCGACCCGGCGGAAGCGGTGCAGATCCATCGCGACCTCGGTGCGCGCCAGTCGCTGGGCGTGCACTGGGGCGCGTTCGAGATGGCCGACGAGGCACTCGACCAGGCGCCGCGCGATCTGGCGGCCGCGCGCCAGGCCGCCGGGCTGGCGGAGGACGCGTTCTTTGTGCTGCGCGTGGGCGAGACCCGGCGCCTCGAACGCCCGCCCGGCAGCTGAACTGAAGTCGGCCCTGATCGTGGCCGATACAACCGGTATGAACTTGTGAGGGAGCCCGGCATGCACATCACCCTGCACGACAAAACGCTGGAAATCCGCCTGAGCGCCGCGGCGCAAAAAGCACTGGCACGGCGTGCCACGCCGCTGGTGGCCGAGATGGAGCTGCTGTTTTCCTGCCTACTGCGCAAACGGGTGTATTTCGGCGAGGCGCTCGACGACACCACGCCGGCCGGCGATCGCCTCGCCGTGCGCTTCAAGCCGATCATGACGCGCAAGTGCAGCGTGGCCGAAGGTGGTGCCACGCCGCCCTCGGAACGTTTCCCGCTGGAAAACCCGCGTCCCTACGTGCCCAACTGGCTCAGCATCGACTACCGTCGCGGCGAGTGGGTGGGCAATTTCGGCTACGCGGACTGAATTGCACACGGCCGTCCACCCTTGAACCGTGCGGCGTGTTTCGGGGCGGACGTCCGGCGCCCGCCCACAGGCGGGTTCAAGTTGTGTGCGCTTAAAACCGATATCCTGGGTTGATTCCGACAACACATCGACAAACAGGGTATTTGACGCACACAAGCGGGCAGAAATAAGCCCTTTTCAGCACCTTGACCGGCCCGCACGCCTGAGCATCCCCCGTCCCCATGAATGGCACGCTTTCCTCTCCGCGCTCCGCCGATCTGGAATTGGCGCAATGCTACATCCGGTTGTTCGTTCCGCTGCCCGTCCTGTTTCTGTGGTTCGGCTTCTGGGCCATCCATACGCAGCGTCCAGAAGCGACGATCGGCCTGGTGGGCACGGGGGTGTTCTGCCTGTTCACCGTGGCGCACTGGGCCCACGTAAAAAGGTATCCCGGTTTTTATCCGCTACGGCGCACGCTCGCGATCACCGTGGATCAGCTGGGCTGTTTCCTGACCATGCTGCTGACCGGAGAGCTGGGCGCCATCGTCGCGTTCCTGTGCCTGTGGATTTCGCTGGGCAACGGGATCCGTTTTGGCGTGCCCTGGATGGCGCTGTCCGCCGCGCTCGCGTCGACCGGCCTGATTGCCGTCGGCATGTTCTCCAACTACTGGAGCCAGCACCCGATCTGGATCATCAGTCTGGTCCTGCTGAATACGGCGATTCCAGCCTATGTGGCCAGCCTGATACGCGGATTTCATCACAGCCGCAGCGAGCTCGCCCGCTATGCCCGCGAAATGGAAGCCATGGCGCTGAAGGATCCATTGACCGGCTTGCCCAACCGGACCGCCCTGTTCGACGAGCTCGACAAGGCCGGCGCACATGCCCGGCGTAGCGGGGCATCTCTTGCCGTGCTGTATTTCGACCTCGATGGATTCAAGCAGGTCAACGACACCCTCGGTCATGCGCCGGGTGACCTGCTGCTGGTGGAAACCGCCAGGCGGGCACACGAGGCGCTGCGCTGCGAGGACATCCTCGCCCGCATCGGCGGCGACGAGTTCGTCGTGCTGCTGCAGACGCAGGATGGCGGCACGCGGGCGCACGCGGTGGCGGAGCGGATCCTGCAGTCCATCGCGGCCATCCGCGAGATTGCGGGCAGTCCGATCGAGGTGACCGCTTCGGTCGGCATTGTCGTCGCCAGCGGTGCCGAGGCGGTGCGGATGGGCGCGGAACAGATCGTCCACGAAGCGGACCGCAACATGTATCTGGCCAAGAAGCGGGGCAAGAATCAGATCGTGCTGTCCAGCGTTGAGCCGGAAACCGGCCTGCGTGCCGTGCAGGCTTGACCCCACACAGGCCTGCCGCCGGCCTGGGTCAGATCCCGAGAAGTTCGCGTGCGGTATGCGTGGTGGCCTGCGCCACCGCGTCGACCTCCAGCCCGCGTAATTCGGCCAGCGTCTGCGCAATGCGCGGCAGTTCGCCCGGCGCGTTGCGGCCGCGGCCGATCCATACCGGCGGAATGTCCGGGCTGTCGGTTTCCAGCACGATCGCGTCGAGCGGCAGGTCGACCGCCAGCCGCCTCAGGTTGTTGGCGCGCGGCCAGGTGAAGGCGCCGCCGAAGCCGAGCTTGAATCCCAGCTTGATGAATTCGTGGGCCTGTTGCGGACTGCCGTTGAAGGCGTGCGCGATGCCGCCGCGCAGTTTGAACCTGCGCAGCTGCTTCAGAAGTTCGTCGTTGGATTTTCGGCAGTGCAGCAGCACCGGCAGGTCGTACTCTTTGGCGATCTTCAGTTGCTCGACCAGAAAAAAGTCCTGTGCCGTGCGGTCGAGATTCTTGACGAAGAAATCGAGGCCGATTTCGCCGACCGCGACCGGGCGCTGTCGCTCGATTTGCGCGCACAGCTCGGCCAGATGCTCGGGCTGGTGCACGTGGATATACATCGGATGCAGCCCCCAGGCCGGCCGGCAACCGGGGTAGCGTTCGCAGGTGGCGGCCACCGCGGCGAAGGTGTCGCGGCTGATCGCCGGGACGACCTGGATGCCGACACCACCTTCGACAGCACGTGCGTACTCGGCGTCGCGGTCGGCATCGAACTCGGCCGCGTCGAAGTGGCAGTGGGTATCAATGAAAAACGGCGTCGCTGTATTCATCTTGTGTGGCGCATAAAAAGCGGCGCCGCTGAATTAATCATGTGTGGCGCGTAAAAAAACGGCGCCACAGGGGACGCCGTTTTCGTTGTGCCGGTCACGACCTTAATCGTTGCTGGCAAAGCCCAGCAGGTGCAGCAGGCTGGTGAACAGGTTGAAGATCGACACGAACAGCGTGACAGTCGCCATGATGTAGTTGGTCTCGCCGCCGTGGATGATGTTGCTGGTCTCATACAGGATGAGGCCGGACATCAGCAGCACGAACATCGCGGAGACCGCCAGCGACAGGCCGGGCATCTGGAAGAAGATTGCGCCCAGACCGGCGAGGAAGGCGACCAGGATGCCGACCATCAGGAAGCCGCCCATGAAGCTGAAGTCCTTGCGCGTCGTCATCACGTAGGCCGACAGGCCGAGGAAGATCGCGGCGGTGCCGCCCATCGCCATCATCACCACCTGGCTGCCGTTGGGCAGCGACAGATAGGCATTGAGGATCGGGCCCAGCGTATAGCCCATGAAGCCGGTCAGCGCGAACACGAAGGCGATGCCCAGCCCGCTGTTGCGGAACTTGCTGGTCAGGAACAGCAGGCCGAAGTAGCCGACCAGGGTGATGATCAGGCCGGGATGCGGCAGGTTGAGCGACATCGAGACGCCGGCGGTCAACGCGGCGAACGCCAGCGTCATCGACAGCAGCATGTAGGTGTTGCGGACGACCTTGTTGGTCGACAGCGCCGCAGACTGGCTGCGGCCCAGGGTGGTGACTTGCGGGTTCATCTGACCTCCTCTAATGAATTGCGAAACAGTGTGCGGATACAGAGTGGATGCGTACCCCACTGGTTCCCGAATGCGTTCGGGATTGGCGCTGAGCATACCGTGATGCGGGCCGGCATGCCACCGTAACCCTGTATTTCACGTGGTTTTTCAGGGCGGCTATTCGCCGGGCTTGCCGCTGCGCATCATCAGGTTCATCAATTCCCCCGGCATCGGGAAGACGATGGTGTTGGAGCGGTCGCCGGCAATGTTGGACAGCGTCTGCAGATAGCGCAGTTGCATCGCCTGCGGCCGGCCGGCGAGGACCTCGGCGGCGGCCAGCAGTTTTTCCGAGGCCTGCAGTTCGCCTTCGGCATGGATCACCTTGGCGCGCCGTTCGCGTTCGGCCTCGGCCTGCTTGGCGATTGCGCGCACCATGGTTTCGTCGATGTCGACGTGCTTGATCTCGACGTTGGTCACCTTGATGCCCCAGGCATCGGTCTGCGCGTCGAGCAGCTGCTGGATGTCCTGGTTCAGGCGTTCGCGCTCGGCCAGCATGTCGTCGAGTTCGTGCTTGCCCAGCACCGCGCGCAGCGTGGTCTGCGCCAGCTGGCTGGTGGCGACCAGGTAATCCTCCACCTGCAGGATGGATTTGGCCGGATCGATCACGCGGAAATACACCACCGCATTGACCTTGACCGAGACGTTGTCGCGCGAGATCACGTCCTGGCTCGGCACGTCGAACACCACCGTGCGCAGGTCGACCCGCACCATCTGCTGGATGCCGGGAATGATGATGATCAGCCCCGGCCCCTTCACTTTCCAGAAGCGCCCGAGCATGAACACGACGCCGCGCTCGTATTCGCGCAGGATGCGGATGCTGGCGACCAGCAGCGCGATGATGACAAAGACGAGACTGATCCAGCCGAATTCAAACATGTCCATTCTCCTTTTCCGCTTCCACGTCGAGTATCAGATCGTGCCGGGCGCGCACCTGCACCCGGCTGCCGCGTCGCAGCGGCACCGCGCTGCGCACCCGCCATTGCTCGCCGTGGACGCGTGCCCAGCCTTCATGCTCCATATCCTCCAGAATTTCGCCGGCGGCACCGATCATTTCCTCGGCGCCGGTGACCACCGGGCGTGCCCGCGCCCGGATCGCCATGCCGGCGACAAAGAAGCTGAACAGCGCGCTCGCCGCCGCCACCGGGACGATCAGCATCCACGGAATGCCGTAGCCGGGGAGATCGGTATCGATCAGCATCACCGAGCCGATGACGAAGGCGACGATGCCGCCCAGCCCGAGCGCGCCGAAGCTGGGCAGGAAGGCTTCGGAAATCATCAGCGCGATGCCGAGAATGATCAGCGCCAGCCCCGCGTAGCTGATCGGCATGACCTGCAGCGCGAACAGCGCGAGCAGCAGGCAGATGCCGCCGACCACGCCGGGAAACAGCATGCCGGGATTGGAAAACTCGTAGATCAGCCCGTAGATGCCGAGGAGCATCAGGATGTAGGCGATGCCGGGATCACCGATCACGGCCAGCAGGCGGCTGCGCCAGTCCGGCATGACGCGTTCGATTTCGGCCTGCGCGGTGTCGAGGGTGACGGTTCGGCCACCGCCCTGCGGGCTGTGCATGGGGACTACGCGGCCGTTGACCTGTCGCAGCAGGTCACCCAGATCAGTTGCCACCAGGTCGATCACCTCCAGCGTCAGCGCGTCGGACGCGGACAGGCTGACGGCTTCGCGCACCGCCCGCTCGGCCCAGTCGGCATTGCGCCCGCGCAGCTCGGCCAGCCCGCGGATGTAGGCGGCGGCGTCATGCACCGCCTTGCGCATCTTCGGGTCGCCCGGCGGCGAGGCGGCAGGTGCGGTCGCGTCGGGCTTGTCGGTTTGGCTGGGCTTGGCCGGCGCGGCCGGCTTGTCGCCACCCGCCGGCGCCAGTTCGACCGGTGTTGCCGCGCCGAGGTTGGTGGCCGGCGCCATCGCCGCGATATGGCTGGCATACAGGATGTAGGTGCCGGCGCTGGCGGCACGGGCGCCCTGTGGCGAGACATAGGTGGCGACCGGAACAGGGGACGCGAGGATCGCCTTGATGATGTCACGCATTGAAGTATCGAGCCCGCCCGGGGTATCCATCTCGATCACGATCAGGTGGGCCTGGTCGTCGTTCGCCTTCTTGATGCCGCGCAGCAGGTAGTCGGCGCTGGCCGGGCTGATCGCCCCCTGCACCGTCAACACCCGCACCGTTGCCGCACTGGCCGGGGCGGCCAGCAGCAGCGTCAGGCAGGCAAACAGGGCAAGTCGAAACAGGAAGCGCAGCGGGTCGGCCATGGCTTCACTGTAGACCGAAAAAATGATCCTGCCCCGGCTGCGAGGTTTGAAGCGGCTGATCCGAAACCGGACAGCCTGCGCGGGTTCCCGGCATGATTACGGCCGCAGCGCGAATATTCGTGCAGTCAATCCGCCGGATCGCGCTGCAGCGCCGGGTCCGGCGCGGTCGAGGTGTCCTGCGCCGGCAGGGCCGCAAGCGACTTGACCTTCAGGTGCAGCGCCGCCTTGGCGAGCAGGTGCGCGGAAACCGGCGCGGTGATGAACAGGAACAGTGTGACCAGCACCTCGTGCAGGCTGACGCCTTCGTCGCGCAGGCTGAAATACAGCGCCGAGGCGATCAGCAGGCAGCCGACGCCGAGCGTGGTCGCCTTGGTCGGGCCATGCAGGCGGGTGTAGAAGTCGCGCAGACGGGCGAGCCCGAGCGAGCCGATGAAGGTGAAGATCGCGCCGGTGAGGACGAGCAGGGCGAGCAGGGTGTCGGTCATGGTTGTCCGGTCCTCATTCGATGATGTCGCCGCGCAGCAGATACTTGCACAACGCCACCGTGCCGACGAAGCCCATCATCGCGATCAGCAGCGCTGCCTCGAAATAGATCGCGCTGCCGAGGTGGATGCCCAGCAGCACCAGGAAGGCGATGGTGTTCACGTACAGGGTGTCGAGCGCGAGGATGCGGTCGGGCGCGTCGGGGCCCTGGATCAGGCGCCAGAAGCTCATCAGGAAGGCGAGTGCGACGAGCGCGTAGGCGATGGGAATGACGGTGTCGAGCATCAGGCGTCCCCTTCTTCGAAAACCTGCTTCAGCGGCGCTTCGTAGCGCTGCTTGATTTCGGCGACCAGCGCCGTGACGTCGCCGGTGTCGAGCGTGTGTACGACGAGCGTGCGCTTGTCCAGGCTCAGTCGCGCCGACACCGTGCCGGGCGTGAGCGAGATGGTGTTGGCGAGCAGGCTGATGGCCAGATCGGTGGTGAGCGCGAGCGGCACCTCGACGAAGGCCGGGCGCAGGCGCGTGGGGCCCTTCAGGATCAGCCAGGCGACGTGGAAGCTGCCGCGCACGATGTCGACGACGAACACCCCGAGAAAGCGCAGCAACACGCCGGTGTGGCGGATGCGGATCTGCTCCGGCCAGAAGCGTGAGGTGGCGAAGGGGATGAGCCAGCCGAGCAGCGCGCCGAGCACGAGCGCGCCGGCGGAGAGCTCGTTGACCAGCAGCAGCCAGAGGAGCGTGAGCGACACGCTCAAGAGCGGATGCGGCAGCAGGCGCCTCATGGCCGGCCTCCCAGCACCGCGTCGATGTAGTGCTGCGGCGCCGTCAGCTGCGCCGCGGTGGCGGCGGTGAAGTCGGACAGCGGGCCCGCAGCGAGCACCAGTCCCGCGATCAGCGCCAGCAGACCGAAGACCGGCGCGAGCGCGGCATTCGTCGGCGCAGGCAGTTCGGCGTGCGCCGTATGGGTGCGGTAGAACAGGAGGCTGCCGCTGCGAGCGAGCGTGATCACGCCCAGCAGGCCGGTCGCCAGCACCACCGGCCACACCCACGGCATCCAGGGCGATTCGAGCGCGGCCTGCAGCAGCATGAACTTGCCGAGGAAGCCGGACAGCGGCGGCAGCCCGGCCACGGCCACGGCGACGGCGAAGAACAGGCCGCCGACCAGGCGCGCGCGCGGCATCGCCGGCCCCGATTCGAAGCGGTCGGCGAGTTGGCCCCGCCCGCGGGCGATGCTGTCGGCGAGCAGGAAGAGCGCGGCGGCGGCGAAGGTCGAGTGCGGAAGGTAGTAGAGGCCGGCGGCGAGCGCCTCGCTGCTGCCGAGGCCGAAGGCGACGAGTAGCGTGCCGATCGAGGCGACGACGAGCCAGGCGGCCTGCTGCCGCAGCGAGGGGCTTGCCATGGCGCCGGCCATGCCGAGCGCGAGGGTGGCGAGCGCGAGCGGCACGAGCCAGGCGTCGAGCAGGCCGGTCAGCGGGCCGGCGGCTTCGCCGGCGATGAGGCTGTAGACGCGCAGGATGCTGTAGGCGCCGACCTTGGTCATGATCGCGAACAGCGCGGCGACCGGCGCGCTGGTGTGGCCGTAGGCGGCGGGCAGCCACAGGGTGAGTGGCACGAGCGCGGCCTTGAGCGCGAACACGCCGAACAGCAGCAGCGCGGCCGTCTGCACCAGTGCCGCGTTTTCCGGCGGCGTGGCGGCGAGCTTCACCGCGAGGTCGGCCATGTTGAGCGTGCCGGTGACGCCGTAGAGCGTGCCGACGGCGAACAGGAACAGCGTCGAGCCGACCAGGTTGATGACGACGTAATGCAGGCCCGCCTTCACCCGCTGGCGCCCGCCGCCGTGCAGCATGAGGCCGTAGGAGGCGAGCAGCAGGATCTCGAAGAAGACGAAGAGGTTGAACAGGTCGCCGGTGAGGAAGGCGCCGTTCAGACCGAAGAGCTGCAACTGGAACAGCACGTGGAAGTGGCGTCCGTCCCGATCGATGCCGGTCAGCGCATACAGCAGCGCGAACACGGCGAGCAGGGCGGTGGTGAGCAGCATCCATCCTGCGAGGCGGTCGGCGACCAGCACGATGCCATACGGCGCCTCCCAGTTGCCGAGCTTGTAGACGAGATGAGTGCCGTCGCCGACGGTCTGCAGCATCACCCAGGCGAGCGGCAGCAGCGCCAGCGTGGCGGCGACGCTCACGCCGCGCTGCAGCGCCAGCGGCGCGTTGCGCAGCACGATCAGGACGATGCCGACGACAAGCGGCAGCACCACCGGCAGGATGGCGAGGTGGTCGAGGAGGCTCATGCCTGCCGGTCCTCCCCGAGCTGCACGCCGTCGACATGGTCGTTGCCGAGTTCGGCGCGCGCTTTCAGCGCGAGCACGATGACGAAGGCGGTCATGCCGAAGCTGATGACGATGGCTGTGAGCACCAGCGCCTGCGGCAGCGGGTCGGTGTAGCCGGCGGCGGCCTCGCTGATCACGGGCGGCACGCCGATGGCGAGGCGGCCCATGATGAACAGGAACAGGTTGACGGCGTAGGACAGCAGCGTGAGCCCGAGCACGACCGGGAAGGTCTGGCCGCGCAGCGCGAGGAACACGCCGCCCGCGGTGAGCACGCCGATGACGATGGCGATCAGGGCTTCCATCAGCGGGCTTCCTTTCGCGCAGGCTCGGCGTGGTGCAGGCCGCCGAGGCCGGTGAGGATCATGAGTGTGGCGCCGACGACGACGAGGAAAACGCCGAGGTCGAAGGCCATCGCCGAGGCGACTTCGAACTTGCCGACCACCGGCCAGTTCAGATAGCCGAAGGTCGAGGTGAGGAAGGGATGATCGAAGGCCCAGCTCGCGAGCCCCGTGAAGGTGGCGATGCCCAGGCCCCAGGCGATCAGCGGGTGGCTGTCGGGCGCCATGCGCTGGTGCGTCCACGCGGCGCCGTTAGCGAGGTATTGCACGATCAGCGCGACCGCGGTGATGAGGCCGGCGATGAAGCCGCCGCCCGGCTGGTTGTGGCCACGCAAGAGGATGAAGACCGCGACCATGAGCGCGAGCGGCAGCAGGATGCGCGTCAGCGTGGCCATGATGACCGGGTGGGCATCGGCGTCCCACACCCGACCGGCGGCGTCGCGAATCGGCGCGGTGAGACGCAGGTTCTGCAGCAGCGCGACGATGCCGAGGCCGGCCAGCGCGAGCACGGTGATTTCGCCCAGGGTGTCGTAGCCGCGGAAGTCGACCAGGATCACATTGACCACGTTGGTGCCGCCACCGCCCGGCTTGCTGTTTTCGAGGAAGTAGCCGGCGATGGTGTCGTAGGGGCGGGTGAGCACGGCCCACGCCAGCGCCGCGGTGCCGGCGCCGGCCGTGAGCGCGATCACAGCGTCGCGGCCGACGCGTGCGCGATCCGGCTCCGGCGCGGCGTGTTGCGGCAGGAAGTAGAGCGCGAGCAGCAGCAGGACGATGGTGACGATCTCGACCGAAAGCTGGGTGAGCGCGAGGTCGGGTGCGGAGAACTTGATGAAGGCGAGCGAGACGACCAGGCCGACGACGCCGATGGTGACGAGCGCGGTGAAGCGACGGCGGTGCCAGACCACGGTGGCGAGGGTGGCGAGGATGAGCGCGGCAGCGGCAACGAGGCTCACCGCGTCGAGCGGCAGGCCCGCGCGGTCGCCGGTGAGCGGCGTGCCGCCGGCGAACCAGGGGGCGGCGCCGAGCGCCAGCGCCGCGAGGATGAACAGGAAGACCTGGCGCTGCAATGAAGCCGTGTCGATCGCGCGGGTGACCAAAGCCGCCAGGCCGACGAGGCCGTCCACCAGCGCGTTATAGGGCACGCGCGCGTCGAGGCGGGCGAGACCGGCTTCGTGCCAGGCGAACAGCGGGCGGCGCAGGATGTAGAGCGTCGCGCCGAGCGCGAGCGCGATGAGGCTCATCACCAGCGCGGTGTTGAAGCCGTGCCACAGCGCGAGGTGGTACTCGGGCAGTGGCGTTTGCAGGGTGTCCGCTGCCGCCACCGCCAGCAGCGGCCCGACGGTGAGCGCCGGTACGATGCCGACGACCAGGCACAGCACCACCAGGATTTCCACCGGCACTTTCATCCAGCGCGGCGGCTCGTGCGGGGTTTTCGGCAGATCGATCGGCTCGCCGTTGAAGAAGACATCGTGGATGAAGCGGATCGAATAGGCGACGGCGAAGGCGCCGGCCAGGGTCACCAGCACCGGCAGCAGCCAGCTGCCGTGGCCTTCGGCGATGTGCACCGCCTCGGCGAAGAACATTTCCTTGGAAAGGAAGCCGTTCATCAGCGGCACGCCGGCCATCGCCGCGGCAGCGACCATCGCCAGCGTCGCGGTGTAGGGCATGTATTTCCACAGACCATTGAGTCGCCGCATGTCGCGCGTGCCGGCCTCGTGATCGATGATGCCGGCGGCCATGAAGAGCGAGGCCTTGAAGGTGGCGTGGTTGATGATGTGGAACACGCCGGCGACCGCCGCCAGCGGCGTCGACAGGCCGAACAGCAGCGTGATCAGGCCGAGGTGGCTGATGGTCGAATAGGCCAGGAGGCCCTTGAGATCGTGCTTGAACAGCGCGACATAGGCGCCGAGCAGCAGCGTGGCGAGCCCCGCGCCCGACACCAGCCAGAACCATTCGGGCGTGCCCGACAGCGCCGGGTAGAGGCGCGCCAGCAGGAACACGCCGGCCTTCACCATGGTCGCCGAATGCAGGTAGGCCGACACCGGCGTGGGCGCGGCCATCGCGTGCGGCAGCCAGAAATGGAAGGGGAACTGCGCCGACTTGGTGAACACGCCGAGCAGGATAAGCAGCAGCGTCGGCACATAGAGCGGGTGTTCGCGGATCAGGTCGCCGGAGGCGAACACGTCGGACAGCTCGTAGCTGCCGACGATGTGGCCGAGCAGCAGGAAACCGCCCAGCATCGCGAAGCCGCCCAGCCCGGTGACCGCCAGCGCCATCCGTGCGCCGTGGCGCGCCTCCTCGCGGTGCTGCCAGTAACTGATCAGCAGAAAGGACGACAGGCTGGTCAGCTCCCAGAAGATCAGCAGCTGGATCAGGTTTTCCGACAGCACGATGCCGAGCATCGAGCCCATGAACAGCATCAGATAGGCATAGAAACGCCCCATGCTGTCGCGCTCGGACAGGTAGTAGCGCGCGTACAGCACGATCAGCAGGCCGATGCCAAGGATCAATCCGGCGAACAGCAGCGCGAGGCCGTCAAGGCGGAAGGACAGGTTGAGTCCGAGCACGGGCATCCAGTCGCGCTGCTGGATCAGCATCTCGCCGGCAAAGGGCAGGTGTGCGGACGGCGCCAGCAGCGCCAGCGCCGCCAGCGTGACGGCGCCGGCCGCCCACGCCGAATGCGAGCGGCCGTAGCGGGACGCCAGCGCAACCAGGGCGGCGCCCACGAACGGGGTCATTACGGCGAAGAACAGCGTCATCGATCAGAGTGTGGGGTTGAGGCCGGAACAGGGGCCGACGGACGCGACATTCTAGCGTGACTTGCGGCCACCCAGAACCTGCGACCCGCATCCGGCCCGCGTGATGCGACCTCAGTCGAGGCTGGGATGCGTGGCCGACGGCCGGTCGAGGTGATAGCCCTGCGCCATGTCGACGCCAAACTGCGCCAGCATCTCGAGCGTCGCGGCATCCTCGACGAATTCCGCGACCGTGACCTTGCCGAGACCCCGGGCGACGTCGATCATCGCCTTGACGAAAGCCTGGTTGTCGCGGTTGTTGGACAGGTCGCGGATGAACATGCCGTCGATCTTGAGGATCTGCACGCTGAGGTACTTGAGGTAGGCGAAGGTGGAAAAGCCGGAGCCGAAGTCATCGAGGCAGATCAGGCAGCCAGTCTGCTGCAGCGCCTCGATGAAGCGTTGTGCATCCTGCATTTCGGATACGGCCGCGGTCTCGGTCAGTTCGATGATCAGGCGCTTCGGCGCGACGCCGTGTGCCTGCAGCTGCTCCTGGATGTAGTGCGGCAGCGTGGGTTCGTCGAAGCTGCGGCCGGAGATGTTGACCGCCAGTGCCGCCAGGTCGGGGTGGCTGGCGAGCATTTCGATGCTGCGGCGGATCACCCAGCGGTCGATTTCGAGAATCTGGCCGTTTTTCTCGGCGATCGGAATGAACTGGCCGGGCATGATCAGGCGCGTGGGATCAGCGGATCCTGCATTCGCACCAGCGCTTCCAGATGACTTAGGCTGCCGTCGCGGGTGTGGTAGATGCCCTGGAAGTGCAGCTCCAGCCCGCCCTGTGCCAGCGCCTGCGCAATGCGGCTGCTCCAGGTCATGCGCGCCAGCATCGCTTCGGCCACGTTGCGGCTGGCGTCGTAGACGGCCCAGGTGTTCTTGCCGCTGTCCTTCGCCTGGTACATCGCGGTGTCGGCATGCGCCACCAGATCCTCGGCGTTGTCGCCGTGCTCGGGGAACAGCGCAATGCCGATGCTGACGGTGAGACGCAGATTGCTGCCGCGGAAGCGGAAGGGAATCGCCGCGATGGCGTGCACCACGCGTTCGGCCAGTTGCACCGCTTCGTCGCCGCGATGGATTTCGACCAGGATGGCGAACTCGTCGCCGCCGACGCGCGCGAACATTTCGCCGCCGCGCACCAGGCTGGCGACTTCGCCTGCGGCCCGCACCAGCACGGTGTCGCCGGCGCGGTGGCCGAAGGTGTCGTTGATGGTCTTGAATTCATCCAGATCGAAATACAGCAGGCCGAAGCGCGCACCGCTGCGCGACGAGGCGCTGATCATGCGTTCCAGGTGGTCCTGGAAACGGTGGCGGTTGTAGAGGCCGGTGAGCGCGTCGTGCTCGGCCAGGTAGATCAGCTGCTGCGCGGTCTGCCGCTCGTGGGTGATGTCCTCGTAGATCCACAGGCGGCCGATCACGCGGCCGTCCGGATCGGACACCGGATAGGACAGCTGGGTGAGGATGCGGCCGTCATAGAGATCAACCTCGAAACGCTCGCTGATCTCGTGCGTGTCGAGCACATGCAGGATGTGCTTGGAGGCGTGGTCGGGACGCGCGAAGCGATGGGTCGAGTGGTCGAGCACGGCGCGGGTCGGTCGACCCACCAGTTCGATGTCATCCTTGATTGCCCACATATGGCGGAACGACGGGTTGACGTATTCGACGCGGCCCTCGCGATCCTCGAACAGGATGCCGATGCTCATGCCCGACAGCAGCGCGGCCATGCGGCCCTGCTCGCGCTGGGTCAGCACCAGCAGTTCATGCTGGCGCTGTTCGGACGCGCGCAATTCATCCAGGCTGCGCGCCAGTGCCAGCTCGGTCTGCTTCTGCTCGGTGATGTCGAAGATCGCGCCGTGCCACAGCACGCTGCCGTCGGGCAGGCGCTCGGGCGAGGCGCGGCCTTCCACCCAGATTTCGCCCTTCAGCGGATGGTTGATGCGGTAGCGCAGATGCCAGGCCGTGAGTTCGCGCGCCGAGCGCTGGATGTAGTCGTGGATGCGCGGCAGGTCGTCCGGATGCTTGTATTCGAAGGTGATGGCGCCGTCGCTGGCGACCTCTTCGGGCGCCACGCCGTAGATGTCGCGGATGCCTTCACTGGCGTAGGGAAAGCATGAACTGCCGTCCGGCCGCAGCTGGAACTGGAAAATCATGCCGGGCGCATTGCGTCCGATCTTGTTCAGGCGGGCCAGCAATTCGGCGCGTGCGGTGATGTCGGTGGCAATGCCGAGATAGCCTGTGATGCGACCGCTCTCGTCTCGCAGTGCCGTCACCCCCAGGTTGACGGTCAGGCGCACGCCGTCGCTGCGGATATAGGTCCATTCCTGCGGCACCAGATCGCCGCGCCGGACCGGCTCGAAAAATACCTCCATCCCCTGCAGTGGGCGGCCGTACTGGCGGGACAGCTGCTCGCCGCGCGTCGCCAGTTCGGCTGCGTCGTGGAATAACTGTGGCGTCTGCCTGTCGACCATGTCTTCAGCCCGCATGCCGAGCATGCGTTCCGCGCCGTGGTTGAACAGCGTGATCCGTCCGTTTTCGTCGGTGGCGATGATCGAAACCTGGGTGGCGGCGTCAATCACTGCCTGCAACTGGCGACGCGCGGTTCGGGTGGCTTCGTCGGCCATTCGCCGTGCGGTCACGTCCTGGCTCATGCCGTACATCTGGCGCGGGGTGCCGCTGGCATCGCGGCGCACTTCGCCGCGCGCTGTGGTGATGCGGATCTCGCCATTGGGACGGCGGATGCGGAATTCGGTGGTGTAGGGCGTGTGCTCGCGCACCGCATGATTCACCTGCGCCACCACCCGTTCGCGGTCCTCGGGGTGAATCGCGCTGACGAACAGCTCGAAGGTGGCGGCGACGGCGCCCGGCTCGTAGCCATAGATGCGATAGAGCTCGTCGGTCCAGGTGAGTGCGCCGCTGGCGATGTCCCATTCCCAACTGCCGACATGCGCCATCGCCTGGCTCTGGCTCAGCCGCTCGGCGCTTTCGCGCAGCGCGCGGTCGGCGCGCAATTGTTCGGTGATGTCAATGAACGACGCCATCATGCAGATCGGCGTGCCGGCCTCGTCGCGCACCAGGTTGGCGGAAACTTGCACGTCGAAACAGCTGCCGTCTTGCCGGCGCGCCCGGATCGTTCCCTGCCACAGTCCATCGCGCGTCAGCGACTCGATGGCGGTCTGGGCCTGCTGCGCGTCAGCCATGAATTCGTGCGGATAACGGCCGAGCGCCTCGTCCGGGCTGTCCATCCGCCACAACGCGAGGCAGGCCGGGTTGACGTAGGTCAGTTTCCCGTCCATGCCGGATATGGCGATCGCATTGATCGACGACTCGATGGCGGCGTCCTTGATGCGCAGGGCCTCGTTGGCCCGCACCAGCGCGGTGGCGTCGGTGACGTGGCCTTCCAGGTAACGCAGCCGGCCGTCGCGATCGTAGATGCCGCGGCCGCGTTCGTAGACCCAGCGCAGCGTGCCGTCGCGCGTCTGGATCCGGTACGACAGCTCGAAATCGCGCTGCTCGCCGAGCGCTGCCTGCACGGCATCCCACACCCGTCGGGCATCGTCGTCATGGATCAGGCCGCCCATGGTGACGTTGCGGTGGACCAGGAAATCGTCCGCGGTGTAGCCGGTCAATTCCTCGACGTTGCCTGCGAGGTAGACGAAGGACCAGTCGCGGTCGTTGTTGCAGCGATAGACGAGGCCGCTGAGGGTGCCCAGGATGCGCTGCAGGTTGTTGCGGCTGCGCCCACCGGCCTCGCGCACCAGCATGACCAGCGCCAGCGTGGCGGCCACCGCGCAGCCCGCGCGCAGCAGCTGGATCGGCAGCCCGGTGGCAGCCAGGAAGTCCGTGGTGCCGGGCAGCCACGCTGCCTGCGCCGCTCCCTCCGGCGAGACGAACGGCGTCAGGGCGCCGTAGCCGAGTAGCGCCACGGCCAGGATGATGAGCCAGTGGGCGCGGCCCGGCGTGCCGTCGGCGCCGGCGGTGTCCGTCATGCTGCGCCGCAGCGCGAGCAAGGCCCATCCGCTCAGCACGGCGCCCGGCAGTCCGATGAACAGGCGCGATCCGGCTTCCAGCGCGGCCAGTGGGCTGGACAGGGCGAGCAGCATCGCGGCCATCCCCAGCAGTGCCACGCCATAGACCAGGGCGACCGGCAAGCGCCGGCCGCTGCACGCCATGGAGCGGCGGCCGAATTCGAGCAAGGGCACGTAGGAGACGGCCAGCAGCAGCGGGCTCAGGTTTGCGAGGGCGGCGCCGGGACGGGTCAGCCGCTCCCATTCGGTGAATTCGAGCACGCCGTGCAGCAGACCGAACAGGGCCAGCAGCCACAGATCGCGTGCAAAACGCAGCGTGGTGTCCTGGCGCGGCAGCACGTACGCCACTACGCCCAGCGTGAAAAAGGCCAGGCCGTATACCTGGTAGATCAGTCCGAGATAGGTGTTGGCCCAGCCGCTCATGAATGGACGAACGGAACGCGGGAAGCGGGGGCGGCAGAAACGGAAAGGCGCGTGTCGATCCGGGGCAGGTCGGGGCAGGGCGTGTGTGGGACGTCCATCGCGCGTGCGTCGTATGAGGTGTTGCGACGTTAACCCGCAAGGCACAAGGGGTCAAGGCCGTTTGTCCCGTAGGCATTCGGGCCGGTGGCGCGCGCAGCCCGGCGACTAAACTTGCGCAGCAATAATGTTTTGTGCAAATATAAATAAGCGCTCTGCCCGGCGCCCGCGCTGGTCCGTGGGATTGTCCGGGTAGATGCGCGTCCCAGCGCAGCCTGCTGCCGCTCCGCCAAGATTCTGTCAGCGCCTTCTGTCCGAGCCCGCTTCGCCGTGCGGCGCTGCTTGCCCTCCGCCACGCGTGAAAGGAGAACGCTTGAAACACCTACACTGGACATGGTCCGTGACGCTGGGCTTGCTGTCGGGCACCACATGGGCCGACAGCGTCGTGCTCGACAACGGCGACCGCCTCAGCGGCACGGTGGTGCAGATGACGGCCGAGGCGCTGGGAATCGCAACCCCTTACGCCGGCACGATCAAGCTGCCGTGGACGCGGGTGAGCCGCATCGAGACCGATGCTCCGGTGCGGCTGCGGCTGGCCGATGGTACCGAACTCGACGGTCAGCTGCAGGGCGCCGACGCAGGCCAGCTGCGGGTGCGGATCGGCAGCCTGGCTGAAACCGCGCCGCTCGCGCTCGACCGCGTGGCCGCGATCAACCCGCCGCGCCATCCCGACCGCACCGTGCTGAAGGGCCGCGCGTCGGCAGGCGGCAGTTTCGTGCAGGGCAATACCGATGCGCAGACCCTGCACCTGTCGGGCGAGCTGGTGGCGCGCAATCCGACGCAGCGCGTCACGCTCGACGGCGAACTCAACGAGGCCGAACAGGATGGTGCGGACACCGCGTCGAACTGGCGGCTGGGCCTGAAAGTCGACCACTTCGTCAGCCCGCGCACGTATTTCTATGCCAACACCCGCTTCGACCACGACAGCCAGGCCGACCTCGATTTGCGCAGCACGCTCGGAGCCGGTGTCGGCCGCCAGCTGATCGACCGCGACGACCTGACGCTGTCGGTCGAGGGCGGCGCCAGCCTGGTGAACGAGGATTACGCCAGCGCCGTCGACCAGCGCTTTCCCGGCGCGCGTGCCGCGTTGAAGTACGAACAGACGTTCTGGCAGGGGCGGCTGACGCTGTTCCATCACAGCGATTTTCTGCTCAGTCTGGAATCGCTGGACGACTATCTCTATCAAAGCCGGACCGGGCTCAGGCTGCCGATCGGCAATGGGCTCAGCCTGGGCACACAGATCAATGTCGATTACGACGCGGTGCCAGCTGCCGGCAAGGACACCACCGATACCGCGCTGATTTTCAAGCTCGATTACACGATCTGACAGGGAATCTTTGACTGGCCAAGCCGCCCAAATAAATTATTGTTGAATATTGTTTTTTGGTGAACGCAACCCATGAATACGCCGACAGAAATGCGCACGATGCACCCGTCCGACGACACCCTCCCCGCTGCAGACCAGACCGTGATCGCCTTTGGCGAAACCCTGGTCGACCAGTTCAGCGACCGCAACGTGCTGGGCGGGGCGCCCTTCAATGTCGCGTGCCATCTGCGCGCGCTTGGCGCCAATCCGGTGCTGGTGACACGCGCCGGCAAGGATGCGCTGGGCGATCAGCTGCAGCAGGCGATGGCCGAACGCGGGCTGGACATGCAAGGCGTGCAGCGCGATCCGGGGCGCCCGACCGGACGCGTCAAGGTGACCGAGACCGAAAGCGGGCATGACTTCGACATCCTGTCGGATCAGGCCTACGACCACATCCACCCGAGTCTGGCGCGGATGGTGGGCCTGTCCTCACATCCGCAAATCATCTACTTCGGTACGCTGTCTCAACGCAGCGATTCACGTCGTGCCTTGCACGCGTTGCTCGGTGCGGTCGACGCCTGTGCGTTTCTCGACGTCAATCTGCGTGACCCGTGGGTGGATCCGGACACATTGCGCTGGTCGCTGCAGCGGGCCCATGTGGTCAAGCTGAACGAGGACGAACTGATCCGCATTAGCGACCTGCTGGCGCTGGACGGGTCCACCCCCCGTGCGCGCGCCGGTGTGCTGGTGTCGGGTTTCGCCCTCGAGCGTGTGGTGGTCACGCGCGGCGCCGACGGGGCCTGGACGCTCGACAATGCAGGCCGGATGGAATCGGTGGATGGCCAGCCGCTGTCGCATCTGGTCGATACCGTGGGTGCAGGCGACGGCTTTGCCGCCATTTTCATTCTCGGCATGCTGCGCGGCTGGTCGCTTGCGATGTGCCTGGCGCGCGCCGATGCGTTTGCCCGTGCGTTGTGCCAGATCCGCGGCGCAGTGCCGGATACGCTGGATTTCTACCGGCCGTTCATACGCGGCTGGCAACTGGACAGGGAGGGTGTACGTGCGTGATCTCTACGTGTTGATGCTGAGTGTGCACGGCCTGATGCGGGGGCACGACCTCGAGCTCGGGCGCGATGCCGACACCGGCGGACAGACACTGTATGTGATCGAACTGGCGCGGGCGCTGGGACGGCATCCCCGGGTCGCACAGGTCGACGTGCTGACGCGCCTGATCGACGATCCCGCGGTGTCGTCGGACTATGCCGAACCGATTGAAATGCTGGGCGAACGTGCCCGCCTGGTCCGGTTGCCGTGCGGCCCGCGACGCTACCTGCGCAAGGAAAGCCTGTGGAACCATCTCGACCAGCTGGTCGATCGCACCATCAGCCATCTGCGGCAGCAGCCGCGCCTGCCCGACATCATCCACAGTCATTACGCCGATGCCGGCCATGTCGGCGTGCAGCTGTCGCAGCTGCTCGGTATCCCGCTGGTGCACACCGGCCATTCGCTCGGACGCTGCAAGCGCCAGCGTCTGCTCGATCATGGCCGCCGTGAACAGACGATCGAGCGTCAATTCAATTTCGTGCGCCGCATCGCAGCCGAGGAAGCGGCCCTGGCGCAGGCTTCGCTGGTGGTGACCAGCACCGCCCAGGAAAGCGTCGAGCAATACGGCCTCTACCGCAATCATCAGCCGTCGCGCATGGTGGTGATTCCGCCCGGTACCGACACCTCGCGTTTTGCGCCGCCCGGACGCGAGCCGATTCCGCCGCACGTGCCGGCGCTGGTCGACCGCTTTCTGATGCAGCCGAAAAAACCGCTCATCCTCGCCATCTGCCGTCCCGAAGTGCGCAAGAACCTCGGCCGTCTGGTGACGGCTTACGGCGAATCGCCCGCGCTGCGGGAACGCGCCAATCTCGCCATCGTCGCCGGCAACCGCGACGACATCCGCAGCCTGGACGAGGCGCAGGCCGAAGTGTTGAAGGACCTGCTGCTCGACGTCGACCGCTACGACCTGTGGGGCAGCGTCGCGCTGCCGAAGCAGCATCAGCCGGACGACATCCCCGCGCTGTACCGGCTGGCGGCGCAGCGGCGCGGCGTGTTCGTCAACCCGGCGCTGACCGAACCGTTCGGCCTGACGCTGATCGAGGCGGCGGCAAGCGGCCTGCCGGTGGTCGCCACCCGTGACGGCGGCCCGCCCGACATCCTGGCGCACTGTGAAAACGGCGTGCTGGTCGACCCGCTCGATCCCGCCGATATCGCGAACGGCCTGCTCGGCGTGGTGTCGGACGCGCGCACCTGGCAGCGCTATGCGCGTCACGGCATCAACGGCGTGGCCCGCCATTACACCTGGGATGCCCACGTCGACAAATACCTGCGGGCGATCGACCGCGTGGTCTACCGCAGCCGCAAGCAGGTGCGGCGCGAACGTGTGGCGCAGCAGCTGCAGCACAACCCCATGCCCTACGTGCAGCGGATGCTGGTGAGCGACATCGACAACACGCTGATCGGCGACCGCGCCGGACTCACCGCGCTGGTGCGCGTGCTGCGCGAGCGGCCGCCCAGCGACGGCTTCGGCGTGGCCACCGGCCGCCATCTGCCGAGCGCGCTCGAGGTGCTGCGGCAGGCGCGGGTGCCGCTGCCCGATGTGCTGATCACCGCAGTCGGCAGCGAAATCCATTACGGTCCCGACCTGCGTCCCGATGTCGGATGGCAACGCCATATCCAGCATCTGTGGCGGCGCGAGGCACTGACCGCATTGTTCGACGACATGCCCGGCCTGACGCTGCAGTCGGCCGACCAGCAAAGCGAATACAAGCTGAGTTTCTATGTCGACCCGGCTACGATGCCCAGCCTGCGGGAGATCGACATGCGGCTGCGTGAGCATCGTCTGCGCGCCAACCTGATCTACTCTCACCAGGCCTTCCTCGACGTGCTGCCGATCCGGGCGTCCAAGGGTCAGGCCATCCGCTATCTGGCCTATAAATGGGGTTTGCCGCTGCGCGCCTTCCTGGTGGCGGGCGATTCCGGTAACGACCTCGAAATGCTGGTGGGCGACACGCAGGCCGTCGTGGTGTCCAACCACAGCGTCGAACTGGAAAAACTGCGCGGCCTGGATCAGGTGTATTTCGCCGACACGCCGTGTGCGTCCGGCATTCTCGAAGGCATGGCGCATTACGGTTTTGTCGGGAATACCCTGCCCGTCCCGCAGCCGGAGGCCGCCTGATTCCGTATCCCAAGACCCTGGAGGTCGCATGATCGATGCACTGAGAAACTGGACGGCGGACCACCGTGACCCGGTGGGCGCCTACCTGCGCAATTGCTTTGCCGAAAATCGCGCGCTGCTGCTGCAGAGCGACCTGTGCCATGTATTCGATGCGTTGGCCCGCGAATACGAAGCCGACCTGAAAGGCACGCCCCTGCATCAGGCGGTGCGGCATTTCCAGGAAGGCGTGTTCCAGCAGCCGTGGGCGTATTTCGCGCTGCGCGAGGGCGCCGGCCGCTGGCATTACCTGCGCATGCACCTGGAGCAGCTGGTGCCGGAGCGCGTGTCGGTGAGCGAGTTTCTGGCGTTCAAGGAGACGCTGGTCAAGCCGGCAGTCAAGGGCGACAGCGTGCTGGAAATCGATTTCGAACCCTTCGGCCGCCATGTGCCGCGGCTGCAGGAAACGCGTTCGATCGGCCAGGGCGTGCTGCATCTCAATCGGGCGCTGGCGAGCGCGATGTTCACCCGTCCCGAGGTGGGACAGGCCAAGCTGCTGCATTTTCTGCGGATGCACAAGATCGATGGCCAGCAGCTGATGCTGGCGCCGCATATCGGCGACGTGGAGACTTTGCGCAATGCGCTGCGCGGCGCGCGCCATCAGCTCGACGCGCTCGACCCGGAAGCGCCGTGGTCGGCGTGCGCGGCGGCGCTGGGTGCGCTGGGGTTCGAGCCCGGCTGGGGCGCGACGGCGGGCCGGGCGAGCGAGACCATGAGCCAGCTGGTCGACATTCTGGAAGCGCCGTCGCCGGCCGTGCTGGAGGCCTTCCTGGCACGCATCCCGATGATCTCGCGCCTGCTGATCGTGTCGCCGCACGGTTATTTCGGCCAGGACAATGTGCTCGGGCGCCCCGATACCGGCGGCCAGGTGGTCTACATCCTCGACCAGGTGCGCGCGCTGGAACACGAGATGCGCACGCGCATGGCGATCCAGGGTGTGACGGTCGATCCGCAGATCGTCGTCGTCACCCGCCTGATCCCCGAAGCCGACGGCACCACCTGCGATCAGCCGCTGGAAAAAATCCAGGGCACCGACCATGCGTGGATCGTGCGGGTGCCCTTCCATCACGCCAACGGTGAGGTCGTGCAGCAATGGGTGTCGCGCTTCGAGATCTGGCCGTATCTGGAGACCTTTGCGCATGACGTCGAGCACGAGGTGCTGGCAAAATTCGGCGGGCGCCCCGACCTGATCATCGGCAACTATTCCGACGGCAACCTGGTGGCCAGCCTGCTGTCGACGCGCATGGGCGTCACGCAGTGCAACATCGCCCATGCACTGGAGCAGACCAAATACCTGCACTCGGCCCTGTACTGGGAGGACAACGAGGCGACCTATCACTTCGCCTGCCAGTACACCGCGGACATCATCGGCATGAACCACGCCGACTTCATCATCACCAGCACCTACCAGGAAATCGCCGGCACTTCGGACAGCATCGGCCAGTACGAAAGCTATCGCGCGTTCACGATGCCGGGGCTGTACCGCGTGGTCAATGGCATCGACCTGTTCGATCCCAAGTTCAACATCGTGTCGCCGGGCGCCGATGCCGCGGTGTATTTTCCCTACACCGAGACGGCGCGCCGGATGCATTCGCTGATGCCCGAGATCGACAGGATGCTCTATGCGGCCGACCCCGGCGTGCCGTATCGCGGGCACTTCGACGAGCCCGACAAGCCGCTGATCTTCACCATGGCGCGGCTCGATCGCATCAAGAACCTGTCCGGCCTGACCGAATGGTTTGGCGCCTGCGAGCGCCTGTCCGAGTCCGCCAACCTGCTGGTGATCGGTGGCCATGTCGATGCATCCGCCTCGGGCGACGAGGAGGAGCGGGCCGAGATCGAACGCATGCACGCGCTGATGGACCAGTATCGACTGGACGGCCGCATGCGCTGGCTCGGCGCCCGCCTCGACAAGAACCTGGCCGGCGAGCTGTATCGGCACATCGCCGATCGCCGCGGCCTGTTCGTGCAGCCCGCCCTGTTCGAGGCCTTTGGTCTCACGCTGATCGAGGCGATGGCGTCCGGCCTGCCGGTCTTCGCCACCCGTTACGGCGGCCCGCTGGAAATCATCCAGCACGGCATCTCCGGCTTTCATATCGATCCCAACGAGGGCGCGGATGCCGCCAACGCGATGGCTGATTTCCTGCAGCAATGCGAACAGGATCCGGGAAAATGGCAACGCGTGTCCGAGGGCGCGCTGGCGCGGGTTGCGGCCCGCTATACCTGGCAGCTGTATGCCGAGCGGATGATGACGCTGTCGCGCATCTATGGTTTCTGGAAGTTCGTCAGCAATCTGGAGCGCGGCGAGGCCGGCCGCTACCTGCAACTGTTTCACCACCTGCAATACCGCCCGCTGGCAAGCGCCGTGGGTGAACACTGAAAGGGCAGCACTCGATGGCGTATCTGGATTTCATGCAAGCGCAACTGGGCGAATGGCGGGGCCTCGCGCTTACGTTACTGAATGTCGTCATCATCCTGGCCCTGTCGTGGCTGGCGTTGCGGCTGTCACGCAAGGGGCTGGCGCGTCTGCGCGCGCGCATGCGAGCGGGCGGACTGGCCGACTTTGAGCGGGTCAAGCGGCTGAACACGCTGGAGCAGGTGTTCCGCTATGCCATCGCTGTGATCATCACCCTGGTCACCGGCATGCTGGTGCTGTCCGAACTCGGCATTTCGATCGCGCCGATCCTCGCTGCGGCGGGCGTGCTCGGCATCGCCATCGGTTTCGGCGCGCAAAGCCTGGTCAAGGACTATTTCACCGGACTGTTCCTGCTGCTGGAAAACCAGGTGCGCCAGGGCGATGTGGTGGAAATCGCCGGCAAGGGCGGGCTGGTCGAGGAAATGACGCTGCGCTACATTCGGCTGCGGGATTACGAGGGCAGCGTGCATTACGTGCCGAACGGCACCATCGACAGCGTCACCAACCGCAGCCGCGGTTTTGCGTTTGCCGTGATCGACATTGGCGTGGCCTACCGGGAGGACGTCGACGAGGTCTATGCCGTGATGCGCGAAGTCGGCGCTGCGCTGCGCGCCGACCCCGAGTTTGCCGGCAAGATCGAAGACGATCTGGAAATCGCCGGCGTCGACAACTGGGCGGATTCCGCGGTGGTGATCCGCTGCCGCTTCAAGGTCAAGCCGCTCGAACAGTGGGGGGTGCGGCGCGCCTACCTCTACCATCTGAAAAAGGCCTTCGACGCCGCCGGCATCGAGATCCCGTTCCCTCACCTCACCATGTACGCCGGACAGGACAAGGCGGGGCATGCCGCGCCGCTGCCGCTGCAAATGCAGCGGCAGCGCCACGAGGCGTGACGCCGGATCAGCGCACGTGCCGCACCGGCATCGCCAGCGGCTCGTCGGCGTAGCGGTAGATGTTGACGTCGCGGCCCTGCTCGCGAATGTGCTCGGTCACCCCGGCCAGATAGCGCTGGAAGCTGGGTTCCTTCTGATAGTCCTTGTCGCTGACATAGTCGAACATGCCCATGGTGTGGAACACGCGGAACGAGGATTCCCAGCGGATGACTTCCTTGCCGGCGGGGTTGAACAGCACGATGCCGGGCGCGTAGTTGACGCCGAGTTCGCGCACCCAGTCGCGCACCGCCATGCGCTTGCCGTCCGGGGTGGTGATCATGTCGCGCGACCACATGTCGAAGCGCACATTGTCGAACTTCGCCAGCGACTTTCTGACTTCCGGGTCGGCGATCACGCGATGGTGCAGCACTTCGCAGTCGGGGCAGTCCTTTTGCTCGAAGTACACGGCGAGCGGCTTGGCGGCCTGGCCCTTGCGGCGCAGGTCGGTGACGTTCTTGAGGAAGAAGTCCTGCGGGATCAGGTTGCCCGAGCTCTTCCTGGGCGTGCCCTTCTCGCGCTCGGCGACGAAGTCGCGGAAGGACGATTTCTTTTCCATCTTGCCCGCGACCCAGTCGAGCGCCGCCTGCATGCGCGCCGGCGGCACGTAGCCGTTCAGCCGCAGCACGATCTCGCCTTGCTCGTCGAGGAACATCAGGCTGGGGGTGAACTGCACCTTCATCGCTGCGGCGAAGCTTTTTTCCGTGTAGGTCTTGCCGTCGAGCCCGACGACTTCGCGGTCGCCCCACAGGTTCATCGCGATGACGTCGAACTTCTCGCGCATCGTGGTTTCGATTTCTCGCTGCGACAGATTGCGCTCGACCAGCGCCGAGCAATACGGGCAGTTGTCCTGGTTGAACAGCAGCATGACGCGCTTGTTGGCGCGGGCGGCCTCCTTCACATCGTCGCGCAGGACGAGAAAGCTCTCCTTGAACCATGCTGGATATTCGGTGGCCTGGGCGCCGTAGTAGGTGCCGGTGCGGGCGGGCGCCTGGCCGGGGGTCGCGGCCTGCAGCGCAAACGCCGCGAGCAGACCGGTCAAGGCAAAAACGTAGCGACTCGTCATGGGTGTCTCCATCCGTTATCGATATGTGCTGCGAACCATGTTAGCAGGCGGGGCCCGGCGCAACCTCGCACTGGTATAAATCTACGACCACCCCAAGAAACTGACCCGATTTCGCCTCGGACAGTTCCAGCGCCCCTCAGCGGGCCAGCAGCAGGATGAAACCGCCGAGCAGCGCCAGCCACAGCGCACCGGCGAAGGGCCAGGCGCGCAGGCGCGATTCCAGGCGCGGCGGGCGGCGGGCGGAGCGTGTCGGCAGGGTGGGCAGCGAGGGCGCGCGCAGATGAGCGAGGTGGCGTGTGAGGGTGGCCAGCAGGCGCTCGGCGGGCACGAGGAGGTCGCTTGCCGGCACATGCGGCGCGCGCAGGCGCAATTTCAACGCGGCTGCGGCCAGCGCGAGCGCGGCGAGGGCCGGCCATGCGGCGGAAAGGAGCGCGCCCGGCTGCAGCGCCGTGGTCCAGATGTCGGACGGTGCAAGGCCTGCGGTCAGGCCGGCTGCGCCTGCGAGCGTCAGCAGCCACGGCGCCCACAGCGCGGTCGGTGCGTTGCCGACGACTGGCGCTTCGCGGACGCGCCACAGTAGCCGTGCCATCAGCAGCGCGGTGCCGAACGCGCCGACGCCGAGCAGCAGCGGCAGCGCATCGGCCCACGGCGCGGGCAGTCCGGCGAGCGCGTCCTTGAGGCCGAGCTTGGCGAGCATGCCGCTCGTGAAGGGCGCGCCGGCAAGCGCGAGCGCGGGCAGCGCGAGGCCGGCGAGATGCGCAGGCGAGGCGCCGTGGCGCGCGACGACGCCGAGGCCAAGGAAGAGCGCAGCCTTGGCGAGCGCGTGGTGGGCGGCGTAGACGATGAGCGCGACGGCGATGAGCGGCCACAGCTCCGGCACCGCGAGCCCGGCGCCGACGCCGAGCGCGAAGTGGCCCATCTGGGCGATGCTCGAATAGGCAAGGATCGCGCCGGGCTGGTGCTGCGTCAGGCCGACCACGCTGCCGCCGACGATCATCACGGCACCAGCGACCATCAGCAGCTGGCCCGCGTCCGGCAGTGTCGCGTCGCCGAGCGGCAGGAAGCGCAGCCAGCCGAGTACGCCGGCCTTGATCAGCGCGCCGGCGAGCACCGCGGCGGCGGGCGCAGGTGCGGCGGTGTAGGCGAGCGGCAGCGAGACGTGCAACAGCGGCAACCCCACCTTCACACCGAAGCCGAGGACGAGGCAGGCGACCGCCCACGGATGCGCGGGCGCGAGGCCGAGCGCAAGCAGCAGACCTGTCAGGATCAGCATTTCGCCCGCCACGGCGAGCGCCAGGTAGACGCGGCCTGCGCGCCGCGCCGCCGCGTCGCCGTCGTGCGCGACGAGGCCGTAGGCGGCGAAGCTCATCAGCGCGTAGAAGGCATAAAAACCCGCGGCGTCGAGCGCGAGGCAGGCGCCGAGATTGCCGGCCTGGGTCAGAAGAAAGAACACCATGAAGCGCGCGCGGCGCGGATCGTCCGCAAGCCAGCCGCGCGCAAACCACCCTGCGGCAAGCCAGATCAGTGAAGTGAACAGCAGGAACACGCGGCCGGTGTCGTCCACGCCCAGTTGCAGACCGGTGAGCACGTCGGGCAGGTCGAGCAGCAGCGGCTCGCGCGCGGCGAGCACGAGCGCTAATGCGGGCAGCGGCGCCCACGGCGCCAGGGTCAGCGCGGCGGCGCGGCTGCGCGGCAGCGCCACGAGCAACGCGAGCAGCAGTGGTGCGACGAGGCTGGCGACGATCAGGGTGTCCATTGCAGATACTCGCGTCCGGCAATGAGCGTGGCCCAGTCGAGCGGGCTGAACGCGCTGGCGGCGAACAGGCCGACCAGCAGCGTCGCCGCGGCGGTGGCCAGAGGCGGCAACAGCAGCAGCGGCGCGGTTTCCCAGCCGTGCCGCACCGGGATGTGCTCGTGCGGCCAGGTCGCAGGCGGTTCCCGGAACCAGGCGCGGTGCAGGATGGGCAGGAAGTAGGCGGCGTTCAGCAGGCTCGACGCCGCGAGCACGGCGAGCACCCAGGGCATGCCGGCCTCGAGCGCGCCCAGGCCCAGGTACCACTTGCTGATGAAGCCGGCGAGCGGCGGCACGCCGATCATGCCGAAGGCGCCGATCGTGAACGCGAGCGTGGTCCACGGCATGCGGCGACCGACGCCGTCCATTTCGCTCACCTTGTGGATGCCCAGGGTTTCCGCGTAGTTGCCGGCGCAGAAGAACAGCGTGATTTTCATGATGCCCTGGTGTACCAGGTGGACGATGCCGCCGATGGTGCCGACCGGACCGAACAGCGTGACGCCGAGCACGATGTAGGACACCTGGCTGACAGTGGAATAGGCGAGGCGCTTTTTCAGGTCGTCCTGAAACAGCGCGCGCAGGCTGCCCCAGAGGATGGTGATCGAGGCGACGATCGCCAGCGGCAGCAGCAGCGCGAGCGACTGCGCGAACTCGATACCGTAGACCTCGTAGACGATGCGCACGATGCCGAAGGCGCCGGCCTTCACCACTGCGACCGCGTGCAGCAGCGCCGACACCGGGGCCGGCGCCACCATCGCCAGCGGCAGCCAACCGTGCAGCGGAACCAGCGCGGCCTTGACGCCGACGCCGGCGATCAGCAGCAGGAAAATGATCTGCAATTGTCCGGCTGCGTCCGGCGGCAGCGCGGACAAGGTGCCGCCCGGCACAAAGTCGACCTGGCCCGCGAGGCCATACAGCCACACCGTTCCGATCAGCAGCAGTGCGCCGCCGCCGAGCGTGTAGGCGAGATAGACATGGCCCGCGCGCAGCGCTTTTTCGGTACCGCGGTGCACCACCAGCGGGTAGGTGGCGAGCGTGAGCAGTTCGTAGAAAACGAAGAAGGTGAACAGGTTGCCTGCCATCGCGACGCCGACGGTGGCGGTGACGCACAGGCTGAAGAAGCCGAAGAAGCGGCTGCGGTTCGGTGCGCCTTCCAGATAGCCGATCGCGTACAGCGTGGTGAACAGCCACAGCACTGCGGACAGGGTGACGAACAGCATGGCCAACGCGTCGGCCTTGAGCACCAGATCGAGGCCGGGCAGCACGGTGTGGGTGAACACGTACTCGTGGTCGTTCAGCACCCCCCACAGCATGACGCCGATCAGCGCGAGCTTGGCGAAGGCGCCGACGAGGTTGAGCGTGGTGCGGAGCCGCACGCGAGACTCGGCGAGGAAGAAAATGAACAGCCCTGGCACCAGGGAGCTCAGCACCACAGCGACCGGCAGCCAGGTGTCGGCGATCATGCGCCCCTCCCGACCGCGAGCAGGTCCATCAGTGGCGCGCCGAACACGCCCAGCAGGATCGACGCCAGCGCCAGCGCGAAGGCGCTGAACTCGAGCACGCGCGGCACCGGCGTCACGCTGTCGCCCTCGGCCACCGGCAGGAAGGCGCGGCGCAGCACCTTGAACACATAGGCCGCAGTGAGCAGCCCGCCGACGACCATCACCGCGACCCACCACCATTGACCCGCTTCCAGTGCGGCCTGCAGCAGCAGCCATTTGGCCGAAAACCCGCCCGACGGCGGCAGGCCCATCAGCGTGACGCCGGCCATGCCGAAGGTGAAGAGCGTCAGCGGCAGGCGCACGCCGACGCCGCCGAGATGGTTGATGTCGTCGCGCCCGGTGGCGACGATCATGCTGCCCGCCGCGGTGAACATCGCCGTCTTGGCGAATCCGTGCGCCAGCGCCTGCATCACGCCGCCCTGCAGGGCGCTCTCTGTCGCAGCGGGCAGCATCAGCGTCGCGAGCGGGAACAGCAGGAACAGATAGCCGATCTGCGCCACGGTCGAATACGCGACCAGCATCTTCAGGCGCGTCTGCGTCAGCGCCAGCAGCGAACCCCAGACGATGGCGGCGGCGCCGAGCGCGCCGATCAGCTGCGCGGCGGGAACCGTGGTCAGCGGCTCGAACAGGTCGAGCCACAGCCGCACGACGAGGTAGAACGAGGCCTTGATGACCAGCGCCGAGAGCAGCGCGGAGACCGGCGCCGGTGCGCCGCCGTGCGCAGGCGGCAGCCAGAAGTGGAAAGGGAAGAGCGCGGTTTTCAGCATCAGGCCGAGCAGCATCAGGGCCGCTGCCAGCACCACCGCACGCGGCGCCTCCTCGTCGATGAGCGGCGCCAGCATCTCGAGCGACACGCTGCCGTACGTGCCGTAGATCAGCGCCACGCCGAGCAGATACGCGCCGGAGCCGAGCAGCGTCGCCAGCAGGTAGCGCAGCGCCGCGGTGACTGGCGCGGTGCCGCCGGCGATCGCGACCAGGCCCACCGCGGCGAGCCCCAGCAGTTCCAGCGTGACGTAAATGTTGAACAGGTCGGCCGACACGAACAGCGCGTTGAGCGCGGCGAGCATGAGCCCGGTGATCGGCCAGAACAAATCGCGCCCTTTTACGGTCGCAGCGGAGTAGCCGCGTGCGTAGACCGCGAGCGGCAGCGCGACCGCCTGGGTCAGCAGCAGCATCACGCCGGCCAGCCCGTCGGCGTAGAGATCGATGCCGAGCGGCGCGCCCCAGCCGCCGACGGCGTAGGTGCGCGCGCCGCCGTCGACGAGTTGCACCGCGAGTTGCAGCGCGAGCAGCGTCTGCACGGCGAGCGCGGCGATGGCGAGACGCGCGCCGCGCCCGGGGCCGAGCACGAAGGCGAGCGTGCCCCACAGCAGCGGCAGCACGATCAGCCAGGGCAGGGGATCGAACCAGTCCGTCATCGAATTCCTGCCATACTGAATTGAATTCGCAGCCTGTCCGTTTCACCCCGTCCCGAGGAGCACATCATGTCCGAACCGAACGATTTTTCCGCCAACGCTTCCACCTCCCACGGCGTCATGGGCACGCTCACCGCCGTCAAGCTGCCGCTGTGGGTGGGTCTCGCGCTCCTGATCCTGTGGGCGATCAGCTTCGCCTGGCAGAGCCTGGCGCAGAAGCGGCTGGAGGCGAAACTGGACACCGACCGCGCGGCGATGATGGCGCAGGCCGACAACGACCGCCAGGCGCTGCTGGGCCAACTGCGCACCCGCGCGGGGGCGGCGTCCGAGGCGTCGCTGAGTGAGTTCGGCACGGCGCTGGCGTGGGCGGTGCGCGGTGAGATGATCCGCAACAACCTCGACCAGGTCGACCAGTTCTTCACCGAGATCGTGAAATTGCCCGGCACCGAGCGCGCGCTGCTCGCGGGCGCCGACGGCAAGGTCGTGGTGTCGACCGACCGCCGCCATCTGGGCGTCGAGGCGAGCACCGTGGTGCCGCCGGAAGCGCTGCTGCTGCCGCAGGTGACGGTGCGCAGCGAAGCCGACGGCACGCTGCTGCTGGTGGTGCCGGTGATGGGGCTGAACGACCGGCTCGGCACGGTATTCGTGACGCGCCGGCCGACCGACGCTTTCGCGGGCCTGTAAGCCGTTTCACGCATCGTCGGTCTCCGCGTCGGGCCGATCCTCCGGCAGTTGCATGCGGCCGGTGCGCTCGAGCAGCTGGCGCGCCAGCGCCAGCGCGAGCGCCGTGGCGGCGATGGCGACGACGATGCCGGTGAGCACCATCGCCTGCGGCACCGGGTCGACGCTGCCGTCGCGCTGGCCGAGGCCGACCAGGATCAGAAAGGCACCGCTGCCGAGGATGTTGAAGGCGAGGATCTTTCGCAACAGATGCGGCAGCGCCAGCAAGCCCGCGAGGCCGATCGCGAACAGTACCGTGCCGGCCAGTGCGTAGAGCAGGCCGACGCTCACGGCCGCACCTCGGTGCTGGCGAGATAGAGCGCGGCGAGCGTGAGGCCGATCGACAGCGTCAGCGCCGCCTCGATCGTCAGGATCAGGCCGCCGGCGAGCGCGGGCGGATAGGTGAGCAGGGTGGCGTGGCCGAGCACGGCCGCGGCGACCGCGACGAATACCAGCAGACCCAGCGCGAGCCCGATGCGCAGAAGCAGCGTGGGCGCCGCCCATACCGGCAACAGCCCGGCGAGGCGCAACAAGACGCCGGCAGCGGCGAGCACGGCGCCGGCCTGGAAGGCGCCGCCCGGTGCGCTGGCGCCGACCCACAGCAGGTAGCCCGCGACCAGCACCATCAAGGGCGCGAGCAGGCGCGCCAGCGTCTGCAGCAGCGGATGCGCCGGCTGCGCGGCGCGCGCCGCGTGCGGCTTCACCAGCGCCAGCACGCCGAACAGCGCGAGCAGCAGCACGGCGATTTCGAGCAGGGTGTCGTAGCCGCGGAAATTGAGCAGCACCGCGGTGATCGGGTGCGCCACGCCGCTGGTTGCAATGTTTGCCGCGACGGCGTCGGGCAGACGCACCGCGTGCGGCGGCAGATCGAGCATGGCCGCGGCGAGCGCGACGCCAAGGAGGGTCGCGAGCACGACGATGAGAACAGGCAGCGCGCGTCTCATGCCTCGGGCTCGCGCTTCGCGCGCAGGTGGCCGACGGCGTCCAGCAGCAGCGCGCCGGTCAGCCCGGCGCCGATCGCGGCCTCGGCGAGCGCGATGTCGGGTGCGCCGAGCCGCGCCCAGGCGAGTGCCATCAACAGCCCGAACACGATGAACAGCACCACGCCGCGAAACAGATCGGCGACGGTGAGCGCGCGTGCCGCGCTCCACACCAGCGCGGCGATGATCAGCAGATCGAACGCGAACGCCGCGATCATGCGTCGTCTCCGGCCAGCACCACGCTCATTCGCGGTCTCCCGACCGCCATGGCGCGATGCCGTGGTGGCGCGCGCGGCGGGCGATCAGGAAGCCGACGGTCGCGCTGGCGAGCAGCGCCAGGAGCCAGATCAGCGCCAGCTTGAGGCCCGTCGCCCAGCCCGGCGCGTGCAGCAGCAGGCCCAACACAACCAGGCCGAGGCCGAGATTGTCGGCCTTGGCGAGCGCGTGAAGCCGCGTGTAGACGTCGGGAAAGCGCAGCAGGCCGACGGTACCGGCGAAGAAGAAGACCGCGCCGGCGAGCAGCAGTGCGTTGCCGAGCCACTCAGCGAGGGCCATCGGCGTCTCCTTCCTCGCGCCAGGCGCGTCGCGCGAACGCCGCGCCGCTGATCGCCGCCAGCAGCGCGAACACCAGCGCGGCGTCGATGAAGGCGGGCTGGCTCATGGCGTCGGCGAGCAGCAGCAGGATGGCGACGCCGGTGGTGCCGAACAGCAGCGCGGCGAGCAGGCGGTCGGCCGGCGTCGGGCCGCGCGCGACGCGCAGCAGCGCGACGATCAGGTTCAACAGCAGAAAAATGGCGAGGGCAAACGTCAGCGTCATGGCGTTGTGTCGAGGCGCAGACCGAGCAGGTGCGCGAGGCGGGCCTCCGCCACGCGTACCTCGGCTTCCGTCGGCGCCGTTTCGTCGAGTACGTGCAGACACAGCCGGTCGCCGTCCAGTTCCACACTCAGGGTACCCGGCAGCAGGCTCAGGGTGTTGGCGAGCAGCAGCCGGCCGATGCCCTCGGGCAGCCGCAAGTCGATTTCATGAAAGCCGGGCCGTAGCCCCATACGTGGACGCAGCGCGAACCCCGCAACCTGCACACCGCCGCGCAGTGATTGCACGATGAAGAAGACGAGAAATCGCAGCAGGCCGATGCGCGAGACATAGGTGTTGACGGGCGGCAGCAGATAAATACTGACCGTGCTGGCGAGCACGACGCTGACGCTGCCCACCCCCCAACTGTCGGAGCGACCGTCGGTCAGTGCCCACCACAGCACGGCGAACAGGGCGCTGCGCCACAGCACGGCGCGGACGGCGGTGAACGTTAGCTTCATGGCGCAGGTGGCAGGTCTGCCGCGCGGGGCGGGTTGTTGAAGCGCACCGTGTCGGGCGCATTGGTGCCGCCGGTCATGACGAAGCTCATCGCCTCCTCCATGGTCCAGTCGGTCATCACCACATCGGCCAGCGGCAGGATCTCGATATAGCCCGAGGTCGGGTTGGGCGACGTGGGCACGTAGACCACGGCCAGTTCTTCACCGCTGACGGCGTCCCGCATCACCTTGGTGATCAGGCCCACGGCCTTCATGTCCGGTGACGGAAAGCTGATCAGCACCACGCGCTGGCCCTGCACCGGCGGCTTGCTGACCGTATGCAGGAAACGCTTGGTTGCGCCGTAGATGGTCTGCACCAGCGGCAGCCGGCCGACCCAGTATTCGAGCGTGGCAATGACTTTCTTGCCGACCACGAACGAAGCCAAAAGGCCGATCAGATACAGCGCGACCAGCGTGAACAGCGCGGACAGCGCGTACTGCACGTCGCTGTCGAGTAGCCAGCTCGATAACGTGTCGGACAGCGGCCGCAACAGCGCCGCCAGCCCCTTGAGAAAAGGCACACCGGTGCTGGCCAGCAGGCCGAACAGGAAATCGAACACCAGCCAGGTCACCCACAGCGGGGCGACCGTGAAAAAACCGATCAGCAGATAGCGAAACAGGTGTGGGTTGCGGCGTCCGGGCGGTGTATTGGGCATGTGCGTATCTAGTTCACGGGGCCGGCGACAAACACATCGCTGCTTGAGTGTGCCAGCACATGTTTGGTCACGCTGCCGAGCAACAGTTCCTCAACCATCGACTGGCCGCGCTTGCCCATCACGATCAGGTCGGCGTCCATCGTCTGCTCGTGCCCGATGATCCGCAGGCTCGGCGCCCCGTGCTCGAAATGGCGCGTCAGCCGGTTGGCAGGCACCTGCAGCGTGCTGACAAAGGCATCCATTTCAGCGATCGCCGCTTCGCGTGCCTGAATGCGGTAGGCGTGAATCTTGTCGTCCTCCATGCCGGCGAGGCGGAAGGTGGACTCCAGTTCGACCTCGAACGCATGAAACAGCACGATGTCGGCGTCGGGCAGCCAGGCGTGGGCGGCGTTGATGGCGGCGGCGGCGTGCGCGGAAAAGTCGACCGGCGCCAGAATGCGCCGGTAGGGCGATTGCGGCCGCTGCTTGACTGCCAGCAGCGGCCGCCGCGATTTGCGGAGCACGCGTTCGGTGGTCGAACCGATCAGCAGTTCGCGCACGAAATGCGTGCCGCGCACGCCCATGACCAGCAGGTCGGCCTGGCGCGTGTCGGCGAGCTCAACCAGTGCGGTGAGTGCCGCGCCCTGTGCCAGCACGGTGTCGATGGTGCAGGGATAATGCGCCGCCAGGTTGGTGGCCAGTTCGCTCAAGGCTTTTTCCGCCTGGGCGAGCACCTGGGTTTCAAGCGCGGCAGCGTTGCCCGGCAGCATGCGGCGCAGCGTATCGAATGCCGATTGGCTAACGACGTGGGCGAGGGTGAGGTGGGCGTCCGGATGTGCCTGCGCAAGCATCGCGGCGCGCTCCAGTGCGTGGCGCGCAGGGGCGGAAAAATCGGTGGCGGCGAGCAGGGTTCGGGTCATGGCGATTCCTTGTTGGCGGACAGTTCGGCGGAAGCGATGCGGGCGGCCAGATCGAGCGCGGCAAAATCGGCAGCCTGGTTGAAAGGGTGAATGACTTCGATGTCGTCGAGTTTACCCAGACGGGCGGCCTCGTTTTCATCACGCGCCACGATGGCGATATGGCCCTCGTAATGCTGCTCCTTCAGTGCATGCAGCAGCGCGAAGTTGGACGCGTAGTCGGGCAGGGTGCTGACGATCCAGGGCGTGTGTGCGACCGGCAGGCTTTCGATGTAGTCGGGCGCTTCGCCATCGCCGAAGCGCGCATCCATGCCCTGATTCTGCAAGGCCCGCACCACCTCGGGATCGAAATCGACGCCCAATACCTTGATGCCTTGCTGCCTGAGTGTATGGGCCAGCCGGCTGCCATACCGTCCGAGGCCGAAAACGATGATGTCGGGCTGCACGCTGTCGCGTTGTGCATGCTCGACCGCCAGTTCGCGAAAGGGATGAAGGCGTTCGAACACACCCAGCCAAGGTGCCATCCAGGTATACAAACGATGCGAATAAATGATCATGTAGGACGACAGCGCAATCGTGATCAGGCCGACCAGCGTGGTCAGCCCGAGCGCGCTGTTGCCAACATGGCCGAGGCTGATCCCCATCGCGACGAAGATGATCGAGAATTCCGAGATCTGCGCCACCGTGAGCCCGGCGAGAAAGCCGGTGCGCTTGCGATAGCCCATGTAACCCATGATCGCCATCACGATCAGCGGGTTGCCGATCAGCACGAACAGTGACAGCACGATCGAGGTGACGACTTCGTCACCGAGCGTGGAAAAGTCGAGTTTCGAGCCGAGATCGAGAAAAAAGAACAGCAGCAGAAAATCGCGGATGCTGGCCAGCCGCGCGCTGATCGCTTCCCGGTATGCCGTGGAGGCCAGCGAGAAGCCGGCGAGAAAGGCGCCGGCCTCCTTGCTGAAGCCGACGGTTTCGCCCAGCGCGGCCAGTGCAGTGCCCCAGGCAATGGCGAAGATCAGCAGCAGTTCCTGCGAGCGCGCCAGCGTGTGGACGATGCGTGGCAGCACATAGCGCATCAGCACGAACAGCAGCAGGGCGGCGCCGGCCAGCCGCCCAAGCAAGGTCAGCGCCAGGGTGCCGCCACCGGTGCCCTCGTCCATGCCGCCGATCCCGCTCATGACCATCATCGCGATCACTACGGCGAGGTCCTGCACGATCAGAAAACCGACCGCGATGCGGCCATGCAGCGAGTCGAGCTCACGCTTGTCGGACAACAGCTTGACCACGATGATGGTGCTGGAAAACGTCAGCGCGACCGCGACGTAAAGCGCCTCCATCCAGCCCTTGCCGAGCGCGATGATGATGAAGAAGCCGAACAGAATGGTGAAGGTCAGTTGCCCGAGGCCGGTGGCCAGCGCGACCGCGCCGATGTGGCGGATATGACGCAGGTCGAGCTTGAGTCCCACCACGAACAGCAATACGGTGATGCCGATCTGCGCCAGCAGGTCGATCTGATCATGCGACGTCACCAGCGAGAATCCGGCGGGCCCGACCAGGATGCCCACCGCGATGTAGGCGATCAGCACCGGCTGGCGCAGCCGCACCGCCAGCGCGCTGACCGCAGCCGTGATGATCAGCAGCACGGCGAATTCGGCAAAGGGCTCATTCATCGGTCAGGGTTCGTCGTGTCGTTAACATTTTCATTCTAGGGTACCCAGCCCATACACCAGGTCGGTTGGCTTGCAGCGCCACGGGCGGAATGTAGGGAAGCGCGCCGAACAGTTGCCGCATCAAGGCATGTTGTCGAGATGGGTCGGAATCCTCAAGCCCACCTGGGTGACGTGACCGTCCGCGACCGTTCGCACCACAAATTCCAGCTTGCCCAGGCGAACGCGATCTCCCACCACCGGGTGGCTGCGCAGCTTCAATGCAAGAAAGTCCTCCAGTGTCAGTCCGTCCATCGCTTCAGGCAAAGGCAGATCGTATTGCGCTGCCACCGCGGCCACCTGTGCATCCCCGCGCAGCATGAAATCGCCGTAAAACTGACGCTTTTCCAGATAGGTGGGCGCGGCGGGCGTCACCAGCAGGTCGCTCAGGGCGGCGCCTTCTTCCGTCGGGGCGAGCACATACAGCGTATCCCCGGTGGCCAGCGGGCCGGCAGCCTCAAGGTCCAATGCCGCGCTGTCTCTCATCACGGCGACCGGCCGCGCAGCGCCCGGTAAGCGCAGTGCGTGGGCCTCTTGCCCGAGCAGCGGCGCGTCGGGCGTCAGTCGATAGCCGAACAGGGCATGGCCATTCGCCAGCCCTGCCGCCAGATCGTGGCGCTCGGTGGGTTCGGGCGCCGGCGGCACCTGCAGGCGCAGGCGGCGGGCCAGGGTGGGGATGGTCCAGCCCTGCACGGTGAGCGAGATCAGCACGACGAAGAAGGCCACGTCGAGAATCAGCGTGGCCTCTGGAATCCCCGCCAGCAGTGGAAACAGGGCAAGAATGATGGGCACCGCGCCGCGGAGCCCGACCCAGGAAATGAACACCTGCTCGCGCCACGGAAAGTGGAAAGGCAGCAGGCACAGCCAGACCGCCAGCGGGCGTGCGACGAACATCAGGACCAGCGCTATGGCCAACGCCGCCGGCGCGTGGCGGATGAGTTCGCTCGGGGTGGCGAGCAGGCCCAGCATCAGGAACATGCCGATCTGCGCCAGCCAGGACAGGCCGTTGTGCACCTGCAGGATGTTGGTCGCCTCGCGCGGACTGCGGTTGCCCACCACCACGCCGGCCAGATAGATCGCGAGGAAGCCGCTGCCGCCGAGTACCGTCGTGAGGCTGTAGAGCATCAGTCCGCCGGCGAGGATCAGCATCGGATACATGCCGCGTTCCAGCGGCAGGCGATTGACCAGCCATACCAGCAGCCTGCCGCCGCCAAGGCCGGCAACGAGACCGAGGCCCATCTGCTGCGCCAGCAGACCCAGCGTCTCCCACCCCGGGCTGCGTTGGCCGGCGAGGATCAGCTCGATAAAGACAATGGTGAGCAGCGCCGCCATCGGGTCGTTGCTGCCGGATTCGATTTCCAGCGTGGCGGACACGCGCTCCTTCAGCGCCAGCCCCTTGGCGTGCAGCAGCGCGAACACCGCAGCGGCGTCGGTCGAGCCGACCACCGCGCCGACCAGCATGCCTTCCAGCAGGCCAAAATCGAGCACCCAGGCAGCGAACAGGCCGGTGACCACGCAGGTGACCAGCACGCCGAGCGTGGCGAGCATGGAGGCGGGCTTGAGGCTGGCGCGGAAAGTCTCCGCGCGCGTGTTGAGTCCGCCATCGAGCAGGATGATGGCAAGCGCGACGCTGCCGACGGTGTAGGCGATGCCGCTGTCGTCGAACTGGATGCCGCCCGGGCCGTCTTCGCCGGCCAGCATGCCAACCGCCAGAAAGACCAGCAGCAACGGCATGCCGATGCGATACGACAGCGCGCTGGCGAGGATGGCCAGCAGCAGCAGCACGGCACCGGCGAGCACGAACTGGTTGATCAGGTCCATGCTGCGTCAGCGTGCGGTGGTGGGCCGGTTGCCGCGGCGGATCACGGCCTTTTCGATTTCCACCACGCTGTAGACAATGACGCCGAACAGGACGATGCGCCCCCAGGTGGCGAGGTCGAGCGCCGTGGTGGCGAACAGCGACTGCAGCAGCGGCAGGTAGGTGAACAGGCCCTGCAGAATGATCAGCGCACCGATCGCGATCAGCACCGCCCGGTTGCCGAAAAAGCCCGACCAGCCGACGACCGGCGCGATGAGGCGGCGGCAGTTGAACAGATAAAAAATCTCGCCCATCACCAGCGCATTGATCGCGGCGGTGCGCGCCGCCTCGAGCGGCATGCCGCGCTCCAGTTCCCACAGGAACAGACCGAGCGACCCGGCCACCAGGAACACCGTGACGAACACGATGCGCCACAACATGAAGCGCGTCAGCAGCGGTTCGCGCGAATCGCGCGGCGGCTGGCGCATGGCTTCCGGTTCGGGGTGCTCGAACGCGAGCGCGAGCGCCAGCGTTACCGCCGTCACCATGTTGACCCACAGGATCTGCACCGGCGTGATCGGCAGCGTGAGCCCGAGCAGAATCGCGATCAGCACCATGCCGGCCTGCGCCGCGTTGGTCGGCAGGATGAACACGATGGCCTTCTTCAGGTTGCCGTAGACGGTGCGGCCTTCCTCGACCGCGTGCGCGATCGAGGCGAAGTTGTCGTCGGCCAGCACCATTTCCGCCGCTTCCTTGGCAGCCTCGGTGCCTTTCTTGCCCATCGCCACGCCGATGTCGGCGCGCCGCAGTGCGGGCGCGTCATTGACGCCGTCGCCGGTCATTGCGGTGACCTCGCCCAGGCTTTGCAGGGCTTCGACCAGGCGCAGCTTGTGCTCGGGACTGGCGCGGGCGAACACGTCGACCTCGCCGACCACGTCGCGCAGGCGCGCGTCGTCGAAGGTCTCGATCTCGGCGCCGGTCATCGCGCGTACCGATTCGTCGAGCCCGAGCTGCTTGCCGATGGCCAGCGCGGTGGCGGCATGGTCGCCGGTGATCATCTTGACCTTGATGCCCGCGGTGCGACAGGTGGCAACGGCCTGGATGGCTTCCTCGCGCGGCGGGTCGGCCAGCCCCAGCACCGCCAGCAGCGTGAAGCCACCGGCCTCGATGTCATCGAAGTTGAGCGCCGTCGCGCTGTCGCTGCGTCGCACCGCCAGCGCCAGGAGGCGCATGCCCTGGCCGGCCGCCTCGTCCATGCGGGCGTGCCAGTGCTCGAGGTCGAATGCGCGGTCGCCGTCCGCGCCGCGTTGGCGGGTGCACAGCGCGAGCACGCGTTCCGGGGCGCCCTTGAGGTAAAGGTAACCGTGCCCGGCGTGGTCGTGGTTGAGCGTCGCCATGAAACGGTGCTCCGACTCGAACGGGATCACGTCGGTACGCGGCAGCGCGTCGCGGGTCTGGCGCAGGTCCAGCCCGGCCTTGAGCGCCAGCGTCAGCAACGCGCCTTCGGTGGGGTCGCCGGCCAGTTGCCAGCCATCGCCGGTTTCACGCAGGTCGGCGTCGTTACAGAGCAGGGCGGCGTGCGCCAGTTCACCGAGTACGGGATGCGATTCCGGATCGGCGGGTTCACCACCGCGGCTGAAGCCGCCCTCGGGGGCGTAACCGCTGCCCGACACGTCAAACAGGCCATCGGCGTCGATGATCGTCTGCACCGTCATTTCATTGCGCGTCAGCGTGCCGGTCTTGTCCGAGCAGATGACGCTGACCGCGCCCAGCGTTTCCACCGCGGGCAGGCGGCGGATGATGGCGTGGCGATGCGCCATGCGCGTCACGCCGATCGCCAGCGTGATGGTCATGATCGCCGGCAGGCCCTCGGGAATCGCTGCCACCGCCAGCCCCACCGCAGCGAGAAACATGTCGTTCGCCGCATAGTCGCGCACCCACACGCCGAAGCCGAACAGCAGCGCCGACAGCAGCAGAATGCCGCCTGCCAGCCACTGGCCGAAGCGCGACATCTGCTTCAGCAGCGGGGTGGTGAGTTTCTCGACGGTCGACAGCAGCGTGCTGATGCGCCCCAACTCGGTCTCGCTGCCGGTGGCCGTCACCACGCCGGTGCCCTGGCCGTAGGTGACCAGCGTGCCCGACCACGCCATGCTGGCGCGGTCGCCGAGCGCGGCCTCTTCCGCCACCGGATCGACCTGCTTGTCGACCGCGAGCGATTCACCGGTCAGCGCGGCTTCCATCACCCTGAGGCTCTTGATGTCGATCAGTCGCAGGTCGGCCGGCACGCGGTCGCCCGAGGCCAGGTGCACGATGTCGCCCGGCACCAGGTCCTCGGCCGGAATTTCATGGCGTTCGCCGGCGCGGGTGACGATGGCGTGGGGCGACAGCATGTCGCGGATCGCATCGAGTGCCTGTTCGGCGCGGCCCTCCTGGATGAAGCCGATCACCGCATTGATGACGACCACGCCGAAGATCACGCCGGAATCGAGCCAGTGGCCGAGCACGGCGGTGATGACACCGGCCGCCAGCAGCACGTAGATCAGCACATTGTGGAACTGCAGCAGCAGTCGCTGCCAGGCCGGCTGCGATTGCGGCGGCGGCAGTCGGTTTGCGCCGAACTGCGCGCGCCGGGATTCGATCTCGGCCGGATCGAGGCCGCTGCGCGGGGTATCCAGCCGGGTCAGGGCGTCACTGGCGGGCAGGCTGTGCCAGAGTGGCGGATGGTCGTTTGTTTGCAAGCGAGGTCTCCGTTCGGTTGGCGTACCCTTACAATTCTGGCACACCTCATTCAAATGACCGCGCGATGTCCCTGATTTCTCTCGCTGGCGGACTGGCCGGCGGTGTTGGATTGTTCCTTTTGGGCATGTGGCTGATGACCGATGGCCTCAAGCTGGCGGCCGGACCGGCACTCGAACGCATCCTCGCACGTTCCACCGGCACCCGCCTGCGCGGCCTCGCCTCGGGCACGCTGATCACCGCGCTGGTGCAGTCGTCCTCCGCGGTCACGGTCGCCACCATCGGCTTCGTCAACGCCGGCCTGTTGACGCTCGGGCAGGCCTTGTGGGTGCTGTTCGGCACCAACGTCGGCACCACCATGACCGGCTGGCTGGTCGCCATCGCCGGGGTGGATTTCAAGATCGAGGCGCTGGCGCTGCCAATGATCGGCCTCGGCATGGTGCTGCATTTCACCGGTGAGGGATGCCGGCGTGGCGCACTGGGCATGACGCTGGCAGGTTTCGGCGTGCTGTTTCTCGGCATCGACGTGCTCAAGGACACCTTTACCGGCCTCGGCAGCCAGATGGCATTGCCGGGCGGCAGCGGTGCGCTCGGCGTGCTGGCCCACGTCGGCGCCGGCGCCCTGCTCACGGTGCTGATGCAATCGTCCAGTGCGGCGCTGGCCGTGGCGCTGACCGCGGCGCAGGGTGGTTTGCTGAGCGTGCACGATGCCGCCGCCGTGGTGATCGGCGCGAATATCGGGACCACGGTGAAAGCGCTGTTGGCAGCGCTGCATGCCACGCCGAACGCGCGCCGGGCCGCGGCGGCGCATGTGCTGTTCAACCTGCTGACCGGCGCGGTGGCGTTGCTGCTGCTGCCCTGGCTGATCGACGCGATCGTGCTGCTGCGCACGCTGCTGGAACTGGATGATGCGCCTGCGGTGACACTGGCGCTGTTCCATACGGTATTCAATGTGCTTGGCGTGGTGTTGATGTGGCCGCTGGCGGATCGTCTGACGGTTTTTCTTGCCGGCCGCTTCCACACGGCAGAGGAAGACGAGGCGCGGCCGCGGCATCTCGATCGCACCGTACTCTCGGTGCCTGCGCTGGCGCTCGATGCGCTGATCCAGGAAGTGCGCCGTACCGGCACGATTGCGCTGCGCGGCGCGCGGCGGGTCTGGACCCTTCAACAGCCAGGCGCGTCGGCGAGCATTCCCGAGCAGGCCGTGGTGGCGCAGCTGAATGTGGAAATTGCCCGCTTCATTGCGCAGTTGCATCGCGTCAGCATGGCGGCCGAGAGCGCGCAGCGCTTGCCCGAGGTGCTGCGCGCGGCACGCTATTACGACACCGTGGCGGAGCTTGCGGCCGAACTCGCGGCCATGCCGTATCCGGATACGCTCGGTTCGCCGGCGCTGCGCGATCGTCTGATTGATTTCATTACCCGGACCGAACAGGTGCTCACGGTGGACGCAGGCGCCGGCATGGTTGAGCCCGACGCCCGCCAGGCCGACCTGCAGCGCCGCTATCGCGCGCTCAAGGCCGCGATGCTGGCGGAGGGCGCGCGCGGCGAATTCGATATCCACGACATGGAACGGTGCCTGCGCCGTCTAAGCCGGATGCGCCGGCTGGCTGAACAGGCACTTAAAGGTGCCATGACCCTGCAGACATTAAACCTTTCTGCCGATCGGACCGTCATAGAAGCTGACATGCCCATTTCGTCCAAAACCGTCTGACCCCCTCACCATGCTGCCCGAGCGTTTTCGCCGTTTCATGCCCGACCCGAACACCCTGCGCCACCACCGTGCGCTGCAGTGGATGGGGCCGATGCTGCATCATCCGCGGCTGTGGCATGTGAATCGCCGCGGCATTGCACTGGGGCTGGCGATCGGGATTTTTTTCGGTCTGCTGATGCCGGTGGCGCAGATCCTCTTTGCCGCCGGGGGGGCGCTGCTGCTGCGCGCCAACATTCCGGCCGCGGTCGGCAGCACGCTGGTGACCAATCCGATCACGTTCGCCCCGGTGTACTACGCCGCCTACCACCTGGGTGCCTGGATGCTGGGACACGCCAATGTGCCGGTGACCGAGGTCGACCTCGACCATGTCGCGGCGAGGACCGTGACCGGGCTGGCGCTGTGGATGGACCGTCTGACCACGGTGGGGCCCCCGCTGGCGCTGGGCCTGCTGACGCTCGCGGTCACGCTGTCGGTGCTGATGTATTTTGCGGTGCACTGGGCCTGGCGGATGCGCATCGTGCGCGCCTGGCAGCGCCGCCGCGCGCGCCGCGCCGCGCGTTAGCGCACAGGCTGGGGCTTACGTCAGGGGTTTTTGCGCGGCCTGGTAGTCGACCGCACCCATGTGCGCGATCAGCGTGGCCAGATCCTGATTCAATCGGCTCAAGGTGTCGTCGGACAACTGGCCGAGCGCATGCGTCAGCATGCCGGTCAGCGGTTGCGGCGCCTTGTCGAGCGCCTGTTCCCCGTTTTCGGTGAGGTAGAGCTGCACCACGCGCTGGTCGGCATGCTTGCGCTCGCGCCGCACCAGGCCGGCTCGCTCGATCTTGTCGAGCAGGTTGCTGGCGGTGGAGGTGTGGATCGACATGGCCTGCGCCAGTTCGGACACTTTCATGCCGGGCGACTGGCGCAACGCCGACATGGCCCAGATCTGGGCGCCGCTGACCCCGCAGGCTTTCTCGACGGCCTGGAAATGCTGACGCACCGCGCTGAAAATCACGCGAAACTGGCGCAAGGCCTCGTGGGCGGGGTTAGGCGATGGGGTCAAGTTGAACGCTCCGGATAGGTCAAAGTCATCATCATGGCAGGAATCATTGCGGATCGCACATCACCTGCGACCACAGGGCCCGGACTGCATCGCGAGCGCCAGCAAGGGCGGCCGGCGGCACTCGGGCGTATTCCGCGCCGGAGAGCTTGATGGCGTGCTGCTGGCGGCGCAGCTCGCGGTAGGCGTCGGCAGCCGCCTGCGCAAGGTCGGCGGGAATCAGGCCGGCGGCGCCGGCACGCAGCAGCAGCGCGATGTTGCCGACGTTGTCGGCGAGCTCGGGGTGCGTGGCGCACTGCCGCAGCACCAGATACTGCACGCTGAATTCGACGTCGACGATGCCGCCACTGTCGTGCTTGAGGTCGAACAGATCGGACGCGTTGACGTGGCCGGCGCGCATTTTTTCGCGCATGGCCAGCACTTCCTCGCGCAGTTTGACGGTATCGCGCGGCAGGCACAACACCTCGCGGCGCAGCGCCTCGAAGACCGCGCCGATCGCGGCGTCGCCACAGACGAAGCGTGCGCGCGTCAGCGCCTGGTGTTCCCATACCCAGGCCTGGTTCAGCTGGTAGTCGCGGAAGGCCTCGGTCGAACTGACCAGGAGACCCGAGGCACCGTCCGGGCGCAGGCGCAGGTCGGTTTCGTAGAGCATACCGGCCGAAGTAAGCGTGCCCAGCCAGGTGTTGATGCGCTGTGCCAGCCGGGCATAGGTTTCCTGCGCGCGTTCGTCGGTGTCGTCGTAGAGGAACACCAGGTCGAGATCGGACGCATAGCCGAGCTCCTTGCCGCCGAGCTTGCCGTAGCCGATGACGGCGAAACGCGGTTCGTCGCGGTGGCGCGACTTCAGCCCGGCCCAGCAGCGCGCCAGGGTTTCATTCAAGAGCGTATCGGCCAGATACGACAGGTGATCCGACAGCGCTTCCAGCGTCAGCCGGCCGGCCACGTCCTGCGCCAACAGGCGCAGCGTCTGCGCCCGCTTGAAGCGGCGCAGCGCATCCATCTGCGCCTCGGTGTCGCCGGGGTGGGCGTCGAGTTCGGCGTGCAGCTGCGCGGCGAGCTGCGCCCAGTCGGGCACGCGCATCAAGTGTTGCGGCGCGATCAGTTCATCCAGCAATTGCGGCTGCTGCGTGATCATCTGCGCGGCCCACGGGCTTGCCGCCAGCAGGCGCACCAGCTGGCGCAGCGCCGCCGGATATTCGGCGAGCAGCGCCAGATAGGTGGAGCGGCGCGCAATCGCCTGCACCAGTGCGGCGAAGCGTTCCAGCGTGATCGCCGGGTCGGGCTGGCTGCCGATGACTTCGAGTGCCGGCGGCAGCAGGGCATTGAGAATGAGCTGGGTCGACTCGGCCAGTCGCGCGGTGCCGTGACGCAGCGCGTCGAGTGTCGCCAGCACCCGGTCCGGGTCCTCGTAGCCGGCATTTTCCAGCAATGCGTGGATGGTGGCGGCGTCTGCCGTGCCGCAGCACACCGCGGTCAGCGGATGGCTCATCTGGTCGGTTTGCGGCGCGGCGAACACCTGCTCGAAATGGCGCGTGACCTTGTTGCGATGGCGGTCGAGCGCGGCGAGCAGGGCGGCGTGGTCGGCAAACCCCATCGCCTCGGCGAGCATCGCCTGCGATTCGGCGTCGTCCGGCAGCAGCTGGGTTTGCGCGTCGTCGAGATACTGGATGCGGTGTTCCAGCCGGCGCAAAAAATCGTAGGCGGCGGCGAGCTCCTGCTGCGCGTCCTTGGTCATCAGCCCGCTCTTCGCCAGTTCGTCCAGCACCGTCAGCGTCGGCCGTTGCTGCAGCGCGGCGATCTGGCCGCCGCGGATCAGCTGGAACACCTGCGCGGTGAACTCGATTTCGCGGATGCCGCCGGGCCCCAGCTTGACGTTGTGTGCCATTTCACGGCGCGCCACCTCGCGACGAATCTGCACGTGCAGGTCGCGGATCGCGGCAAACGCGCCGAAGTCGAGGTATTTGCGGAACACGAAAGGCCGCACGATCTGCATCAGTTCGTCGTGACGCCCGCCGGTCAGCGGGCGTGCCTTGATCCAGGCGTAGCGCTCCCACGGTCGGCCCTGTGCCACCAGATAGTCTTCCAGCATTGCGAAACCCATCGCGAACGGGCCGGACTCGCCCCACGGGCGCAGCCGCAGGTCGACACGAAACACGTAGCCGTCGGCGGTGGCTTCGCCCAGCGCGGCGGTCAGCTTGCGCCCTACGCGGATGAAGAATTCGTGGTTGCTGATTGGCTTGACCGTGTCGTCGTCCGCCGCGGTGTCGCCTTCATCGGGATAGAGATAGATCAGATCGATGTCGGACGACACGTTGAGTTCACCGCCGCCGAGCTTGCCCATCGCCACCACGACCATCTGCTGCGGCTGGCCGTTTTCGTCGCGCGGCTCGCCGTGACGGGCGGCCAGTCCGGCATGGTGAAAATCGAGCGCGGTATTGATGCAGACCTCGGCCAGCGTACTCCAGGTGGCAGTCACCTCGGCCAGGTCGGCGCTGCCGGCCAGGTCGCGCGCGGTGACGATCAGCCACACGCGCTGGCGCAATTGCCGCAAACGCTGGTGCAGCGCCGCTTCGTCGCTGCACGGCGGTTCGGCCAGGAAGGCATGCATCGCCTCGCGGGTGATGGCGTGATCGAACTGTCCAACCAGGGCGTCGGCCCAGTCCGCGTGTGCGGCCAGCAGGCGGCGGCCATAACGGGAACAGCGGGCGACGTGGTCGAGGGCGGGGTGGCTCATGGCGTGGGTCAGGGGGGTTGGGTTTTGATTTAGAATCGACAGCCTAACGAACACTCTATCAGCGGAGAGACTGTATGGCAGCCATCGAATCGATTCTGACCGAAACCCGTGTGTTCCCGCCGGCGGACGCGTTCCTCAAACAGGCCAACGTGTCCGGCATGGAAGCCTACCAGGCGCTGTGCCACCAGGCCGAAACCGATTACGCCGGATTCTGGGCCGACCAGGCGCGGCGGACGATCGACTGGAAAAAACCCTTCACCCGCACGCTCGACGAGAGCCAGGCGCCGTTCTACAAATGGTTCGACGACGGCGAGCTCAACGTCTCCTACAACTGCCTCGACCGCCATCTGGCGACCCGGGGCGACAAGACCGCGCTGATTTTCGAGGCCGACGACGGCACGGTGACCAAGGTCAGCTACAAGGAACTGCACGCGCGCGTCTGCCAGTTCGCCAACGGCCTGAAGTCGCTCGGCGTTCACCAGGGCGACCGTGTGATCGTCTACATGCCGATGAGCATCGAGGCGGTGGTGGCGATGCAGGCGTGCGCGCGCATCGGTGCGATTCACTCGGTGGTGTTCGGCGGCTTTTCCGCCAAGAGCCTGTTCGAGCGCATCGAGGATGCCCGCGCCAAAGTGATCATCACCGCCGACGAATCGCTGCGCGGCGGCAAGGCGGTGCCGTTGAAGCGCGCGGTCGACGAGGCACTGGCGATGGGCGACACGTCCTGCGTCGAAAAAGTGGTTGTCTATCGCCGCTCCGGCGGCGCCGTGAACTGGGGTGCGCGCGACCTGTGGTGGCACGAGCTGGCGCAGACCCAGGCCGAGACCTGCGAGCCGACCTGGGTCTCCGCCGAGCATCCGCTGTTCATCCTCTACACCTCGGGCTCGACCGGCAAACCCAAGGGCGTGCAGCATTCCAGCGGCGGCTATCTGCTGGGCGCCATCCTGTCGATGGAATGGGTGTTCGACGCCAAGCCCGATTCCGACGTCTACTGGTGTACTGCCGACGTCGGCTGGATCACCGGCCACACCTACGTCGCCTACGGCCCGCTCGCGCTGGGCATGACCGAAATCATCTTCGAGGGCATCCCCACTTATCCGCATGCCGGACGTTTCTGGGAAACCGTCGCCAAGCACAAGGTCACCACGTTCTATACGGCACCGACGGCAATCCGCAGCCTGATCAAGCTCGGCGCGCAAGAGCCGGCCCGGTTCGACCTGTCGTCGTTACGTCTGCTGGGCACGGTGGGCGAGCCGATCAACCCCGAAGCGTGGATGTGGTATCACGAAGTGATCGGCGGCGGCCGCTGCCCGATCGTCGACACCTGGTGGCAGACCGAGACCGGCGCGAACATGATTGCGCCTTTGCCCGGCGCGGTGCCGACCAAGCCCGGTTCCTGCACCCTGCCGCTGCCCGGCATCATGGCCGCGATCACCGACGAGCACGGCCACCCGGTCGAGAAGGGGCACGGCGGCTATCTGGTGATCCAGCGGCCATTCCCGTCGCAACTGCGCACGCTGTGGGGCGACCCCGAGCGCTTCAAGAAAACCTATTTCCCGGAAGAACTCGGCGGCAAGACCTATCTCGCCGGCGACTCCGCGCACCGCGACGACGACGGCTACTTCTGGATCATGGGTCGTATTGACGACGTGCTGAACGTGTCCGGCCACCGTCTGGGCACGATGGAAATCGAATCTGCGCTGGTGTCCAACCCGCGCGTGGCCGAAGCCGCCGTGGTCGGTCGCCCGCACGACATCAAGGGCGAGGCGGTGGTGGCCTATGTGGTGCTGAAAGGCACGCGTCCCACCGGCGACGAGGCGAAGCAGATCGCTGTCGAGCTGCGCGAGTGGGTCGGCAAGGAAATCGGCCCGATCGCCAAGCCTGACGAAATCCGCTTTGGCGACAACCTGCCGAAAACCCGCTCCGGCAAGATCATGCGCCGCCTGCTGCGCGCGATCGCCAAGGGCGAGGAAATCACCCAGGACGTTTCCACGCTTGAAAACCCGGCCATCCTCGACCAGCTCAAGGAAGCGGTGAAATAAAACGGCGGGGAGCGTATCGGGGCTTGAATTTACTGCGCAAGCGCCCAATATTAGGAGTTGCCAGTCTTTTTACTCACGCGCGAAAGGAAACCATGTCCCATTACCATGCCGTCGTCTGGCTCGACCACAACGAAGCCCGCATCATGCATATCAGCCCGGCTGACGTCGAGAAATCGGTGGTCAGCCCGGCCACCCCGCACCGCAACCTGCACCGCAAGCGGGGTTCGGTCAGTGGCAGCCGCCAGCCCGAAGACCAACATTATTATCACGAGGTCGTCGAGGCGCTGGCCGGCGCAACGGAAATCCTGATCGTCGGACCGGGGCAGGCCAAGCTCGAACTGATCAAGCACATCCATTCCCACGACCATGGCGTCTCCGATAAAGTGATCGGGGTGGAAACCGTGGACCATCCGAGCGACGCCCAGCTGGTCGCGTTTGCCCGCAAGTATTTCGTGGCCAAGGACCGGTTGCTGCCGCAGTAAGGGCGAATGCCCGACCCATCAAAAAGCCCCCATTTCGGGGGCTTTTTGATGCGCGCTTTATAGTGCGTTGAAAGGAAAGGGAATTATTTTGAGCGCGGGCCCCGTCCCGGCCTAAAGTTTGTCGAAAAGTCGACGTTACTGTTGGTAACCTGTACAAGGGCAAACCCGTCGCGAGGCGGGGACGCAAAGCTTCCGGTCTTGAATCCAAGACAGCGGGGCCGCCAACAAAGTCCGCATGTGGCATGCGTCGCACCCCGATCAGGCAGTGTCTTGATTAAAGGAGCCCGTCATGTCGCACCAATGTCCGTTTCCCGTCCGCTCGACCGATCCCCGTTCTTCCTACCGTGCCGGCAGCGTGCCGGGCCTCGCCCTCGGCCTCGCCTTGGTTGCCGCCGCCCTGGCCGGATTCGGCTTTTCCGCGCCTGCGGGCGCCGAGCGACTGTCTGAGCAGGCTGTCGCCCAGCCATACAGCGGTGGGGCAGCCGCCTTGCCGCCTTCCCTTGCCCCCTTTCTGAGATCGCCGTCCCTGCCGGCCTGACCCGCCGACAGCAGCGATGTTTCGTTGGCAACCCTGGGTTGCCGCTCTGCAGCCGTGTGTCTCCTCCTTGCGCCCTTCGGGGCGCATTTTTTTAGGCGCGATTCAGTGCAGCGGTGGTGTTGACCAGTTCCAGCACCAGCGCGTGCAGGCGCGCTGGCGACTTCAGTGCGCCGCTCTCCTCGTCGAAGGCCTTGTCTGCATGCGCCAGCGAAAACTGGCCCGGCAGTACCAGCACACCCAGCGTGTTCAGCACCTGGCGCAGGTGGGGCAGCATACGCATGCCGCCGAAGCTGCCGGGCGATGCCGCCAGCATGGCGGCGACCTTGTTCTGGTAGGGCACCAGCCCCGATTCGCCCTGCCATTCGCGCGACACCCAGTCGAGCGTGTTCTTCAGCAGCGGCGGAATCGAGCTGTTGTATTCGGGGCTGGCGATCAACAGCGCGTCGTGCTCCTTGAACAGCGCTTTCAGTCGCTGCGCGTTGTCGGGCAGACCGTCGCGGGCTTCGAGGTCCTCGTTCATCAGCGGCAGCGGATAGTCGGCAAGGTCGATCAGGGTGACGTCGCCGCCGGCGGCACGGGCCGCCTCCACGGCGGCCTGAATGAGCTTGCGGTTCCAGGAATCGCGGCGAATGCTGCCGGACAGGGCGAGGATCTTGGGCATGGTGGGTCCTTGCGTCAAAAGAGGCCGATTGTATCGGTCCGTGGCGCGCACGCGAACCCCGCGTGAGCGGGCGCCGCGTCGGGATCGGGCGTGACATGGTTTCGCGGTGGCAAAACCGGCACAATGCGGTCGATGATTCGTGCATGCCGCCGCTCGCCCGGACGCGGGCGTTTTCCGATGTATGTTTGCCCACCGATGCAGGGCGGGATGACCAATGCCGGCTGAACACACTGCGCTTGCCGCCATGCGAATCGACAAGTGGCTGTGGGCCGCGCGCTTTTACAAGACGCGCAGTCTCGCCACCCAGGCCATCGAGCAGGGGCGCGTCAAGTTGAACGGCACGCGCACCAAACCTGCGCGCGAAGTGAAACCTGGCGACCGACTTGAAGTCCAACTCGGCGAAGCCGACTGGACGCTGACGGTGCGCGCGCTGTCGATGCAGCGCGGCCCGGCGCCGGTGGCGCAGACGCTGTACGAGGAGGACCCTGCCAGCATCGCGCGCCGCCAGCAGCGGGCGCAGGATCGCGCATTGACGGCAAGCCCGGCGGCCGCGATCAAGGGCCGCCCCACCAAGCGCGACCGACGGCTGATTCACCGCTTCACCGAAGAATGAAACGCTTCCCCGCAGGGCCGGCTGCTGCCGTGAAGTGCGGGCAGCGCATAGAATCGTGTTTTCCCTGAGCATTGACTGATGACAGCACTTCCCGCGTTCTCCCCCCGCCTGCGCCGTGCATCGCGCTGGCTGGTGGCGCTTGCCGCACTGGGGGCAGTGGGTTTTTCAGTCGCGGCGGCGCTGATGTATTTCTGGGTGTTGCCCAACATTGCCGACCACCGTGATACGGTGGCGAAGCTGATGTCGCGCGCGCTGGGCCAGCGGGTGACGCTGGAGGCGGTGTCGGGCGTGTGGCAGCAGGCGCGCCCCGAGTTTAGGCTGCAGGGTGTGCGTCTGCATGATGCGCAGGGGCGCGCAGCGCTGTACCTGCCGGATCTGAACGCAAGGTTTGCCTGGCGCTCGCTGCTATTTTTTGAGCCGCGCTTTAACCGCATCGAACTCCAGGGGCTTGCCCTCGGCGTGCGGCGCGCGCCTGACGGGCATCTCTATGTCGGCGGCCTTCCGGTCAACCCGGCCGACCCCGACAGCGGTTTTGTCACTTGGCTGCTGCGGCAGGGGCAGGTGCAGGTCAGCGGTGCCACGCTTACCTGGCGCGACGAGCGGGTCGATGCGCCGCCGCTGATCCTGAACACGGTCGACTTCACGCTGGACAACACACGCACCACCCACCACATGACGATGCGGGCCGTGCCGCCGGCCAGCCTGGCGCGGCCGCTGACGGCCGAGGCGAGACTGACCAGCCACGATGTCCAGGATCCCGCCACCTGGGCCGGGACCGTCCACCTCGCCGTGGCGGGCGTCGCGTTTCCGGTGCTGAAGAACTGGCTGGATTTGCCGCACCAGCCGCAACGCGGCTCGGGCGCGCTCAGGGTGCAGTTCGACGTGGTCGCGGGAAAGCTGGCCGCAGCGAACGTTGGATTTGAACTGCGATCGATCGAAACCGTGCTGGGCGAGGGCCTGCCTCCGCTGCGGCTGGCGCAGGCGCGCGGCAACGCACGCTGGACCGGCGACGCGGACGGGCAGCGGGTGACGTTCGAAAACCTGCGTCTGGCAGCGCCGGGTGCCGCACTCGGCAAACCCTTCAATGCCGGCCTGTACTGGGACGCGCGCGCGCATGAAATCACCGCCCAGGCATTCCGGCTGGGCGAGTGGCAGGCGATGCTGCCGAACCTGCCGATGGATGCGGCGTTGCGGACGCGATTGCAGGCCATGCAGCCGCAGGGCCGCGTCGACACCTTGCGGCTGCACTGGACCGGTGCGCAGCCGGGGCTCGACAATTTCGAGGTGGCGGCCCACGTCAGCGGGGTGGGGATCGCGGCCACCGAGGGCCTGCCTGGCTTCGCCAATCTGTCCGGGCGCATCGAAGGCGATGCGCGCGCCGGCGTATTCGAGATCGACGCCGGCCGGCTCGGCCTGAGCCTGCCCGAATGGTTCCGCGAACCCGCGTTTGCGTTCGACCGGCTGCAGGCGCGCGGCAGCTGGAAAAAATCGAAGCGCGGCCATCGGCTGACGCTGGATGCGCTGGATTTTTCCAATGCCGATATGACAGCCGCCATCAAGGGGCACTACGAACTGATTGCGGGCCAGCCCGGCGTTGCCGATCTGGAGGCGCGACTGAGCCATATCGACGGCACGGCCGCACACCGCTATTTTCCGCGCGTGATCGGCGACAACACGTTCAACTGGGTCAAGCGGGGGGTGGTCGCGGGGCACACCGACGCGGCGCGGATGACGCTCAGGGGCGATCTCGCGAAGTTTCCGTTCGAGCAGGGCGAGGGCGTGTTCCGCTTCGAGGCGCCGATCAAGGGCGCGGTGATCGACTACATTGCCGGCTGGCCGCGCATCGAGGATATCGAGGCGAACCTGCTGTTCCAGGGCAAGCAGATGGAACTGACGGCGACCCGGGCGCGCATTTATGGCGTGGCGCTGGCGCCGGTGAAGGCGTCGATCCCCGATCTGTTGCATCACGAGGAAGAGCTGCACATCGAGGGCCAGGCCAACGGACCGATCCAGGATTTCATCCGCTTTGCCAACGCCAGTCCGGTGGGCGCGCGCCTGCGCGGCTTTACCGACACCCTCGACGGTACCGGTCCGATGCGGCTTGCGCTCAAGCTGCATGTGCCGCTGCGCCACAGCGACGACACCACGCTGGAGGGACGCTTGTCCTTTCTTGGCAATACCCTGTTCCCGCCCGGCCTGTCGCGGCTCGATCGGGCGCGCGGCGACATTGATTTCACCGGCGACGGCGTGACGGCACGTAATCTCGTGGCCCAGTTCCTGGGCGGCCCATTGCGCGTCGATGCCGTCACCCGCAACGGCGACGTGCAGATTCTGGCGCAGGGCCGCGCCACGGCGACCGGCATGACGGCGTGGATTGGCCCGGCCTGGGGCAAACACCTGAGCGGCGAGACGAACTGGCGGGGACGCATCGACCTGTTGACCTCCGGTGCGCGTCTGCGCGTCGAATCGGATCTGACCGGACTGGGCTCCAGCCTGCCCGCACCGCTGACCAAGACGGCCGCACAGCCGATGCCGCTGCGCGTGGTGCGCGAGGCCGAGGGCGATCGGCAGCGGGTCGAGGTGCAGATGGATCAGGTGGTCAGCGCAGTCTGGCGCAGCAACGCGGCGGGTGATTTCGAACGCGGCGAGATCCGCTTCGGCGCGCCGGCGACGCTGCCTGCCGAGCCGGGCCTGCGCCTGGCCGGCAGCGGTCGTGCGCTCGACGTATCGGGCTGGCTGGCCCTGCTGCCGGAGGGCAACGAGGCGCGCACCGGCTTGACGCTGACCGCCATCGATCTGGGATTTGAAACGCTCGATCTGCTGGAACGACGCTATCAGGATGTGCGCGTGCAGGGCCGCAGCCGCAACGGAATTTTGCGCACCCAGCTGACCGGCCAGGGTATCGACGGCACGCTGACTCATCGCCCTGCCGGAGAGCAGGCCGGTCGGATATCGGCGCAATTCAGGTTGCTGACGATACCGGAACGGGCGCAGGCAGACGACGTGGCGGGGGGGCATATCAACCTGCTGGCCGAGAACTTTCCGCGCATGGACGTGACGGTCGAGGACTTTCGCCTGCAGGCGCGCTCGATGGGGCGGCTGGAAGCGGTGGCGCATGGTGCGCCGCAGGGCCTGGTGATCGACAGCCTGCAGCTGACCCATCCCGACAGCGTGTTCCGCATGAGTGGCCTGTGGCGCGCCGGGGTGCAGAGCGAAACCCGTGCCGAGCTGAATCTGAGCGTGGTGGATGCGGGCCGGTTTCTTGCACGTTTCGATTATCCCGACACGGTGCGGCGCGGCAGTGTGGAGATTCAGGGCAACGCCACCTGGGTGGGTTCGCCGGCTGACTTCGCGTTCGACACCCTGGCCGGACAGCTCGATTTCAAGGCGCGGGGCGGGCAGTTTCTCAAGGTCAATCCCGGTGCCGGCAAGCTGCTTGGCGTGTTGAGCCTGCAATCGCTACCGCGCCGGCTCAACTTCGATTTCCGTGATATCTTCAATCAAGGCTATGCCTTCGATGACATCAACGCCACGCTGCGTATTGCGCGCGGGGTGGTCTACAGCGATGACTTCAGGATGCGGGGGCCGGCTGCCAAGGTCAACATGTCCGGACTGGCCGACCTCAACCAGGAATCCGTGCAGTTGCGGGTGAAAGTGATTCCGAAACTGTCCGAAGGCCTGGCGGTGGCCGGTGCCCTGATCGGCGGGCCGCTCGCCGGGGTGGGCGCGCTGGCTGCGCAGAAGCTGTTGCGCGATCCGTTCGAGGAGGCGATCAGCCGGGAATATATGGTGACGGGGCCATGGCAGACGCCTGACGTCATGAAATTAACCAAACCCGACACGCCGGTGTCGGAGCCGTAAGCGTGGAATCAGTGACATGACGACGAAAAAACCAGCCAAGCCCAGCGTGACGCGTAGCAAAGGTGCGCAGGTGAAAAAGCCCGCCGTGCAGGCCGGGGCAATCCGCGTGGCAGCGATCCAGATGGCGTCCGGGCCCAATGTGCCGGCCAACCTGGCCGAGACCGAACGGCTGATCGAACTCGCAGTCGATGAAGGCGCACGCCTGGTCGTGCTGCCGGAATTTTTCTGCATCATGGCGATGAAAGACAGCTATGTGGTGAAGGCGCGCGAGGCCGAAGGCCACGGCCCGATCCAGGCCTTCCTGTCGCGCATGGCGAAGAAACACAAGATCTGGCTGGTCGGTGGCTCGGTGCCACTGGAGGCCAGCGTCGCGAACAAGGTGCGCAACAGCTGCCTGGTGTACGACGAGCGCGGCAAGCAGGTCGCGCGCTACGACAAGATTCACCTGTTCGGCCTTGACCTTGGCAATGAGCGCTATCAGGAAGCCAAACTGATCGAGCCGGGTGACCAGGTTGTCGTCGTCAACAGCCCGTTCGGCCGCATCGGCCTGTCGATCTGCTACGACCTGCGTTTCCCCGAGTTGTATCGCGCGATGCCCGACGTCGACATCATCGTGGTGCCGTCGGCGTTCACCGCCACCACCGGGCGTGCGCATTTCGAAACCCTGATCCGCGCGCGCGCGATCGAGAACCTCGCCTACGTGATTGCACCGGCGCAAGGCGGCTATCACCTGTCCGGTCGCGAAACCCACGGCGACAGCATGATCGTCGACCCCTGGGGCGTGGTGCTCGACCGCCTGCCGCGCGGGTCCGGCGTCGTCATCGCCAACATCAACCCGGCCTACCAGGCCAGCCTGCGGAAAAGCCTACCTGCATTGCAGCACCGTTTCATTCCCTGCGAGCAGATCCAGATCAATGTGGTGGAGCGCCGCGCAACGGCCAAGCGCGAGCCCGCCAGCAAGTAATCCAGGACACATCCACCATGAATCCCAGCGACGCTTTCGTTCCCATCCAGACCGCCGAGCAACTGTTCCAGTCCGCCGAGTCCACCCTGCTGACGCCGAACGGGCTCGACGCCGACAAACTGGCGCCGGTGTTCGGCCGCCTGCTCACGCACGACGTCGACTACGCCGACCTGTATTTTCAGTACAGCCGTTCCGAAGGCTGGAGCCTGGAAGAAGGCCAGGTCAAGTCGGGCAGCTTCAACATCGACCAGGGCGTCGGCGTGCGCGCGATCTCGGGCGAAAAAACCGCCTTCGCCTATTCCGACGACATCAGCCTTGATGCCTTGGGCGCCGCTGCCGACGCCACCCGCGCGATTGCGCGCGCCGGCCAGAACCGCAGCGTCGGCATGGTGAAGCGCGGCGAAGGTCGCCTGCTCTACAACGCGGTCGACCCGCTGGCGAGTCTGGACGACCCGGCGAAGGTCGCGCTGCTGGAGCGTCTGGAAAAGAAGGCCCGTGCGATGGACCCGCGCGTAAAACAGGTGATGGCGAGCCTCGCCTCCGAATACGAAGTGATTTTCATCGCGCGCTCCGACGGCCACCTCGCCGCCGACGTGCGTCCGCTGGTGCGCCTGTCGCTGCAGGTCATCGCCGAACAGGATGGCCGTCGCGAGCAGGGCAGCGGCGGCGGCGGCGGCCGCTTCGACTACAGCTATTTCACCGACGACATCCTGGAAAAATACGCGCGCCAGGCCGTCCACCAGGCCATGGTCAACCTCGACGCGCGCCCCGCCCCCGCCGGCACCATGACCGTCGTCCTCGGTTCCGGCTGGCCCGGCATCCTGCTGCACGAAGCGATCGGCCACGGCCTCGAAGGCGACTTCAACCGCAAGGGCAGCTCGGCGTTTTCCGGCCGCATCGGCGAACGCGTCGCCGCGCCCGGCGTCACCGTCATCGACGACGGCACCATTCCGCTGCGCCGCGGCTCGCTCAACGTCGACGACGAAGGCAACCCCACCCAGCGCACCGTGCTGATCGAAGACGGCATCCTCACCGGCTACATGCAGGACATGATGAATGCGCGCCTGATGGGCATGCCGATCACCGGCAACGCAAGGCGCGAATCCTTCGCCCACCTCACCATGCCGCGCATGACCAACACCCTGATGCTCGGTGGCGACAAGGATCCCCACGAAATCATTGCCTCGGTGAAGAACGGCCTCTACGCCGTCAACTTCGGCGGCGGCCAGGTCGACATCACCAGCGGAAAATTCGTCTTCTCCGCCGCCGAGGCCTACATGATCGAAGACGGCAAGATCACCTACCCGGTCAAAGGCGCCACCCTGATCGGCAACGGCCCCGAAGTGCTGACCCGCGTCAGTATGATCGGCAACGACATGGAAATGGATTCGGGCGTGGGGACGTGCGGCAAGGAAGGCCAGAGCGTGCCGGTCGGCGTGGGGCAGCCGACGCTACGGATTGATGGGTTGACGGTGGGCGGGACAGCGTAAGGCGGACTAATAAATACATTGGGCGCAATGTTTTTCGGTAATTGTGCCCTGTCCGCTTTTATTTGTTGATAACAAAGGCAATGAGTTAATGAAAACGTTGTTTACGGCTTTTGGGGTTGTTGCAATTTTGGTTTCTGGGTGTGCTACAGCGCCATCACCACGGGCGAGTATCGTGCAGGACGCTGATCAACAATTAGTTGCTAATTGCCAATTTGTTGGGAGTGTCAGCGGCACCTCTGGGTGGGGGAATCTCGCCGCTTCCGCAGGTATCAATAATGCAAAGAATGAAGCTAGGGAACAGGCCGCTCAACTCAATGCAACCCATGTAGTCTGGTTGTCAGTGGTGGGAGGATATAGCCCAAATGTATCTGGTAATGCGTATAAGTGCGGCATGAGTAGGGCGCAATAACTGAAGGACGTTGCACTGAATTCGTGTCTTAACACAGGCGTGCAAACCGCCCCGTCATCACTGCACTGGTTTTGATTTTCATCCCCTTACAGCCCCCGCCGGAAATCGAGCCTGACGGGCGGATCAGCGGCGAAGGTGTTTGAGCCCCGCCCACAAAAAACCAAATCAAAAACAGCAAGGCGGGGCGAGTTCTTCGCCGCCCGCCCGGCAGGTTCGCTTTTCGGGAATTCGGGGATGTCGGGGTCGCCTTTTCTTGGGTTACTTTCTTTTGGCGAGACAAAAGAAAGTGACTAGCTGCCGGGCTACCCCCGGCCAACGGTCCCCAGCCGCTCCAGATTAGGCCCCGCAAGCCGTTAAAGTCTAATCTCATGGTGGATCCAGGGGTAAAGCCGCATGGCGCACTTGACTGAAACCACGAAATACACGATCTACGGGGCCCTGTTCGGGCTCTGTTTTCCTATTGGGTCCATCGCTTTCCTGTGTCTGATCAACGAAATCACCTGCACCGCCGATTGGCTGGGCCTCATCGCCGAGGCCCATCAGAATCCCCTGTTATGGGTCATTGATTCCGCGCCGCTGTTTCTGGGGTTGTTTTCGCGACTCGCAGGGATGCGCCAGGACCGGATCCTGCGATTCTCCGCCTCGCTGGAACAACAAGTCGCCGAGAAAACGGAGTCCTTGCTGCTCGCGCTGGACGAGTCAAAGAAGGCGAATGAGATGATTGCGCATATGGCCGAGCACGATGCGCTGACCGGTCTGCTTAATCGCCGCAGTTACCAGAAGGAACTTGAGAAGTGGGGGCAGTATGCGTTGCGGTATCAACGCAGTGCGGCGCTGGTCTTCATTGACCTCGATAAATTCAAATTTGTTAACGACACCTACGGCCATCATGCCGGAGACCAATACCTCACGGAGATTTCCGCTTTGCTCAGCGCTGCGCTGCGCAGCACCGATACGATCGCCCGCTGGGGCGGAGACGAGTTCGCGATACTCATGCCGGAAACACAGAAAGGTGCCGCGATCGAGGTGGCGAACAAGTTGTTGCGTCTGTTCAACGAAGCCAAGTTCACTATTGAGGGCCATGAACTGAATCCGTCAGCCAGCATCGGCATGGCACTGTTTCCTGATCACGACAGCGATTTGAGTGCGCTGATCGTCTATGCGGATGCGGCGATGTATCAGGCCAAAAGTGATGGGGGCAATTGTTGGCGTCTGTATTCCTCGTCGCCGCAGGAGATGCAGTGCGTGCAGGAGCATATCCAGTGGGAAGGGCGTTTGCGGCGGGCGCTGGAGAACGATCAGTTCTTGTTGTTCTATCAGCCGCTGCTGTGCCTTGCTGACGGCACCACGCCGGGCTACGAGGCCTTGCTGCGAATGGAAGATCGGGATGGACAAATCATCAGTCCTGGCTTGTTCATGGAATCGGCGGGGCGTTTCGGACTTGCCCTGCCAATCGACTACATGGTGATTCGCAAAGCCGTACGCAAACTGCACAGCCTGGATGAGCAAAATCTCTGGATATCACTCAACCTGTCGCGCGCGTCGCTCGAAGATGAAAGATTATTCGATCATATTCAAGATGCGGTTGAGGAAAGCGCGCTGCGGCCGGGTCAGCTCCATATCGAGATCACTGCAGCCGCGGCCATGGAACACGTCGGACGGGTGCGCGAACTGGGAATGAAACTGAAAACGATTGGTTGCCGCCTGGTGCTCGATGATTTCGGGCACGGGCCGGCCGATCAGTTCCTGCAACAAATCCCGGTCGACATGGTCAAGATCGACGCCAGTCTGATTCGCGATCTGCGCACCCATAAAGCCAACCAAACTTTGGTTAAGGGCTTGACGTCCGCCGCGCATGATCTGGGTATTCAGGTGGTCGCAAAATTTGTAGAAGATGTGGCGCTCATTGATCTCTTGCGCGAGCTCAATGTTGACTATGCCCAGGGGTTTGCCATTGGCCGCCCGATGGAATCGATCGAATTGCTGCGGTCTATCGATCTGGTTTGAAATCGGGCGGGGGATTCTCCAAGGCGTGCGCGCCGGGGAATGGCCGCTCCAATCCGGCATGTCCCCCTGTTGCCGCGTCAGCGCCTCAGGCCAGCGTATCCAGCGGCTTCGGCGCCCCGATCAGATACCCTTGCACACAATCCACCCCCATCTCCTCCAGCTTCGCCAGCGTCTCCGCATCCTCGACAAACCCCGCCACCGTCCTGATCCCGAGGAAGCTGCCCGTTTCCATGATGGAACGCACCAGTGCCTCGTCGATCATGCTGGTGGAAATTTCCCGCACCAGGGCGCGATCGATTTTCAGGTGGTCGAGCTTCATGCTCTTCAGGCTGGTGTAGGAACTGCTGCCCACGCCAAAGTCATCGAGGGTGAAGCGGCAGCCGTGGCGCTGCAGCTGGCGCATGAACATCTGGGTCTGGGCGTGGCCTTCGGCGGCGTCGGCTTCGCTGATTTCGAAAATCAGCTTGTCGCCGGGGATGTCGCCGTGGGACAACTCGGACAGCAGAAACTTCAGGAAGAGCGGATTGATGACGGACTGGCCGGACAGATTGATCGAGAGCCCACCGATCCGGGCAAGGCTGTCGGCGTGGTCGCGCATCCACTGCAGCACGTGGCGGACGACCCAGCGGTCGATTTCGGTGATGCGCTGCAGCCGCTCGGCCACGTCGATCAGGTCGCGCGTGGGGAAGGTGTGCTCGGCCTGGGTGACCGGGTGCAGCAGCACTTCGTAATACAGCGGGGCGCGCGCAGTCGATGCGTCCGTGTGCGCTTCGGCGTCCGGCTGGGCGCTGGCGGTGGCAACCACCGGCTGGCAGTCGAGACTGAGCTGGTTGTTGGCGAGGATGGACGTCAGTTCGTGCGCCCAGTGCGCCAGTGCCATCACGCCGCTGTCGTCTGTCTGGCCGCCGTATTCAACGACAGCATTACCCGATTCGCGCGCGCGCGCGCAGGCGGCGTTGGCGTTGTCGTAATAGGTTTCGGGACTGAGCCAGTCGCTTGCCCACATCAGGCCGGCCACCGCATGGATGCGGTAGCGAACGCCGTTGATTTCCTGCGGCTGCGCGGCGATGACGCTGACCAGCGACGCGGCCTGGGCCTGGGCGGCGGCACTGTCGGCAGCCGCGACCCAGAATGCCAGACCGGATTCGCCGGCGCGCGCGAGCAGCGTCCCGGGTGGCAGGTGTGCAGGCAACATCTGGGCGAGATCGCGCAGGATGGGGAGGCGGATGTCGCTCCCGGCCGCATCGCCCGCAGGGGTGATGATGTCGATCTGGACGACGCCGATGGCGCAGCCGCTGTCGCGTGACGGGCTCCTCAGCCAGTCGCGGCGGATGGAGCGGAAGAAATGCTTGCGGTTGGCGAGCCCGGTGGCGGGGTCGTGCGTGGCCTGCCACACCAGATCGCGCTGCATCTTCTGGATCATTGCGCTGTAGGAACGGTCCATCAGCGGCAGTTCCAGGTCTTCGGTCCAGCGTGCTTCGCCGGACTCCAGCGATCGCAGCAGGTCCTGGCGCTTGATGTCGAGCTTCTTGATGCCGCGGTAGTTGGCGAACACGTACACCGGCAGCTGGTCGCCGATCCATACCAGATTGAGCGGGGTGTCGAACGTGTTGAACAGCAGCCAGTCGCCGACCCGCAGACGCCCGGCCAGCATGTCCTGTGCCTCGCTCAGGGGCTCGCTGGCGGCGTCGTTGAGGCGGGCGGCGATCGGGCTGTGCTGTTGCTGCGCGCTGTCCGTATCGAACAGCGCACTGGCAAGCTGGTCGACGATGCGGTCCTGCGCAAACTTGTCGGCACAGACCTGGGTCAGCGCCTGGTCGATGCGTTGCAGCAGCGCCTGCACAGCGGCCGCGCTGGGCGGGTTGGCCCGTTCCGGGTCCAGCCAGGTGCACAGCTGGTGCAGGAACTGCCAGGCTTCGCGTGCTTCGTTGCTGTCGGCGCCATGGCGCATTTCGGCGATCAGCAGCACGTTGCGCCAGCCGCCGTTCAACAGTTCGATCACGGCGTTTGGCACCCTGCGTTCGCCCATGCGCGCCAGCAGTTCGCGCAGGATGCGCTGCTTGACGCCATCGGCGTGCTGGCGGCCTTCGCACATGGCCTGCAGGCGGGATACGCGCGCGGTGCGCTCGTTCAGGATGGGCTTCAGCACGCGCTCGAGCTGGGTGCGGGCTTCTTCGAACACGCCCGGGTTCTTGTCGGCCTCGGAATTGATGCGGTCGGTCCAGCGGCTCATCAGCCGCATCAGGCGTTGATCGGTGATCTTGCCATCGTCTCCCGCGGCCATGCTGATGCGGTCGAGCGTGTTCAGCACCTTGTGCGCCGGATGGCTGGGCGAGCTGAGAAATTGCGGGTCGGACATCGCGAGTTTGATCAGGCTGGTTTCCAGCTGCTGGAAGAAGGGCCGCATGCCCTCGCTGACCGATTTCTCGGCATGCATGGTGTCGAACAGCGCGCCGAACATGTCGACCGAGCGTTGCATTTCCTGGGTCACCATGGTCGGCAACGCGCCCGCTGACGCCAGACGCTGCAGCACCGGCGAGTGGGCGATGCCCGGCATGCTGACCCGCGCTGGTTGCGGGCTCGCGCTGGCGACGGCGCCCTGGGCGGCATGGCCGGGCGCCATGGGAGCCGGCGCGCCGGCGGGTGTGGCAGCGGGCGCCGATGCCGCGGCCGGCTGGCCACGGAAGAAATCCATCAACGAGCCGGTCAGGCGACTCAGCGTGCCTTGCGATGCGGGCGCGGCAGGTGCCGCAGCTTCTGTCTGTGGCGGGACATGCTGCGGCTGCGGTGAGGCGATGGCTTTTTGCTGCTCGACTTCGGCCTGCGAAACGGGCAGCAGTGCCAGCAGTTCGGCATAGAGCGCGGCAAGCGGCTCGGCCAGGACCTCGCGCAGCGTGGTGTAGGCCACCTGGCGTGCGCGCGCCAGCAAGGGCAGGTCCTGCAGCGCGATGCGGTAAGCGTGGCCGATGACGGCGGGGCCGAACGGGTTGTTGTTGCTGTCGCAGGCGAAGCCGAACACCTGGCCAATGCGCGGCTCGATATCGGCAAGCTGCTCGCGGAACTGCTCTTCCAGCTTGTTGGCCTCGGACGAGGTGGCAAGCCAGTCTTCAAAATCCAGCTCGTCAACCAGTGCCAGCCCGCCATCGAGGGTGCCGCGGGTGGCCTGGGTCTGCACCGGGCTCGCCTGCTTCAGCGCATCCAGCACCTGCTGAACGAAGCGGGTTTGCACGCTTGCCGCGTGGGTGCTGAACTCGTTCACGGCACCCAGCAAGCCGCTGTGTTCTGAAATGCCGGTGGCATGCAGGGCGGCAGCGCTCAGTTTTTCGCCCAGCATGCGCATCAACTGATCATGCGCCTGGAACAGGGTTTCGCTCAGCAGGGTGGTGCAGGCTTCGCGCAGATGAGGGTTTGCATCGGTGGTGGGCAGGGCGGAAAAGCGTCGTCGATGTTCGGCCATGCGCAACTTTTGCAGCGCACGCAAGGCCTCCACGGGCTGCTGGGTGAAGGCGACACCGATGCCAAGCGGGCTCAGGCGTTTGAGTTGCGCTGGAATACGGAAGCCCTGGCTGCCGGCCGGGGTCACGACGATCTCGACCACGGCATCAGTGCGCTGGGCCAGCGAAGCGATCGCGGTTTCCGGGTTGGAGAATTTGAGAAACAGGCCGCCCTGGCAAAAATCGCGGATCCCGCAGGCAATTTCCGCGTGCCCGGGCTGCGTGATCATGGCCGCCTGCGAAACCTGAAAACGCCTGTCGCGCCGCATTTCCCGGGTGGGGTGTTGAGTGTCGGACACCTTGGCCATTGTTTCCACACTGTTTCTCCTTATGTTTGCCTTGCCGGTCCGGGAATGAGGCCGCGGCGATGCCTGGGTAGGGGTGACTCCAGCCAGCACAAAAGCGCTTGGCGGGGTCTGGTCTAATTTGATAGACTGCCATGCATGATCCATGCCGGGAAGTTCTTTTTTAGCCGCTTTTATCCCACGCCACAGGCGGTCGGGAGGCGCTGAGACGAACAGCCGGCCTTGACGAAACCGCCAGCCCGCTGGCGGTTTTTTCGTTTAGGCCTCAGCAGCAGGGCAACGCACATTTACGGAGCCAGAACATGTCTACCCGAACCGACGACACCCGCATCGAGCAAAGCGGCGAACTGCTCGCACCGATGCAGATCATGCGCGAGCTGCGTGCCAGCGAGGCCGTGCATGCACATGTGGCGCATGCGCGCAGCGCGATCCACGACGTGCTGCGCGGGGCGGATGATCGCCTGTTCATCATCGTCGGGCCGTGCTCCATTCACGACCCGGCTGCTGCGCTGGATTATGCCCGCAAGCTGAAACCGCTGGCCGACGAACTCGCGCACGAGCTCATCATCGTGATGCGGGTATATTTCGAAAAACCGCGCACGACGGTGGGCTGGAAGGGCCTGATCAACGACCCGCATCTGGACGAGAGCTTCGACATCAACGAAGGCCTGCGGCTGGCGCGCAAGCTGTTGCTGGAAATCAGTGAAATCGGCTTGCCGTGTGCGACCGAGTTCCTCGACCTGGTGTCGCCGCAGTACATTGCCGACCTGGTGAGCTGGGGAGCGATCGGCGCGCGCACCACCGAGTCGCAGTCGCACCGCCAACTGGCGTCCGGCCTGTCGTGCCCGGTGGGGTTCAAGAACGGCACCGACGGCAGCCTGCGGATCGCCGTGGATGCGATCAAGGCGGCGGCGGGGCGCCACCATTTCATCTCGATCACCAAGTCGGGCCATGTCGGCGTGTTCAGCACCACCGGCAACGAAGACACCCATGTCATCCTGCGCGGCGGCAAGACGCCCAACTACGACGCGGCGAGCGTCAATCTGGCATGCGGCGAACTGGCCGCCGCTGGCCTGCGCCAGCAGCTGATGATCGACTTTTCGCACGCCAATTCGAGCAAGCAGCACCAGCGCCAGATCGACGTCGGCGCCGAGGTGGCCGCCCAGGTGGCCGGCGGCGACATGCGCATCATTGGCGCCATGGTCGAGAGCCATCTCAATGCCGGGCGCCAGGATCTGGTGCCGGGTCAGCCGCTGGAATACGCCAAGTCGATCACCGACGCCTGCATCGGCTGGGACGACACCGTGCCGTTGCTGCGCATGCTGGCCGACGCCGTGAAAAAACGCCGGCTGACCGCGCCGGCGGATGAGGAATAACCCGCATCCGGGGTAAAATACGCGTGGCGGGCCTCCCCGCATGGCTAAGTTGTGAATCGGGTCAGGTCCGGAAGGAAGCAGCCACAGCGACCGATGCCAGTGCCGGGGTTCTGGCTCGCCATTCCAGGCTGCTTTCTAACGGATACTGCGTTGTCGAGCCTTGCCGTACTGCGATGTACTGTCTGCGGCCCTCCGCCTTGTCTCCGTTAGAAAGCAACCTGGAATGGTTCCCGCTTCCACATAAACCATGACTGATCTCTTTGGCGATTCCGCATCCCCCGCACTGGCGCTGGCGCGCAAGTGGCGGCCGCGCGTGTTTGCTGATCTCAAGGGCCAGGAACATGTGGTGCAGGCGCTGTCCAACGCGCTGACGCAGGGCCGGCTGCATCATGCCTATCTGCTGACCGGCACGCGCGGAGTGGGCAAGACCACGCTGGCGCGGATTCTCGCCAAGTGCCTCAACTGCGAAACCGGCATCACCAATACCCCCTGCGGCACCTGCTCCGCCTGCACCCAGATCGATGCCGGGCGTTTTGTCGACCTGCTCGAGCTCGACGCCGCATCGAACACCGGCGTCGACAACATGCGCGAAGTGCTCGACAACGCGCAGTACGCGCCGACGGTGGGGCGCTACAAGGTCTACATCATCGACGAAGTGCACATGCTGTCGAAGCCGGCCTTCAACTCCATGTTGAAGACGCTGGAAGAGCCGCCCGCGCATGTGAAATTCATCCTCGCCACCACTGACCCGCAGAAAATTCCGGTGACGGTGCTGTCGCGCTGCCTGCAGTTCAATCTGAAGCCGATGTTGCCCGCGCTGGTGGCGCAGCATCTGGGCGAGGTGCTGGCGCAGGAAAACGTCGACGCCGAACCCGCTGCGCTGAACATTCTGGCGCGCGCGGCGGCCGGCAGCATGCGCGATGCGCTGTCGCTGACCGATCAGGCGATTGCCTACGGCGGCGGCAAGGTGGAGGCCGCCGCAGTCGAGTCCATGCTCGGCACGGTGCGGCGCGATTACCTGTTCGACCTGCTCGACGCGCTGGCGGCGCAGGACGGCGACGCGTTGCTGGCGCAGGCGCGCCAGTTGGCCGAGCGCGGCATCGCGTTTGACGCCGCGCTGCAGGATCTTGGAAATGTGCTGACTCAGCTGGCCTTGCTGCTGCACGCCCCCAATGCCATTGAAGCCGGCATGGACGCCGAGCGCATGCAGACCGCGGCCGCGCAGCTCGACGCCGAAACAGTGCAGCTGTATTACCAGATTGCGCTGAACGGCCGCCGCGACCTGCCGTATGCGCCGGACGAGTTTTCCGGCTTCTGCATGACGCTGCTGCGCATGCTGGCGTTTGCCGCAGGGTCCGGCGCGCCGCGTCCGGTGCCGCTCGCCCGTCCGACTCCGGCGCGCGTGCCCATGCCGCAGGCCGCGGCGCCCGTGACGACG
>CAZUVC010000009.1:0-91545 GCA_964623745.1 uncultured Thiobacillus sp. | reverse complement strand
AATTCCTGCTGATCAACCACCCGCTCGACTGCCCGATCTGCGACCAGGGCGGCGAATGCACGCTGCAGGACCTGGCGGTGGGCTATGGCGGCTCGTCGTCGCGCTACCAGGAACTCAAGCGCGTGGTGCGCGAAAAGAACCTCGGCCCGCTGATCGCAACCGACATGACCCGCTGCATCCACTGCAGCCGCTGCGTTCGCTTCGGCCAGGAGATCGCCGGCATCATGGAGCTCGGCATGGCCGGGCGCGGCGAGCACACCGAGGTCATGCCCTTCCTCGAATCGCAGGTGGCGTCCGAGCTGTCGGGCAACGTCATCGACCTGTGCCCGGTCGGCGCGCTCACCAGCAAGCCGTTCCGCTACACCGCGCGCAGCTGGGAGCTGTCGCGCCGCCCCTCGATCAGCCCGCACGACAGCCTCGGCTCCAACCTCGACGTCCACGTCAAGGACAACAAGGTGATGCGGGTGCTGCCGCGCGAGAACGAAGACGTCAACGAGTGCTGGCTGGCGGACCGCGACCGCTTCTCCTACCAGGGCCTGAACACCGCGGAGCGGTTGACGCAGCCGATGATCAAGCAGAATGGCCAGTGGGTCGAGACCACCTGGCAGGCGGCACTGGAATACGTCGCCGACAAGCTGAAGGCCGTTCCCGCCGAGCAGATCGGCGCGCTGTCGACGCCGTATCGTCCCGCGGAAGAACTCTTCCTGCTGCAGAAGCTGATGCGCGGGCTGGGCAGCGGCAACGTCGACCACCGCCTGCGGCAGTCGGACTTCTCGCTCGACGACAAGGCGCACGGCGGTTTCTGGCTGGGCATGCCGGTGACCTACATGTCGCGGCTGAACCGCATGCTGGTGGTGGGTTCAAATCTCAGGAAGGACCATCCGCTGATGGCGCACCGTATCCGCGAATCGGTGCGCTGGTACGGCGAGCTCAACCTGATCAACGCGGCGGAAGACGAATTTCTCGGCAAGGTGCACGCCAAGCGTATCGTCGCGCCGTCGCAGCTTGCCGCGGCGCTGGCGGGCGTGTGCCGCGCGCTGGCCGAACTCAAGAACCTGCCGGTGTCCGCGATCGCCGCGCACGGCGTGGTGGATGACATCGCGAGGAAAATGGCCGAGAGCATTGCGGGCGGCGAGACGCGCGCGGTCTTCCTCGGCAATATGGCGCAGCACCATCCGACCTATGCGCAGATCCATGCGCTGGCGCAGGAAGTGGCGAAGCTCGCCGGCGCCAGCTTCGGCGTGCTGGGTGAGGCGGCCAACAGCGTCGGTGCCGTCGCAGTGGGGGCGATCCCGGGTCGCGGCCCCTTGGGGCAGGCCGCGATCAAGGGCCAGAATGCGCAGCAGATGCTGACCACGCCGCTGTCCGCCTATCTGCTGCTCGGCGTCGAAGTCGAACTCGATACGCATGATCCGGTGACCGCGATGGCCAGCATCAACGCCGCGGATTTCGTCGTGGTGATGTCGCCCTACAAGGGCAAGTCGCTCGACTATGCCGACGTGCTGTTGCCAATTGCACCGTGGACCGAAACCTCCGGCACCTTCGTCAATACCGAAGGCCGGGTGCAGAGCTTTGCCGCCGTGGTCAAGCCGCTCGGCGAAACCCGCCCGGCCTGGAAGGTGCTGCGCGTACTGGGCAACCTCTTGGGCCTGACCGGCTTCGATCACAACGACAGCAAGGAGGTGCTGCGCGACGCGCTGGGCGATACACCCACCGGCAACGTGCAGGCCTTCCTCAGCAACGAAGTCAGCGGGGTGACGCCGGCACAGCCGCAGGCGGTCAGCGGCCTCGAGCGTGTTGCCGAAGTGCCGATCTACCAGACCGATGCGGTGGTGCGCCGCTCGGCCTCGCTGCAGCTGACACAGGATGCCGCGCTGCCGGTGGCGCGCATGCATGGCAATCTGATCGCAAAGCTGGGCCTGACGGAAAATGGCCGCGTCTCGGTGCGCCAGACAGCGAGCGCGCTGACGCTGAAAGTGCAGCGTGATGACCTGCTGCCCGACACCTGCGTCCGCATTCCCAGCGGCCACCCGCTGACCGCAGGCCTGGGGCCGATGTTCGGTCCGATCACGGCGGAGCCGGTCTGATGGAGGGAATCAACGTGGATTGGGCCGCTGTTCAAACCGTCACCTGGACGCTGATCAAGATCATGGCGCTGGTGGTGCCGCTGATGCTGGGCGTCGCCTACCTGACCTATGCCGAACGCAAGATCATCGGCTGGATGCAGGTGCGCATCGGCCCCAACCGCGTGGGTTTCCTCGGCCTGCTGCAGCCGATTGCCGATGGCCTGAAGCTGCTGATGAAGGAAATCATCATTCCGTCCGGCGCCAACAAGAGCCTGTTCATCCTCGGCCCCATCCTCGCGATCGCGCCGGCATTGGCGGCGTGGGCGGTAATCCCGTTCACCGACAATCTGGTGCTGGCCAACATCGATGCCGGCCTGCTGTACGTGATGGCGATTACTTCGATGGGCGTCTACGGCGTCATCATTGCGGGCTGGGCGTCCAACTCGAAATACGCCTTCCTCGGCGCGATGCGCTCCGCCGCGCAGATCGTCTCGTACGAAATCGCGATGGGCTTCGCGCTGGTCGGCGTGCTGATGGCGGCGCAGTCGCTCAACCTGATCGACATCGTGCAGGGCCAGTCGGGCGGGGTGCAGCAGTGGTACATCTGGCCGTTGTTTCCGCTGTTCATGGTGTACCTGATCGCGGGTGTGGCCGAAACCAACCGCGCACCGTTCGACGTCGCCGAAGGCGAATCTGAGATCGTCGCCGGCTTCCATGTGGAATATTCGGGCATGGCCTTTGCCGTGTTCTTCCTCGCCGAATACGCCAACATGATCCTGATTGCCGCGCTCACCACGATCATGTTCCTAGGTGGCTGGCTGTCGCCGGTCGAATTCCTGCCGGACGGCATCGTCTGGTGGCTGCTGAAGACCGCCTTCGTGCTGTTCCTCTTCCTGTGGTTCCGCGCCACCTTCCCGCGCTATCGCTATGACCAGATCATGCGTCTGGGCTGGAAGGTGTTCATTCCCATCACCATCGTCTGGATCGTCGTCGTCGGCGGCATGATGCAGACGCCGTATGGTTATCTCTTCCATTGAGCGCGCCATGAGACGGATCACGCATTTCTTTGGCAGCCTCTTTCTGATCGAACTGCTGCGCGGCATGATGCTCACCGGGCGTCACCTGTTCGCGCGCAAGATCACGGTTCAGTTCCCGGAAGAAAAAACCCCGCAAAGCCCGCGTTTCCGCGGCCTGCACGCACTGCGTCGCTACCCCAACGGCGAAGAGCGCTGCATCGCCTGCAAGCTGTGCGAAGCCGTGTGCCCGGCGCTCGCCATCACGATCGAATCGGAAAAGCGCGACGACGGCACCCGCCGCACCACGCGCTACGACATCGACCTCACCAAGTGCATCTTCTGCGGCTTCTGCGAGGAGTCCTGCCCGGTCGACTCCATCGTCGAGACCCGCATCCTCGAATACCACGGCGAAAAGCGCGGCGATCTGTATTACACCAAGCCCATGCTGCTGGCGATCGGCGACAAGTATGAAGAACAGATCGCGAAGGACCGCGCGGCGGATGCGAAGTATCGGTAGGGCAGGGCTGGGCAGGGCTAGGATCTAGGATCTAGGATCTAGGATCTAGGATTTAGGGGTGGTGCGCGATGCGCGCTTTTTTGAAACGACGAACACAAATGAAACGGGAGGTAGGCAAACGGATGATTTTGAGCAAGGGCGCTGAAGCTGGCTTCACGTCCCTGGCCCCGAACTCCTAGCCCCTAACCCCTATGTACACAACCGCCATCTTCTACTTCTTCGCCGCCATCCTGGTGTTTGCCGGCCTGCGCGTGATCACCGCGCGCAACCCGGTGCACGCCGCGCTGTTCCTGGTGCTGGCCTTTTTCACCGCCGCCGGCCTGTGGGTATTGCTGGAGGCCGAGTTCCTCGCCATCACGCTGGTGCTGGTCTATGTCGGCGCGGTGATGGTGCTGTTCCTGTTCGTGGTGATGATGCTCGACATCAACCTCAACAAGTTGCGCGAAGGATTCTGGGACTATATGCCGCTGGCCGGTTTCGTCTCGGTGCTGCTGGTGATCGAGATGGCGCTGATCCTCGGCAGCCGCCATTTCGGCCTCGACGTGATGGCCACGCCCGAGCCGCATCCGGCGGACTACAGCAACACCAAGGAGCTCGGCCGGCTGCTGTATACCGACTACGTCTATGCATTCGAGCTGGCCGCGGTGATCCTGCTGGTGGCCATCGTCGCCGCGATCGCATTGACGCTGCGCCGCCGCAAGGACAGCAAGTTCATCGATCCGGCCGATCAGGTCAAGGTCAAGCGCAACGACCGCCTGCGCATCGTCAAGATGAAGTCTGAAAAGAGGCCAGGGGTCGGGGTGCAGGATTCAGGGGAGGGGGGCGCGTGATTTCCTTGTCACATTACCTGGTGCTGGGCGGCATCCTGTTCGCCATCAGCGTGCTGGGCATTTTCCTCAACCGCAAGAACGTGATCGTGCTCCTGATGGCGATCGAGCTGATGCTGCTGGCGGTGAACATCAACTTCATCGCGTTTTCGCATTACCTCGGCGACATCCACGGCCAGATCTTCGTCTTTTTCATCCTCACCGTGGCCGCGGCCGAATCCGCCATCGGCCTTGCCATCCTGGTGGTGCTGTTCCGCAATCTGCACACGATCAACGTCGATGACCTCGACCACCTGAAAGGCTGATGCGGATTATGTACCATTACACTGAAGCAAGTATTGTTAGCGTATGGCGTAAGGGACAATTCACTTCAGGCTTAAGCGTATTGGCGTTATTTTTGGTCGCGATCTTATTGCCCGGGTGTGCACAGAATCCCCAAGTTCGTGCCGACTCTCCCGTGGTTACTTCAAATGGCCTACTTGTCATGACGCTTGGGTATCAAGGCTTGAATCCTCCATTCCAAGCGTACTCTGTTCGTATTAGAGATATAAATTCGAGATCGACTAAAGTCCATTTTTCTTCTTATCCATATGGAATATCTGGCGCTGCCGAGGATGCGATAAAGATTCCAAACGGGTTGTTAATGTTGTCTGCCTTGGCGGTGCTGCCCGGCGAATATGAAATTTATGAATATTTGGCCTTTAGTGATGTAGGTCCAATATCACCACAAGCGAAATACAGTCCTGCAACACCTATCCGGTTAAGGGTCAACGCGGGAGAGGTTGCTTACTTAGGCTCTCTGGCCTTAGAGGATATGCCAGGCGAACGCCGCAAATATCAGTATGTGGTTTCCGATGAGCTAACTCGTGATCGGCAGATTCTAGAAAATATTAAACCGGAGCTAGGTACTTGGTCAGTAAGAAAAACACTTGTGAGTGAAATCCCAATTGGGCCGCTTACACGCTACTAACAGCTGGCGCTTGCAAAATAAATGGACATGAAGACGCTCTATCTCATTGTGCCGCTGGCGCCGCTGTTCGGCGCCATTGTTGCCGGCCTGTTCGGCCGCCTCGTCGGCCGCACCGGTTCGCATGTTGTCACCATCGCCGGCGTGGCCATCTCCTTAGTCGCCTCGGTGCTGGTGTTCCAGGATGTGCGGGCAGGCAACACCTTCAACGGTACGGTCTACACCTGGATGGTGCTCGGCGATCTCAGCTTCGAGATCGGCTTCCTGATCGATTCACTGACCGCGATGATGATGCTGGTCGTCACCTTCGTCTCGCTGATGGTGCACATCTACACCATCGGCTACATGCACGACGACCCCGGCTACCAGCGCTTCTTCTCGTACATCTCGCTGTTCACCTTCTCGATGCTGATGCTGGTGATGAGCAACAACTTCCTGCAGCTGTTCTTCGGCTGGGAAGCGGTCGGGCTGGTGTCCTACCTGCTGATTGGCTTCTGGTACCAGAAGGAAACCGCGATCTACGCCAACCTCAAGGCCTTCCTGGTCAACCGCGTCGGCGACTTCGGCTTCATCCTCGGTATCGGCCTGGTGCTGGCCTACTTCGGCTCGCTCGACTACGCCACCGTGTTTGCACAGGCGCCGTCGATGGCGACCGAGACCATCACGCTGTGGCCCGATACCGCCTGGAGCCTGATGACCGTTATCGGGATCCTTTTGTTCATCGGCGCCATGGGCAAGTCGGCGCAGTTCCCGCTGCACGTCTGGCTGCCTGATTCGATGGAAGGCCCGACGCCGATTTCCGCGCTGATCCACGCGGCGACGATGGTGACTGCCGGCATCTTCATGGTCGCGCGCATGTCGCCGCTGTATGAGCTGTCCGACGTGGCCCTCTCCTTCATCATGGTCATCGGCGCGATTACCGCGCTGTTCATGGGCTTCCTCGGCATTGTGCAGAACGACATCAAGCGGGTGGTAGCGTATTCGACGCTGTCGCAGCTCGGCTACATGACGGTGGCACTCGGTGCCTCGGCCTACTCGGTCGCGGTGTTCCACCTGATGACGCACGCCTTCTTCAAGGCGCTGCTGTTCCTCGCCGCCGGTTCGGTCATCATCGCGATGCACCACAACCAGGACATCCGCTACATGGGCGGCCTCCGGAAATACATGCCGATCACCTGGATCACGTCGCTGATCGGCTCACTGGCCTTGATCGGCACGCCTTTCCTGTCGGGTTTCTACTCCAAGGAAACCATCATCGAGGCGGTGCGGCTGTCGAACCTGCCGGTGGCCGACATCGCCTACTGGTCAGTCGTCATCGGCGTGTTCGTCACGGCCTTCTATTCCTTCCGCATGTATTTCCTGGTGTTCCATGGCAAGGAGCGTTTCCATCAGGGCCATGCGCATGGCAACGAGCCGGACGCCCACCATGATGAACACCACGGTGGCACGCCGCACGAAACCCCCTGGGTGGTGACCGGCCCGCTGCTGGCGCTGGCGCTGCCGTCGCTGGCGATTGGCTACATGACGGTCGAAGCCATGCTGTATGGCGATTTCTTCGGCAGCGCGATCTATGTCTCCGACCGCCATCAGGTCATGCATGACCTCAACCAGAACTTCCATGGCGCGGCGGCGATGGGCCTGCATGCCGTGGTGACGCTGCCGTTCTGGCTGGCGGTCGCGGGCGTGGGCCTCGCGGCGTTCTTCTACCTCAAGCGCCCGGACATTCCGGCCGCGATCGCGCAGCGCTTCAAGTTCCTGCACCAGATGTTGCTCAACAAGTACTGGTTCGACGAGCTCTACAGCTGGGTGTTTGCCAAGGGGGCACGTTTCTTCGGCGGCTTCCTGTGGCGGCGCGGCGATCAGAACGTGATCGACGGCTTCTTCGTCAACGGATCGGCGCACCTGGTTGAACGCTTCTCGCGCCTGGTCAAGGCCTTCCAGTCCGGCTACATCTACCATTACGCGTTTGCCATGCTGATCGGGGTGTTCGCCCTGGTGACGTGGTTCGCGCGCCTCAACTAGAACGATAACCATGTTCGGACAGTCGATCCTCTCTCTCGTCATCTGGGTCCCGATTCTGGCCGGGGTGGCGGTGCTCGCCACCGGCTCCGACCGCAACGCCGCGCTCGCCCGCTGGATCGCGCTGGCCGGCGCGCTGCTGGGCTTCATCGTCGCGATCCCGCTGGTCACCGGCTTCGACACCGGCACCTCGGCGATGCAGTTCGTCGAGAAGGCCGCGTGGATCCCGGCGTTCAACATCCACTACCACCTCGGCGTCGACGGCATCTCGATGCCGCTGGTGCTGTTGAACAGCTTCATCACGGTGCTGGTCGTCATCGCCGGCTGGCAGGTGATCCAGGACAAGGTCGCGCAGTACATGGCGGCCTTCCTCATCATGTCCGGCCTCATCAACGGCGTCTTCGCCTCGCTCGACGGCATCCTGTTCTATGTCTTCTTCGAAGGCATGCTGATCCCGCTGTACCTGATCGTCGGCGTGTGGGGCGGGCCGAACCGGGTGTATGCCGCATTCAAGTTCTTCCTCTACACCCTGCTCGGATCGCTGCTGATGCTGGTGTCGATGATCTACCTGTATTTCCAGTCGGGCGGCAGCTTCGACATCCAGACCTGGCACACCACCACGCTCGGCATGACCGCGCAGACCTTCATGTTCTTCGCCTTCCTGCTCGCCTTCGGCGTCAAGGTGCCGATGTGGCCGGTGCATACCTGGCTGCCCGACGCCCACGTCGAGGCGCCCACCGGCGGCTCGGTGGTGCTGGCGGCGATCACGCTGAAGGTCGGCGCCTACGGCTTCCTGCGCTTCATCCTGCCGATCCTGCCGGATGCCAGTGCCGAACTCGCCTGGTTCGTTATCATGCTGTCGCTGATCGCGGTGGCCTACATCGGCCTGGTCGCCCTGGCGCAGTCCGACATGAAGAAGCTGATCGCCTATTCGTCGATCGCGCACATGGGCTTCGTCACGCTGGGCTTCTTCATGTTCAGCCCGCTCGGCGTCGAGGGCGGGCTGGTGCAGATGATCTCGCACGGCTTCGTCTCGGCCGCGCTCTTCCTCTGCATCGGCGTCATGTACGACCGCCTGCATTCGCGCCAGATCAAGGACTACGGCGGCCTGGTCAACAAGATGCCGGTGTTCGCCGCCTTCTTCATGCTGTTTGCGATGGCCAACGCCGGCTTGCCCGCCACCAGCGGCTTCGTCGGTGAGTTCATGGTCATCATGGCCGCCGCCAAGGTCAATTTCTGGTATGCCTTCGTCGCCGCCACCACGCTGATCTTTGGCGCCGCCTACACGCTGTGGATGTACAAGCGCGTGGTGTTCGGCAACGTCACCAACCCGCACGTCGAAGAGATGAAGGACGTCAACGCGCGCGAAATTCTGCTGCTCGGCGTGCTCGCCGTCTGCGTGCTGGCCATGGGCCTGTATCCCAAGCCGTTCACCGACATCATGCACGTGTCGGTGGTCGACCTGTTGGCGCACGTCGCCCAAAGCAAACTGCCTTAAGGTTCCAAGATGAGCGACTTCCTCACACAGTTCGGCCCCGCACTGCCCGAGATCTTCGTGCTGGTGATGGTGTCGCTGATCCTGCTGATCGACGCTGCGCTCGGCGACAGCAAGCGTTACGTCGCCTATGTGCTTTCGCTTGCCACCATTGCCGGCGCCGCCTTCCTCACCGCGCGTGATTTCTCCACCATGTCGGTGCTGGCGCTGGGCGGGCTGTTCATTGACGACCCGCTGTCGGATGTGCTCAAGCTCTTTCTCTATCTGACCGTCGCGGTGGTGCTGGTGTATTCGCGCGACTACCTGCGCCAGCGCGGGCTCTACAAGGGCGAATTCTTCGTGCTGGCGCTGTTTGCGCTGCTGGGCATGATGGTGATGGTGTCGGCCAGCCATTTCCTTACGCTGTACCTCGGCCTCGAACTGCTGTCGCTGTCGCTCTATGCGATGGTTGCGCTGCAGCGCGATTCCAGCGTCGCGACCGAGGCGGCGATGAAGTACTTCGTGCTCGGCGCGCTGGCGTCCGGCATGCTGCTCTACGGCATGTCGATGGTCTACGGCGTGACGGGTTCGCTGGCGCTGGCCGACATGGCACAGATCCTGTCCGATGGCACCGACCTGCGGATTCCGCTGGTGTTCGGCATCGTCTTCATCGTATCCGGGTTGGCCTTTAAATTGGGCGCGGTGCCATTCCACATGTGGGTACCCGACGTCTACCATGGCGCGCCCACCGCGATGACCTTGTTCATCGGTTCCGCGCCCAAGATCGCCGCCTTTGCCTTCGTCTTCCGCATTCTCGGCCAGGGGCTGGAATCGCAGGTCGCCGAGTGGCGCGACATGCTGGTGATCCTGGCCGTGCTGTCGATGGCGGTCGGCAACATCGCGGCCATCGCGCAGACCAACCTCAAGCGCATGCTGGCCTATTCGACCATCTCGCACATGGGCTTCATGCTGCTGGGCATCCTGGCCGGGTCGCAGAACGGCTACGGCAGCGCGATGTTCTATGTGCTGGTGTATGCGCTGATGAGCCTGGGCGGCTTCGGCATGATCCTGTTGCTGTCACGCGCCGGCTTCGAGGCCGACAAGCTCGACGACTTCAAGGGCCTGAACCGCCGCAGTCCGTGGCTGGCGTTCCTGATGCTGCTGCTGATGTTCTCGATGGCCGGCATTCCGCCGACGGTCGGCTTCTACGCCAAGCTCGCGGTGCTGCAGGCCGTGGTCGAGATCGGCTACGTGTGGCTGGCGGTGGCGGCGGTGCTGTTCTCGCTGATCGGGGCGTTCTACTACCTGCGCATCGTCAAGCTGATGTATTTCGATACCCCGCACGATACGACGCCGATCGCCCCCTGCGTCGACAGCCGTGTCATCATGTCGGCCAACGGGCTGGCCGTGCTGGCGCTCGGCATTCTGCCGCAGCCGTTGATGGCGGTGTGCATGCACGCCATCGGCGCGTCTTTTTGAACCCTCTACGCCAGAGCCGGTCTGCTCTGGCGTTAATCAGTTTTCCGGATTCATTGTGAACTTCTCCACCTCGCTGCTGTTGATCCTGGCGTTCGTCGTCGCCAACCTGCCGTTCCTGATTGAACGCATTTTCTTTGTCGTCAAACCCAAAACCGGCAGCAAGGGCCTGGCCTGGCGCCTGCTGGAACTGGTCGTGCTGTACTTCGTGGTGGGTGGCATCGCGATGCTGCTGGAAAGCAAGCTCGGCCCGGTCCATTCGCAGAACTGGGAGTTCTACGCGGTCAACGCCTCGCTGTTCGTGGTGTTTGCCTATCCGGGATTCGTCTACCGCTACCTGTGGCGCCGGCGTGGGGTCTGACAGCATGGACTTCACGCTGCGCGGCGACCACGTCGCCCTGTGCGACCTGCTCAAGCTCACCGGCATCGCCGACAGCGGCGGGCAGGGCAAGCTGATGATCGCCAACGGCGAAGTGACCGTCGATGGTCAGCCCGAAAGCCGCAAGACGGCGAAAATCCGGGCGGGGCAGACGGTGCGCTGTCTCGGGCAGACGGTTCGGGTTCTAGCGGCCGACGCCTAAAGAAAACAGAAAAAGAAGCGGCCGGCGTCGAATTCCATCGCCAGCCGTGCGCCGCGGTTCAGCGCATAGTCCCACGACCCCTTGGTCGCACAGCCTACGTGGCATTCGCTCACCCCGGCGGTGATGGGGGCCAGTCCGGGTTAATTTCGTGCCTGCGGCGTGGTCGATTCGGGGATGCAGCCGCGAAGCACAGCGCGCCGCTGTGTCATCACAGCAAGCGGTGTGCGACAATGGGGGCGCCCCGAATCGACCCGCCCCTCCGGGTTGCACGCGAGAATGCGTGTCTGCGGCGTTGCGCCGCTTGGCAAGGGATGGCCCTTGCCGGCGCGACACGCCTTGCATCCATCGCTTTCTCGCGGCAACGCAGGCACGAAATTAACCCGGACTGGCCCCATGATCGCGTTCGCGGTCATACCAGCTCAACAACATCGTCTCTTCGCCCAGTTGCTGGGTGGCGATGGATGTCGCCAGCTTCAGCGCGTCGTTGAAATCGAAGCCGAGTTCAGCACTATCCATCCGCAGGGTTTTCATGGTGTGGTATCCGTCAGCGCCTTCAATGCGTCTGCCTTCATAAATGCGCCTTCAGCGCGCCACACATTCACAAATGCGCCTTCAGCGCATAGAGCATATCCAGCGCCGCCTTCGGCGTCAGCGTATCAGGGTCGAGCTCGCGCAGCTGGTCGAGCGCGGGGTGCGGCGGCGGTTCGTCGTTGGGCAGGTGGGCGGCGAACAGGTCGCCCTGCGGACCGGGCTGCAGTTGCGCGTCCTCGAGCTCGCGCAGGTGACGCCGCGCCGCGTGGATGACGGGGCTCGGCACGCCGGCCAGCCGCGCGACCTGGATGCCGTAGCTCTGCGAAGCGGGGCCTTCCTCCACCGCGTGCAGAAACACCAGATCGGCGCCGTGCTCCTTGGCGTCCAGGTGCACATTGACCAGCTGGCGGAATTCCTGCGCCAGCTGGGTTAGCTCGAAATAATGGGTGGCGAACAGCGTGAAGGCGCGGGTGGCGGTGACCAGATGCCGCGCCACTGCCCACGCCAGCGCGAGGCCGTCGAAAGTGGAGGTGCCGCGGCCGATCTCGTCCAGCAAAACAAGACTGTTGGCACTGGCGTTGTGCAGGATATGCGCGGTCTCGGTCATCTCGACCATGAAGGTCGAACGGCCGCCGGCCAGGTCGTCGGAGGCGCCGATGCGGGTGAAGATCTGGTCGATGTCGCCGATTTTTGCCGAAGTGGCGGGCACCCACAGACCGCAGCAGGCCATCAGCGTGATCAACGCGACCTGCCGCATGTAGGTCGACTTGCCGCCCATGTTGGGGCCGGTGATCAGGAGCATCTGGCGGCTTCGGCTCAGTGTCACGTCGTTGGCGATGAAGTGGTCGACCTGCGCCTCGACCACCGGATGACGCCCGCCGCGGATCACGATGCCGGGCTCCTCGCTGTATTCGGGCGGGTTGAGCTTCAAAGTGCCGGCGCGTTCGGCCTGGCTCGCCAGCACGTCGATTTCGGCCAGCGCCGTGGCAATCGTCAGCAGATCCGGCACGTGCGGCGTCAGCGTGTCGAGCAGCGCATCGAACAAGGCTTTTTCGCGCGCCAGCGCGCGGTCCTGCGCTGAGAGCGCCTTGTCCTCGAAGGCCTTCAACTCCGGCGTGATGTAGCGCTCGGCGTTCTTCAGCGTCTGCCGCCGGCGGTAGTCGTCGGGGACCTTGTCCGATTGGGCGCGGCTGACCTCGATGTAGAAGCCGTGCACCCGGTTGTATTCGACCTTGAGCGTGGCTATGCCGGACCGGGCACGCTCGCGGGTTTCCAGTTCAAGCAGGAAGGCGCCGGCGTCGCGCGTCAGCGCACGCAGTTCGTCGAGGTCGGCGTCAAAACCGTCGGCAATGACACCGCCTTCGCGCAGCACGCTCGCAGGGTCGAGCTGGATCGCGCGGGCCAGCAGCGCATGCAGGTCGGATCGGGCAGCGAGTGAAGCCTGTAGTGCCATCAGGCGCGCGCGATCGTCGGGCAGTGCGGCGGCGAGATCGGGCAGCAGCGCCAGCGTGTCACGCAGGCCGGAGAGATCGCGCGGACGCGCGCTTTTCAACGCAATGCGGCCGCTGATCCGCTCGACGTCGGCGCAGCTTTTCAGCAGGCGGGTCAGCGTGGCGGCCGTGTCGGGCAACTCCGCCAACACGCTGATGGCGTCGCGCCGCTGCGTCAATATTTCGCGGTCGCGCAGCGGATGATGCAGCCAGTGGCGCAGCAGACGTGTCCCCATGCCGGTGGCGGTGGTGTCGAGCACCGACAGCAGCGTCGGCGCCGCTTCGCCGCGCAGGGTTTCGGTCAGTTCCAGATTACGCCGGGTGGCGGCGTCGAGTTGCACGAAGTCGCCGTCGCGCTCGGCGCGGATCGACTGGATATGCGGCAGCGCGGTGCGCTGGGTGGTCTGGATGTAGTCGAGCAGCGCGCCCGCCGCGGCAATGGCCAGGGGAAGATCGGCAACGCCGAAGCCCGCCAGATCGCGACTGCCGAGTTGCTGCGCCAGACGGACACCGGCGCCGGCCGTGTCGAACTGCCACGGCGCCAGCCGGCGTACCGCGCAGGCTGCGCCATTGAGGGCAAAGTCGTCGGGCGCCAGAATTTCGGCGGGACGAATGCGCGCGAGCAGGGCGGGCAGGGTGGCCGCATCGACCTCGGTGACCTGGAAACGTCCGGCGGCGAGATTGAGCCAGGCCACACCGATGGCATCATCACCGGGCGCGATCGCCAGGATCAGCGTGTCGCGCGTTTCATCCAATAGGCCCGAATCGGTCAGCGTGCCCGGCGTCACGATGCGCGCCACCTGGCGCTCGACCGGCCCTTTGCTGGTGGCGGGGTCGCCGACCTGCTCGGCGATCACCACCGATTCGCCCAGCTTCAGCAGCCGCGCCAGATATTGCTCGGCGCTGTGATAGGGCACGCCGGCCATCTTGATCGGGCTGCCGGCCGATGCGCCGCGTGTGGTGAGCGTGATATTCAGCAGCCGCGCGGCCTTTTCGGCGTCGTCGTAGAACAGCTCGTAGAAGTCGCCCATGCGGTAGAACAGCAGCATGTCGGGATGCTGCGCCTTGATGCCCAGGTACTGCTGCATCATCGGGGTGAGGGCAACGGGCTGGCTCACGGCGTAATCAGTTTGATACTTGGGAAATAGCTGCGATAGCGCTGTGCATCCCGGGTCAGCAATGGGCACCCCAGCACGGCCGCGTGTGCGCCGACGAAAAAGTCGGCGAGCACGTTGGATTTTTTGCTTCCCTTGCGGCGATAAAGCGCAAACGCCTTGCCGGCGAGAAACAGGGCAGGGCGGGGTAGCTCTTTAAGGACCAGTCCCATCGATTCGATGGTTTGATCGAGTGCCTCCACTCTGGAAAACGTCAACGACAGTTCGGCATAGATAATGGGGTTAATCAGCAGCGGGTGGATTTTGGACTGCGCGCGGAGCTGGCCGATCGACCAGTCGGCCCAGCGTGGATCATCCTCCAGGACATCCACCAGGACATTGGTGTCCACCAGCAGCATCAATCGTCGCCGCGCAGCAGTTTCATCAGATCGTCAGTCCGCCACTTGATATCGGCTTTGCCGCGGGCTGCCTCGAAGCGGTCCGTCTTGCGGGACACGCGGCCCCGGGTTTTGTGGATGACAACTTCGCCCTCCCGGTTGACGGCGAATTCCACCGCACAGCCCGGCTCCAGGTCGAGTGCGGTACGGATCTGCTTGGGGATGGTGACCTGCCCCTTGCTGGTGAGCGTGGTGGCCATGGGTGCGCTCCTTTGAGTATTACGTCTGCAAATATTGTAATACTTGAAAGAGGTGTCAACAAGAACCGGAATGTGTCGTCGAGCGCTGGATCAGACCTTCAGTTCAGGCGGCAGGTGGGGGGCGATGACCTGCAGCATCTGGCCGAAAATCTTCGGGGTGGCGGCGACGATGTTGCCGGATTCGAGAAAGCCTTCGTCGCCCAGGAAGTTGCCGACCAGCGCGCCGGACTCCTGCGCGATCAGGCTGCCCGCCGCGAGATCCCACGGCTGCAGGTGCATTTCCCAGAAGCCGTCGTAGCGGCCGCATGCCACGTAGCATAAGTCGAGCGCTGCGGAGCCGGGGCGACGCAGGCCGGACGTGGCTTTCATCATGTCGCGGAACATGTTGAGGTAGGCCTCGGCGAAGCTGAAGTCGCGGAAGGGGAAGCCGGTGCCGATCAGGCATTCAGAGAGCTTGGCGCGCTTGCTGGCACGGATGCGGCGGTCGTTGAGCATGGCGCCGCGGCCGCGGGTGGCGGTGAAAAGTTCGTTGCGCGCGGGGTCGTAGACGACGGCCTGGGTGATCTGGCCCTTGTGCTTCAAGGCGATGGAGACCGAATACTGCGGCAGGCCGTGCAGGAAATTGGTGGTGCCGTCGAGCGGATCGATGATCCACTGGTAGTCCTCGCCGTTTTTGGCGTCGGCCGTGCCAGACTCCTCTGCTAAAATCCCGTGGTTCGGATAGGCGTCGAGCAGGGTTTCGATGATGGCGCGTTCGGCCATCTGATCGACTTCGCTGACGTAATCGCGGTCCTGTTTGCTCCGTACGGTGAGTTGGTCGAGGTCGAGCGAGGCGCGATTGATGATCGCCCCGGCTTTGCGAGCGGCTTTCACCGCCGTATTGAGCATGGGATGCATGGTGTCTGGCTACAAATTCAAAGAACGAAGCGCTATTTTACTTGATGACACCCACTTGATGATCCCGGCCGACCCGAAACTTCTCGCCCGTATCCGCATCGTTCTGGCGCGCACCAGCCACCCCGGCAACATCGGTGCGGCGGCGCGTGCGATGAAGACGATGGGGCTGTCCGATCTGGTGCTGGTCGCGCCCGCCGTCTTCCCCAACAGCCAGGCCGACGCGATGGCCGCGGGTTCGACCGACCTGCTGGCGCGGGCGCGAGTATGCGCCACGCTCGCCGAGGCGCTGGCCGACACCACGCTGGCGCTCGGCGTGTCGGCGCGGCGGCGCGACATCGTGGCCGAGGTGCTGACGCCGCCCGAGGCGGCGATGCGCTTGTTGGCCGAAGCGCAGGCCGGATCGGTCGCGCTGGTGTTCGGCAACGAAACCAGCGGGCTGTCGAACGAGGAGCTGAGCCTGTGCCAGGGCCTGGTGACGATCGCCGCCAACCCCGACTACAGCTCGCTCAACCTGGCCGCCGCGGTGCAGGTGCTGAGTTACGAACTCCGCCAGGCCTGGCTGGGCCATGCAGCGTGGCCGCAGCCCGCAATGGACGCCGCCAGCAGCGACGAAGTGGAGAAGTTCTATGCCCACCTGGAAACCGCGCTGGCCGAACTGGAATTCCTGAACCCCGGCTCGCCCGGCAAGTTGATGCTGAAGCTGCGGCGGCTGTTTGCCCGTACCCGGCTGGCGAAGGAAGAAGTGAATATCCTGCGCGGCATCCTCACTGCCGCCCAGGAAGCGCAGCAGCGTGCGAACCGGACGCGGAACCCCGGCACGGAATAGTTGACTAAATTACTAGGAAATAGCATCCTCGACGCATGAAACTGCTCAGCCAACTCAAGGAAGACATCGCCGTCGTGTTCGACCGCGACCCGGCCGCGCGCACGACCTTTGAAGTCGTCACCACCTATCCGGGCTTTCACGCCATGCTCATCCACCGTCTGGCGAGCCGGCTGTGGCGCATGCAGTGGAAATGGCTGGCGCGCTTCACCTCGCATATCGGACGCTGGCTCACCGGCATCGAAATCCACCCCGGCGCCACCATCGGCCGCCGGGTGTTCATCGACCACGGCATGGGGGTGGTGATCGGCGAAACCGCCGAAATCGGCGACGACTGCACGCTGTATCACGGCGTCACGCTCGGCGGCACCTCGTGGAACAAGGGCAAGCGCCATCCCACCCTGAAAAATGGCGCGGTGGTGGGGGCGGGCGCCAAGATTCTCGGCCCGATCACGATTGGCGCTAATGCGCGTGTCGGCTCCAACGCCGTGGTGGTGAAGGACGTGCCGGACGATGCGACCGCGGTCGGCATTCCGGCGCGCATCCTGGACAGCGCCATCGAGAAACAGCGCAACCAGCAGGCCGAAAAACTCGGCTTTTCGGCCTATGCGATTTCGGCCGACATGAATGACCCGGTGGTCAAGGCCATCCACGGCCTGATCGACCACTCGGCCCACATCGACCACCGGCTGGAGCTGATCCTCGCGCAGTTGCAGAAACTGGGCGCGGAAGTGCCTCCCGCACAGGACAAGCCGGACGATTTTGACCCGAACTATCTGAACAAAATAGTTGACTAAATTGGTAAGGTAAGGAATAGTTGACTGAAATGCTCGGGAATTTTATAGTTCGGGCGAAATTTCGGGAGAACACGTCATGAGATTGACCACTAAAGGCCGTTTCGCCGTCACTGCCATGCTGGATCTGGCCCTGCGCGGCGGCAAGAGTCCGGTGACACTGGCCGGCATCAGCGAGCGTCAGGACATTTCCCTGTCGTATCTGGAGCAGCTGTTCAGCCGCCTGCGCCGCCATGCGCTGGTCGAGAGCGTACGTGGCCCCGGCGGCGGCTATTATCTGGCGCGGCCGCTTGCCGAAGTCAGCGTGGCCGACATCATCCGTGCGGTCGACGAACCCATTGATGCGACCCAGTGCGGCGGCAAGGAAAACTGCCTCGACGAGCACCGCTGCCTGACGCACGACTTGTGGACGGGGCTCAACGCCCATATCTACGATTATCTGGACAATGTCACGCTGGCGACGCTGGTGGCCAAGCAGGACGAGTGCAAGGACAAGGTGTTGCAGGACCGCCGTGCCGCCAAGGTCACGCTGGCCGCTTGAACGATTCAATTAGGGCAAAACGATGAAGACTCTGTATTTTGATTATTCCGCCACCACCCCGGTCGATCCGCGCGTTGCCGCCAAGATGATTCCCTTCCTGACCGAGGAATTCGGCAACCCGGCGTCGCGCTCGCACCCCTACGGCTGGACGGCCGACAAGGCGGTCGAGGACGCGCGTGCCGAGGTCGCCGCGTTGGTCGGTGCCGACCCCAAGGAAATCGTCTTCACCTCCGGTGCCACCGAATCGAACAACCTCGCCATCAAGGGCGCAGGCCATTTCTATTCCGGCACCAAGGGCAAGCACATCATCACCGTGCGCACCGAGCACAAGGCCGTGCTCGACACCGTGCGCGAGATGGAGCGCCAGGGCTTCGAGGCGACCTACCTGAACGTCAAGGAAAACGGCCTGCTCGATCTCGACGTGCTGCGCGCCGCGATCCGTCCCGACACCGTGCTGGTCTCGGTGATGGCGGTCAACAATGAAATCGGCGTGATCCAGGACATCGACGCCATCGGAAAAATCTGCCGCGAGAAAGGCGTGATCTTCCACGTCGACGCGGCGCAGGCCACCGGCAAGATGCCGATCGACCTGAAGACCTTGCCGGTGGATTTGATGTCTTTTTCGGCACACAAGACCTACGGTCCCAAGGGCGTCGGCGCGCTGTATGTGCGCCGCAAGCCGCGCATCCGCCTGGAAGCGCAGATGCATGGCGGCGGCCACGAGCGCGGCATGCGTTCGGGCACGCTGGCCACCCACCAGATCGTCGGCATGGGCGAAGCCTTCCGCATCGCCCGCGAGGAAATGGCCACCGAGAACGAGCGCATCCGCATGCTGCGCGACCGCCTCTACAACGGTCTGAAAGATATCGAAGAAGTGCACCTCAACGGCGACATGGAGCAGCGCGTGCCGCACAACCTCAACGTCAGCTTCAACTTCGTCGAAGGCGAGTCGCTGATCATGGCGATCAAGGATCTGGCGGTGTCTTCAGGCTCGGCCTGCACCTCGGCCAGTCTGGAACCGTCCTACGTGCTGCGCGCACTGGGCCGCAGCGACGAACTGGCGCACAGCTCGATCCGCTTCTCGATCGGCCGCTTCACCACCGAGGAAGAAGTCGATTACGCGATTAAATTGCTGCACGAAAAAATCGGCAAGTTGCGCGAGCTTTCCCCGCTGTGGGAAATGTTCAAGGAAGGCGTCGATCTGAATTCCGTGCAGTGGGCTGCCCATTGATTTTGAAGTAAAGGAGAACACCATGTCCTACAGCGATAAAGTACTCGACCACTACGAAAACCCCCGCAACGTGGGTTCCTTCACCAAGGACGACGACGGCGTTGGCACCGGCATGGTCGGCGCGCCTGCCTGCGGCGACGTGATGAAGCTGCAGATCAAGGTCGGCGCCGACGGCCGCATCGAGGACGCCAAGTTCAAGACCTACGGCTGCGGTTCGGCAATTGCCTCGTCTTCGCTGGTGACCGAATGGGTCAAGGGCAAGACGCTCGACCAGGCGATGGAGATCAAGAACACGGCGATTGCCGAAGAACTGGCGTTGCCGCCGGTGAAGATCCACTGCTCGATCCTCGCCGAAGACGCGATCAAGGCCGCGGTTGCCGACTACAAGCAGAAAAAAGGTCTGGAGTAAGCCATGGCGGTGACCCTGTCCGAGCGCGCAGCGCAACACGTGACCAACTACCTCGCCAAACGCGGCAAGGGTGTCGGCATCCGTCTCGGCGTGCGCACCACCGGCTGCTCCGGTATGGCCTACAAGCTGGAATTCGCCGATGACGTGCCCGAAGGCGACGAGGTCTTCACCAGCCATGGCGTGACCGTTTTCGTCGATCCGAAGAGCCTCACCTACATCGACGGCACCGAACTCGACTACGCCCGCGAGGGGCTGAACGAAGGCTTCAAGTTCAACAACCCGAACGTGAAGAACGAGTGCGGCTGCGGCGAGTCGTTTAACGTTTAATCTCAGGGGTCGGGATTCAGGGGTCAGGGGACAGGGTTTTTTGTGCGGCCTTTGGCCGCGCCGTTTAAAAAAACGCGTAGCGACAAAGCCCCCTGAATCCTGACCCCTACCCCTGACCCCTATCAATGGATTTCACCCAAACCCACTTCGAGCTGTTCGGCCTGCCGCAAGCGTATGCGCTGAACCGTGACAAACTCGATGCCGCCTACCGCGACATGCAGAACACGGTGCACCCGGACCGCTTTGCTGCACAGCCGGATGCCGAACAGCGGGTGGCAATGCAGTGGGCAACCCAGGCGAACGAGGCCTACCAGACGCTGAAGCATCCGGTGAGCCGCGGGGTGTATTTGCTGAAGCTGCAGGGCATCGACGCGTTCGATGCCAGCAACACCAAAATGGCGCCGGCCTTTCTGATGCAGCAGATGGAATGGCGTGAAGCCATCGACGAGGCGCGCGCCGGCAACAGCACGGCAGCGCTGGATGCGCTGACCGACGACCTGCGCAGCGCGCACCGCCGGATCGAGGCGCAGCTGGCCGATCTGATCGACACTGCGCATGATTATGCGGCGGCCTGCGAGGCGGTGCGCCAGCTGCGTTTCATGGACAAGCTCATCGCCGAAGTCGGCGATGTTTACGAAGAACTGGAAGGCTAAGATGGCTTTGCTGCAGATTGCCGAACCGGGCATGTCCACCGCTCCGCACCAGCATCGGCTGGCGGTGGGAATCGACCTGGGCACGACCAATTCGCTGGTGTCGACGGTGCGCTCCGGCCTCGCCGTGGTGCTGGACGACGAAGCGGGTCATTCGCTGCTGCCGTCTGTGGTGCGCTACTGTGCCAGCGGCGAGATCGAGGTGGGGTATGCCGCGAAGGCCGCGCAAAACAGCGATCCGCACAATGCCATCGCTTCGGTGAAGCGCTTCATGGGGCGCGGCATTGCCGACATCGACGACATCGCCAGCCTGCCGTATCGCTTCGTCGATGCGCCGGGCATGGTGCAGCTCAAAACCGCGGCCGGCATCAAAAGCCCGGTCGAGGTGTCGGCCGAAATTCTGAAAACCCTGCGCCAGCGCGCCGAAACCGCGCTCGGCGGCGAACTCGTCGGCGCGGTGATTACCGTGCCCGCCTACTTCGACGATGCCCAGCGCCAGGCCACCAAGGATGCCGCGCAGTTGGCTGGCCTCAACGTGCTGCGCCTGCTGAACGAACCGACCGCCGCAGCGATCGCCTACGGCCTCGACAACGCGTCCGAAGGCGTCTACGCGGTGTACGACCTCGGCGGCGGCACCTTTGACATCTCCATCCTCAGGCTGTCGAAGGGCGTGTTCGAAGTGCTCGCCACCAACGGCGACTCGGCGCTCGGCGGCGACGACTTCGACCAGCGCGTGTTCTGCTGGATCGTCGAACAGGGTCGCTTCCAGCCGCTGTCGGCAGGCGACATGCGGCTGTTGCTGACGAAGGCGCGCGACGCCAAGGAAGCGCTGACCGAGCACACCGACGTGCGCGTCACCGCCGTGCTGTCGACCGGCGAAATGATGGACGCCACGCTGACCCAAACCGAATTCAACAGCATGACGGCGAGCCTCGTCAGCAAGACGCTGGCACCCACGCGCAAGGCGTTGCGTGACGCCGGACTGTCCGCCGATGAAGTGAAGGGCGTGGTGATGGTCGGCGGTTCCACCCGGATGCCGTGCATCCGCCATGCGGTCGCCGATTTCTTCAAGCAGACGCCGCTGACCAATCTCGACCCCGACAAGGTGGTCGCGCTCGGCGCCGCCATGCAGGCCGACGTGCTGGCCGGCAACCGCGTCGGCGACGACTGGCTGCTGCTCGACGTGATCCCGCTGTCGCTCGGCCTCGAAACCATGGGCGGGCTGACCGAGAAGGTCATCCCGCGCAACACCACGATCCCCACTGCGCGCGCGCAGGAATTCACCACCTTCAAGGACGGCCAGACCGCGATGAGCGTGCACGTGCTGCAGGGCGAGCGCGAGCTGGCATCCGACTGCCGTTCGCTGGCGCGCTTCGAGCTGCGCGGCATCCCGCCGATGGTGGCGGGGGCGGCGCGCATTCGCGTCACCTTCCAGGTCGATGCCGACGGCCTGTTGTCGGTGGCGGCGCGCGAGCAGAGCAGTGGCGTCGAAGCCAGCGTGCAGGTCAAGCCGTCGTACGGACTGGGTGACGACGAGATCACCCGCATGCTGAAGGACGCCTTCACCCACGCCAAGGACGACATGTACGCGCGCGCGCTGAACGAGCAGATCGTCGACGCGCAGGGCCTGATCGCTGCCACCCGTGCGGCGTTGGCAGAAGACGCCGCGCTGCTCGACGAAGCCGAAACCGCGGCAATCGAAGCCGGCATCGCCGATCTTGAAACACGGATGGCAGGCACGGACCACCAGGCGATCAAGCGCGGCATCGAGGCACTGAATGCGGTGACCACCGAGTTCGCCCAGCGCCGCATGGACCAGAACGTGCGCCGCGCGATGGCTGGGCAAAAGCTGGAAACCTTTGGCTGATGTCTGACTCCCCGATGCTGAACGACACCTTCATCGAATCCCTGCGGGCTCGGCTCGAAGCGCACCCGATCTATGCCGCGGTACGGACGCTGGACGACCTGCGCGTGTTCATGCAGCACCACGTCTATTCGGTGTGGGACTTCATGTCGCTGATCAAGTATCTGCAGCACGAGGTCGCGCCGGCGCGCTGGCCGTGGACGCCGCAGGGCGACGCCTCGGTGCAGCGCTTCATCAACGAGCTGGTGCTGGAAGAGGAAACCGACGTCGCGCTGCCGGGGCAGGAAGGGCATACCAGCCACTTCATGCTGTATCTGGCCGCCATGCGCGAAATCGGCGCCGATGCCGACACGCCGGCGCACTTCGTGCAGCAGGTGGCGGAGCAGGGCATCGACACCGTGCTGGCGTCGGGCAGGGCACCGGCGCCGTCGGCCGCGTTCACCCGCACCACCTTCGATTTTCTGGCCAGCGGCAAGCCGCACACCGTCGCCGCCGCGCTGGCGCTAGGCCGCGAGCACGTCATCCCGTCGATGTTCCGCGCGTTCCTGTCGCGCATGGCGGTGACCGAGGCGCAGGCGCCCAGCTTCCACTACTACCTCAACCGCCACGTCCACCTGGACGAGGATTTTCATGCGCCGCTGTCGCTGCGCCTGCTCGCCGCGCTGTGCGGCGACGACGCCGCCAAATGGCGCGAAGCCGAAGCTGCGGCCGCCGCCGCAGTCGACGCCCGGTTACAATTCTGGGACGGCGTGCTCGCCGCCCTGCCAAGCCAACAAACCCAAGCCGCCTGATATGCCCCAACTCATCGTATTGCCCCACGTCGAACTCTGTCCCGAAGGCACCGTCATCGAAGCCAAGCCGGGCGAGACCATCTGCGACACCCTGCTCGCCAATGGGGTCGAAATCGAACACGCCTGCGAAAAATCCTGCGCCTGCACCACCTGCCACGTCATCGTGCGCGAAGGCTTCAATTCGCTGGCCGAGTCGACCGAAGACGAGGACGATCTGCTCGACAAGGCCTGGGGACTGGAACCGCAGTCGCGGCTATCGTGCCAGGCGCGCGTCGCCAGCAGCGACCTGGTGATCGAAATCCCAAAATACACCATCAACATGGTCAAGGAAGGTCATTGAAATGAAGTGGACGGATTCCCTCGATATCGCGATCGAACTCGCCGAAGCACACCCCGAGATCGACCCGCGCACCATCCGCTTCACCGATCTGCGAGGCTGGGTGATGGAGCTGCCGGACTTTGACGACGACCCCGAGCATTCCGGCGAAAAGATTCTCGAAGCGATCCAGATGGCGTGGATCGACGAAATGAGTTGAGAGCCGGGCACGGGATGCTAGGCAATAAAAAGGGGGCTTGCGCCCCCTTTTTATGCCGAAACGTCGGGTCCAGCTATCAGAACTTGAAGACCACGCCGGCCGAGATCAGGTCGATGTCCGCTTCGCCGGTTCCGCCATTGAAGTCCGAGCTTCCCACTTCGAAAAAGCGCTCCCATTCCACGCGGAGCCCCACCGACTTGGAGAAGTTGTACTGGGCGCCCAGGCCAAGAGACCATGCAATGTCGGTGTCTTCAGCTGCCACGGTCCCTTTGACGTCGGCTTGCAGGAAGTTCATGCCACCCGAAGCGAGCAGGGAAAAATTGGGGCTGAGTGCATAGGTTCCGAGCAGGCGCATGGTGACGCCGTCGACTTCCCGTGTCCCCGTCTGCGCACCCGTGTATTCGACTTCGCCCGTGTCGACGTAGCCAAATTCCATCGAGATGTATTCGTTGACTTCAAGCCCGCCAAAGATCTTCCAGGCCATATCCGAGTCGTCGCAGCTGGTCGCGGCGGGGCAGCTGATGTCTGAGGTGGCCTGGCCCACGCTCGCACCCAGATAGGGCGCCAGGGTGAAGTCAAAGAAACCGGCAGACGCAGGCATGGATAGGGCCAGTGCCGAGGCCAGGGCGGCGAAACGCAGAGTGCGCATTTGAATCTCCTCTAGGATTGTTTTTTGTGCTGAACCGTAAGCCTGGCGGGTCCGAAACGGTTCGGGATACGCTGCCAGGATGAAACGAATCGCAGATTAATCCTTTTTTACCTTTTTAGGTAGTACAAACGTGCATAATTCCCACGAATGCCGCCAGTCTGGCTGTTGCGGCCGGTTTGCAGGAGATGAGCGCGTCCTGTCCACTATTCGCTTTATCATTCCCGATATAGGCCAGCCTTGATAAGCCCTGACACGGGAATAAGCCGGAGACCCTGTGATGAGCAAAACCCCGAATGACACGCGTCGCAGACTGCTGGGCGCCCTGGCAGTCGCGCCGCTGCTGGGCCCGGCCCTGACGCAATCGGCCCTGGCGCAATCGCCGCAGGCCCAGCCCGCCACTCGCATCATCCCTTCGGGCCGCGAAGCGCTTCCGCTGGTGGGGCTCGGCAGCTGGATCACCTTCAACGTCGGCAACGACCCCGTCGCGCGCGACGCCAGCGCCGACGTGATGCGTGCCTTCTTCGAGGCCGGCGGCCGCCTGATCGACAGCTCCCCGATGTATGGCTCGGCGCAGGACGTCATCGGCTACGCCCTCAAAAAGATCGGCCGGCCGGCCAACCTGTTTGCCGCCGACAAGGTCTGGATTGCCGGCGAGGACGAGGGCCGCATGCAGATGGACGCGTCGCGCCGGCTGTGGGGCATACCGCGCTTCGACCTGATGCAGGTGCACAACCTTCTGTCGTGGCAGATGCACCTGCCGACCCTGTTCGCGATGAAGGCGGCTGGCCAGTTGCGCTACGTGGGCATTACCACCTCGCACGGGCGCCGCCACCGCGAGCTGGAGCAGATCATGTCCAGCCAGCCGATCGATTTCGTCCAGCTCACCTACAACCTGCATGACCGCGAAGCCGAGCAGCGCCTGCTGCCGCTTGCGCTGGAGCGCGACATCGCCATCATCGTCAACCGGCCGTTCCAGCAGGGCAATCTGCTGGAACGGCTGGCGCGCCGCCGGCTGCCGTCGTGGGCGGCCGAAATCGACTGCACCAGCTGGGCGCAGTTCGCGCTCAAGTTCGTCATTTCGCATCCGGCCGTCACCTGCGCGATTCCGGCCACCACCCGGGTCGACCATGTGCGCGAGAACATGGGCACCGCCACCGGGCGCCTGCCGGACGCGGCCATGCGCTCGCGCATGGCCGCCTTTTACGCCGGCCGCTGATGTCGGAATGGTGGACCTACAGCCCGCGCGACCTGCTGCTGTTTTCGCCGCAGACGTATTACCGGCTGTTCGAACTTCATAACCTGGCGTGGTGGCCGCTGCCGCTGCTGGCACTCGCGCTCGGCGTAGCGCTGCCGGTGCTGTGGCGGCGCGGCGGGGCCGGGGCAGGGCGCATCGTGGCGCTGATCCTGGCCGCAGGCTGGCTGTGGGTGGCGTGGGCGTACCACGCACAACGCTACGCCAGCATCCACCTCGCGGCCGATTTCTTTGCCTGGGCTTTCATCGCCCAGGCCGTGCTGCTGATATGGCTGGGCGCGGTGCGCAACCGTTTTACGCCGGCGCCGGCGACGTCGTGGACGGCGCGTATCGGTCTGGTGCTGGTGCTGTTTGGCGTGCTGGGGTTTCCGTTGCTGGCGCCGCTACTGGGCCGAAACTGGGCCCATGCCGAAATCGTTGGCATGGCGCCCGATCCCACCGTGCTCGTCACGCTCGGCGCGCTGCTGCTCGCCGGCGCGCGTGCGCTGTGGATGCTGTTTCCGATTCCGCTGTTGTGGTGTCTGATCAGCGGCACCACGCTGTGGGCAATGAACGCGCCCGACTTTGCGCTGTTGCCGCTGGCGGCATTGCTGGCCGTTGCGGGCGCCGTGATGCGCGGGCGCCGCTGACGCTATTCGATCGTTGAGAGCGGGGTCTGCAAGGCCTGGTCGATGAATGCCTGCCAGCTTGCATCTGGCGACCACACTTCGCGCAGCGGGAAGGATGCCGGCTGTGTCATGGCGTCGCCCGTGCGCGCCGGGCCTTCTTGGCCTCGTACATGGCCGAGTCCGCCCGCGACAGGAGTGCCTCGCCATCGCGCTCGCTGGCGCCCGAAGTCACCACGCCGACACTGGCGCCCGTATAGTCGAGCGTATGCAGGCCGATGGAAAAGCGCCCGGTGGTCAGGCGTTGCAGCCGTTCGCGTATCGCCGCGCGGCTCGCATCGTGGGAGTCGGACGTGGCTGGTCCGAACACGACAAACTCGTCACCGCCATAACGCGCAACAAAATCGCCATCGCGCATGCCGCCCACCAGCGCCCGGGCAATCGCAATCAGAAAACGGTCGCCCGCATCGTGGCCATGCTGGTCGTTGATCGCCTTGAATCCGTCCAGATCGACAAAGGCCACATGAACCGCCGTGTCCGCGCGTCCCGCATTGGCCAGCGCCCGCGTGAGCTCGTTCATCAGCGCGCGCCGGTTGGGAATCCCCGTCAGCGGGTCGGACAGCGCATACCGGCTGTATTCGCGGTTCTCATTCTTCAGCTGGGCAAGCAGGCGGTCGCGTTCCAGCTGGCGCGCGATCAGCTGTGAAAACATCTGTAGCAGCCGGCGCGTGTCGTCTGTAACCTGGATCCGCGCACCGCTGGCACCGCACAGCGTGCCGTACAGCTCACCCGCCGCCACATGCACCGGCTCGCTCAGATACGTGGTGATCCCCAGCACGCGCGCCGCGTCCGAATCGCCCCAGCAGCCCGCCACATCGTCCACAAAAGGCCGCCCCTCGTCGAGCGCGCGCTTGCACAGCGTGTCGCCCCACGGCACCTCCAGCCCCTCGGGAATTTTCAGCGATTGCGTATTGCGCGAAAATACAATGCGCTGGACATTGCGCTCGAGGTCAATCGTCGTCAGGTAAGTCGACTCAAGCCCGGTGACCGACTCCAGCAGCCCCAGCAGCGGGCGCACCAGGCTTTCCAGGTCTTCGCTGTCCGATACGGCCGCTACCAGTTTGTCTAGAAAAGGGTCCATGTCTATATCGCGTGTCAGCTGATGATCATCCCAGTCTGCCGTGCGGGCCGGATGCCGTGCGGTCCAGTGCCTAAAGGTCCCATAATCCCCGCCATCAGGCAAACATAGCAGATGCCGCAAGCGGAGTCAGCCTTGCCAGCGGGCGCTGCAGCGCTTGTTCTTTCCGGGGCCGGGGTTTGGCCATGTTGCACTTCCAACCGGTTAGGTGGAGGTGACAACTATTTAGGGGAGGTTATTGCCCGCTGCAACTGACCGCTCGGCGTGTGGCGAGTGCATGCAGAATGCTGCGGGTAGCCTGGTCGCTCGTACTCGCGAGTAGCCGCTGTTCTACCTGCTGGGCATACGACGGTGATGCCACCCCGGTCTTGACTGTGGCGAGCCCCATGAGCAGCTCACCGATGAGATACCAGTCTTCGTCCGTCATGACAGGGGGCGTTTGAGTGCGAGAAGCGCGTGCCCAACCATCGATGTCGCCATCGAACTGCTCGTAGATTCTCAGTTTGTCGACTGTAAGCAAAGGATGAGCGGCTACGTTTGCGTTGAGGGACGCGTCGCCCGAGGCGCGCCCCGGCGACCGGGGGAGTTCCTGGCCCGACGGGTTAGGCATTGTTGCAATGAACATGAAGTCTCGCACAAAATCCCGAATGAACAACGTGGCTTAGGGAAACCCAGAACAAGTCCACATTCGTCATTCCGGCGGAAGCTGGTATCCAGTTGAATCAAGCATCTGGGCCCAGGCTTTCACCCGCAAGGGGCAGACCGCGGTTGTAAGACAGTCAAAGCCGTAACAACCGCGCACCGCCGGGGTGACGGCTTATTCAGCGTTTCTTTAGGCCGCATACCACAGCACTGCAAAGTAGTGGCAGACAGTGCCGCCAAGCACGAAGAAGTGCCAGATCAGATGCCCGTACCGCAGCCTGGAGTCCGTGGCGTAGAAGGCGACACCCAGGGTATAGAACAGCCCCCCCGCCAGCAGCCAAAGCAGGCCCGCTGTCGGCACCTTGGCGAGCATCGGGTCGGCCGCGATGACGATGACCCACCCCATGACCAGGTACAGACCCGTGGAGATGACAGGGTGAACCATGCCGCCCCATGCCTTGAGCACCACTCCAACAGTGGCCACGAGCCAAATAATCGCAAACAGGGCCCAACCCCATGCCCCACGAAGCACACCGAGTGTGAACGGCGTGTACGTGCCTGCGATGAGCAGATAGATGGAGGCGTGATCCAGAACGCGAAAGACACGCTTTGCCTTGCCGCTTGGAAGCGCGTGATAGACAGTCGATGCGAAGTACACCAGCAAGATCGTGGCGCAGAAGACCGCGGTGCCGGCAATGAGTAGGGCATCGCTGCGCTGCGCTGCATGGACGAGCAAGACCGGAACACCAACCAGCGCGGCGACCAGTCCAAGACCATGGCTGAGGCTATTGGCAACTTCCTCAGGGCGCGATTGGATTCGGGCAGGGTTCATATTGTTGCGGTTCACGATAGCGGCATGAAGCGCCCAACGTTATGTGTCAAACAACGTCTGCGAGCAGAATGCCCCAAGATTTTGCCTCATTCAAACCCTGAGCATCCCACATTCCAATATTCAGCGAACAGTGCAGGCCATTCTCTGCAATCCATGCGCTCAGCATTTGGATTGAGTTGTCGTCGCGTTGAGCTGCTGGTGGGATTACGAGTGGTTTCATGACAATGAGGGCTAACGTTCGCCATCACCGGCGCGCAAGTGCAGAGCGCAGCGTAGCTCTTGCGCGTCCGAGTGGATGGCGTTGTTAGGTTCCATCATTGCTTTTCAGGATTGAGGATTTCTTGACTAGAGAAAAATTGACAAACAGCATAAGCGCCATTGTGAGCAACCATGCCACTCCTGTTATCCCCAGAAATAAGAGGCCATCATCGCCCAGAACCATTCCTTGTGCCGCTGTAATCAAGTACATGGTCGGGGCTAAGACCAAGCAGGATGCAACTATGACGACGTATGTCGTGTGAATAACATCTTTGAGTCTTCCGCGAAATTTTTGGCGTAGCCACTCTGCACCCCGCACAAAAGCGAATGTGGCCACGGTTATGCCCACCATGCTGATTAAGGTTCGTAATGCTAACTCTCCCCACGGGGCCATGGACTAAAACCTAACGTTTGAATTAAGGGGCGCGCTTTAGCGCGTCCCGCTTGAATGATGGGTTAGGCGCATGCATTTCACCTGCCTTCGAGGTGCTCGAGACGACCACGGGGATCAAGGTTCATGAACCGAAACGCCTCAGCGATGGCGTTGAATTGATCTCGATTCGGAGTGGTTCCCTTTTCAATCAGGATGTCTGCCAGTGTCTCGATCGCAAGACCATACTCACCGTGTCGATCGCTATATTCAAAAGCCTCGAAATATTCAGCATCCGTGAGTAAATCACGGCACTCAGAGATGGCATTGTTGACTTTAATTTCTGCAGGATGCACTGGTGCGCCTAACGTTCAAGGTAAGGGGCGCGCCGCTTGCGGCGCGTCCCAGCGACCGCAGGGAGCGCCTTGACCGACGGGTTAGGCATGTTTCCGCCGTTTAATTTGAGCATACCCAAAACCAAGCAGTACGACTCCGAACAGAAATGTAGCGGCAAATATTGACCAGAAGAATTGGGGGTTCTGCGCAGCGGCAACAGAATGGCGACGCCAGTTGTATTCCCCGTCGGCGAGGCCGGTGAACGAATAGAAGAAGAATACACAAGAGAAGGCGAACAATATGTACGGGCTATCGGCAGCGCCAGCATTCCGTATGCTAAGGACAACCATCACTCCAAAGAATAGAGTCCCCAGCAGAAGCCGCGGGTCGTTTGACCTATATGCCGCATAAGCAGAAAAGACCGCGATGAGCAGCGCAACGACGCGGACAATGGTTGTTCTCATGCCTAACGTAGAGCTAACCGGCGGCGCTTTAGCGCCGTCCAGCGACCGAAGGGAGCGAGGTTGAGCGCCGGGTTAGGCGATGGCATTAAATGCATTGGCATTTCAACGGGCCAGTGAAATCACCACGCTTTGTGATTTGGGTAGATGAGAAGGGCACTAGCTGCCCGGTTTTCTTTTCTACGGCACATTGCTTATGGCACGCCTCTAGTTCTGAAAACCCAACCTTACTTTGCTTTTCTGCAATCCAGAAGACGGAAAGTCCGACAACCAGGAAGACTGCGGCTAGCAATATTTTCAGGCTGATACTCATAGATGTTGTGCAGCCTAACGTTTAAGGTAAGGGGCGCGCCGCTTGCGGCGCGTCTCAGCGACCGGAGGGAGCGCCTTGATCGAGGGGTTAGGCTGCATCCCCAGACCTCCGATACCGCATGAAGAGACGAGCGCCGATAGCCCCACTAACGGCAAGAGCCGCACCAATAATTGCAAAGAATGCACTTGCCGCTAGGAACCCTTGAAACATGCGAGACGTCTCCTCCGATGACCACGTCGGAGAGACGCTGCCCCAGCCAAAGGCAAACATGAGCAGGCCATAGCCGAACCAGATTGCGGAAAACGGTAGGGAAAGAAGGGCTGCCGTCGGGAGCGACAGCTTGCCAACAGCGACGGCCACTCCCGCTGCCACCACAAGAACCCACCCAAGCCATGCGAGAAGGGACGAGACCGGGTGATCCAACCCTAGCAAGACGGTGACAGTAGCAGCAACGAAGTGCGCAATGAGTATGCCTAGGTACGCTTGTAGGATCCGACGCGGCATCATGGGCAGCCTAACGTAGGGCTAACCGGCGGCGCTTTAGCGCCGTCCAGCGACCGAAGGGAGCGAGGTTGAGCGCCGGGTTAGCCATGCGGAACGTAGCCTCCATGGAGCTTTTTACGAGCGAGAAAAAATGGGATGAGTGCAAACGGCGGGACAAGTAATGTGGCTGGAAGTGATGACAATAGCCAGAGAATAACTGAACCGCGAATTGAGCGGACAACAAGGGCCACTTGGATATTGAAAGCGAGCCAAGCAGTGACCCACAAGACCATGACCCCAGCCTTGGAGGCTGAACTGCCAGGCGAGTAGAAAACAAAAACACAGAAAACACCACAGAACGCTATGAGTGAAAAGCGCAGTTTCGAATACCGTTCAGCGTACGGTCGTGTGCTCATGTCTTTTATGGCTAACGTTCAAATTGAGCCGACGCCGCTTGCGGCGGTCGGATCGAATGCAGGGTTAGGCATCTGGTTACGGGTTAACAATTTCTATACCTTTTTGCCCGGCGGCTACCCATCCCACAGTGCCATCAACTGTCTCTATTTTTAAAGCCCAATAGGCTTTGCCATAGGTTGTTCTTTTCACCACAACCTTCTCGCCTGGTAATAGATGTCTGATGGGAGTGGGTTTGGGCTTATTTAGAGAATTGGCGTATGCGGCATCGGTTTCAGAGTTATATAAGGGTGTAGTTTGAGTTACGGCAACGTCGTAATGCTTGTCTTTATAAACATCAACCACCCACATGCCAATGACTCCGGCAACAAGAAGAGCCAAGATGAGGACAAGTTTTCTCATCGAAATGCCTAACGTTTAAGTTAAGGGGCGCGCCGCTTGCGGCGCGTCCCAGCGACCGAAGGGAGCGAACTTGAACGCAATGTTAGGTTGTTTTCTTGAACCATTCTGGGTCACTCGCAATCGCTGCCTCAAAACCAGACTCTAAGGATTTTTGAAGCCAGTATTGGCTTTTTTCAAAGCTAGGCTCTAAGCCTTCACCACCCGTAATGTACAAAACACCAAGTTCATGGGCAGCATGCCCACTACCTTTGTTTGCTGCTTCGAGATAGAGTTTTTCTGCTTCGACGACGTTTCCGGCGAATCGCTTTTCGTGCGCAAGGGCAATTAGTTCATCTATCCCCATAACAACCTAACGTAGAGCTAACCGGCGGCGCTTCAGCGCCGTCCAGCGACCGAAGGGAGCGAGGTTGAGCGCCATGTTATGCATTAGCAATTTAGAACCGGTACGTAGTGTTCTTTGTCAGGCGTAAATTTAATAGGCGGAATATTTATTTTCTCGCCGTCGATATAAACAGCAGGCAATCGAATAATAAATCCGTCAAGCAGAGTATCGCCAAGGTACACATCCTCCCTTGTCAACAAGATAGTTTCAGACTCGAGGAAATGAACGCCTTTTAGTAAAGAAACTGAGAAAACGCGCTCACGACCATCAGGGTAAACAAGAGTGATTTCGGGATTTTCAGCACGGAGTTCAAACTTGTGTTTGCTCCTGCGTTTGAACTCGTCGCCCTTCCATTCAGACCTAGGCAACCCTAGGCCAACCTGCGTTTCTACCGCTATGACTAGCTGGGTTTGCAGTTTTGGCCGATTCGTAGGGACAGCATTAATAGGGACAGCATATATACGGAGATGAACCCAATTTATATTGTCAGGCGTAAATTGAATGACGCGAGCGGGGCCCGGACAGGCTGCGTTTTCCTTCACTAATATGCCGGATTCTGCGGATGGCCTCAAAAACATACCCGTACTACAGGCAACCAACGACATTGCGCTGGCAATTAGCAAACACGCCTTGATCAGTAATGTAACTTTATGCATAACGTTGAAGGTGAGGGGCGGTTGCGAGCGGTGCGCAGCACCGCTTGCAAGCGTCCCTCTCGACCGCCATGTTAGGCCGGATATGCAAAACGAGTTCCCTCCGGCTGCTCAAGAAAATTTCCCCACAGGCCCCACTCGGATTGGTCAGGGCAGATCGAGGCGAAGACCCATAGTGCAGCGATGCGCAATTGTGGAATGGCTAAAGTCTTCGGATCAAAGTGCACTTGTCGGTTCAGGTGTATCGCAACCGTTAGGTCTTCTGAGTCGGCGTACTTCGTGAGGGACTGTATAACCTTTTCTAAGCTTGAGTTTGCGTTGAGGGATTCGGGAACGACTTCTTTCAACTGGACGGGCGCGAAGTGTTGCTCGTCGCCCACGACCCAAGAGGCTACAAAGTCATAGTCTTGTGATTCTCTGCGACTCAGATAGATAGGCTGTCCAATTCTTTGCGCCATGCCATAACAGAACAGTGCAGCCTCTCTCGCTTCGCGCCATTCCCTTAAGTTATTTGTCCGAAGCTGTTTGACGCGTGCGCCCAGGGATGAACTGGCGACCTTTGGCTCAAGCGCACGAAGCGCGACAAGAAAGCGAGCGGGATCGCGAAATTCACCTCGCTGAAGTTCTCGGAGCCGGCTGTGATTCATGATCAAGGCCTAACGTTTAAGGTAAGGGGCGCGCCGCTTGCGGCGCGTCCCGCTTGACCGTAGGGTTAGCCATGGCGGCGAGAACACCGGGCCAACGTGGCCACACATAGCGCACCAGCCAAACCGTCAGTGCGACAAGCAAAGTGCTAATGATGAGGTAGTCGTAATTGATAACCCAATCCAGCAATGGCACCCAAAATGGCAGGTTGTGCCCAAGATCGCGGAGGGCCGGGACGAGAAAGACACCGATTAGGTAGAAGGGAAGAAAAAAGGCGACGGTAGCAACCAGCAAGATTGCATAGGCGATTGCTGGGCCGAAGAACATAAACAGCCACCTACCTGGAACGCCGCGCCCCCTGAACATTGAGAGGTAACTGGCAGCGATGATCGGCGAGAGTAAGGCCACAAAAAAGACCGTCGCAATAACCGCTACCGCGGCGTAATCAGGATCAATGCTCATGATGGCTAACGTGGAGCTAAGGGGCGCGCCGAAGGCGCGTCCCGCTTGAGCGCAGGGTTATGCTTTTTTTGTAACTACGCATGTTGCTTTCACTCCCGAGATAGCGAGCTCCCCGCCATCGATAAACCGGAACAACAATAAACTCCTACCCTCTGACGGTTTATTAGTTCCATTATATTCAACATTGCCTTGGGTCGAATTTTCGAAAAAACCCATTTCATTTAATTGCGTGGCGTCAGCAAGATTCCCTCTTGCTTCCAGATATGACACACCTTCAAATTTAAGCATTAGCTCAGTGGGAATCTCAGCCGGAACCCAATCACCTGTTGTCACCTTCCATTTGAGTTCAACGGTAGTCCCCTCTTTTGAGTATCCGGTGAAGTCAAAATTGTTGTGTAGGTCCAGATAGAGACCCCCGACCTCTATAGCTATCAGATCCTCGTCTAGCGCGAAATTGCTCAATTCCATACTAGGCATAACGTAAAGTTAAGGGGCGCCGCGCTTTTGCGGCGTCCCGCTTGAACGCCATGTTATGCCTGCGATTAGCCCAAAAGAAAGTGCTACACACAAGCCAAGCGCTGCGCCCCAAAGAATGGCGGATAACTCAAAAGACGCAGATGACCCCAGAAGGAAACCTAGGAATAGTAAGAAAAAATAGAAAACAAGAACACCTAATACCGGGCCGGACAGCATTAGCACAGGAAGACTCAGAAAGCCTGTCCGACGAAGCAGATAAATTAGAGGATAACCAACTATGAAAAACCCCAAATAGCCGGTAAGCAATGCAAAACCCACAATTAGAAAATTCCAATGAAAGCTTTGTGTCTGGTAACCAATGAATACAAATAGGGCTGGTGTGCATGGCGCGACTAGCGATGCTATTTGAAATCGCTGCTCAGTCATTAGATGCATAACGTAGAGCTAACCGGCGCCGCTTTAGCGGCGTCCAGCGACCGAAGGGAGCGAGGTTGAGCGCCGGGTTAGAGTGCTTTGTCATCGACCAACTCCATTTCGTTTGAATCGAGCGCTATGGAATGACTGCTGTACTTACCGTCTTCTGGAAAATGCCAGCCTTTCTCAATCCAAGGAGAGCCGTACTCATCTATTTCGTACACTTCAAACACCTCTCCAATCATTGAGAGCACATCTTCAATTTCTTCTTTTGGCAACGATTCCAAGAATGAGGGGGATAGCTCAAGAACCCTGACTCGCGAACCCACAACTACAGTGCGACCGTGTTTGTCTTTAGGTATCGGCATAGCGATCGTGCACCCTAACGTAGAGCTAACCGGCGGCGCTTTAGCGCCGTCCAGCGACCGAAGGGAGCGCGGTTGAGCGCCGGGTTAGGGATGGGTTCATATTTAGAGCGTCCTATTTGGACTTCGCTTCGAATAGGCCGAAATTTGTGGCCTCATTGAGGGGACTGCCATTTTCAAATGGCTCAAGGTAACTACGCGCATAGGAAAGCAGTTCTTCCAATGCATCAAGCGGAACATCATTTCCAAAGGTGTTCACGACAACTGTTTGATCTGCGTCGCGGCGAAAAACCTCGGCAACGGTTTGATGGTTTTCGTCTACGATTTCGACACCCAGCCCATCCCGAATGATGTCCGAGGCATTCATGAAAGTTAAACGTGGGGTCATTCGGTGTGTATATCCCTAACGTTTGAATTAAGGGGCGCGCTTTAGCGCGTCCCGCTTGAATGATGGGTTAGAGCCAAAGTATGCGACCACGGATTTCTTCCTATACAAATAGCCGGCAACAAGCATGACTAACACCGCACCAGCAATGGCTGAGCCATAGTTTTCCCAGAAAATGAGATACGGTAAAACCAGGGTGAGAACGAGCGACGATAGATAGACAGGACGTGCGAGTGTGGACTTTTGAAGAATGAGCCAAGCGGAAAACGGCAGAGCTAACCCAACCGCAGAAGCAAATACACCAGCGCCACTACTCCACCATTGAGCGTAAGTGACTTCTTTTCCGTCAATTGACATTGAACCGTTCGGGATAACTGAGAAGACCAACAACATTAAACACATCAAGCCGTGAGCCGTCAGGAGCTTGAGGATTAGCGGCATGTGCTTGAAGTTCTGCAACATGAGGGTGGGCTCTAACGTTAAGTAGCCATCCTAAATGACGCTTTATAAACCGTCATTCGAGATTCGCTTTTAAGAAAATGTGCTAAAAAACAATTCGTTATCAATTTTTAGGGCGTCCTAACATGAACGGGAATGCGTCATTAATCCAGTCGCCACGCTTGCTGGACCAGGTACGCGGTAAGATTCGCCTTAAACACTACAGCATCCGTACCGAGCAGGCTTACGTGGACTGGATTAAACGCTTCGTGTTGCATTTTGACAAGCGGCACCCTTCCGAAATGGGTGCTCGCGAGGTGGAGGCGTTCCTGACGCATCTCGCGGTGAAGGGCAGGGTAGCCGCGTCAACTCAGAACCAAGCCAAGTCAGCGCTGTTGTTCTTGTATCGCGAGGTGCTTGAGCGTGATATGCCATGGCTCGATGACGTGGAGCGGGCCAAGACGCCCAAACGTCTTCCGGTGGTGCTTACTCAGGAGGAGACGCAAACGGTGTTGTCGCGGCTGAAAGGCACGCATTGGCTCGTTGCGGGTTTGCTATATGGGTCGGGGCTGCGAATCATGGAAGCGCTGCGGCTCAGGGTAAAAGATCTGGAATTTTCGCGGGGCGAAATCCTGGTGCGGGAAGGCAAGGGCTTCAAGGACAGGGTGACGATGCTGCCAGCCATGCTGGTGGAGCCGCTCAGGGCGCATTTGAAACAGGTGCGTGCGTTGCATGAACAGGATGTGGCCGAAGGGTATGGCGAGGTGTATCTGCCCTATGCGCTGGATCGAAAGTATCCGAGTGCCGGGCGTGAGTGGGGCTGGCAGTACGTTTTTCCATCAAAGAACCGGTCGGTCGATCCGCGTTCCGGTGTCGTTCGCCGGCATCACATGCAGGATCAGGCGATCCAGCGCGCCATTCGCCAGGCGGTGCGCGATGCGGGGATCATCAAACCGGCAACGCCGCATACACTTCGTCATTCTTTTGCCACGCACCTGCTGACGAGTGGGTACGATATCCGCACGGTGCAGGAACTGCTGGGCCACAAGGATGTGGCGACGACGATGATTTATACGCATGTGCTGAATAAAGGCGGGCGAGGTGTAACCAGCCCGTTGGATCGATGAGACCGAGCCAGGCCGGTTTGGTTTGGCACTTCACGCCATTGTGTCGATGAGGTCGATATCCTGTGTCCACAGGGTTGCCTTGTGTTCGATGGCGGTGCACAGGATGATGGTGTTCATACAATCTCCCAAACATTCACATTGAAGCGAAATACTTTTCGATAGACAAGGCATGACCGACGACGAAAATTACATGCGCCTCGCGCTGGAGCTCGCCCGCCAGGGCGCTGAAGCCGGCGAGGTCCCGGTGGGGGCGCTGGTGGTGTGCGGCGGCGAGATCGTCGGGCGCGGATTCAACCAGCCGATTTCCAGCCACGACCCCACCGCGCATGCCGAGGTGATGGCGCTGCGCGATGCGGCGGGGCGGGTCGGCAATTACCGGCTGGTGGGCTGCACCTTGTATGTGACGATGGAGCCCTGCGTGATGTGCGCGGGGGCGATCCTGCATGCGCGGGTGGCGCGGGTGGTGTATGGCGCCAGGGAATACAAGACCGGCGCGCACGGCAGCATCGTCGACATTTTTGCCGAGCCGCGGCTCAACTTCCATTGCGAGGTGACTGGCGGCATGCTGGCGGATGAATGCGCGGCAATGATTTCGGGATTTTTCGAAGCGCGGCGCCAGCAGAAGAAGGAGACGGTGCAATGAAAGACCTGTTCATCGAAGTCGACATGCGCCTGCAGCAGTTGTATCTGTGGGAGCCCTATCCGGACGGCGACATCCTGCTGCGGCAGTATCCGGTTTCCACTGCGGCCAACGGCGCCGGCGAGCAAAACGGCAGCTATTGCACGCCGCGCGGGCGCCACCGCATTGCCGACAAGATCGGTGCGGGCGCACCGCTGTGCGCGGCCTTCAAGACGCGCGAATGGACCGGCGAGATATGGACCCCCGAGCTCGACGCGGCCAATCCCGGCCGCGACTGGATCCTCACCCGCATCCTGTGGCTGGATGGGTTGGAGCCGGGCAAAAACAAGGGCGGCACGGTGGACACGCACAACCGCTATATCTATATCCATGGCACGCACGAAGAACACAAGATCGGCACGCCGGCTTCGCACGGCTGCATCCGCATGAAGAATGCGGATGTGGCCGAGCTGTTCGATCTGGTGGAGGAGGGGACCGAAGTCCGGATTTCGGCGTGAGCCAGTGGGCGCGCTGCCGCCTGACAATCAGGACACGGCAGCCAGTGGGGTCGACTGCAGCCCCGTAATGAAGTCGGCACAACGATCCTTCGACATCGGATGGCTGAAATAGTAGCCCTGCAGCATTTCCACGCCCATTTCCAGAAGAATCGCGGCCGTTTCGCCGTCCTCGACGCCTTCCGCAACCAGCACCAGTTGCATCGCGTGCCCCATGTCGACGATGGTCTTGACCAGGATTCTGCCTTCTGGCGTTTTGATGCGGCGCACGAAGGAAATATCGATCTTGATCTCGTCGAACGGCAATTCGTGCACGTGCGACAGCGATGAAAATCCGGTGCCAAAATCGTCGAGTGAGAGCGTAAAGCCCGCATCCGAAAGTTTTTTCAGGTAGCCGCGGGCCTGCTCGATACCTTGCAGCGCGATGCTCTCGGTGATTTCCAGTTTGATCTGCCCGGGTTTCAGCCCATAGCGTTCCACCATGGCCGTCAGCAAGGGATAGAAGTCGGTGGACATCAGCTGGCGCGTCGAAATGTTCACTGCTAGCTTCAGGTCCGCGCAGCGGCCGCTGCATTGGCTGAAATGAGTCAGCGCGTGATCGAGCACCTGACGCCCGACCTCGTTGATCAGACCGAGGTTCTCGGCCAGCGGAATGAAGGTGGCCGGGCTGACCCATCCGTATTTCTCGTCATGCCAGCGGGCCAGGGCCTCCACGCCGACGATGCTGCCGTGGTCGGCGGCGTCCATCACCGGCTGGTAATACACCTGGAGCTGGCCTTGCTTGACCGCGGCGACGAAACGGGACGTCATGTCCACGTCTTCGTAGCCGGCGGCGTTGGTCTGCAGGTCGGCGAACAGCTGGATGTTGTTCCGGCCCTGTGACTTTGCGTAGAACAAGGCCTTGTCCGCCTGCACCAGCAAGGCCTCGCCGGTATCCGCATCCTCCGGGTAGACCGCGATGCCGACGCTGAGCGTGACGAAGGTATCGCGATATTTCGTTTCGAGGCTCAGTCGCAGCTTGTGCATCAATTCGCCGGCCACCTTGCGCGGGACGTCGGCATCCTCGGTGAAAGGAAGCAGCATGACGAATTCGTCGCCGCCCCAGCGCGCCAGGACGTCGGTCGAACGCAGGCTCGAACGGAGGACGCTGCCGACCTCCTTCAAGAGCTGGTCACCTGACTTGTGGCCGTGCAGGTCGTTGATCTGCTTGAAGTTGTCGAGATCAATGAACAGAAGGGCGAACTTCGACCCGGTGGCGGCCGAACGGCTGATTTCCTCGTCGATGCGGTCGTCGAGATAGATCCGGTTGGGCAAGCCGGTCAGCGCGTCGTGCGTGGCCATGTGGCTGATGCGCTTTTCCTGCACGTGCGTTTCCGTTACGTCGCGCAGCACCCCGCGCACCCCCTGCACCTGGCCCTGCTTCCAGTACAGGGCAAATTTTCCCTCGACCCAGTGTTCCTGATGATCGTCGCGCTGCATGCGGAACCGCATGCTCATCGTGTCGCGCTCGCCATTCAGCAAGACCTTTAGCAGGTCTTCTATCGCACGGTGGTCGTGATTGTTGATGAAGGCCACGAACGGCCGACCCAGAAAACGCGCATTGCTGTGGCATTCGCTGCCCAGCAGCTTGAGCCAGTGATCCGACAGGAACACCAAGGTGCCGTTCGGCGCCAGTTCGATCACCACTTCGTTCAGCAGGCCCAGCGTGTCGTAGAACGCGGCGCGGGCCTCCGCCTCCGCGTTGGCTTTGCTCAGGTTGCGGATTTCATCCAGTTCACTGCGGAAATGCATTTTCTTCAGCAGTTTTTCCATCATGCAGAATGTGGTCAAGCCCGATTGAAACAGGTTGAATCCCACGAACAGCAGGATGGAAACCCAAAGCAACGACCATTGCGGTATGAGATAGATCAATGCGCCGCACGCGAAGACGAATCCGCCTGCAATCGTGCGGATCACAGGCTCAATGTAGGCCTGTCTTTTCGTGGGTGCGTCAGCAGTCATGTTGGATGCCGTGCCTGTTGCTGCCGTACGTCATGGCGCACGGCCTTGCCAGGACCTGGCTGGTGGCATGTATTCGTACAGGGCGGTGAAGTCGACATCGCGCATGCGCCTCAGCTGATGCCCTCAGGCGAACGGAGGCAACAACGGGCAGGGTCGAGACATCCGGATGGGACAGGAAGGGTTCATATTGTTTTCCTTTTAGAACGGTCATCCATAAGCTTGATTTCGGCAGATACAGCGCGTTCTTGAGGTCTCGGCTTCCCTGGAGGCCCCGGCACCGGCGCGCTCCGCACCGGGATGCGTCCCACCTGCGCCGTTAGTTCGAATCCGCGATGGCCCGCGCTGGCCTTGAGTTCGTCTGCTATCCCGGTCCATCTGTCCGCCTCCCAGGGTCCGAAAGAACCATTGGGCAAAAGTAATGCGGGGTCAATAATCCCTGTCATAAAAATGGAATAAACATAATAAAAACAATTAATACGGAGACGGCCGCAAGGATGGAGAAGCAGCACAGCGCAGCGCCCGCTGTACCCGCACCGCACGCAGTTTCGCGTCGCGGTGAACACACTCTCATTGCCCCCTTTTGGCTGCTCGGCATCGTGCCGGGCGGCTGTCTCACGTCTGTCTGACGCACCGCCGGGATGTCCCGGCGCAGCACTTCCGGCGCCAGGGGCGACTGCCTCCGGACCCCGGCCACGCATTTCAATAACTGTGCCTGGCACAGACAATACGAGGAGATGGCATGGAACGCAGAAGTTTTCTCAAGGCCGGCACGGCGGGGCTCGCCAGTGTCTTCACCGTGGGGTCGCTGTCGTGGTCTCCGCGCGCGGAAGCGGCCACGATCAGCAAGACCTTCTACATCACCGACGGCTCGCGCAGCATGCCCGACGGCGTGTCGGTGTATTTCAAGGGCTACAGCGAATCGTCCGGCAGCCTGACCGTGCCGGCCACGTCGATCATCTGCCAGGAAGGCGACACGCTGCAGATCACCGTGGTCAACCTGCTGGCGACGACGCACAACCTGGTGATCGGCGGGCTGAAGACGGGCGATGCGCCGCTGGCCAGCACCGGCGACCTCACCCCCGGCAACAGCAGGACTATCAACTACACCATCCCCACCGGCAAGGCGGGCTCGTATCTCTTCTACGACAACAAGACCAGCTACAACCGCTTCCTTGGCCTGCACGGCGGGCTGGCAATCATGCCGGCCGGCAAGTCCGACCAGTTGTACGCCGGTAGCCCAACGTTCAGGAAGCAGGTGTTCTGGGTGTTCAACGACATCGACCCGGCCTTGCACAGGGCGGTGCAGCAGGGCACCTCGATCCCCAGCAAGTTCACCCCGCGCTATTTCACCATCAACGGCCTCACCTCGCTGCCGCCGGGCGCGCCCGGCCATGCCGACCCGGCGCGCGACGCGCTGTACGATCCGCGCTCGCAGCTGTCCGGCTATCTGGGTGACCGCACCCTGGTGCGCATGCTCAATGCCGGCATGTGCGCGCATTCGATGCACGTCCATGCCAACCACATGGAGTGGCTCACCGACCGTGGCACGGTGCGTCCGCACATCTGGAAAAAGGACACGATCCACGTGCGCAACCAGCTCGGCAAGGTCGACGCGATCTTCCCCTTCGAAGCGCCGCCCGATGCGTATCCGCCGGTTACCACGGGACATTTCCCCATGCACCTGCACGACGAGATGTCGCAGACCGCCGGCGGCGGGCTGTACCAGTTCGGTGCCATGACTGAAATCGTATTCAGATAAGAACGAGGAGAGCGATATGTCCAAGAGGAAAACCAGCAGCAGTATGGGTGGCGGTGGTGGCGGTGGCGGTGGCATGGGCAATGCCTGCTACATCTACCCGGGATCGCCCGCGACCCCGGGTCGCGTGACGCCCAATGTCAAATTCCGCCGCGGCATCTACATGAACGGCCGCATGACCTTCGACGACGGCAACTCGGTCGCGATTTGGGGCTTTACCGATCTGGATGCGGGGCAGGGCCAGATGGACCAGATGGGGGGCGGCTCCTTCCCGTCGCCGGCGATCCGCGTGACCGAAGGCCAGATCGTCCACACCGAACTGAACGTCAACATGATGTGGGCCCACACGATCCACCATCACGGCATCGAGCCTTCCGAAGAAAACGATGGTGTCGGCCACTTTTCCTGGGACGTGATCGGCGGCACCTACACCTACCAGTGGCGTCCCAAGCACGCGGGCACCTATTTTTACCACTGCCATACCAATACGCCGCTGCACGCGGAAATGGGCATGTACGGCGGCCTCATCGTCGACCCCAAACCGACGCCCGGCGACGCGCCCGGCACCCGGCGTGCGTTCTACAGCGGCCCGATCTATGACGTCGAGGCGATCTGGGCCGCGGACGAGATCGATCCCGCCTGGCACAATCTCGACTGGGCGGCCGGCACCTGCGGTGGCGACGTCGGCCTGAACAACCTCAACCCCAAGTACTTCATCATCACCGGGGTGGACGGCAAGAATTCGGCGCTGACCAACCCGGCGGTGGCGGTGAACATGACGCTCGGGCAAACACTGCTGGTGCGCTACATCTGCGCCGGCTTCCACCCGCAGAAAATCGATTTCGGCGGCCTGACCGTCGACGTCGTGGCGTCCGACGCGCGGCCGCTGCCGGCGGTGTGGAAAACCGGTTCGATCGAAGCGCATTCGGCCGAGCGCTACGACTGCATCGTCAAGCCGACCAGCCGCGGCACCTGGACCGTGACGATCCAGTTTCTGCATTGGGTCACCGGGGCGGTGATGGGCACGGCGCGCACGCGCATCAACGTGACCTGATCCGGCTCCGGCCAGCGTCATGCCGGCGGAGACCGGCAGGGCGGACTCATGGGTGAGGGGGGAGCGATCTCCCCTTTTTTGTCGGCGCGATGTGCTTTTTAACTGACCTGGTTCGGAGTGCGCACAATGAAGAAAACGCTCCTGGTGGTGGCGGTGGTTGTGGCGGCGGGGGTGGGCGGCTACTGGCTGGGCGCCCGCCCGGCGCTGTCGCCGGCACCGCTCGATGCGCTGGCCTCGCCGGCGCAGGCGGCCTATGTGTGCCCGATGCACGCGCACATCGTGCAGAACCATCCGGGTAGCTGCCCGATCTGCGGCATGGACCTGGTGGCGCTGAAGGAGGCGGGCGGCGACGGCGCGCGCCAGATCCATGTGGACACCGCCACCCAGCACAAGCTCGGGGTGCGCCTGGCGGCGGCCGAGCAGACGCCACTGACCCACGACATGCCGGCCTACGGCACGCTGGTGGCGGACGAAAGCGCGGTGCTGCGCCTGACCGCCCATGTCGACGGCATCCTGACCCGCTTGCACGTGAGCCGCCCCGGCCAGCGCATCGCGCGCGGCCAGCTGCTGTTCGAGGTCGATTCGCAGGAGGCCCTGGGGCTGCAATACGAATACATCGACATCCTGCGGCGCGCGCTGCCCGCAATGAAAATGGCGGAGGAGCGGCGCGCTCAGAACCGCGAGATCCTGGCGCGCGCGCAGGGGCCGGACGCGGTGGCGCAGGCCGAGCTCGGCACGCGCCAGAGCGAGGAGCAGCTCGATTCGATCCTGCAGCCGATGCGGCGCGACCGCGAGCGGCTCGGCCTGCGCCTGCGCCAATTCGGCTTCGACGATGCGCTGCTGGCGCAGCTCGCCCGCAGCGGACAGGCGTTGAATCCGGTGCCGGTGCGCGCGCGCCAGGCCTGCGTGGTGCAACAGGTGCTGGCGCGCGCGGGCATGAGCGTGAACGCGATGACCGAGGTGCTGCAATGCGTCGATCCGGCGCAGCTGTGGGTCGAGATCGCGCTCTATCCCGACCAGCTGGCGTGGGTGGAGGAGGGCGATGCGGTCAGCCTGCGCTTTGCCGACGGCGAGACGGCGCGCATTCCGCTCAAGGGCCTGCATCCGCTGCTGGACGAAGCCACCCGTTCGCTGCGAGTGCGGCTGCCGCTGCCGCCGGGGCGCAGCCGCAGCATCGGCGAATATGTGGCGGTGACGCTGCATTCCACCCCGCGCGACGTACTGTCGGTGCCAAAAAGCGCAGTGATGCGCAGCGGGCGCGGCGACTTCGTGATGCGTGCGCTGGACAAGGGGCATTTCATGCCGGTGGAAGTGACGACCGGCATCGAGACCGCCGAACGCATCGCGATCCGCGACGGCCTCGAGGCGGGCGACCAGGTGGCGGTCAACGGCCAGTTCCTGCTCGACGCCGCCGCATCGCTGGCCGACACCGCGCAGCGCATGCGCGTCACGCCGAAACCCGCACCCTGATCCGCGATGGTCGCCCGCCTGATCGAATGGTCGTTGCGCAACCGTGGGCTGGTGTTGCTGGCCAGCCTGCTGCTCGCGATCTGGGGCGTGCTGAGCGCGCGCACCATCGCGCTCGACGCGATACCCGATCTGTCCGATGTGCAGGTCATCGTCAAGACGCCGTATCCGGGGCAGTCGCCGCAGACGGTGGAGGACCAGATCGGCTATCCGCTGACCCGCGCCTTGCTGTCGGTGCCGAAATCCACCGTGGTGCGCGGCTTCTCGATGTTCGGCGAATCCTTCATCTACGTGCTGTTCGAGGACGGCACCGATCCCTACTGGGCGCGCAGCCGGGTGCAGGAATCCCTCGCCCAGGCGCAGATGCAGCTGCCGGCGGGCGTGCGGCCGACGCTGGGGCCGGATGCGTCCGGGGTCGGCTGGGTGTTCCAGTACGCGCTGGTCGACCGCGCCAACCGCTACGACCCGGACCGGTTGCGCGCGGTGCAGGATTTCTATCTGAAGGTGGAACTGCAAAGCGTGCCGGGCGTGGCCGAGGTGGCGAGCGTGGGCGGCCCGGTGCGGCAGTTCCAGATCGAGGTCGACCCCAACCGGCTGGCGCACTACGGCCTCAGTCTGGAGCAGGTGCGCGCGGCGGTGCGCGCCGGCAACGGCGAGGGGGGCGGCGCCGTGGTGGAAATGGGCCGCGCAGAATACATGGTGCGCACCCGCGGTTACCTGACGTCGCTGCAGGACTTTGCAACGATCCCGCTCGGCAGTGACGTTCGCGGCGTGCCGGTGCGCCTGGGCGACGTGGCGCAGATCCAGACCGGTCCCGAGGCGCGCCGCGGCGTCACCGACCTCGACGGCGAAGGCGAGGTGACCGGCGGCATCGTGATCATGCGTCACGGCGAGAATGCGCTCGACACCATCGAGCGGGTCAAGCAGCGGCTCGATGCGCTGAAGCCGGGCCTGCCGCCGGGGGTGGAGCTGGTGGTGACCTACGACCGATCCGGCCTGATCGGGCGCGCGATCAAGACGCTGGGCGGCAAGCTGGTGGAGGAATCGCTGGTGGTCGCCTTCGTCTGCCTGATTTTCCTGTTTCACCTGCGCTCCTCATTAGTTGCAGTGGTGACGCTGCCGCTTGGCATCCTGGCGGCCTTCATCGTGATGAAGGGGCAGGGGGTCACCGCCAACATCATGTCGCTGGGCGGCATCGCGATCGCCATCGGCGCCATGGTCGACGCCGCCATCGTGATGATCGAGAACATGCACAAGCATCTCGAGCGTGCCGGCGACAATCCCGACCGCTGGGACGTGGCGCGCGCCAGTGCGGTGGAAGTCGGGCCGGCGCTGTTTTTTTCCTTGCTGGTCATCACCGTGTCCTTCCTGCCGGTGCTCACGCTCACCGGGCAGGAGGGCAAGCTGTTTGCGCCGCTGGCCTACACCAAGACCTACGCGATGGCCGCCAGCGCAGCGCTGGCGGTGACGCTCACGCCGGTGCTGATGGGTTATCTGATCCGCGGCCGCATCGCGGCGGAAACCCGCAACCCGGTCAACCGTTGGCTACAGAACGGCTACCGGCCGCTGCTGCTGGCGGCGCTGCGGCGGCCCCGCACCACGCTGCTGATCGCGGTGCTCGCGCTCGCCAGCATGGCGTGGCCGGCAAGCCGCAGCGGCAGCGAGTTCATGCCGCCGCTGTTCGAGGGCGACCTGCTGTACATGCCGACCACGCTGCCGGGCGTGTCGATCGACGAGGCCGCCAACATCCTGCAGGTGACCGACCGGCTGATCCGCGACATGCCCGAAGTGGAGCGCGTGTTCGGCAAGGCCGGGCGCGCCGACACCGCCACCGATCCGGCGCCGCTGTCGATGCTGGAAACCACCATCCTGCTGAAGCCGCGCGACCAGTGGCCGGACGGCGGCAATGTTGAGGACTTCATCCAACGGCTGGACCAGGCCGTCAAGCTGCCCGGCCTCACCAATGCCTGGGGCTATCCGATCCGCACCCGCATCGACATGCTGTCGACCGGGGTGCGCACCGCCGTCGGCGTGCGCATCGGCGGCCCCGATCTCGACGGCATCGTCGGCGTGGCGCAGGCGATCGAGGCAGTGCTGCGCGAGCTGCCGGGCACCCGCACGGTATTTGCCGAACGCCTGGTCAGCGGGCGCTACATCGACATCGAGATCGACCGCGTGCGCGCGGCGCGCCACGGCATCAGCGTGGCGGACGTGCAGGACCTGGTGCAGACCGCGATCGGCGGCGAAAACATCGGCGTGGTGATCGACGGCCGCGAACGCTTTCCGATCAACCTGCGTTATCCGCGCGCCTACCGGGATTCGCTTGACGCGCTGGCGGCGAGCCGGGTGGTCACCTCATCCGGCCGCCAGGTGCCGCTGGGCGAGATTGCGCAGCTGCGCATCGCCGACGGCCCGGCCGAGATCAAGAGTGAAAACGGCCGGCTGGCGGGCTATGTCTACGTCGACATCGCGCACGGCGACCTCGGCGGCTATGTCAACGCGGCGCGGGCGGCGGTGGACAGGGCGGTTCACCTGCCGCCGGGCTACGCAATCGAGTGGACCGGCCAGTACGTGCACCTGCAGAACGCAAAACAGCGCCTGCAGTGTGTGGTGCCGCTGACCCTCGCCTTGGTGCTGTTGCTGCTGTATCTGCACTTCCGCCACGCCGGCAAGGTGGCGCTGGTGATGGCCTGCCTGCCGCTGGCGCTGGTGGGCGGGTTCTGGCTGGTTTACGCGCTGGGCTATCCGCTGTCGGTGGCGGTCGCGGTCGGCTTCATTGCGCTGGCCGGCGTGGCGGCTGAATTCGGCGTCGTCATGCTGCTGTACCTGGACAACGCGATCGCGCAATTCCGCGCGTCCGGCCGCCTGACCGACCGCGCTGCGCTGCATGAAGCCATCGTCGAAGGCGCGCTGCTGCGGATCCGTCCCAAGATCATGACCGTCTCCGTCATCGTCGGCGGCCTGTTGCCGATCCTGTTTAGCCAGGGCACCGGGGCCGACGTGATGAAGCCCATCGCCGCGCCGCTGGTCGGCGGCATGCTGACCGCCGCCTTCCTGTCGCTGTTCCTGATTCCGGTGGTGTATGCGCTGTGGCTGGGAAAAGATCTCTCCGAGCGTCGCCAGGACACTCAAGCGGGACGGGGCTATTAAAGATTTGCAAGGAAAAACCTTTTCCTTTTCTAACGCTGAATGCTTATTAAACTGAGGCCATTCAGTGGCATTCAGCGCTCCTGTCATCCGCCGCGCCGGGAATGGCGCTTTGCTCGTCGATCTGCTGTCTCGCTGAAAACGAATTTGCTGCCCAGCTTTCGGCCCTGAGTCGACTGGGCGCGTAGCGCCGCCTCTTTCGAGGCATGTATGCCGCGGTGGCTTCCGCACCGCGGCGGGAAATTGAAATGGAGGATGCCCCAGATGGACCGTCGTACTTTTATCAGAACAACCGCACTGACCGCTGCAGGCCTCGGCCTCGGCCGCTTCGCCGTCGCTGCTGACGTGAGCTTTGACCCCAAGCCTGCCCACGGCTGGCGGGTGTTCGAGGTCACCACCCGTGTCGAGCCCGTCGCCGATGGCGCGACGCAGGTCTGGCTGCCTCTGCCTTCGGTGGAGGATGCCGTCTGGATCAGGCCGATGGGCAATCTGTGGCAGGGCAACGCCGCCAGCGTGCAGGAATATCGCGACCCGGTCTATGGCGCCCGCATGCTTGCCGCTCGCTGGAACGCGGGCGAACCCACGCCCGCGCTTGAAGTCGTGAGCCGCTTCGCCACGCGCGACCGTGCCATCGACCTGAGCCATCCCGGCAAGGTCGCGCCGCTCGACAAGGCCACGCGCACGCTCTACACCCAGGCCACCGAGATGCTGCCCACGGACGGCATCGTCAGGAAATCCGCGCTGGAAATCACCCGGGGCGCGAAATCCGATCTCGACAAGGCAAGGGCGATCTACGAGTGGATCGTTGACAACACGCAGCGCAATCCCAAAACCCGCGGCTGCGGCCTGGGCGATATCCGCTTCATGCTCGAAACCGGCGATCTCAGTGGCAAGTGCGCCGACCTCAACGCACTGTATGTTGGGTTGGCACGTGCCGTCGGTCTGGCGGCGCGCGACGTCTATGGCGTGCGTGTTGCCGATTCACGTTTTGGCTACAAGAGCCTGGGCAAAAGCGGCGACATCAGCAAGGCACAGCATTGCCGCGCCGAGGTCTGGCTGGCCGGCTTCGGCTGGGTTCCGGTGGATCCGGCCGACGTGCGCAAAGTCGTGCTGGAGGAGAAACCCGGCCTCACGCTGCAGGACGAGGTGGTGGTTGCTGCGCGAAAGAAGCTTTTCGGTGCCTGGGAGATGAACTGGCTGGCCTACAACTTCGCCCACGACCTCAGGCTGCCGGGTTCCAGCGGCGCACCGATTCCCTTCCTTATGTATCCGCAAGGCGAAAACGCGGCGGGGCGGCTCGACAGCCTCGAGGCAGCCACTTTCGTTTACCAGCTGAGCGCAAAGGAAATTACTGCTTAACCCGCGCAGGCCTTGTGATCGGCACCGCAGATCACATTGTCTGCCACAGGTGTGGATGCCGATCACGTGCCCGGGGAAATTACGTGGCACGCTCTTCGAGATCGGCTGGGTAGACCTGATTTTTTTGGGGGGAGGGGTTGCTCGGATTTCGTCAGGGCGACTGCGAAAGGTTCTAGGGCCACCTGTTTTTACTATTTAACATAATATACATTATGTGTATATTATCGGGTCTTGATAAAGCCCCAAAGGGGCGTTCGCGCTGCTCAAGTAGACTCGTCTGGCCACATCCCTGACCCTACTAGGCCTCCATCAAACCTAAATTCTTTCAATTTGTCAATATCTCAGCGTACATACGAACTCGAAATCAAATCGTTCTGCAAGCACCACAGGCTTTACTGGAGATCGCCAGTACAGCGGTCAAGCGACAGCAAGCACCAAATGTCCAAGAGGTTCAGCGGCAGGCTTCACCTTGATTTCGATGTCGTAGCCCAAGCGATTTAAGCAGTCCATCAACTTGCGTTCGGACAAGTTGGAGAAGTCGCCGCGCAGCATGCCGGACACCTTCGGCTGTGTGATGCCCATGCGGCGAGCCGCCTCATCTTGAGTGAGCCCGAGTTTGCGCACGGCTTTGGTGATCTCGATTACCAAACCGGATTTGATTTTGAGTTTGTCGGCGTCGGGCAGACCGAGATCGGCAAAGACATTCCCCGAGCCCATTTCGACCTCAATGCCATCAATGATTCGTTTTGCCATTTCGTAGCTCCTTTGCAAGCACCTCGGCAACCTTCAGCCTGGTGCGGATGATGTCCATGTCCTCTTTCGGTGTGGCGATCCCGCTCTTGCTCTTCTTCTGAAAGCAATGCAGGACGAACACGGCCTCCTCGAACTTGACGGTATAGACAGCGCGGTACGTGCCGCCGATATCGTTTTCGACCACTTCCAGGACGCCGGCCCCGCCGAATCCCTTCATCACCTTCGCCGCGTCGTGCTGATCGCCGCGCTGCGCGAAGTCAAGGGCGTGACCGAAGAATTTCCGCACATCGGCAGGAAGGCCCATCAAGTCTTTTTTGCATCCTCCGACCCAGATGAGCGGTTTTTCTTGTGTTGCCATACATGCATTATACCTGTAATGGAATAAATGGTAAGCGCCCATCTGGCGCCACCCAAACCCATCTCGCACAGGTTGCGGGTTTGGGGGCTGGTTTTCACCTAAAAATACTTCTTGTAAAACTGCCACTGAATCCGTGTGGCCACGGTAAAAACCAGCGCCAGCGGCGCAATGATCCAGAACGGACTCATTTCGACCGGTAGGCAAAGATACAACGTGACCCCGGATGCAAAAAACATCAGCTTCGCGAGGCGCCCAATTTTATGCAGATCCGCCGATTCGCGTCCTGCGCACGCGCGGCGGATATAACGCTCGGTCAGGCCGTCTACGCCAGCCAGGACATACAACAGGAAAAACAAAGGGATCGCAGCCATCACGAAGCCAATTCTGATCCCGTACACCTGAATCACGTTCATAGCCAGATAGATTTCCCGCGCATTGCGCGCAACGAACTGGCTGAGGTACAGCCGGTCAACCTCGTTGACCTGATATCCAGAGAAATAGGCATAGGTGGCTTCATGGAGTGATGTCGCCTTGAAAAAAAGCCAGTAAGTCCACTGTTGGGTCTGCTCGGTAAGTGTGGAAAGGCCGGCGGCGTGGCTTCCTGGCCGTACAAGCTCTTTGACGCGTGCGGTTTCCGACTGGAACAAAGCGTCGGCAGCTTGCACAGGATCCAGCCATTGATATTTGGCAAACAGGAAAGCCGCGGTGAGGGCGATGAGCCCAAGCATGACATATAGCATGAGCGTCCCAATAAGCCATTTCAATGGCCACAGAAAAGCGACAGCCACATTGCTGTCATAGAGACCGGAATTCCTAGAAGCCACTGCCCTTCCCTTCAACGACCAGATTTTCCGTCTCGGTGCCGTGCGTGTCGTATTTCTGCCGCATGCTCGCGGCAATGTCTTCCAACGATGCAAGAATGGGGTGCGCTTCGTTGGGGTCGAACAGAGGGAGTCTGATTTTGTAGAGCTGGCCGCCTTCGATAAGCGCAAAAGCCTGACCCTTGGGCAACTGCACCAGATCAGCAGGCGACAACATGGGGGCTTCCTGGGTGCTGATCCGATCTTCGTTCCGTGTGGTGAAAGACAACACCTCACGATCATCTGAACTGTCCGTGGCAGCACTGGCCTGAATCGAGGTGACCAGCTGCACATCCGGGAGCTGGTCGGTGAGAATTTCGGCGGTTTCCTTGTTCTTGACCCTTAGCATGATCAGGGTATTAAGGTTGCCACCAATCTGGGATGCCTTCGCCTTGTTACCAATGCGGGCCTCCACGTCGGCCCAAGTCTGTGTATAGACCGCTACTTGGAATCCCGCACCGCCGGCCTTGTTCAGCAGCGGGATGAATTCGTCGCCGATCAGCTCGTTGAACTCGTCTGCATGGATGGACAGTTTCCGCTTGGGGATGGCCGTGGACAGCCCGTAGCCCTGCTCGAACTTGTAGGTCTGGCCGGCGATCGAGGTCAGGTCGGCGAACATGGCGTTGCCCACTGCGCCAGCTACTTCGTAATCAGAGAGCGAATCGAGCCCGACGTAGACCACCGCGCCGCGTTCGATGACGCTCATCCAGTCGAAGATCGGCCTTGGATCAGTCGGATCGTCGTACTGCGGAGACAGTATCTGCGCGGTTTTTCCGGTGGTAAGTTTTTCCAGCAAGGGATAGAGACTGGACACCAGTTTCTCGAAATAGCTGCGGTCGTTCGACAGGATGGAAGCCAGGCCGTCAGCTATCGGGTCATGCAGATTATTCTCGCGGACGAACAGAAGGATTTTCATGGCATCCATCGTCCGTCCAGATTTCATTGCCTGCTGAATCTGGGTTTTATCCATCTCAATGGCATCAACCGCTTCATTCCAGCCGGGCTGTTCCCGGTCAAGCCAGAAGCGCAAGTATTCCAGCGCCAAGGCGTCGATATTGACCGCATCCTCATAAATCATGCGGTAATCCGGACGGTAGCCGAGGGTGGTGCGCGCGCGCGCGATCACGTTCACGAAGCGCCAGACAAATTCCTTGAACGCGGCAGACTGTCCTTCGCCCGGAAGTTGCCCAGCAATACGGGTGCTGACCTCAGTGGTTCGGGCAAAATTTCCAATCGGGTTGTAACGTGCAGACTGGTCGGGGTAGCCCAAGTGAAACATGAAGAACTCGCGCCCGGCCATGGCCGCCTCGATGTAGCAGCGGGTCATCAGACCGGCATCGCCCTTGGGGTCGAATACGATCACCACGTCGCCTCGCCGAATGTCCTGCGTGATGAGCACCTCGGCGAGGCGTGATTTGCCGACCCGTGTGGTGCCCAGCACGACCATGTGACCGGGCCGCTCGACCAGATCCATGCTGATTTCCGTTTCGTCCGGCTCCAGGCCGTGAATGATCGGATCGCCCCCGACAGGCGGCAATGGCGTAACCGGATTCCACCAGGCTTCCTTCCTGGTCTGTCGCGCCATCCAGCCCGAGGCGCCGCCGCGCCCTTCGTGGCGGAATTCGAAGCGACGCGCCCAGGTATACAGGCCGGATTGAGTGATGTAACGACGGTTTTTGGGATCACGCGCCAGCGCCAGGCGCTGGGTATGGCGCTGATCCCACTTGAACCCAAGACCGAGGAAAAGGCGGTTTTTCGAGACGGGAATTTCGCTGGTAGGAATGACGTACTTAGGCAGCCGGGTAAGGTTACGCTGAAATCGGGATACCCGAACACCCTGGTTCAGTCGCACGCCGGCATGCAGGACCATGCCGGCAGCGGCTGTCACGATCAGCTCCTTTGGCAGGAAAAACCACTCGTGAGCGCTCATCAGGAGAATGGCACCGGTCAACGAGGCAAAGGCCGGCACGTATTCGACCGCGGGCCTGAACAGATTTTCGATGGGATAGCTCATGTCAGACGTGTTCGATGGGTTTGTCGAACCTGACAATGCAGGGATTATTCGGCGGAAGTGGATTCACGAATCGAACAGGATCCAGTATGACCACGCCAGAGATCAGTTTCTTGCCCTCGCCATCGGCGCCGATCACCATGTAACGCTGGATGTTGCTCTTCTTCTCTCCGGTAACCAGATTCCAGCCAGCATTGGTAACCTGGCGCTGGATGCCGGTCCCCAGCTTGCTTCCCGCTCGATCCGATGGCGTGCCATCGCCCTCCTCCCCGAACAGTTCGGCGAACTTGCGAAAGATCACTGGGGAAACCAGCATCATTCCTTCGTCAACAAAGTGAATCATGGCGTCCGCGCGGTTGTACGGCATGCTGCCTTCCGAGAGGCCTTCCTGAACCCAGCGCATGAACCGCATGGCTGCACCAGAGGGTTCCTTCTTTTTCGAGCCAGGCTTGGGCCTGGCCGCTGTCTGCCCTGCCGGTGCAACCGGCTTCAATGCTGCAGCAGCAGGGGGCTTGGGTTTCGGTGAATGTTTGATCGCGGTGTCATCTTCATCGAGAAAGCCTGCGTCCTCAGCCGCGCCCCCTGGTTCAGATAGAGCGGCCGCTCTGGGCTGTGCCGGCGGGCGAATGGGAGGGAGAGCCGTGCTGGCTCGCTTCGGCTGTTCTTCGGAGTTCGGCGAGGGGGTAGGATCTGGCTTCGGTATGACGAGCGACAGCTGGTTGGCCGGATCCTCTAATGGGTTAGTGGCTGGCTCAACGCCAGAATCACTCATGGAACCAATAGTTAGCTCGGATTCCGAATCGAGCGGTTGGATGTATGAGGCATCCTGTTTTCCGGCAATGATCTTTCCTCTCATGGTTTCCGGGTAAAGCACAGGGGACTGGAACAGTTTGTCGAGCGAGAAGCACAGCACGGTCAACTTTTGTTCCCACCCTTCATCGAGACTGACCATGACCTGCCACACAGCACGGTTCTCACTGGTGGCGATCAAGGCACCGTACTCTTGCCAGGTATCGAAAAGGCGATCGTTCTTATCCTTGCCAGGTATGCCCTCCCCGCTTTCGCGTTCAGTCAGGAACTGGCGTACCTCGTCAGCCAGCCGCTTGGACACGAACCAGATTTTTCCATCGTAAACCCAGCCATGGGAGCCCGCCCTATTCAGGCCCAGTCGCCCTTCTTCCAGCATCAGGCGCAAGGCTTGCATCAGGCGTTCGATTAGTGGCACCGACCGGGCGGAAGCAAAGCGGGTGCGCGGTCCCTGCATCAAGTTGTTCTTGACTGACTCGGAGTCGGCGCGTGTGACGATTTCTCGCAGCACCCCCTTGTCTTGATCATCCCCCGAAAGGTAGCTCGTCAAATCGCCCATGAGCTGTACGTCATCGGCAAGCCAAGCGAGAACATGGGAAGGGACAAGCCGCTGGAACAGCACGATAGGCAGTTTCTTGTGCAGGTCGTAATCCCATGTGATCTCGAAATTCAACGTGTAATGCGTCAACCCCTGATCCAGCATCGAGCCAGCAAGAGGCTGCCACTTGCCACAAGGTTTTCTCGATCGGAGAACTTGGACGTTGATATCGGCCATAGGCCTTCCAATGTCATGCAGTAGCGCGGCAAGGAACACCGCGTAAGTCCAGCGGTGCTTGCGAGCCGGGATTTCCTCGGGGGCTGCTCCGACCGGAAGCAGATAGCCCTGCCGGAAGCGTAGCGCGTGTGCTGCCGACTCCATCATATGGGTCATGAGGCCACCGGGCTGCGCGTGATGGTGCGATTCCGAGGCTGGTAGCAGTTGAGTCCATTCCGCAGCCCGCTCGATGACGGGCATGCAGTCTTGGTGGAACAGGGTGTAGTCGAAGCCCATGCGGTCACGACATCCGTCGACCAGGGCTTGAAGGTTGAGTTGATCCAGGACGGCTTTGCCAGGTAGAACCTTAATATGGTTGGCTGCCCTTGAATCGCTACCGGATGGCGTTGAATGGTCGGACACCGCGTGGTCGGTGTGGCGGGCAATACGCCAAACGACCCATACGCCGCCTACTCCCAAGGCTCCAGCGGTAATGAGCAGCCAATCACCGGACATCAGCGGTGTGGGAGCTGTTCGATGAGCCATGAGGCAATTACGGATGAAGACGGGAAAGTCCCTTCCCATTTCCAGCAATTGGGCGATAAGTCCCCGCCGATGAAATCACTGAGGGAAAGTGAGAGCGGATCCCAGCGCTCCGCGGTTTCGGGGTGGCGGACACGCCAAGTAAGGAACTCAAGATGAGATAGCGCGTGGGCTACTTCGTCGTCTGTAGTCCCATGCTCCAGTTCGGAGATGCAATGAAGCACCTCATGGGCTGGAGACTCCTCTTCGTCTTCAAAATAGCATCGATCGATCCCGTCATAACGGGCAAGCCATGCAAACACAACGACCGTCCAGTGGGACAGTTCGATTTGTTCGAATCGTGCCGCAATGTGTGCGAAGAGCGTGACAGGATGATCCTGATTGTTGGGTTCTTCTATGGAAGACACGGGCACTCTTTGCACGAGTAGTGAAATGCCCGTGATGCTATGGACTCGGCCTTGGCTATGCAGCAGTTAATTCAAACAAAGTATTTTTGATTGATTGCTGAAGTGTTTTGTGTTTTGTGATACGCGTTTTTGTGGCCCAGCTACTGGGGCTGCTCTAGCCCAACGATGGGTAGTCCTTCCTGTTCGGCAGTAAAGCCTGCTTTTGCAATTTCCTCACCCAGCGTTCCCCAGCCTGCGGCACTCGCAAAACGCCGGATTCGTTCTAGTGTGTGCGGTCTGGCTTTAACGCGTCGGTCCTCTGGAACGTCGTCTGGATGCATCATCCACGGTTGAATGGTATGCCCAGCTGATCTGGCATCCTGAGCCAATATGGAGGCAATCCTGAACCCTCCTTCGTCAATATCGCCCCAGTGATAGACGGGCACACCTGGCGGCAAGCAGCCAAGCAGCCGAACATACATGGCTCGCCATGCTGGGGTGGGCATCCCGGCGGTATAAATGAGCAAGACCTCCTCATCATGGCGGCGTTTTGCCTCGCTATGGAAAGTGGTCTGGTTTTCTATGGTCATCACCATTTTCGGGATGCCGGCCAGCCCGGTTACAGATGATGCGGAAAATGCGCTGTATGGCGCATCCAAGCACTCCGTTACTCGTGTGCGCGCCACCACGATTTTCCCGGCCATTCGGACCGGCTGCTCTTCACGGAATACCCCGATTTCCTGCCATACATCGGCAGACTCGCGGATCTCGGCATCCACATCACCCGTCAGCAGGATATCGACAGGCGCTGCTAGCTTTTCGATGCGCTTGCTGTCCTTGAACAATCGCGCGCTGACTTCGCGGATCGGCTCGTCAACCGTTCTGTTTTCACGGGCGGCGGTCATGAAACGGATGATGCGGGCAGCATCGATCCAGTCCTGGGAGTCCTCCGGGCCAAAGGTACGGACCTTCTTCAGGCTGGCCCAGCGAGCCAACACGTCGTTCAGAACCGGAAAATCCGGCAGCAGAGGGGCGAATTGCGCGGCCGCCTTTTCAAGGCGGATCGCGGCGGTCTCCACGCCAAGCAGTTTCGCCAGCGCATCGAGGTCGAGCAATTCGACGCGCTGGATGAATCCTTCCTCGCCAAAGCCTTTTTCCCAAGTGAGAGCCACGGCGCCTTCGGCTCTAGCCGCCTTCATCGCCGCCTCGAATGCCTCCTTGTCGGCCAGCGAGCGCGTGGCCTGGTAGTCGGCCAGTTGCGACCGGGTCAGCGCCGGCCGCGTCGAGCGGACACCCGCTGTCGCCCGATTTCCGGCTTCCAGCAGCTTCGTAAGGGCGTTGCGGGCCTTCGTGTCCATGTGACGACTACACCGGCTGGGCGGCAGTCGTTCCCGTCCCACGCATGCGATTGACCTCCTGCTCGATGAGTTCGGGGTATGTGTCCAGGTCGTCCGACATGAACATTTCCCGCGTTTCTTCCGTGACATCGTGGCCGTTAATGAGGATCACATTGCGCACAGGGTCTTTCGCGATGTCGTAGTAGCGGTGCAGGTAGGCAGTGAGCACGCCGAGGTTCTCGCCAGGGCTGGCCATGAGCACCTGCAGTCCCAGATCCTGCAGATAGCGCATGGTGGCGGTGATGTTTGTCGGATCCATCTTGTTGAAGGCTTCGTCCAGCAGGATCAGCCTGATGCCATCGCGGTTGCCGCGGTCGAGGCGATAGGCCGATGCCAGCGCGGCGCCGGCGATCACGTACAGCGGTGCGCGGTGCTCGCCGCCGGATCCCGGCCCCAGGCGCTTGCTCAGTTGGCCAACGACCTTGGGTTTGGCCGTCAGCGGGTCATCCCGAATAATCTCGACGTCGAATTCGTAGAACTCCCGGTAGTCGTCCAGCGGGCTTTTGATGCTTCCGGCCCCCGGCGCAATCTTGTCTTCCAGCAGCTCCTTAAACTGGGCGGGGATCTCGCCGGCCCCGCCGAGCAAGTCTTCTTGCGGGCCGAATGATGCGATGTTCTTAACGAATTCAAGCAGTTGCTTGAAGTGGGGGCGGATGACCCGCTTGAACTGATAGCGCTCGCCGTTGGTGAACGCCGGGCACTCCTTCAATACCCGGTTCAGCTGGTTCATGGTCACGTCCAGCGCCTCGATATTCTGGCTCAGCGCCAAGGCAACGTCGTTCCTGAACGTCTCCTGCGAAACCTTGTAGGCGTTCTCCATCTGCGCCTTGTAGTCGAGCAGTTCGGTGTCCCGCAGACGCTTGAGGATGTCGGCTATCCAGGCCTGTCCCTTGCGCCAGTCTTCCAGCACTTGCTCGCCGGCTTGCTCCCGGTATTTGGACAGGAATTCGCCCAGCAGATTGCTGCCCTTGCTGACTTCGCGTGTCACGTCGCGAAGGGCATCAGCTTCTTTCGTTTTGCAGTAGGCCGCCATGTCCTCGTAATTCTCGCCGTACTTCTCCAGAACGACGTCCCAATGGGGCGACGCGTAATCGGCGTCGTACTCCGGATCCTTGCGTGCTTCCTCGGCGGCCTCGCGGGCAATCGTAAGCTTGGCAGAGGCTGTGGCAACGTCCTTTTGGCGCTCGATCAATGCATTTTCGGCAATGCCGCGATTGCCGCTCGCGGCAGTGACGGACTCACTCAGTTCTCTGGCCTTCTCCGACCACGCTTTTTCCTGTTCGCCGAGTTCCACGTATTCCTTGTCGGCGGCACCCTGCAGCTTGCTCTGGAGTGCGGTTGCATCGACTTTGGCGGATTCCGCTTCGTCCCAGAAGCCCCTCAGGTACCCTCGGGCCTGGTCTTCCTGCGGGATGCGGCGCAGCACCGTGGCCAGCGCGTCGATCCTCTGTTTCTGGGCCGTTAGATCCGACACCGCCTTCGTGCAGGCAGCGAGCCGCGCTTTGGCCGCTTCAAGGTGCTGCCCGCCGCCGTCGCGCCTGATGCGAAGGTCGCCTTCCACGACGAGCTTCAGGCGTTCGATGGTGCCTTTGCCGACCAGCATGCCGTCCTGCGTCAGGGTGCGCTTGCCACGCTCCATGGCCTGTGCGGTGGTCGTGGCGCACACCATGTCCCCGAAGAGCCCGCGCAGGTAGGCCACGGCCGCCGGGTCGGTGCCTTCGATCAGTTCGGCGACGGTGCCGTCTTCAGGGCGCCGGCCGACCTGCTGCCGGCTCTCCATGACGATCTTGGCGCCGTAGGCGGCACGCTTTTCCGGCAGGCCACGATAGACCTCGAATGCCCGCCGCTCTTCGTGTTCCGGTACAAGCAGCGCCTGCAGGTTGTTTGCCAGGTAGGCCTCGATTGCAGGCTGCCATTCCTTCTTCGTGATTCGGACGACGTCGCACACCGCCACCGGGTTAAAGCCTTCATCCCGCAGCTCGCGCATCAGGGTTTCGACGTTGGGGCTGAGCGGCATCTTCCCCTGCTTGACCCGTTCGAGTGATTCTGTGGCGAGCTTGAAATCGGCTTTGGCGGAGCCCAACTGCTGGTACAGCGTGCCATCGATGTCGTTCAGTGCCTGCATGGCTTTTTGAGCCGCCTGAACGGCAGTGCCCAGGTGCGCTTCGATTTCAGTCCATTCAGCCTGTTCAAAGCGTTCTAGCAAGGCCGCCAGTTTTTGCGATTCGGCGCTCAATGAGCGCATGACCTCCTCATCCAGCACACCGGCGTCCGCAGCCTTCTTCAGGAACCCACGGAACTGGGAAAGCTGGTCAAACATGCCCCTGGTATTGCGTTCGGCCCGATCATGATGCCCTCTGATCTGGCCTTCCAGACCGGCGTAATCGGCATGAGCGCCATGCTGTTCGCGAAGCTTGCGGTATTGGGCCGCTTTTTTGGCTGCAGTTTCCTGATCGTCCTTCAAGCTACGGAATTCCCTGTTAGCAGAATCAAACGCCACTTGGGCTTCCTGCTGGCGGCCCTCGCATTGCTCGTGCACCTGGTTGGCGTGCTCGCGCGCCGCGTCCAGGCCCAGCGCCTTCCAGGTGACGGCTTTTCTGGAGGCCTTGGCAGCATTGTCGAAGGTGTCGTGGACCGCGGTGCCGTCGACGATCTTCTGCTCGACATCGGCCACCATCTCGGCCAGGCGCCGGAAGGACTCGGTGACCTCCTTGAACTTCTTGATGTTCGTCGGCCGGGACTCGAGCACGTCGTTGCGGACGATCTCGTCCACGGTCTTGTCGAAGCGCATCCGCAGCGCGAAACGGAACGCGCGGATAAATGCCTCGTACGACGGCGCACCACCCGATCCGCGCAATTCGAGCAGGCAAGCGCGAATGTAGCGATCGGCCTCCTGGAACACGCATTCCTCGCCGGAAACTTTGGATCGCTGCAGCAACTGCTGCTTGAAGGCGGCCCATTCCCGCGGCTTTTCCTTGCCGTCGACCGTCTCAAGGTGATCCCCCAGCGTCAACTCGACGTCCGGGAGGAGATAGCGGCCCAGCACATCGTGTTGCTCGCGGTCCTTGGAGGCATAGATGCACACTCCCATGGAGACGGGCTTGTTGGTTTCCGAGTCGCGCCAGACGAGGGTGATATAGGTGTTCGAGTTCGGCCGCACCCGGTCATCGGGCATACCGCCGTATTGGCCGAGGCAATAGCTCCGAATCGACCGTGTCGTCTTGTTCTCGTCAGCCTGGGCGTTCAGCGCCATGAGCCGGCTGTTTGCGCCAAACATGGCGATCTGGACGGCATCGAGGAACGAGCTCTTTCCGCTGCCATTTGCCCCGAACAGCCCAGTGATCTCGGCAATGCGGACATGCTCTCGTTCATACAGAAAGAACTGCACCAGGTTGATACTTTCCAGATATTTCATGCTTCTTCTTCCTCTGGCTGCTCCGGACCTTGACCGTCGCCGTCCTCGTTAGACTCCCCTGCGGGTTCGTAGGACTGTGTAAATTGGGCCAGTCGGGTAATCGCGGTCTCGCCCAGCAGATCCACGATCGCGGGACGTATGGCCAGCACGTAGGGCTGAATGTCACCGGCAACCGCGTCGGGAAACTCATGTTCATCCACCTTGCGCACGATGCCCCAGCGCCGAAGCGTCCGCACCAGACCGTCCAGTTCGCCGCGTCCAGGCAGCTCGCGCTTGCCCGTCGTGGAGAGGCGATACTTTTCCTCCAGCTCGACCGCATCGCAGATCACTTCGCCGTCATCGTTCAGCTGCCCGGTCCGGGCCTGTTCGTCGTAGATCTTCCGGAGCACAAGGGCGAGCAGCGTTTGTGCGGTATTGGCCGTGCCCGCCCTGCCGTTGTCCGGAATCGCGCACGCATAGCGGAGCTGCCGGTTCACGGTCAGGCCGACGCCGACCTGGGAGAGGACGTGCTTGAATTCGCGCTCGAACCGCTCGATCATGCCGTAGGACATGCGGCTGTGCCGGTCCGCGTAGTACAGAACCTGTTCTGCAAGCAGACGGCTGGCGGTCGACTCGAACTCCTCGGCCACATATTGCCTGTCGGTTTTCGCAGCGATGTTTTCCCAATACTGGCTCATGTCGCCTCTCCTTTTGTAGCTGCCGGTTTTTTCGCTCTCTCGATCCGGAATGGAACGCCAGTGATCCACTTGTTTTCTGCTTCCTTGTCGCCGGTGCGACGTACCCGGAAGCCGCGCATCATGGCTAAGGCCTCCCGCTGCAAATCAGGCGATCCGCTATCCATGGCGGCACCGAGCACCAGCAAGGTCTGATAGGCACGCACATCCGCGACGCTGCTGATCTGGAGTTCTTCGCTGGCGACGACAGGGCGGCCTGAAAGCTGACGCGACACGAACTCGACGAGTTTGGGGGCGTTCACCATCCGAACATTGCGTGCGAGCGCCCGGAGTTTTGCCCGTGCGATGTCTTCTTCGGTCGGGATGGTCTCCCTTAGTTGCGTGGCCTTCTCCCGTGCCTCCTGTCGGCGTGGTTCGGCGAGATTGGCGGGGCTGACCATGTCGCCCGGCGGGAACGGGCTGTCGTGAACGTCCGTTTTACTGTCCATGACCCGGACGATCGCCGCATCGACGACCTCATCGATGGGACGCAGGGAGCGCAGCCGGTAATCCAGATAGGCCAGCGCCCGGCGGTTTGCCCGGCGGATCTCGTCATCCAGCCGCTCCAGGTAGTCGTCGATCCGCTGGATGTCGCGCAATTTCTGCACGTCGCGCTCGAACATGCGCTCGGCGCGGGCGCGGTCGCCCTGGAAGCGCCGGGTTTCGTACCAGGTGATCAGGCGCTCGCGATTCTGCTCGGAACCATGAAGTTCGTCGGCCCAGTGGAGGATTTGCGGGCGCCGCGACAGGGGGTGCTCGCGTGTCCTGAGTTCCTTGTAGTCCCCGATGAACACCTGCTCGATGAAGCCGCTGAAGAACCCGCGAACGTACTGGGCGGTGGTTTCTTCCGCCCCGAGCGAGCTCATCAGGTCGCGGACGTTCGTGCCGGTATTACGGATGTGTTCGAGCAGGTGTCGCGCCTGGTCGGCCGCCTCGGAAAGCGAGTCGCCGCCGGCCCCTTCCATCACCAGCTTCAGGTTGGCTTCGATGGAGCGAATCTTGCCCGCAACGTAGATCGGTCCGGTCTCCGCGAAATTGATGAGCTGCCCCAGGAACTGGTTGACCGTGGGGGTCATGGAAACCCGCTTGTCGACGCCATGGCGGTCCAGCCGCAGCCACCCGCAATCATGCAGCCGGTTGAAGATGGTGATGGCGCGGATGTTGAGCGGCGTTTCGGGCGTGGCGCCATCCTCGTCTATCCAGGAATCGTGGATGACGAGTTCGGCCTCGATGTCCTGGGTGATGTCTCGCGTCGTGAATCCGTGGCTGGGCGGCAAGGGGGCATCCGGGCCGAAGCGCCTGTCGTAGAGCGCGCACAGGATGCCCCAGTAGGTCTGCTTATTGGGCGAGGCGAGCGGCGCAAACAGCCGCTCCGGTAGCCGCGTGAACAGAAGGGAGGCGGCAGCGCCGCCAGCACCTAGCGGTTGAAAAGCCACTTGGACACCTCCCGTGCGTTTTCAACGGCGATCAGATACTCGGGCGCGTGCTGGATCTTTGTGTCCATCGCGGCGTGTATGTCCAGAATGAAATAGGGGACCAGAGCCGCGCGGCAGGTTTCCACGCGGCTCGCGGTCCCATTGAAGTATTCGGCCTGGATCACTCTGGCCTGCGCAGGAGAGAGTTCAGGGTGGGCGACCAGGCGAACCTTGACCTTGGTGTTCCAGTCGGGGTCATCGAATCGGGTGCGATCCGCGAGACGCGCCAAAGGCTTCACTTCGAGGATCCGCCCCAGTGCGTAATCCCGGAATTCCTGATGGGCCTCGCTGTAGGCGCGCACATGCCACCTGCGGCCGGCGAGAACCAGGCTGTGCGGATAGATCGTGCGGCGATGCGGAGCCGGTTCGCTCATCGACATGTATTCGATTTCGACGGCTTTTGCCTGTCTGATCGAATTTCCGAGGCTGGCGAATGTCTTGGGTGCCGGGGCGGTGATGCTTGGCGTCGCCGACCAGGCCACCGAACTGCCATCTTCCATGGCCGACGCATAGGGAAGCCCGACCATGGACAGGTAACGGGAAAGCGATTCGGAAATGTCTGCCTGAGAGGCCTTGGTGTACCGCTTGTAGAAATCTGACGTAGCGAAGTAGCTCCTGGACTTGCTGTCCCATTGCATCCAGGTTGGGTTCAGGTCGCGGATTTCCTTGATCCATTGGCTGGCCCGTGGCAAACCAATCCCAAACAGCTCGCATACCCGCGAACGGTAAATGCGCCCTTCCCAAACCAGCAAAAGCTCCAGAAGGGTAAGGCGTTGTTGCGGGCTGTCGTTCCGTTGGTCCATGTGCTTTTCCGTATGTTATAGAAAAATATAACATATAATTTCTTATAACATTGACCTTGCAGCAAAAAACCCCTGCCTGCCAACACTGTAACCAGGGGGTTGCCCCACCCTGCGTTCCGTGGCTTCACTTCGTGCGACCGCTTTGACCATAGAAGCGACGGAGGGAGGCTCTCTCAGACAGGCGGGTCGTCGGCCGAAGCAGCCTGTCCCCACTTTCCACAACCGGTCATTCAGGAACGTCTGCTTCTGAAGATGCCGAATCGTCATTTTCGACTCATTGCAGACGGGTTGATGGAGAACGCCAGCCTTAAACGGACGATCACCGCTTGCACCATCGCACCGCGCCCACAGCAAAACCAAAGGGCTGCGCGTGTGCGTTATTCGGGCACCGCCTTTATCATCGCCAACCACCGCCGAGCACTTTGTACAGCGTCACGCGGTTGGCGGCGTCGGCCAGCCGTACGATGATCAGCTCCTGCTCGGCAAGGTAGCGCGAGCGCTGGGCGTCGAGCAAGCCTAGATAGCTGTCCGCCCCGCCCTTATAACGCGCATCCGACAGGTGGAAAGCTGCCTGCGTGGCCTCAACCTGCTGGCGCCGGGCGTCAAGCCGCTCGGCGAGCGAGGCACGGTCAGCCAACGCATCGGCCACCTCACGGAAGGCGCTCTGGATAGCCTTCTCGTACTGCGCCACGTTGATGTCGCGCTGCACCTCGGCTACGTCCAGGCTCGCCTGCAGGCGACCCGCCTCGAAAACAGGAATGCGGATCTGAGGGGTGAAGCTCCAGGCTCCAGATCCGCCGCTGAAAAGGCCATCCATGGTGCTGCTGGCGGTGCCGGCGGCGGCGGTCAGCGTAATGCTCGGGAAGAAAGCTGCGCGTGCGGCGCCGATGCTGGCATTGGCAGCACGCAGTGCGCGTTCGGCCTGCAGAATATCGGGGCGCTGGGTGAGCACGTCGGAAGGCACACCAGTTGGCAATTCGGCCACAGCGCTAACCGTGTCGGTGAGCGTGGCTGGCAGCAGGTCGGCCGGCACCGGGGCGCCGACAACGAGTGCGAGCGCATTTTCGTCCTGAGCGGCGAAGCTGTTGTAACGCGCAACGTCGGCACGAGCGCTTTGCAGCAACTGCTGCGACTGGTTCAGGTCGAGCGCCGAGACCACACCTGCTTCGAAGCTGCGTCGGATCAGATCGTGGGATTTCTGCCGTGTCTCGTAGGTGCTGCGAGCCAGCGCCAGGCGTTCGTTGTCAAACGCGAGCGTCAGCCAGGTGCCGGCAACTTCGGCCACCAGGCTTATCTGGGCGCTGCGGCGCGCCTCCTCGGTGCCGAGATATTGCTCCAGCGCTGCTGCGTTAAGGCTGCGGATGCGGCCAAAGAAATCCAGCTCGTAAGAGGAGAAACCGATCGTGGCGTTGTACTGGCGACTGATCCCAGCCTCACCGCTGCTGGTCAGTTCGCCAGGCAGGCGCTGTGCGGTTTGTTCGCCGATCGCGCCGACAGATGGAAACAAGTCAGCACGCTGGATGCGGTACTGCGCGCGCGCCTGCTCGATGTTGAGTGCAGCTACGCGCAGGTCGCGGTTGTTGGCGAGCGCCAGCGCGATCACTTGGCGCAGTTGCGCATTGACAAAATAGTCACGCCAGGCGATGGCATCGGCTGGTGTCGCCGAAGCTACCTGGGGCGCATTCGGAAAACTCGCCGGCACCGGCGCCGCGGGCCGCTGGTATTCCGGGATCATCGTGCAGGCGCTCGCCAGGGTGGCGGCAATAGCGACGGTCAGGGTGCGTAACGGACTCATCACTTGAACTCCAGTTGGGCTGCTGCAGAGGCTGTTTCTGCCGCCTGTGGTTTGCTCTTGAACAGACGCATGATCACCACGTAGAACAGCGGGATGAAGAAAAGGCCGAGCAAGGTGCCAGCGAGGGTACCGCCGAGCACGCCAGTGCCGATCGCGTTCTGACTGCCCGAGCCGGCGCCGGTGGCGATCGCCAGCGGCAGCACACCGAGACCGAAGGCGAGCGAGGTCATCAAGATCGGACGCAGCCGCATACGCACTGCATTAAGCGTGGCACTGATTAGGTCCTTACCCTCCTGCTCCATCTGCGCCTTGGCGAATTCCACGATCAGAATCGCGTTCTTCGACGAAAGGCCGATGGTAGCCAGCAGGCCAACCTGGAAATACACGTCATTCGACAGGCCGCGCCCGGTTGCCGCAACCACCGCACCGAGCACGCCGAGCGGCACCACCAGCATGACGGCGAACGGCACCGACCAGCTTTCGTACAACGCTGCCAGGCAGAGGAACACCACCAGCAGCGACAGCGCGTACAGCCCCGGCGCCTGGGTGCCGCTGCGGCGCTCCTCGTAGGAGGTGCCGCTCCATTCGTAGCCAATGCCTGGCGGCAGCTTGGCGATGATCTCCTCGACCGCCGCCATCGCGTCGCCCGACGACAGCCCGGGCGCGGCTTGGCCTTGCAGCTCGACCGACGACTGGCCGTTGAAGCGCTCCAGCCGCGGCGAGCCGTAGGCCCAGTGCGCGGTGGCGAACGCCGACAAGGGCACCATCTCGCCCTGCTGGTTGCGCACGTACCACTTGGACAGATCTTCCGGCTTCATGCGCGCATCGGCGTCGGCCTGCACATACACTTTCTTGATGCGGCCGCGATCGATGAAGTCGTTGACATAGGTGCCGCCCCAAGCGGTGGCGAGCGTGTCGTTGATATCTGCCACCGAGACGCCGAGCGCGCCCGCCTTGGCATGATCGATGTCGAGCTGGTACTCGGCGACGTCGTCCTGGCCGTTGGGACGCACGCCGACCAGGCGCTTGTCCTGCGACGCGAGACCGAGAAACTGGTTGCGCGCGCTGATCAGCGCATCGTGGCCGAGGCCGGCGCGATCCTGCAGTTGCACATTGAAACCGCTCGATGTGCCGAGTTCGAGCACCGCCGGCGGCACGAAGGCAAACACCATCGCTTCGCGGATCTGCGAGAACGCGGCCATCGCGCGTCCGGCAACTGATTTCACGTCCTGTCCCGGCTCATGGCGCTCATCCCAGTCCTTCATGCCGACGAAGCCGAGCCCCATGTTCTGGCCGCTACCGCCGAAGCTGAAACCGGCCGCGGTAAAGATCGATTTCACGCTGTCTTTCTCGTTTTCGAGGAAGTGGTGCTCGACTTTTTTCAGCACCTCGACGGTACGCTCCTGGGTCGCCCCGGCCGGCAGCATGATCTGGGTGAACATCACGCCCTGGTCTTCTTCCGGGAGAAAAGAAGTTGGCAGACGAACGAACAGTAGCGCCAGTACGACGATGATAGCGGCGTAGATCACCAGGAAGCGCAGGCTGCGTCGCAGGATATTGCCCACTGCCGATTCATAGCGCTGCGTATTGCGCTCGAACATGCGGTTAAACCAACTGAAGAAGCCGGAAAGCCAGCCGCCTTCACCGTGGCCGTGGCCCTTTTGCACAGGCTTCAGCATGGTCGCACACAGCGCCGGCGTGAAAATGATCGCAACCAGTACCGACAGCGCCATCGCCGCGACAATGGTGATCGAGAACTGGCGATAGATGACGCCGGTGGAACCGCCGAAGAAGGCCATCGGCACGAACACCGCCGACAGCACCAGGCCGATGCCGACCAGTGCGCCGGTGATCTGGCGCATCGATTTCTTGGTCGCTTCCTTCGGTGACAGTCCTTCCTCACTCATCACGCGTTCAACGTTTTCAACCACCACGATGGCATCGTCCACCAAGAGGCCGATGGCCAGCACAAGTCCGAACATGGTCAACGTATTGATCGAGAAGCCGAACGCAGCCATCACGCCGAAGGTGCCGAGCAGCACCACCGGCACGGCGATGGTGGGAATGAGGGTGGCACGGAAATTCTGCAGAAACAGATACATCACTAGGAACACCAGGATGATCGCCTCGATCAGGGTCTCCACCACGCCCATGATGGATATCTTGACGAAAGGCGTGGTGTCGTAAGGCACCACGACCTCGATCCCAGCGGGGAAATACGCCTTCATCTGCTCGACCTTGGCGCGTACCGCATCCGCCGTATCGAGCGCATTGGCCCCGGCGGCGAGTTTGATGCCGATACCTGCGGCGGGCTGGCCGTTGAAGCGCCCGACGATGCCATAGTTCTCGGCGCCGATTTCGACGCGGGCGACATCCTTTAGGCGTACTTCTCCACCCTGCGCCGAGCTGCGCAACAGGATCTGCTCGAACTCCCCGACGGTCTGCAACCGGCTCTGCGCGGTGATCGATGCAGTGAAACCCTGCCCCGCCACCGCCGGCGTGCCGCCGAGTTGGCCGGCCGACACCTGGTTATTTTGCGCCCGGATTGCGGCCTGCACGTCGGCTGGGGTGAGCCTGAAACTGTTCAGTTTCGCCGGGTCGATCCAGATGCGCATGGCGTACTGGGCGCCGAACACCTGCACCTCGCCGACGCCGGTCACGCGCGACAGCGGTTCCTGCACTGTCGAGTTGAGGAAGTCGGACAGGTCGACCCGGCTCAGGCTGCCATCCTTGGACACGAAGCCAAGTACCATCAGGAAGTTGCGCGTCGATTTCACCACCTGCACGCCCTGCTGCTGCACCGCCAGCGGCAGCAGTGGCAGCGCGAGCTGCAGCTTGTTCTGCGTCTGCACCTGCGCAATGTCGGGGTCAGTGCCGGCATCGAAGGTCAGCGTCACCGTGACTTTGCCGTAGGAGTCGGACGACGAATTCATGTAGAGCAAGTTGTCGAGTCCGGTCAGCTTCTGTTCGATGACCTGCGTGACGGAGTCCTCCACCGTCTTCGCCGAGGCGCCGGGATAGGTGGCGTTGATGGCGATGGTGGGCGGCGCGATGGCCGGATACTGCGACACCGGCAGCGCCAGGATGGACAGTCCACCCGCGAGCATGATGACGATGGCGATGACCCACGCGAAGATGGGACGGTCGATGAAAAAGCGGGCCATGGTCTGTTACCTCACTTCGCCACAGTAATTGCAGGAGGCGCGGGGTCTGGCACAGAACCGGCCTCTTGTGCCTGCACCGGCGCACCCGGTTTCACCTTTTGCAGGCCTTCAACAATGACGCGATCGCCGGCGGCGAGGCCTTCGGTTACGACCCATTTGTCGCCGATTGATTGCTCTGCCTTGACGCTGCGCGGCTCGACCTTGCTCTCGCTGTTCACCATCATCACCTGCGCTTCGCCGCTCGGCGTGCGGCTGACCGCCGCGTGCGGCACCAGCATGGCAGCGCGATTCACGCCCTGCGTCAAGCGTGCGCGAACATACATGCCGGGCAATAGGTCACCCTTCGGATTGGGAAACACCGCGCGCAGCGTCACGCTACCGGTGGCCTGATCGACCGTCACTTCCGAGAACGCCAGCCGGCCTTCGGCGCCGTATAGGCTGCCGTCTTCCAGTACCAGTTGCACCGGCACCGTATTACCTGCTGCGCGCTGCAACTTGCCGGATTCGAGATCGCGTTTCAGGCTCAACAACTTGGCGCTGGATTGCGTCACGTCAACATAGATCGGGTCGAGTTGCTGCACGGTGGCGAGCGCTGCTTGCTGGTTCGCGGTGACCAGCGCCCCCGCCGTCACAGTCGAGCGGCCGATGCGTCCTGCAATCGGTGAGGTGACGCGGGTAAAGTCGAGATCGACGCGCGCCTTGTCGAGTGCCGCCTTCGCCGTGCCGACATCGGCCTGTGCCTGCTTCTGCGCGGCCTGTGCTTCTTCGTTGGTCTGCGCGCTCACTGCCTCGATCTTGACCAGATCAGCGTAGCGAACGGCCTTCTGCCGCGCGACTTCCAGATTGGCATCTGCCCGCGCCAGACTCGCGCGTGTACTGTCATAGGCCGCCTGATAGATCGCCGGATCGATCCTGTATAGCACCTGGCCAGCCCTGACATCGCTGCCCTCCTTGAACATTCGCTCCTTGACGATGCCGCTCACCTGCGGCCGCAATTCAGCCATCAGGTAAGGTGTGGTACGGCCAGGCAGTTCGGCGGTTATCGGTACTGGCTCAGGCTGCACCGTCATCACCGTAACTGCAGGCGCGCCCGGCATGCCGCCAGCGGGAGCATTCTGTTGCTCGCCGCTACAGGCGTTGAGCAACAGGGTGCTTGCCAATGCCAAGCCTAAAGGTAGGAGTTGCAGGATGCGCGGGGTCTGCATGGATAGCCTTTCGTGAATGTGTGCTGCCTGCATTGACAGGCGTCCTGATGAAGGGTTTGCACGGCATAGATTGAACATTCAAACTAGAATGAACGTTCAATCTATATTAGTATTCAAAAAAACGCAAGATTCGAATTACCCTTCTCGCACTTCTGCACCTCCCTCTTTTGGAGATAAAGCATGCCCGCCTCCCCCTACCAACCAACCGAAGCGTCGCGAGCCGATGTGCGACGCACGCAAATCCGCTCAGCTGCAGCGGACTGTTTCCGCCTACACGGTTTTCACGGCACCAGCATTGCGCAGATATCGAAAGCGGCCGGCATGAGCACCGGCCACATCTATCACTACTTCGAGAATAAGGAGGCGATCATTGCCGACATCGTCGCCCAGGACCTGGAACGACTGCTGACGCTGACCGCCGAACTGCGCGCGGCAAGCGACGTCAAGGCGGCCATGATCGAGCGCGCTGTCGAGGGGGTACGGGACAATCTCGACCCGAGCACGGCTGGACTACAACTTGAAATCGTCGCCGAAGCCGCACGCAATCCGCATATCGCCGGGATCGTGCGCGCGGCCGACAAACAGTGTCGGGACAGCCTCGCCGAAACCATCCACGCTACGCGGCTGGCAGCCGGCCATGAGGACAACGCGGCCGCGCTCGCTGGTATGGTGGAGGCCATTTCGGCCATGTTCGAGGGGTTGCGTATTCGCGCCATCCGCAATCCCGACATTGACCGGGATGTCGTGGTGAGGGTGTTCCGGCGCATGGTCAGCGACCTCCTCACGCAAACGTGAGCGCAGACGAGCGAAAGCAACAACCACTCGCCACTGTGGCTATATGCAATTAACCGGCCCAGAATTTATCGAACAACACCACGCAAGGTAAAGACAACGATGACCCCACAGCAAAAGAGATGGTTAATCCGAACGGTGGCCGTGCTGGTCGCCGGTGTGGTGGCATTTTTCGCCTGGCAGCACTATGGACTCAAGGAAACCGAAACCGGGCTGGTCAGCGGCAATGGCCGCATCGAGGCCGTCGAGATCGACGTCGCAAGCCGGGCCGCCGGCCGGGTGAAAGAAATACGCGTGCGTGAAGGCGAATTCGTCAGCGCAGGACAGGTCGTGGCACTGATGGACACCGATGTACTCGAAGCCCAGCACCGGCAGGCGGAGGCGCAACTGCAGCAGGCCAACAGTGCGGTGGTCACGGCGGGCAGCCAGATTGCGCAGCGCGAAAGCGACAAGGCGATGGCGCAGGCCGTGGTGGCGCAGCGTGAAGTGGAACTCAAGGCCGCCCGATCGCATCTGGCGCGTTCAATGGCGCTTGCCGAGAAGAACTTCATATCTCCCCAGGCAGTGGACGACGAGCGGGCTCGGGTAGCAAGCGCCCAGGCGACTGTTGCCGCTGCGCGTGCGCAAGTCGCTGCCGCGGAGTCGGCAATCGTCAGCGCGCGTTCCCAAGTCACCGGCGCGCAATCAACTGCCGTGGCCGCGCAGGCCAACATCGAACGCATTCAGGCCGACATCGACGACGCGACGCTGAAGTCGCCGCGCGATGGCCGGGTGCAAGTCATCATAGCCCGACCCGGCGAAGTGATATCCAGCGGCGGACGCGTGCTGAATCTGGTGGATCTGAGCGACGTGTACATGACATTCTTCCTGCCGACTGCCGTGGTGGGGCAGATGGCAATCGGCACCGAGGTGCGTATCGTGCTTGATGCCGCTCCCCAGTACGTGATTCCGGCGAATGTGTCTTTCGTCGCCGACGTCGCGCAATTCACGCCCAAAACGGTGGAGACGGCGAGCGAGCGTGAAAAACTGATGTTCCGCGTGCGCGCGCAGCTCCCGTCCGACCTGCTCAAAAAGCACATCCTCAAGGTGAAAACCGGCCTTCCCGGCGTCGCTTACGTGCGAAGTGATCCCAATGCCGCCTGGCCCGATCGTCTCCAAGTGAAGCTACCGCAATGAGCGAACGCGACGGCGTCGCCCCCTCGCCAGACGTTGCGGCCGTGGTTCGCATCAGTGGACTTGGTCTGCGCTACGGCAAGGAGCGCGTGCTGGACGCCATTAGCCTCAAGTTGCCGGGAGGTTGCATGATCGGCGTCATCGGGCCGGATGGCGTCGGCAAATCGAGCCTGTTTTCGCTCATCGCCGGCGCGCGGGCGATCCAGACGGGACGGGTCGAGGTGCTGGGCGGCGACATGGCCGATGCGCAACACCGCCGCACGGTGTGCCCGCGCATCGCCTACATGCCGCAGGGCCTCGGCAAGAATCTGTATCCGACGCTTTCAGTATTCGAGAACGTGGACTTCTTCGGGAGGCTTTTTGGACACGGCCGCCGCGAGCGCGAGCGGCGTATCAATGAGCTGCTGAACGCCACCGGACTCGCCCCTTTCGCGGACCGCCCCGCCGGCAAGCTGTCCGGCGGCATGAAGCAGAAGCTCGGCCTCTGTTGCGCACTAATCCACGACCCCGACCTGCTGATCCTAGATGAGCCCACCACCGGCGTCGATCCGCTGTCGCGGCGGCAGTTCTGGGAGTTGGTCGAACGTGTCCGCGCAGAGCGGCCCGGCATGAGCGTGCTAGTCGCCACTGCCTACATGGAAGAGGCTGCGCGCTTCGACTGGCTGATCGCCATGAACGACGGCCGGGTACTCGCCACCAGCACGCCGCAGGAACTACTGACGAGCACTGAAACCCGTACGCTGGAAGAGGCTTTCATCAGACTGCTTCCCGCGGTGCAGCGCGAAGGCTACCGGCCCGTGGTAATCCAGCCCCGCGCTGCGGGCGAAGAAACCGAGGTGGCCATCGAGGCGCGCAATCTCACCATGCGCTTCGGCACCTTCATGGCGGTCGATCACGTCAATTTCCGCATCCGCCGAGGCGATATCTTCGGCTTCCTCGGCTCCAATGGCTGCGGTAAAACCACCACCATGAAGATGCTCACCGGGCTGCTGCCCGCAAGCGAAGGACAGGCGTGGCTGTTCGGCCACCCGCTGAATCCGCACGACATCGACACGCGCCGCCGCGTGGGCTACATGACCCAGTCCTTCTCGCTTTACGGCGAACTCACAGTGCGGCAGAACCTGGTGCTGCACGCGCGGCTGTTTGGCATCCCGCCGGAACATATCGAGCCGCGGGTGCGGGAGATGGGTGAGCACTTCGGGCTCGCCGAAATTATGGGCGATCTGCCGGCAGCCTTGCCCTTGGGTGAGCGTCAGCGCCTGTCGCTCGCGGTCGCCATGATCCACAGACCGGAGATGCTGATCCTGGACGAGCCGACTTCTGGCGTCGATCCGGTGGCGCGCGACGGCTTCTGGCGCATCCTGATCGACCTTGCGCGCAAGGATAACGTCACCATTTTCATATCAACCCACTTCATGAACGAGGCCGAGCGTTGCGACCATATCTCGCTGATGCACGCCGGCCAAGTGCTGGTGAGCGATACGCCGGCAGCGATTATCGAGAAGCGCGGAGCACACAACCTCGAAGAGGCGTTCATCAGCTATCTGGAGGATGCCGTCGCGAAGAACGAATCCGTGTCTCCTGCACGCGCTACAGACGCACTTCAGCCCACTCTAGGGCAAGCCAGTTACACCGCAGCAGCCTTCCCCGCCGGTCGTGAGAGTTTCAGCCTGTACCGCCTGCTCAGTTACACCCGGCGCGAGTCACTCGAGCTGCGCCGCGACCCCATTCGTCTCACGCTGGCCGCGCTGGGCAGCGTCATCCTCATGTTAGTGCTGGGATACGGCATCAGCATGGACGTGAAAGACCTCGCGTTTGCCGTGCTCGACCGAGACCAGACCAACCTGAGCCGGGACTACGCGCTGAATCTTTCCGGTTCCCGCTACTTTATCGAGCACCCGCCGATCCGCGATCATGATGAACTGGATCAGCGCATGCGCACTGGCGAAATCAGTCTGGCCGTCGAGATCCCTCCCGGTTTCGCGCGCGACATCGCGCGCGGCACACCGGTGCAAATCGGCGCCTGGATCGATGGCGCCATGCCCATGCGCGCCGAGACAGTGCGCGGCTATGTCCAGGGCATGCACCAGCACTGGCTCACCACCCAGGCGCGCGAGGCGTATGGGGCAGCGGCGACAGCCGGGCAATTCAGCATCGAAACGCGCTTTCGCTACAACCCTGACGTATCCAGCCTGCCGGCCATGGTACCGGCGGTGATCCCGCTATTGCTGATGCTGATCCCTGCAATCCTGAGCGCACTATCGGTAGTGCGGGAGAAGGAACTCGGCTCCATCGTCAATCTCTACGTGACCCCGGTCACCCGGCTGGAGTTTCTACTTGGTAAGCAGATTCCCTACATCGCGCTTGCCATGATCAATTTCCTGCTGCTCACCGCACTGGCCACCTCCCTGTTCGGCGTGCCGCTGAAGGGAAGTTTCATGACCCTGGCCGGCGCAGCCTTCCTCTACGTGATTGCGGCCACCGCCTTCGGGCTGCTGATGTCGGCCTTCGTGCGCAGCCAGGTCGCCGCCCTGTTCGGCACCGCTCTGCTAACCATTCTGCCGGCCGTGCAGTTCTCCGGGCTGATTGATCCCGTCTCTTCCCTGGAGGGTGTGGGCGCCTTGATCGGGCAGATCTATCCGACCACCCATTTCGTGACGATTGCGCGCGGCACGTTCTCGAAAGGGCTCGGGTTCATGGATCTCCGGGATTCCTTTATTCCCCTGTTGATCGCCGTTCCCGTCCTCATCAGCCTCGGCGCGGCCCTGCTCAGGAAGCAGGAGCGATAAGCATGCGATCCGCACGCAACATCCTCCATCTTGGCATCAAGGAACTGCGCAGCCTCGTGCGCGACCCCATCATGCTTGTATTGATCGTTTACGCGTTCACGTTTTCGATCTACACCGCCGCCACGGCGATGCCGGAAACGCTACACAAAGCGCCCATCTCCATCGTCGACGAGGACCGCTCCTCGCTGTCCACGCGTATCATCGACGTCATCTATCCGCCCTACTTCCTGCCGCCGGTCCTGATCACGCCAGCCGAGATGGATGCACGGATGGATGCCGGACTCGACACTTTCGCCCTGCATATCCCGTCCGGCTTCCAGCGCGACCTCCTCGCGGGGCATAGTCCCGTGCTGCAGCTCAATGTCGACGCCACCCGGATGAGCCAGAGCTTTACCGGCAGCAGCTATATCCAGGCCATCGTCTCGGGCGAGGTAAACGATTTCCTCAGGGGGTATCGTGCGGAATCGGTGCCCGCAGTCGATCTGGTCTTGCGGGCGCGTTTCAACCCCGAGTTGAATCAGGCCTGGTTCGGATCCGTTATGGAAATCATCAGCGCCATCACCATGCTGTCCATCGTGCTCACCGGTGCCGCCCTTATCCGAGAACGCGAGCATGGGACGGTGGAACATCTGCTGGTGATGCCCGTGACGCCTTTCGAGATCATGAGCAGCAAGGTTTTGGCCATGGCCCTAGTCGTGCTCGCGGCATCGTGGTTCTCGTTGACGTTCATTGTCCGCGGCCTGCTTGCAGTCCCCATCGAAGGCTCAGTCGCGCTGTTTTTCGCGGGTGCGACCCTGCACCTGTTCGCGACCACGTCCATGGGTATTTTCCTCGCCACCCTCGCCCGCACGATGCCGCAGTTCGGGCTGCTGCTGTTGATGGTCCTGCTGCCGCTGCAGGTCCTGTCGGGGGGCATGACGCCGCGCGAAAGCATGCCTGACGCCGTCCAGTTCATCATGCAGGCCGCGCCCAACACCCATTTCGTAACGCTGGCGCAAGGAATCCTGTATCGCGGCGCGGGCCTTGACATTGTCTGGCCTCAATTCATCAGCCTGGCCGTGATCGGAGCCAGCCTGTTCACCCTGTCCCTGGCACGCTTCCGCAAAACCCTGGCAACCATGGCATGAACAAAATAGCCGGATCGACGTTGCTACGTCTTGCAATCGGGATCACCTGCCCGCTCACGGCCTCGGCAATTGAACCAGGGAAACATGGGACGTTGAGCTTCGTCCTGGAAAATGACTTTTTCTATGGCAATGACCGGCACTATACGAACGGTGTGAGGTTGGTCTGGGTACCCAAATCGGATACCTCCACACCCGAATGGGCCATCAAACTGGCCCGCCTCGTGCCGTGGTTCCCCGAGCAGGGCGAGATTCGCCATGGCTATGCCTTCGGCCAGAGCATGTTCGTGCCGAGCGATATCACCGTCGCCAACCCACCCCTGGATGAGCGTCCCTATGCCGGCTGGCTATACGGTTCAATTGGCTTGGGCGTGGAGTTAGGCAAGCAGCTTGATCAGTTCGGGGTCAGTTTGGGCATCGTCGGGCCGTCCTCGCTAGCCGAGCAAACCCAGAAATTCATCCACGATGTCGTGGGCGCAGATGAGCCACAAGGCTGGGACACCCAACTCGGCGATGAGTTGGGCATCAACCTGGCCTACCAGCGCAGTTGGCGGAGATTCGCGATCACGACTTTCCTGGGAAACCAACTGGATTTCACCCCCCACGTAGGGGCCGCACTCGGCAACGTGTTCACCTACGCCAATGCAGGCGTCACGCTGCGCTACGGCGAGCAACTGCCCAGCGACTACGGGCCGCCACGTATCCAGCCCGGCCTACCGGGCTCAGCGGACTTCGCTCTGGTGTCCGATTTCGGCTGGTACCTGTTTGCAGGCATCGAGGGACGGGCGGTTGCGCACAACATCTTTCTCGACGGCAACACCTTCCGCGATAGCCGCAGCGTTGATAAGGAGCCGCTGGTTGGTGACCTGCAGTTCGGCTTTGTCCTGGACTGGTCAGATATACGCTTTAGTTACACCCATGTACTTCGTTCGCGCGAGTTCCAGGCCCAGGAAAACGGTGACAATTTTGGCGCTTTCAGCGTGTCGGTCAAATTTTAAGTCGTGAAAAGCGCCATTTGCGTGAATAATTTTCCGCACTTTAGCTGTTTTATAAGGGCATTCAGCAAGTGAATTATGGAAACTTGCGTACGGCCGCTCCGAACACTGTTCACCCAAAACGATATCAATGACCATCTGTTGCTGGCAGAGGCAGCTTACCAACCTAAAAGAGCTGTTTGTTGATGGCCTGCTTTCAATAAATCTGCTTAGGATAGGGGGAGCACCAGTTCGAGTCCGTAGGAAGCGGACATTCGCGATGATCTGTAGGGCATAAAGCGTGAAAGGCCGCTTAGGCCGAGGAGCAGAAGACCACGCCGATTTTACTGACCTGCTCCGGACGCCCAGTAACGCATTTTTCCCACACCGCCAATGGCAGTACCTGACCGGTTTTTATCTGACAGAGGCGACCTGTACTTTCAATGTTTTTCAGGCCAAGTCTGAGCCTTTACTCTCAAAAGCTTTTGGTGATTTCCGCTAGGACGCAAACTGGTGGGCGCTCTTTGTCCAGCCATTTATAGACCTTAACCAGTAAGCATTTCCCCTTCAGCCCCCCTTATTCCTTTGTGTTCGCGTCTATTCAAGCGAACAAGCCCTTTCGGGTAAGTCCCTTGGCCCTTCTTGGGCTTTCTTTTTTTTTGGCAACCAATAATTTTATCCATTTCTGATTTTAATTTCAGCAATCAATCAAAAAAACATTCTTTTGATTTCCGCTGGAAGCGGGATGAGCGCATCAATAGCATTCGCCCCATGGTTTCCCTCTCCTCCCCTTGGGTTGTCCTCTTGACGGCCCTTTTTTATACCCAAGCCCACGCCTTCTGTTTTGATGAGGCGGGGGAGATGTATGGGGTCTCTCCACTATTGCTGAAGGCAGTGGCCAAAGTTGAGTCGAATATGAGACCGCATGCGGTTAACAGCACTCACACAGCTAGTACACAGTCTCAAGACATTGGGCTGATGCAGATTAATACCCGGTGGCTGCGGAGAAACCCTATCAAGTCGCTCGGATACACCGAGACCCACCTCTACGATCCCTGTACCAGCGTCAAGCTGGGGGCCTGGGTGCTGGCGAACAACTTCACTCGGTATGGCGCTTCGTGGGAAGCGGTCGGTGCGTACAACGCGGCATGCACGCGACTCAAAGGTGATGCGTGCCGCCGCGCACGAAATAGCTATGCCTGGAAAGTCTACCGGGCAATGGGGAAATCCTCGTGAAACGCATGTTCACGTTGCTTGCCATGGTCTGGGCAGGTTCGTCGATGGCTGCCAACTGGCAAGTGACGCAGTCCGATTCCATTAGCGCTTATGTCATGTGTCATCAAGGCGATTGCCCTGTAAGGACGGCGAAGGTGTTTGACCTGCCTGTAGCCGTTCCCATGCCAGCGAGGGTATCGGATAGCGCTGCTAAGCCGCTCACCGTTCATTCCTCTACTTCAGTTCGTTTTGCGTTGGCCTCGGCCCGGCTCAGCCATGCCGAGAAAGCCAGTCTCAATGCTTTTCTCAAACTGCATCGTGACGCGGGACGTCTTCTGGTTGTTGGCAGCACAGATCAGATAGGCAAGAAGCGATTTAACGAAACTCTGGCGTACAAGCGCGGGATGGCGGTCGCGGGTTTCATGCGCGCCAATGGAATCCCGGTATGGAATATCAAAGTCGATTCGCGATGCTGCATCGAGCATCCGCCCAGCACGAACCCTGGCGCAAGACGTGCGGTGATCAGCATTAACGAATAGGGATTGGGAATGACAAAAAACACTACCGAACCGGGATACAAGGCGGTCCTTGTGCGCGAGGAAACCAAACTCAAGCTGCAGGAGCTTGGGAGAGCCCTTCCCAACAGAAACCTGTTCTTGGAAAGGCGACTGGCCACAGCCGCCATTGAATACTGTCTGAACGATGGGACAGCGAGGCAAGCCATGCTGGATTTGGTGCGCCACATCGTGATGCGAGACCTTGAGACTGCTGAGACACCGGGACCATGAAACCAATCTTTCGATACACACGCTCAAGGAGAATCAAATGAATTTCATGAAAATGTTCAGCAAAAAACAAGTCGTTGTCGGGGGGCTTCTCTCCGCTCTGATGGTCAGCTCGGCATGGGCCACCACCGCCGGCGGTGGTGTGACCGGTACAGAATTCCAAGCCCTGTTCGACATGCTGGTAGGTTGGGCCGAAGGCTATCTGGGCAAAGCGCTGGCGATCGCCGCGTTCGTTGTAGGCGCACTCATTGGCTTCGCTAAGTCTACCGCCATGCCGGCGCTGGTGGGCATCGTCTTCGCCATCGTGTTCGGCCTTGGCCCGACGATCATCAACGGCATGTTCGCCGCTGTGATTTAAGCGAAGCATCACCGGACTGAACAGCATGGCCAATCAAGATTCGCCAACGATCCCGACCCGCCTGGACGACCCTCCCAAGTTCATGTGGTGGGATTTCGACGTGGCCATGTTGTTCATGTCCTTCTTTGTATTTGGCCTCATTACAGGCTGGCTCGTGAGCTTCACGGGGTTCGGGTTAGTGATGGCCTGGCTTTACCGCAAAGCCAAATTCGGCCAGCACAGAGCTTATGGCATGCACCTGCTGTATTGGCATCTACCCGTCAACCTTGGAATGAAGGCAACACCGCCTTCGAGCATACGAGAGTTCATTGGTTAATGAGAATCGACAAACTGAGCGGCCAAGTGGCCGTCACTCTCGGTGTGCGCAGATGGGCTGTGATGATGTTCGCCCTGTCGCAGATCGCATTGCTCCTGATGTTGATCGCCTTCCTGACGCGAGGCGACACACATCGCGAAACACTGGTTCCACCGACGATCCACACAACATTTTGGGTCGAGGATGACAAGGTTTCCAAAGAATATCTGATCGAGATGGGCGTGTTTCTGGCCCAACTCTACTTCGATGTGACGCCACAGAACGTGGACTTTAATCACCGCACACTCAAGTCCTATATCGACCCCCGCTTCTACGGGAAGCTGGAAATCGACGCCGGCGCTTATGCCCAAAAGATCAAGGCGGATAACGCCAGCACTTTTATGGCGATCGCGATGGTCATGCCGGACGAGGCAAAGCAACGCATCGCTGTTCAGGGTGTGCTCAACACCTATCTGGGGGACAGCAGAACATCACAGGTGAACAAAACCTACGTATTTGAGTTTGGCCAACGCGGCGGCCGTGTGCTGCTGACCGGTATGAGAGAAGGTAAGAATGCTGCCCGACCGTTTGAAGAAATCACTGCTCCTTAGCCTTTTTTGCTTATTTGCCGCTTCGTCCTCACACGCTCTGCAGGTAGTGGAAGGCGTCGAGGGCAAGACCTTATTCGTCAAGGTGAGTCTCAGAGACTTGAACCGCATCTCGATCGAGGGAGGCCGGGTTCGCCTGGTCAAGTCCGCCGACGACGGACTGCTCACTGGCAGCGCGGACGCCACCACCGGGCAGGCTCTGATTCAGCCATTGGCCAAGGATCCGTTCGGAGTGTTTGTGTTCAGTCAAAGCGGGAAAACCTACACGCTGGTGTTGCAGCCCCAGGATATTCCAGGGGAAACCATCGTGATCAAGGAAATGGCTGTCCCTGCTTCCGTTGCAGCCAAGCCTGGCGAGATAGAACGTGCCAGTAGTTACCAGCAGGCGATCAAGAAAATGATTCAGGCATTGGCGGGTGAAGGTTTGCCGGAGGGTCTGGAGGTGAAGAAAACCTGGGAGGAAATCCACCTCTGGAAAGGCTCCCGTTTTGCGCTGGAGCATGTTCTAACCGGACATTCACTGGTGGGTGAACAGTATCGCCTGTTCAATATCAGCGACGCCCCGGTTCGGGTCGCCGAACAGGAATTCTACAAAAAAGGCGTGCTGGCTGTGTCGGTTCGCGACTTGACCGTTGAGCCGGGTCGCAGCACCCAGGTCTTTGTGGTGAAACGGAACGAGGGGGTGCGGTAATGGCGAAAATCATACCCACCCTCAAGGCTTCGCCTGCCCGCAAGAAGCAACTCATGATGGCGGGCGGCGTCGGCGCCGTGATTGTCGGGGTGGCCTTGGCTGCGGCATGGTTCGCCGACTCCGGGAGTAATAAAACCGATTTGGCTCCCGTGGACAAGCCGGAACAGGTCAGCCTCAACCTGGCTGTTCCGGGACAGCAACTGAACGACAAGGATGTTTGGCGGGCGAACGAAGCATCAAAGATCGAGGCGCTGAACAAGGAAATTGCTGCGATCAAGCAGAACATGGTGAATAGCCCGCAAAGGAGTGGCGGAGCCATGCAAGGCACCGCCGGAGCGGGAATCAACGAAGTGCCGATGCCTCCCCCGGCAGTGGTAATTCAGCCCGGCGGCAATTTACGCCCGCTGCAACCCATGGGGTCGGCGGCATTGCCGCCCCCTCCCCCACCGCCTCCTGGAAGGCCTGGACAGTTGTCACAGCCTGGCATGGATCCGAATGCGCCGATGCAGCCCGTGGTGAAGCGCGCGTTCACGCTCGAAGTTTCCGATTCGACGGTGGCTGCGCCTGCCGTACAGCAGGCGCAGCCACAAGCCGCCGGCATGTCGTCCGCCCCATCCAAGGAAGAGAAGACATCGGCTGAGAACTATCTTCCTGCCGGGACGTTCATGCGCGTGGTGTTACTGGCGGGTCTGGATGCGCCGACGGGTGGACAGGCACAAAACAATCCACATCCAATTCTGATGCGGGTGCTCGATCCAGCCCAGTTGCCCAATCGCTACATGGCCGACATGAAGGATTGCGTGGTCACGGCCAATGGCTACGGCGACATATCTTCTGAGCGTGCTTATATCAGGACGGATCGTCTGTCGTGCATCGACCAGAAAGGCGGGGCGGTCGACGTATCGCTTAAAGGTTATGTAGCCGGTGAGGATGGCAAGGCCGGGATGCGCGGAAGACTGGTTTCCAAGCAGGGTCAGGCGCTGGCGAATGCCTTCCTCGCGGGGATTGGCTCAGGCATCGGGCAAGCATTCAAGGAATCTTCGAGCACTGTATCGACCTCCCCGCTGGGTTCCACCAGCACGGTGACGGACGGCAAGGAGTTGCAGGCTGGACTGGCATCCGGCGTTGGAAGCGCGATGTCACAGCTCTCGAAGTATTACATCAAGCTGGCCGAACAGGTTTTTCCAGTGATTGAAGTGGACGGCGGCCGCGTGGTCGACGTGGTGCTGACGCGCGGCCAGAGTATCGAGAGGCGGTAAAGAACATGAGACCCCAAACCCAAATGAAAACCCTGTTATCCCAACTGTTGATTCTGTCCTGCATGCCAGGATTTGCGATAGCTCAGGATGTGAAAGAAACCCCCGTTCTGCCTCCTCAAAACGTGATTACTGAAGCCGCAGCTACGGCCGTGACGGATGCCGGTGGAGCTGCACGTGCGAACGATCAGATCGCGGTCCAGCGCAATCTCCGGCTGATGTACCCGAAGACACGCTTCGGAAAGATTTCCCCCACCCCGCTGCCGGGCATCTACGAAGTCGTGATGGGCCGCAATGTCGCTTTCGTGGAAGAGTCGGGGCGGTATTTCATTTTTGGGCGCATGTTCGACATGGAGAAGCAGGAGGACATCACCTCCGAAGCCGAGGCTGCGCAGCCGGCGTCACCTGCTGTCGATTTCGCCTCACTCCCGCTGCAACACGCGATCAAGAGCGTGCATGGCCAGGGTCGCCGGGCGCTCGTCGTGTTCTCGGATCCGGACTGTCCGTACTGCAAGAAGCTGGAGCAGGAGCTGGCGAAAGTGGATGACGTGACGGTCTACACCTTCCTCATGCCACTGGAGCAGCTTCATCCTGATTCGCGCGCGAAGGCCGATGCGGTCTGGTGCAGCAATGATCGCTCGGCCGCCTGGTCCGCCCTGATGCTGGATGGCACGGTTCCCAAAAAGACTAAGGGCTGTGAAGCGCCGCATCAAGCGGTTCTGCCTCTGGCTGAGAAGTTGGGCATCAACGGCACGCCATTCCTGGTGGCTAGTGATGGCCGAACCATGCCGGGAGCTGCGGCTGCCGCGCGAATTTCCACTTGGCTGGATGCCGTGAAGAAGCCTGTCGCGGCCAATGTTCAGGGAGGCACACAATGAAGATCGGGTATCTGTCGCTCGCCGCCGTGACCTTGCTGGCTGCGGGCTGTTCTTCTTTCTCCGGACTCTCTGGCTCGAAATCGGAATTGGCTTGCAAGGCCCCCGATGGGGTGATCTGCACGTCGGTTTCCGGCATTTACGCGAACTCCCTGGCCGAGGCCTTGCCGGGACAGCAACAACCGAAATCCCAGGATAAACCTTCTCAGGATGCTGGCAGCAAGGATTCAAAGGATGACGCGACGCTGCCTCCTCCTGGCTATTTCTCCCCGCGCGACCTGGCGACGCCGAACAGCGGCGATCCGATTCGCATGCCGCCGTTGGTGCTGCGTGTATGGATCGCACCTTGGGAGGATACGGACGGTGATCTGCATGATCAGCACTATCTCTACACCGTGGTCCACCAGGGTAAGTGGTTGATCGAAACCAACCAGCAACAGATTCGTGACTCGTACAAGCCGGTGTTCCCGCTCAGGGGTAAGGAAAAGCCGGAAGAGGAACGTCCCGAGGCAGCAGGCTCAATTCCCGGCGTATCGGTTCAGGGGAGCGGCAATCCATGATGTCCGCGCTGGCGCAACAATTTGTTACGCTGAAATCGTGGCTGATGCGCGAGGACGATTTGGGTACGCCATCCCCGGTGGCGGACGAGAACCATTTCACCACGCGACAGAACTACAACCGCTTCTCTGATCTCATGCCATGGACGGGGTATTGGGAGACAGAGAAATTATTCGCCATTGAGGGCGAGGCAGAAGGTAGCATCGAGGCGATTGGCTACGCCATCGAAATGAACCCGCAGACAGGCGCTACAGACGACATGGCGCGCCTGATTCAGGAAATTTACCGGGACATGCCAGCCGGAGCCGGGGTGCAGGTTCAGTTGTGGGGAAGCCCGGACATTGATGCCTTCCTGAACAATTTTGAGAAGGTGGTGCGCCCCGAATTGCTACAGGATGACGCCCAGCGGTCATTGATCGCGCGCATGACAGCCGAGCGTTCTGCCCATTACCGTAAGGCATCCCTCGTTCCGCCCGTCAGCTCGCGCCCGAGCGTGATGCGACGCTACCGGGTGCTGCTGACTGTCACGATGCCAGTGAAGGAAGTGGAATACCGCACGCTGGAACGCATCATCGCCTTGCGCGATGCCCAGGTATCCAAACTCAAGACGTATTACCAGTTCGAGCGGGTCTGGGGGGCGGAGGATCTCATGGCCTGGGTGCGCACCATGTTGAGTCCCGCACAACATTCAGCCGATCCGGTCTGCTATGACGACGGACAGGCATTGCGCTACCAGATGATTACCCGTGACACCGTGGCCTCGGTAGGCAGGCTCGGTATCACCCTGCGCTCTCCAAACGGGGATGCGGTCTGTGTCCGCGCGCATTCGGCGCAAGGCTATCCGAAGCAGTTCGACCTGCATCAAGTCGCCAGCATGCTGGGAGACGCCAATAAGGGATCCATGGGCTACCCCTGCCCCTTCCTCATCACCATGGGGGCGCAGATTCTGAATTACGACGAGCACAAGAATCTGACGCAGATGAAAACGGCTCGGGCGATTCAGGTTTCTGAAAGTCCGATGGGGAAAGCGCTACCGGGCGTGAGCAAGCGGGCGGCGGACTGGAAATTGTTGCAGAACGCCTACGACGAGGGGGGTGGTGCATTGCGTCTGTACCATCAAGTGCTGCTTTTCCCCAGTCCGGATGCCGTAGCCGAAGCGGATGAAGCGGCCAGAGCCATCTGGCGCAGCATGGGCTTCGCATTGAGTCCTGACACCTATATGCAAACCCAGGCGCTGATGTCCTCGCTGCCGATGGCACTCGGGCCCACCCTGCAACGCGACATCAAGATCGCGCAGAGGTTTTCCACCAAAACAACCGCCAACGCGGCCAATTTGTCGCCTGTTCTGGGCGAATGGCGCGGTGTCGGCGCTCCGGTGTTGACCTTCACTGGGCGTAATGGCCAGACCATAGGCGTGAATCTGTTCGACAACCCGTCTGGCAACTACAACGGTTGCGTGGTGGGCACGTCCGGGTCTGGCAAATCCGCATTCCTGAACGAACTTGCCGAACGCTATCTGGCGATGGGGGCGAAGGTCTGGATTATCGACGTGGGCCGTTCCTACGAGAAGCTGTGCCACGCGCTCGGCGGTCAATACATCGAGTTCACCAAGGAAGCGAATGTCGTCCTCAATCCGTTCACCATGGTGAACGACATCGACGAAGACATGGAGATGTTAAAGCCGTTGATCGCCCAGATGATCTCCCCTGGACGCCGACTGTCAGATTACGAGCTGTCCCAGCTCGAACTGGCGATTCGAGGCCTTTGGGAAGAGCGCGGGCCGCGATCGAGTATCGACCTGCTGGCGGAGAAGCTGAAGCTCGCTTGTCACGATGGCGGCACGCTTGAGCATGGCGAGGAAGAGGCCTGCGATCCGCGCATCCGCGATCTGGCGGTGCAGCTGACTTCCTACACCTCGCTTGGCAGCTACGGCCATTACTTTGAAGGCCAGCACACGGTCAATTTCAATTCCAATCTGGTGGTCCTGGAGCTGGAAGAATTGAAATCGAAGAAAGACCTGCAGGCGGTCGCCCTCTTCATCCTGATGTATCGCATCACTCAGGAAATGTACCTGGCGCCGCGCGAACAGCCCAAGGTGGTGATCCTGGATGAAGCTTGGGATTTGCTCACGGGCGGCCAGACGGGTGACTTCATTGAGGCGGGCTACCGCCGCGCCCGGAAATACGGCGGAGCCTTCTTGACGGGTACGCAGGGCATCAATGACTACTACCGTAGCGCAGCCTCACAGGCCGCACTGGAAAATGCTGATTGGCTGTTCATGCTCCGGCAAAAGCAGGAATCCATTGCCAAGCTCGAAGAGAAGCTGGCCTTCACGCCGCACATGGCTCACCTCGTCAGCAGCTTGCGCACCGAACAGGGCAACTATTCGGAAGTGTTCGTCTCCTGTGGCCAGGCTGGCTACGGGGTCGGGATGCTACTGCTTGACCCCTACTCCCAACTCATGGGTTCGGCCAATGCACGCGATTTCTCAGCGGTACGGCAGAAGCTTGAAACTGGATTGTCCATGGTCGATGCGGTCGATGCCGTGCTGCGGGAACGGAAGGCGGCGTTATGACCGAGATAACAAGGGCCGGGAGTAATTCTGCTGAAGTTCCGGCTACGGAAGATCAGGCCGTGGCTCAGCCTGAGATGGGGGGTGAGTTTCTAATGGTGAGCTGGATTTCGTTGTTGATGGCATTGCTCATCTCAACAGTGACGCTTGCGGCATACCACTTCTGGCTGGCGAAACCGACCGCTGGATTCGCGGTGGTGGACCTCGCCAGTGTCGTCAAAATCAAGGAAGCCGAATTCACCACTCTGCTCTCCCGGCCGAATGTCAGCGACGAGGACCGGAAGGCTGCTTATCTGATGGTCAGCCGGATCGGCCCTGCGATCGAACACGCAGTGGACAGGCTGGAGAAGGACTGCGGCTGCACCATCGTGGTGAAGTCGGCGGTGATCGCGGGGCCGGCCGAGGATCTGACGCCGCGTTTGAAAGCGATGCTCGGTATGTCGCCGGGCACTGAGGCTCAAGGCGGCGGAGTGAAACCATGATGAAGACCGTAGTCGCCCCTGGCGCGGGCAACTTATGGAATCGCTGGCTGGTTTACTGGCATACCGAGATGATTCCTCATCTCCGCCGGAACTGGCTGTTTTGGGGCGGGTTGGTGGGCGCCATCCTGCTCTTCAATGCGTTCTTCACGTTGGCGATTACGGTCACGGAAAGCCTGCCGTACCGGGTGTTTGTGGTGATCAAGGGCGACCTGAATGTCAAGCGCGGCGATTACATTGCCTGGCGCTGGGCGGGCGGTGGGCCTTACAAGGCCGGACTTTCGTTCGTGAAACAGGTGCGTGGCATGCAGGGCGACACCGTGACCACAGAGGGTCGGGATTTCTACGTGAACGGCGAGTACATGAGCACGGCCAAGCCGCGCACCCGGACAGGCGAGCCGTTGGCGCTTGGCCCGACCGGCGTGATTCCGGCCAACCATTTCTATGTTTACGCACCCCACAAGGATTCGTTGGATTCGCGCTTTGCGCTGACGGGCTGGATTCCGCTTGAGCGTGTCTCCGGGCGCGCGATCCCACTGTTTTGACATGCTCAAGAAGGTTCTGGCGATGATTCTGTGTGGGTTGATCATGTATCCGGCCTGGGCTCAGGAGATCTTGGGGCCGTCCTATCCCATCACCGAACCGGACATGCTTGAAGCGATACAGGACAAGCTCAAGTCCATGGAAAAAACCGGTCGTCTCGGCCAGCTCCAGAAAGACGCCATCGAGCGATCGAAACAAAGCATCGAGCGACCGGACCCAGTGAAAGGCATCGTCAAAACGCGCCAGCCGCGCACCTTCTACTTTGATCCGTCGTGGCGCGTCCCGCGCGACATCACTACGCCAGAGGGCAAAGTCATCGCGCGTGCGGGTGACATGGTCAACCCGCTCGACTATGTGCCACTTTCCAATCACCTGTTTTTTTTCGATCAGAGCGACCCGAAGCAGGTAAAGAAGGCCGCCGAGATTCTCAAGCGCTTCAAAGGAGCGGTGAAGCCAATTCTGGTCGCGGGTGAACCCTTGGCGCTGACCCGTCAGTGGAAAAGGCAGGTGTACTTCGACCAGAGCGGGCATCTGGTGAGGCGCTTCGGGATCAAGCAGGTTCCTGCGCTGGTGTCGCAAGAGGTAGCGCAAAGGCGCTTGCGCATCGACGAAATGAAAGCTGACTGAACGTGCATACTTTTCCCTGTATTACCGGTCCTGGACTGATTCTGCAAATTGCTGAATGGTCAGATATCCACAGGCCGCATTGGGGCGGCACCAGGATCGTGGCCTGGGATGACAACCGGCTGCAAAGCCTGATCATCAGGCTGACAAAGAAGCCCGTGGGCTTGCTGGGATGGTTCAAGTGATGGGCTGGCTGCTCCGGAACATTCGTGCTGTTCTGGTGCTTGCCTATGCGGTTTCGCCCAGCTCATGGGCGGCAACGACCACTTGCACCGGCAAGTTCATGAATCCGATCACGGATATTTGCTGGTCGTGCGCGTTTCCGCTCAAGGTCGGCGGCACCACGATCATGGATTTTGGTCAGGAGGATTTTGATAGCGGTGTGAGCAACCCGCTGTGCGCATGCTCAAGCCCGCCCAAGGTGGGTTTGAGCATCAGTTTCTACGAACCGGCGCGGCTGGTCGAGGTGGTGCGCAAACCCTACTGCTTTCCTTCCCTTGGCGGGATCACCATTGATCCCGGCGTGCCGGCGCCAGCGCATGTACAAACGCGTGGGGGTAAATCGTTCTATCAGGCTCACTGGTACATCAGTCCCCTGATGTTCTGGCTGGAAGTCATCGTCGACAACCCGTGCCTGGAACAGAATGTATTCGACCTGGCGTATTTCACCGAGCTTGATCCGCTGTGGGCGGATTCGGAGCTGACCTTCATCCTCAATCCTGATGCCGTGCTGTTTGCCAATCCGCTGGCTCAGGGTGCGTGCGCCGCGGATTGCGTGGCTGCCACGGCGGGCTTTCCCCTGAACGAGCTTTTCTGGTGCGCGGGCTGCCAGGGATCCATGTACCCGCTCAATGGCTGGGTGGGCAACCATGTCGGCGCCGTGCAGGCCTCGACACTCATTGCCCAACGCATGACCAACAAGATGCACCGCGAATTGCTGGTCTGGGGCGCGCACGGAACGTCTGGGCAGTGTGGCTACTACCCCATTCCGCTCATGGATAAGCGCGCCTACAAGACCCAGATGACTTACCCCATCCCCAACACCAAAAAAGAGGATGGCAAATGTTGTTCAACCATGGGACGCACAACGGTCATTTCAGGCGCAGGCAAGGAGTTCCCATACAAGGGCGAGGATTTTGCTTACATGCTCTTCCGCAAGCGGGACTGCTGCCAGGGGGCCTTTGGATTCTGATCGATGAAGAAGCCTGAGATGAAAATGCTGTTGCTTGTTATGTTCGCTGCCATCGCATCCGCTGGGTATGCGGCTGACAAGCCCCCTGCTCTGCCAGAGATAAATGGCTATGGCGATGACGCAGTGGCGCGGCATAAGTCGAGTCAGGCGATCGATGCTGCCAGCCAGGCAGCGCGCAATGGCGCGGTTCGTGCCTTTCCCAAAATCAAGGTCCCATCTTCCGGCGTGGACATCGGCCAGATTGCGGCCCGCTACAACCAGACAGCGCAGAAGCCGGAAGACGACAATCTCATGATCTTCGTCACCCTGGGCATGCCGGGTAAGGCTCTGATAAATCTGGCCAGACAAGCCGTGCGCACGCGTGCTGTGCTGGTCTTGCGTGGGGTCGAGGGCGGGCTCGCCAAGGGGAACTGGCCGCGTGCCATGGAGGCACTGAAGCCGATTGCCGAAACGGGTGCTTCCATCATCATTCACCCCGATTTATTCCGGGCATACAAGGTTGTTCAGGCACCCACATTTGTCCTGACGACAGGACAGCAAGGCGAGGCATGCCTGAACAACCTGAGACAGGAATGCAGCCAGAGCCTGCGCGCGACTGGCGATGTCACCCTGGATTACGTGCTTGAGCGCTGGGCACAAGGCGGCAGTCCACTGGCCGCTGAGGCACGATCACGGCTGGCCATGCTGGAGTACCGGCCGTGAAGGCTTTACTGCTGCCACTGTGTCTGGTCTCAAGTGTGACCTGTGCCGACATGACCGCGAACGATGCCTTCAATGAGGGCAACACCTTCGGCAAGGCGAATGTTGGAACAGCCAAGAGCAAGATCAGCACCACCACAGCGAGCGATGCCAACACGGGGGTACCGAACTATACGGCCACCGATCCTGCTTCCAGCTACTACATGGGCGGCACAGGTAGCCTGACGGCGCCAGCCACGGCGGGGGTCACTGGCTGTACATCCACCGCAGGAACGGCAGATCCCGATCCTCATGCCCACGGGAAGTGCGAAGGCGTCAGGATGCTGATGAATGACCCTGGCAAGAAGAGCGTGATGTTCCCGCTCAACTCCACAACCGATCCGCTGGTTATCAAACGCAACATGGTGTCGGGCGATGCAGAGATATATCTCGGCAGCCTGATCGTGAGCGGGGGTTATGCCGGATGCGCAGAGAAGACGGTCAAGGATCCGGACAGGTATCAAACGGAAACCTGTAATCAATACCTGACGGCAGGTGAGGAGTCGTGCAATGAAATCCTGACGGTTACTGTTACGACATCCGAGTCGTGCGTACCAGGCACGTGGTACGGCGGATTCAGATTGCCATTCCCGATTCAGCAAGTCGATATCTTTTGTGACATGAATCGTGCGGATGGGATGATCAGGCTTCGTTTCACGCCATACGAATTGCATGGCGTGTGTAGTGTCGGCTACCTGGATGTTCCGAAGGCACCATTTACTGTTTTAGACAGGGTGCAATACGGTGTTACCGGCCACACCTGCGACACCGATGGTTGCTGGGATGAGTATGGTTACCTCAATTACGAAATTGTAACCATAAATCACTGGAAGGGTTCTTGTACTGTTAAGAATTTTATTGGCTACGAGCCGGGATATATTCAGGGTTGTTCAGGAGACACTTGCAGTTATACCTTCCGCGCTATCGATTGGCGATGGGGCAATCAGGCAGTAGCGACAGCAGGTTTCACGCCGCCAAAGACAATCGTCACTGAAACGGACTTCTGGGATAACCAGTGTACGGCTCTGGAGGCCCGGCTTCCATGATGCCGCTTGCCTTGATGCGGCGGATAGCCCGGCTACTCATCGTCACCCTCCTGTTCCCCTTGCTCTCGTCTCCGGTGCTGGCAGGGGATGGCACCTGCACAAAGAATTCCAGGGTCTGCGTCGAGGGGCCGGAAACGCGCATGATCAGCGGCTACCCGGTGACTCGCGATTGCTGGAAATACGAAAGCAAGTACGACTGCATCTCCCAGAACTACGTGGATGATTGCGCGCCTCTAGCTGCGCAGGGTTGTGCGCAGATCGGCTCAAGCTGCGTTGAGTATGTGGACGGTGATCCAGCCAAGTGCTCGCTCTATGAGCAAACGTATCAATGCAAGGTGGCGGATGGCGAGTCTAAAACCATCACGGATTGTGGCGGACAGGCCTACTGCGTGGATGGCACGTGTTTTGATGCGGGCTACACGCCGGATGGTGATTTTGCGCTGGCGATCACTGGTATGGAGGCGCTGCGGCAGGCCGGCAACTACATGGATCCGGACACCCTGACGCTGTTCAACGGAAAAAACAGCAAATGCAGGGTGACGCTCGGGATTTTCAGTTGCTGCAAGACTAACTCGATGGGGAGCAATCAGAACAACAGCGACATGATGACCAGCATGGGCGCGAGTCTGGTGAAGAGTTTCGGAACGGAATCAATCCAATATTTAGGGTCTACAGCAGTCTACGATTCGCTGTTCCAATCGGACGCCCCGAATTTCCTGATAAATGGAATGGAGTCAATTCTTGGGGGAAGCGGATCTTCATCGGTCTTTAGTCCCTCGTTCAGCTATTTTGGTCTGACCGTTGGATACGGCGCCCCTGCAGCCGGAACGACCGTTCTGCTTGGGGAAAGCGGGACGTTCTTCGTCGGTTTCGATCCCGCTTCGTTTGCGATTGCCATCGCAATCTACATCATCATGGAGCTCGTTTCATGCGAACAAGAAGAGCAAATTCTTGGCATGAAGCGCGGGCAGAATCTTTGCGTTCATGTCGGAACCTATTGCTCAAAAAAAGTGCTTGGTGTCTGCGTGCAGAAGAAGCAATCGCACTGCTGTTTCAACTCCCGTATCGCACGATTGATCGCTGTATCCGGGCGAGCACAGCTTGGCAAATCCTGGGGGAGTCCAAAGAGCCCGGATTGTGGTGGTTTGACCCCCACTGAACTCCAGAGTATCGACTTCAGCCTGATCGACTTTTCCAGCGTGGTGGCGGATGTGAAGGCCAGCGTCAAAATCCCGGATTACGCGATCGACCGTGCCACAACAAAGATCAATAGCTACTACGCCACTCCATAGATTGATTGGAATGAAAGGCGATCATGAAGTCATCGTTGTCACTAACCATATTCAGGACATGAACCGGACAATTGTAATGCTGCTTCTAACTCTTCTTGGATCCAGCCTTGAATCCGTGGCTGCTCCG
>CAZUVC010000008.1:40012-92180 GCA_964623745.1 uncultured Thiobacillus sp. | reverse complement strand
TTTGCTTTGAAAGGAACTCACATGAGCGCTATCAAGAAAACCTTCGCCTACGGCCGTCATCAGGTCACCCTGGAAACCGGCGAAATCGCCCGCCAGGCCTCCGGCGCCGTCATCGTCAACATGGACGACACCGTGGTACTGGTCACCGTCGTCGCCAAGAACGAAGTCAAGCCGGGCCAGGATTTCTTTCCGCTGACCGTCGACTACCAGGAAAAGACCTACGCGGCCGGCCGCATCCCCGGTGGCTTCCTCAAGCGCGAAAGCCGCGCGTCGGATGGCGAAACGCTGATTTGCCGCCTGATCGACCGCCCCATCCGCCCGCTCTTCCCCGACGGCTTCTTCAACGAAGTGCAGATCATCGCCACGGTGATGTCGTCCAACCCCGAAGTCAGCGGCGACATTCCCGCGCTGATCGGCGCCTCGGCCGCGCTGTCGCTGTCCGGCCTGCCGTTCGACGGCCCGGTGGGCGCCGCCCGCGTCGGCTTCATCAACGGTGAGTATGTGCTGAACCCGACCAATTCCGAGCTGAAGGATTCGGCGCTCAACCTGGTCGTCGCCGGCACCGAGTCCGCCGTGCTGATGGTCGAGTCCGAAGCGATGGAACTGCCGGAAGACATCATGCTGGGCGCGGTCGTGTTCGGCCACACCCAGATGCAGGCTGCGATCAACGCGATCAACGAACTGACCGACGAAGCCGGCGCCGACGCCTGGGACTGGCAGCCGGTCGCCGAAGACGCCGCGATGGTCGAGCGCCTGAAGTCGCTGGCCGAGGACGGTCTGCAGCAGGCCTACAACATCAAGCAGAAGCAGGCGCGGATGGCCGCCATCGACGAGGTGCGCAGCAAGGCCTTCGCCGAACTCATCAGCGGCGACATGGACACGGTCGCGCAGAACCATGTCAAGGACGCGTTCCACCGCCTGGAAGCCGGCGTGGTGCGCAACCGCATCCTGTCCGGCCAGCCGCGCATCGACGGCCGCGACACCCGCACCGTGCGCCCGATCACCATCCGCACCGGCGTGCTGCCGCGCGCTCACGGTTCCGCCCTGTTCACCCGCGGCGAAACACAGGCGCTGGTGGTCACCACGCTCGGCACCGGCCGCGACGAGCAGACCATCGACGCGCTCGAAGGCTCCTATTCCGAGCATTTCATGCTGCAGTACAACATGCCGCCCTACGCCACCGGCGAAACCGGCCGCGTCGGCGCGCCCAAGCGCCGCGAAATCGGCCACGGCCGGCTCGCCAAGCGCGCACTGCTGGCGGTGCTGCCCACCAAGGAAGAGTTCGGCTACACCATGCGCGTGGTGTCGGAAATCACCGAATCCAACGGCTCGTCGTCGATGGCCTCGGTGTGCGGCGGCTGCCTGTCGCTGATGGACGCCGGCGCGCCGCTGAAAGCGCACGTCGCCGGCATCGCCATGGGCCTGATCAAGGAAGGCAACCGCTTCGCGGTGCTGACCGACATCCTCGGCGACGAGGACCACCTCGGCGACATGGACTTCAAGGTTGCGGGCACCGAAAAGGGCGTCACCGCCCTGCAGATGGACATCAAGATCACCGGCATCACCAAGGAGATCATGCAGGCCGCATTGAGCCAGGCGAAGGAAGGCCGCATGCACATCCTCGAGATCATGAAGGCGTCGGTCTCCGACACGCATGAGATGTCGGCCTACGCGCCGCGCATCATCGCGATGAAGATCAACCCGGAAAAGATCCGCGACGTCATCGGCAAAGGCGGCGCCGTCATCCGTGCACTGACCGAGGAAACCGGCACCCAGATCGACATCCAGGAAGACGGCACCGTGAAGATCGCCTGCACCAGCATGGAAGCCGGCGAACTGGCGAAGAAGCGGATCGAGGAGATCACCGCCGAAGTTGAAGTCGGCAAGGTCTACGAAGGCCCGGTCATCAAGCTCTTGGACTTCGGTGCGATCGTCAACGTGCTGCCGGGCCGCGATGGCCTGCTGCACATCTCGCAGATCGCCCACGAGCGCGTCAACACCATCGGCGACTACCTGAAGGAAGGCCAGGTCGTGCGGGTAAAGATTCTGGAGGCCGACGAGAAAGGCCGCCTGCGCCTGTCGATGAAGGCCCTGCTGGAAGCCCCCGAAGCGCCGGCCCCGACGCCGAGCGACGAAGAACAGGCCAGCTGAACACCGACGCCCCGCGGGGCGTTCGGCCAATAAAAAACGCGCCCCGGCGCGTTTTTTATTGGCCATTCACCGGACGCGTCTCAGACCGTTTCGCCCAGAAACGACTGCCACCAGCGCTTGCGCTGGCCGGTCACCACGCCGCGCATTTCCAGCTCGCGCGGCGGTGTCTTGCTCATCAGCCAGCCCGGCAGCACCGAGGACTTCGTCGCACTGGAGCCGCACGAACTGCCCAGATGGTTGGGGTCGTAAATCTTGATGAAATTGGGTGCGTCGAGGTTGTCGGCGTAGACGATCGCGCAGTAATCCTCGTGATGTTCACGCCGCAGCAGTTCGTCCAGCTCGCGCGTGAACTGTTGCACCTTGTCGGCCGCCGAAGGTGCCAGCGGCACCTGCTGGCCCACCGCGTAGAGGTACCAGCCGGCTTCGGCATCGATCTTCTGCCAGAATGCCGTGAGCTGGTCCCAGCGCATCACGCTGTACAGGAGGCCGTTGTAATAACGGTCGAAGTCGCTCGGCTGCTCTGGGATGGGCTGGGACATATTGAATGTACGCGTGGTGGGCGACGTGATCTGCCGCGTTTATTTGGCGACCTGACGTTCGCGAATTTCCTCGAGCGTCTTGCAGTCGATGCACAGTGTTGCGGTCGGGCGCGCCTGCAGACGATCCAGACCGATCTCGACACCGCAGGAATCGCAGTAACCGTAGTCGCCGCTGTCGATCTTGGCGATGGTTTCGTTGATTTTCTTGATCAGCTTGCGCTCGCGATCCCGGTTGCGCAGTTCGAGCGCCATGTCCGATTCCTGCGTGGCGCGGTCGTTGGGATCGGCAAATACGGTCTGCTCATCCTGCATCGAATGCAGCGTGGTATCAATGTCCTGCGACAGTTCTGCTTTCCAGTCTTCGAGCATTTTGCGAAAATGCGCGAGCTGTTTCGCGTTCATGTAGTCTTCGCCCTTTTTGGCCTTGTACGGCTCAAAGCGCATCAAAGTTTCAGCCATCTCGTTCTCTTTGCAAATTTCGGTTATTCCGGGCCCAGCCCGACCCAACTTAATATCAGAATCGTTTAAGCGCCGCAACCCATATGACACTACACGCCCTGCTCTTCGACGTGGACGGCACCCTGGCCGACACCGAGCGTGACGGCCACCGTCCCGCTTTCAATCAAGCCTTCAAGGACGCCGGTCTCGACTGGCACTGGGATGTCGCCCTCTACGGCAAGCTGCTTGCCGTTACCGGCGGCAAGGAGCGCATGAAACACTATATCGACCAGTTTCGGCCGGACTATAGCAAGCCGGACAACTTCGACGAGCTGGTGGCCGACCTGCACAAAGCCAAGACCCGTCACTACAGCACGCTGGCCGCCCAGGGCGGCATCCCGATGCGCCCCGGCGTCAAGCGCCTGCTGGCCGAGGCGCGCGCCGCCGGCCTGCGGCTGGCGATCGCCACCACCACCACCCCGGAAAACGTCACCGTGCTGCTGGAACACAGCCTGGGGTCGGGCACGCAGGACTGGTTCGAAGTGATCGCCGCAGGCGACATCGTGCCGGCGAAGAAACCCGCGCCCGACATCTACCATTACGCGCTGGAAAAAATGGGCCTCGACGCCGCCGACTGCCTGGCGTTCGAAGATTCAGAAAACGGCCTGCGCGCCAGCCTCGGCGCCGGTCTGAAAACCCTGGTCACCATCAACGACTACACGCTGGATCACGATTTCAGCGGCGCTGCGGTGGTGCTGTCAGACTTGGGCGATCCCGGCGCGCCCAACCGCGTGATCGCCGGCCTCGACTTGGGGCAGCCCTTCGTCGATGTGGGGTATTTGAGGGCGCTACATTGCGGCTCGTGAAAAGGATCTAGGAGTTAGGAACTGGGATCTAGGGGATGAGCGGCCGGAGGCCGCGAAATTAAATGAGCCCCTAGCCCCTAGCCCCTAGCCCCTAGCCCCTAGCCCCTAGCCCCTAGCCCCTAGGGATTGTGCATCAACGCCGCTTCCAGCGTATTTTCCAGCAGCGTCGCCACCGTCATCGGCCCCACGCCGCCCGGCACCGGGGTGATCCAGCCTGCGCGTTCGAGCGCGCTGTCGAAATCGACATCGCCACACAACTTGCCGTCGGGCAGGCGATTGATGCCGACGTCGATCACGATCGCGCCCTCGCGGATCCAGTCGCCCGGAATCATCCGCGGCTTGCCCACCCCCACCACCAGGATTTCGGCCGAGCGCACGAAGCTTTCCAGGTCGCGCGTGGCGCTGTGGCACACCGTGATCGTGCAGCCCGCCAATAAAAGTTCGAGGCTCATCGGGCGGCCGACGATGTTGGAGGCGCCGACCATCACCGCATTCTTGCCGCGCAGTTCCACGTCGGTGGCACGCAGCAGCGTCATGATGCCGCGCGGGGTGGACGGCCGCAGTGTCGGCATTTTCACCGCCAGGCGGCCGATGTTGTAGGGGTGGAAGCCGTCGACGTCCTTGTCGGGGCGGATGCGCTCGATCACGGTCTCGGCATCGATGTGCACCGGCAGCGGCAACTGCACCAGAATGCCGTCGATGGCGCCGTTGGCGTTGAGCGTGTCGATCAGCGCCAGCAATTCGTCCTGGGTGGTGGTTTCCGGCAGGTCGTGCGCCACGCTGGTGACGCCGGCGCGCTCGCAGGCGCGCTTCTTGTTGCGCACATACACCGCCGAGGCCGGATCGCCACCAACCAGGATCACCGCCAGGCCCGGTCGGCGCTTGCCCTGCACCTCGCGCTCGGCCACCTTGTCGTGGATCACTGCGAGGATGGTGTCGGCCATGGTCTTGCCGTCGAGAATCCGTGCGCTCATTCAAACCACCCTGAAGCAAAAGCGTGATTTTCCCGGAAGCCCCCACCTTACTCAAGCGAAAATTGACCCGGCCAATACGCCCATGTATAGTCTCGCTTCTCCGAAATGCGGCTGGTATGCATGGATAGGATTTCGGGGTGTAGCGCAGCCCGGTAGCGCGCCTGCTTTGGGAGCAGGATGTCAGGAGTTCGAATCCCCTCACCCCGACCACCCCACAAGCCCGACAAGTGTCTCTGCCCGTAGCTCAACTGGATAGAGCACCAGCCTTCTAAGCTGGGGGTTACAGGTTCGATTCCTGTCGGGCAGGCCAAGTTTTTCGTTGTCAGCGTTGCTGATAACACCAATGGTGGACGTAGCTCAGTTGGTAGAGTCCAGGATTGTGATTCCTGTTGTCGTGGGTTCGAGCCCCATCGTCCACCCCACCTTACAAAAGAAGCAAAACAAGGCCCGCGCAAGCGGGCTTTGTTCATTGAAGTACTAGAGCTTCGGTGGTCTAAAGCTTCAGCGTGCCGATATGCGCCACCGCGCCCGGATCGTCGCGCCACAGCGCTGGATCGGCGTCGACGTACAGTTCGATCATGATGCCGTCTGGGTCGTGGCAATACAGCGACTGGCTGACGCGATGGTCGGACTGCCCGTCGAGTTCGACGCCGTGGGCAGCGAGGTGATCGCGGCAGGCGCGCAGCTCGTCCAGGGTATCGCCGACCTTGAAAGCCAGGTGATACAGGCCGACCTGGCGGTCTTCGGGCAGCGGTGCATGCGCGCCGATTTCCAGCAGCGCAAGGTCGTGATGATTGTCGCCGCACGAGAAGAACACCATGCGGCCACCATGGCGCGCCACTTCGGTCAGCCCCAGCACGTCGCGGTAGAACGGCACCGACATGTCGAGGCGGCGCACCTTCAATACGGCATGGCCCAGCTTGAGTGCACGCATCATCGCTCCTTCATTCCTGAATCACCCCGTCGACATACAGCCAGCGTCCGTCCAGCTTTTCGAAGCGGCTGGTCTCGTGCAACCTGAATGCGCGGCCATTGAGCTTGTAGCGGGCGACGAATTCCACCGTCGCATGGGTCGCATCCTGTGGCACATGCGCCTTCACCGTCAGGCCCAGCCACTGCGGATGCGGCGTCTCATTCAGACCGAGCGAAGCGGGACACGTCGACGGATGCCAGGTCGCGCGCAGATACGCCTCCAGCCCCAACACATACGCGCTGTAACGCGAGCGCATCAGGCTTTCCGCATCCGGCGCGGGCACACCGGCATGGTAGCGGCCGCAACAGTCCGCCAAGGCGCGCGCCGACCCGCAGGGGCAGGCGGCGCCGGTCAGCGTGTCTTCACCGGGCATTGCAGCTTCGGCTTGAGGTAGGGCCACACGGCGTCGAGCATCTTCGGCTGGGCCTTGCTGTTGGGGTGGATGCCGTCGGCCTGCATCATGCCGTCCTTGACCCCCACGTCGCAGACGAAGCACGGCACGCGGGTAATCTTCTCCTCGCGCGCCACCTCAACGTACATCCGCGCCACCGCGTCGGCATACGGCTTGCCGTAGTTGGGCAGCACCGGGGCCTCCAGCAGCATCACCCAGGTGCCGGCCGCCTTGGCCTGGCGGATCATCGCGACCAGATTCTGCTTGATCGCCGCCGGCGGCGTGCCGCGCAGCGCATCGTTGCCGCCGAGCTCGATCAGCACGCCGTGCGGCCGGTGCCGATCTAGCGCCGGCGCCAGGCGTTGCAGGCCGTTCTGCGTGGTGTCTCCGGTGATGCTGGCGTTGATCACACGCCACTGCGCATTTTTCTGCGGCAGCGCGGATTGCTTCAGACGCGCATCCAGCAGATCCACCCAGCCCTGACCCTGGGCGAGGCCATAGCCGGAACTCAGGCTGTCGCCGACGATCAACACCGTGCACGAAGCGGCCAGCGCCCAGTTCGGCAAAGCCAGCAATAACAGCAAGCACAAGCGATAATTCATTCATTCTTCCTGAGTCGACCCATTTCAATGACGCCTGCCGACAGTCCCCAGTTCCCCGTTGCCGCGGTTTCCGCGCATGCCCTGTCCCAGACCGTACCGACTGCCGATGGCACGCTCACCATCCTGAGCGAAGTCGGGCTCGCCGTCCAGGCGGGCGAAACGCTTGCGATCACCGGCGCCTCGGGTTCCGGCAAGTCCACCCTGCTCGGCCTGCTGGCGGGACTCGACCACGCGTCGGCCGGTGAAATCGTGTTGCTCGGCGAGCGCCTCGGCGGCCTTGACGAAGATGCCCGCGCGCGGCTGCGCGCCGGCCGCGTCGGCTTCGTGTTCCAGTCGTTCCAGCTGCTGCCCGCGCTCACCGCGCTGGAAAACATCCTGCTGCCGCTGGAACTCGCCGGACGCGCCGATGCCCGAGAACGTGCGCTGCACTGGCTGGACCGCGTCGGCCTCGCTGCACGCGCCGGCCATACGCCGCGCCAGCTGTCCGGCGGCGAGCAACAGCGCGTTGCCCTCGCGCGCGCGTTTGCCACCGATCCGGAAATCGTCTTCGCCGACGAGCCCACCGGCAACCTCGACGCCGACACCGGCGCGCGCATCATCGATCTGCTGTTCGAACTCAATGCCTCGGCACGCACCACGCTGATTCTCGTCACCCACGACGAGGCGCTGGCCTCGCGCTGCCAGCGCCGGCTGCATCTGGTGGCCGGCCGCGCCCGCGAGGCCGCACTCGCATGACGTTCGCCAAGCTGGGCCTCTGGCTGCTACGGCGCGAACGCGCCAGCGGCGAATGGCGCGTGCTGCTGCTGGCGCTCGTCATCGGCGTCGGCAGCGTCTCCACCACCGGTTTCCTCGGCGACCGCATCAAGCGCGCAATGAGCGAACAGGGCGCGAGCTTTCTCGGTGCCGACCTGCTCGTCACCAGCCCGCGCCCGATCGACACCTGGCCCGACCATGCGCTGCAAACCAGCAACGCGCTCGAATTCGCCAGCATGGTCAGCCGCGGCGACGCTTTCCAGCTGGGCACGCTGCGCGCAGTCGACGCCGCCTACCCGCTGCGCGGCGAAGTGCGCATCGCCGACCGGCCCTTCGAGGCCGGCACCCCGCGCCCGGCGCAACCGCCGCCCGGCGCGGTCTATGTCGATCAGGAGCTGCTGACGCTACTGAACGCCGCGGTGGGCGACTCGGTGCAGATCGGCGAAGCCACGCTACGCATTGCCGGCGTGGTGGTCGAGGAACCCGGCCAGCTCGCCGGCGTGTTCGGCTTCGCGCCGCGCGTGTTCATGCGCGCCGACGAAGTCGAGGCTACCCGCGTGCTGCAGCCCGGCAGCCGGCTCACTTACCTGTACCAGTTCGCGGGCGACGCGGAACCGCTCGCCGCGTTCGGCACCACGCTCAAACCGCAACTCGAAACCACCCAGCGCCTGATCGGTTCGCGTGACGGCGTCGAAACCCTGCGCGGCGCGTTTGCCAATGCCGACCACTATCTCCAGCTCACTGCGCTGATCAGCCTCTTGCTGTCGGTGGCCGCCATCGCGATCGCTGCGCACCGCCATGCGCTGCGTCACTACGACCAGGCCGCGCTGCTGCGCTGCATGGGCGCCACCACCGCGCAGCTGCGCACGCTGTATGCCGTGCAGCTGCTGACGCTGGGCGTGCTGGGCAGCCTAGTCGGCGTGGCGGTCGGCGCGCTGACGCAACAGGCGCTGGCCGGACTGATCCTGCCGGAAGCTGTCACCCGCCTACCCTCGCTGGGCGCAGCGCCGGTCGCCGTCGCCGTTGCCAGCGGACTCTTGGCGCTCGCGGGTGCCAGCCTGCCCGCACTGATGCGTCTGATCCGCGTACCACCGCTGCGGGTGCTGCGGCGCGACCTGCCGCCCCTGCCTGTCGCGGCGTGGCTCAGCGCGTCGATCAGCGGATCGGCGCTGCTGATCCTGATCGGCTGGTATGCGGGCGACGCCAAGCTTGTCGCCATTTTTGTCGGCGCACTCGCCGCGCTGATCGGCGTGCTGATCCTGCTGGCACGGCTGGCGCTGGTGGCCGGGCGCGGCGTGCAGAAGATCAGCTATGGCCCGGTGCGCTTCGGACTTGCGCAACTGCTGCGCCATCGCTTCGACAGCACGCTGCAGCTCGGTGCCTTTACCCTGGCGCTGTTTCTCGTCGCCCTGCTTGCGCTGGTACGCAGCGACCTGATCGACGGCTGGCGCCAGCAATTGCCAGAAAATGCGCCCAATCATTTTCTGGTGAATATCGCACCGCACCAGCAGGCCGCGGTGGCTGCCTATCTGGCCGAGCACCGCCTCGAAGCCTCCGAGGTGTATCCCATGGTGCGCGGCCGCCTGGTCAGCAAGAACGGCATGCCCATCGCCGACACCCTGCCGCCGGAAGCGCGCGACACCAATACCCTGCGGCGCGAACTCAACCTAACCTGGACCACCATTCTGCCCGCCAACAATGTGCTGCTGTCCGGAACCTGGCACGGCGCACGCAGCGACCCTGCCGCAGAAATTTCGGTGGAATCCGAGATGGCGGAGCGGCTGAACCTGGCCCTCGGCGACACCCTCGGTTTCGAATCCGGCGACCAGACGATCAGCGCGCGCATCACCAGTATCCGCAGCGTGAAATGGGAATCGATGCAACCCAATTTCTTCGTCATCTTTTCGCCCGGTCCGCTCGATGCCTTGCCCGCCAGCGCCATCGCCAGCGTCTACGTGCCGCCGGACGCAACAGGCGTGCTGCCTGGTTTCGTCAAGACCTTCCCCGGCATCACGATTCTTGCCCTCGACAAGCTCATTGCCAATATCGAGGCCGTGTTCGCGCAGATCGTCGCCGCAATCCAGTTGCTGCTGGGTTTCCTGCTCGCCGCCGGCATGGCGGTCGTCGTCGCCACGCTATTGGCCAGCCTCGATGCGCGCCAGCAGGAAGCCGTGCTGTTGCGCACGCTGGGCGCGCAGCGCGCCTATCTGGCCAAGGGGCTGTGGAGCGAGTTCATCGCGCTCGGCGTGCTGGCCGGCCTGCTCGCCAGCATCTGCGCCGAAATCGCCATGGCGCTGATCGCCGACCGCCTGTTCGACCTGCCGGTGCGGCTGCACCCGTGGCTGTGGCTCGCCCTGCCCGCTGCCGGCGCCCTGCTGGTGGGCGCCAGCGGCTGGCTCACCACGCGGCACATCACCCGCGTGCCGCCGATGCAGTCGATCCGGGCGTTGGGGTGACGCGTCAGGAGGCTGTTATCGACCCTAAGCGGAAGGGCTTTTTCTTAATTGTGTCCGCTCCCGGCCAAGAAGAAGTTATTAACACCGTTGTTCAGCCGCAGCCTAGGCGCGCGAAGCGCGGCTGGGCCGTCGGCTGGAACAACTTGTTAGCGGTCATTTCTTTGCCTTTCCAGCGTCTATGCCGGCAAGGATTTCTTCCAGGAGTGCTTTCGTTTCCTGATCCGCAGTCTTGGCATTTACCTTGACGATCTTCAGAACTTTTTCGTGCTGCCTCGCGTTCGCAGACACCGACCACTGAGCAGCACCCCCAATCAGCATGGCACTGGCGTTGCCCTTGGTATTAACCAGTTTCATCTGATCAATAACCCGGAGTACGGGTTTGTCAGAACCCGACGCCGAAAAGTAGCCCCACATGTAGTCCAACGAAGCTGGGCTGTCGATGGTCATGGATTCGACAGTCGGTGGCGGAGACGAAGCTAGCGCTCTCAATGCCTTGGCTTCTTCAGGAGCGGCGCGTTGAGCCATTTGTTCAAGAGCGGTCCTACTCTCTTTCGAATTAGCCATCCACAGCGCCGAGTAGAGGATATGACGGCTTGGAATTCCCATGTACGGCTTCACCCATTCACCAACCTTGTCTGGATTGGCTCGGAATATTTCGGTAAAGAAACCGGACAAAGGTGCCTGGGCATCATCGTTCTCGAAGAAGCCTTTCGCTGTTACCGCCTCCAGCGCAGACGCGACTTCCTCGGGATGCGGAGCGAGGTAGTAGTACGCCATCCACTGCTCAAGCTGGTCAGGCGTTGCGCGTTCCTGGGCACTTGCGGCCGAAAGGACAAGAAAGGTCAAGCATGCGAGAAAGGCTTTAATCATGACGGGTTGAACGTCCCTTATTGAAATAAGCAGACACCATAAATGGAGCAGGTCAATGGGGCAATGTCTCTTAGTAGCCGCCTGCTGCCCCGAACGATGTCAGTTGAAACAACGCAGCAAATCACCCGCCCCGCATCACCATGTCTCCGAACAGCGCCACGCTGAAGCCTATCACTGCGCCCAGCGGCGGCGCCCAGTGGCGGTTGAGGCGCGACTGCGGGGCGATGTCCTGGAAGATGAGGTAGAGAAGACCACCGGAGGCGAACAGCATGATGGCGCCGAGCGCCGCGGGAAAATCCGCCAGCAGGTAGTAGCCGCCAAGACCGGCGACCGGGCCGATGGCGACCAGCGATACCATGATGAGCAGCGTGCGGCGCGCGCTGCGCTGCCCCGTCGCATGCAGTTCGCGGAAGGCGTTGAAGCCTTCGGGCAGGTTCTGCAGGCCGATCAGCAGGGCCAGCAGCGGAGCGGCGGGCGAGCCGAGTGAGATCAGGCCGCCAATGGCAATGGCCTCGGGCACATAGTCCAGCAGCATGCCCATGACCTGCGGCGACTCGTGCCGATGCAGGCCCAGTGCGCGCTCGATCACGAAAAACGTCAGGCCGCCGCCCAGAACCAGCGGGATGGCGAGCATTGACCCATTCATGCTGGCAATGCCTTCCGGCACCAGCACGATCGCAACCGCGCCGAGCAGGATGCCGCCGCCGAGCGCGATGACTGAATGTCGCAACTCCTGCTCCAGCCAGCGTGAATGAATGTGCTCGAAACTGGCGACAAAGCCGCCCAGCGGGATACAGGCGCCGGCGGCGAGGGTGAAGAGCAGAATCGCGGCGATTTCGTTCATGGCGCCCTGCTCGTTCGACTTAGCGGTGGATTCGCCCGGACGCCGGCTGCAGGTCGGCGCTCACCGCCTCGCGCTCGTCGAACACGAAGCAATCACCGTGGTAGTGGGCACCGCCGACGTCCTCGAAATATTTGAGAATGCCGCCTTCGAGCTGATAGACGTGTTCGATGCCGATGGCCTTCATGTGGATGGCGGCCTTTTCGCAACGGATGCCGCCGGTGCAGAACGACACCACGGTCTTGCCGGCGAAGTCGTCGCGGTGTTGGGCGATCAGCGGGGGGAATTCGCTGAACACGCCGATGTGGTAATCGACGGCATTGTCGAAGCTGCCCACTTCCACTTCGTAGTCGTTGCGCGTATCGAGCATCACTACCGGGCGGCCGGCGTCGTCGCAACCGCGATCCAGCCACTGTTTCAGCGTGGCGGCGGCCACCGGAGGCGCACGGCCCGCTTCTGGTCGGATCAGCGGATGCTTCATGGTGATGATTTCCTTCTTCAACCGCACTCGCATTCTTTTAAACGGCGGTTCGGCCGACAGGCTCTCCTTGGGCGCGAGATCGGCAAAGCGCGGATCGGCGCGCAGGTGGGCGACGATGGCGTCGATCGCCGCGCGCGAGCCCGCGAGGAATACATTGATGCCTTCCGGCGCGAGCAGGATGGTGCCCAGCAAACCCAGCGCCTGGCAGCGCGCGGTGAGATCGGCCTGGAGGGCCTCGCGATCGGTGAGGGTGACGAACTTGTAGCAGGAAATATTGACGACGGACACGGCAGAAACCTCTTCAGCAAGCCGGCATTATACGAAGCGGTACTGCCCTGCCGGGGGTTTTGATACCCTTTGGCCTTCCCCCTGCTCCGTCCTGACCATGAAACGCCGTCCCTCCTCTGCCGCGACTGCACCGAAAACGGTTTTCACAGGCCCGCTGGCCGAGGTGCTGCGCCCCGGCCAGTCGATCGAGTTGCTGAAGGAACTGCACATCCTGACGCGCGACGGCAAGCTCAACCAGGACAGCCGCCGTAAGCTCAAGCAGGTCTATCACCTGTGTCAGTTCATCGAGCCGCTGCTCGACGAGGTGCTGGGCCGGCAGGACACGCTGACGCTTGCCGACCACGGCGCCGGCAAGTCCTACCTGGGTTTCATCCTGTATGACCTGTATCTGAAAACCCGCGCTGGCGCCCACATCTACGGCATCGAGACGCGTGACGACCTGGTGGAAAAATCGCGCGAGCTGGCGGCGCGGCTGGACTTTCCGCGCATGTCCTTCCTCAACGTGACGGTGGCCGAGTCGATCGGTTCGGAACAGCTGCCCGCGACCATCGACATCGTCACCGCGCTGCACGCCTGCAATACCGCGACCGACGACGCCATCCAGTTCGCGCTCGCCAAACAGGCGCGCCACATCGTGCTGGTGCCGTGCTGCCAGGCCGAAGTCGCCGCCGTGCTGAGGAAACACAAGAACGCATCCTTCGGCAAAACCCCACTGTCCGAAATCTGGCGCCACCCGATCCACACCCGCGAATTCGGCAGCCAGCTCACCAACGTGCTGCGCTGCCTGCAGCTGGAAGCGCACGGCTACCAGGTCACCGTCACGGAATTAGTCGGCTGGGAGCATTCGCTGAAGAACGAGCTGATCGTCGCCACCCGTACCGACGCGCCGCGCCGCAATGCGCGCGAACGCCTGCAGCAGATCCTGCAGGAACTGAATCTGCAGGAACTCGAAGGGCGCTTTCTGACTCCGTAATAATGCCTATGCTTCACGCAAGCATTGTTACCGGATTACCCGATGCGCCTGCCCTCCCTGACCCGTTTCTTCGCCGCGCTGGCCCTGACCGCCGCGGTGGCGGGCTGCGCCACGCCGCAATACCAGACGACGGTCCGCCTGATCCCGCCGGCCGATGCGCAGGGCCGCGCCTGCGTGGCGGCATGCGAAACCAAGAAAACCGCCTGCCAGACGGATTGCCAGGCCCGCTACCAGGCCTGTTCGGTCGCGCTCGAGCCGCAGGTGGAAGCACGCTATACCGAGGCGCTGCAGCAGTACGCCCTCGAACTTAGGCACTATGCGACGGCCTTGCGCCACTACGAGCTGCAAATGCAGCTCAACTGGTGGTACGGCCCGCCCTTCCACCATCCCTACTGGATGCAGCCGTTTCCGGTGTTTCCGCCGCCCTACCGCGAGCCGGTGATGCCGACGCGTGAAGGCGTACGGGCGCATCTGGTGAAGTCGAGCTGCCAGGAAGACTGCGGTTGCCTGCCCGCCTACGACAGCTGTTTCGTCGGGTGCGGCGGCCAGCGGGTGAGCGAAACGACTTGTATTCGGAACTGCCCGCCGGCTAGATGAATTAGGCGGCCGGCAGTAGGGAAACCAGCTTCACCGGCACGCTCTCTGTATCCGTTCTGATCCAGATTTCGCCGTCCTGCACCATGCATTGCAGGCGCATGCTGCGCTCGGCCAGGGCGGCCAGCGCCTGAGTGGTGTCGGCGGGCAGTTGCAGCACGGTCAGGTTGTCAAAGCGCGTGAGCTTGCTAGCGATCTGCTTCCACCACACTTCACAGCCGCTGCTGTAGCACAGCACCACGACCTGGTCGGCGCGGCCGCAGGCCCGGCGGATGCGCGCATCGTCCGGCTGGCCGAGGTCGATCCACAGGGTGATCTCGCCGGCCAGGTTCTTCACCCACACTTCCGGCTCGTCGACGTCGAACAGGCCCTTGGTGAAGGCGATGCCGTCCTGGGCATACAGCGCATAGGCCAGCACCCGCGCCATCATGCGTTCGTCGGTTTCGGAGGGGTGGCGCGCGATGGTCAGCGCGTGGTCGCCGTAGACATGGCGATCCATGTCGGCGATCTGCAGGTCGGCTTTGTAGATGGTGGCTTTAAGCGCCATGGGCATGCGTACTCAAAATTTACAGACAAAAAAAACCCCGGCAAGCCGGGGTTTTTCTCACATCAGGTCGGAGAAATTACGACACGACCTGGATGTTGGAGGCTTGCTTGCCCTTGGGGCCAGTGGTCACTTCGAAGCTGACCTTCTGGTTTTCCTGCAGGGACTTGAAGCCGCTGGAGTTGATTGCAGAGAAGTGTGCAAACAGATCTTCGCCGCCGTTATCCGGGGTGATGAAACCAAAACCTTTTGCATCGTTGAACCACTTAACAGTACCCGTTTCCATCTTTTGTTTCCTATCTATCTAAAAAAATTGAGCAACATGCTCTATCGATCGAATTTCAAGGAAAACGCTTACCAGAGGTACGGCAATTTAGAGCTTGAATCCAACAGATGCTGCATTGATATCACAGAAAATCTGGATGACCAAGCGCTTTTTTCGATCAGCCCCCCAACGGACGCAGGATCAGGGTATCTCCGCGCTGGGTAAATTCCAGATGTTTCAGCACGCTCATGCCCAGCAAGACCTGATCGCCCCCCATGCCGGGATTGAGGCTGGCGTGCACGCCGGCGATTTCGAACGGCCCGAATGCCAGCGTGTCGATCCGGGTGGCCCGCGTCATCACGGTGCCGTTGGCGGTGATGGCCGGCATCGGCGCGCCCGCTTTCAACCCCAGCCCGGAACCGAGGTGCGCCGGCACCGACACCAGGGTGGCGCCGGTGTCGAGCAGGAAGGTGACGGCCTCGCCATTGATGGTGCCGGGAAACACATAGTGGCCGGCCCGGTTGCGCTTGAGCGTCAGCTCGGTACCGGGCGCGATCTGCAGCTGGCGATTGGGGTGGTCGCGCGCCTGCAGGCTGCTTTCAAAAAACAGATAGAGCAGGCCCAGCACCAGCAGGCTGGCAACCCAGGCCATGCCGCGGCCCATTGCGCGATGTGGATTGGGCGAGGTGTCGTTTTGGTTGGCGTTCACGGCAGGTGGGACCCGTCAGGCGATCAATCGTTCGCCCCGGCTGGAGCGTGGAACGCCTAGCCTAATCGAATCCCTGGCCGAATCAAATACCGGCCCGACCGACCCGTCTGCAGGGATGGGCGCGGGTCAGTGCGTGTGCATGCGCGGCTGGCAGAAATGGCAGTGCGGGGAGTCGCCAAAGGCTTCGCGCAGATAACGGGTTTCGATGCGCAGCAGTCGCTCGTGGTCGCCGGCTTCCAGATAGACATCCGGCTGCGCCATCAAGTCGTCATCCCACACCATTTCCACCCCCCAGGCATTGGGCAGGCCGGGCACCACGCCGGGCGCGCATTCGCTGAACAGGCGGCTCACGCTTTCCTCGTCGGCCAGGCTGAACTCGACGCCGTGATCGAGCCCCAGCTTGCCGAGATGGACTTCCTGGTCGGCGGGGATCATCGCCACCATCTGGCAGTCGATGCCATCGAGCAGCACGCCCTTGGCCAGGCGGCCGGGGGGCAGGCCCGCCGCGCGAGCGGTTTCGGCACTGGTGTGGGAATGCGGATGCGACACGATCTCGAACGGGATCATGTGCTGGTCGAGAAATCGCTCCATGCGATGCATTGGGTTCATGATCGTCTCCTTGCAAACGGTCGGTCGGCTTTCACTATAGACCAGCACCGACCGCCCGTTGGCGCGCTAGCGCCGCCGCGGATGCTCGCCGGTGCGCAGGAAATGCCGGCGGGCCGGCTTCGGGTGGTCCTGTTGCAGGACGGCGCGGCGGTAGGCCAGCAGCGTCTCCTGCGCATGCCCCAGCACGCTGTCGTGCGGGTAGTGCCCGGCCGCGTTGAGCGCGCCCGCCGTCATGCCGGTCAACAGTTCCATGCCGGCGTCCACGTGGTCGGCGGCATGGATGTGGAAGCGCCCGGCCTGCACCGCCGCCACCACGTGTGGCGCCAGCATCAGGTGGCGGCGGTTGCGGGTCGGAATCAGCACGCCCTGGCTGCCGTCCAGCCCGGCGGTCTCGCAGACGCGGAACCAGCCCTCGATTTTCTCGTTGATGCCGCCCACCGGCAGCACGTCGCCGTGCTGGTTGACCGCGCCGGTGACCGCAATGCCCTGCGCGAGCGGCAGGCCGGACAGCGCCGACAGCAGCGCATAGAGTTCGGCGCACGAGGCGGAATCGCCTTCCACCTCGTGGTATTGCTGCTCAAACACGATCGAGGCATTGAGCGACAGCGGCGCCAGATGCGCGAACAGCGCCGCCAGGTAGTTCTGCAGAATGAACACGCCCTTGTCGTGGATCGGGCCGGACAGTTCGACCTCGCGTTCGATGTTGAGCAGGCCATCCTCGCCGGCATAGGTGCGCGCGGACAGCCGCACCGGCAGGCCGAAGCGGGCGTCGCCAAGGTCGATCTGGGTCAGCCCGTTGAGCTGCCCCACCCGCGCGCCGGTGCGCTCGATCAGGATGTCGCCCTCGGCGATTTCCTCGCGCAGGCGCTGCTCGGGATAATCGTGGCGGGCGGCGTGCGCGGCCAGCGCCGTTTCGACGTCGGCCGCGGTCACCAGGCCCGGTCCGCGCGCACGACAGATCGCCGCGCTTTCCATCACCAGCGCCTCGGTGCGGGCAAAAATCGCACTCTCACGCGTCTGGTCGGCGGACTCGCGGTGCGATTCCTCGATCAGGCGCGCCACCGCCTCTGCCGAAAAATGCGGCAGGCCATGTTCGCGGCAGGCGTGGGCGACGAAGATCGCCGATGCGCGCCGGGTGTCGGCACTGGCGACAAAGCTGTCGGCAAAGTCGACCTTGGCGCGAAAATGGCGGGCGAATTCGGGCGCCGCGTCCTGCAGTTCGTAATACTGTTGGCGCGAACCGATCAGCACGATCTTCACGTCGACGTCGACCGCTTCCGGCGCCAGCGACACCGCAGCGATCGGAGAGAACGACACGCCGGGCTCCTCGATCTGCAGACGCCCGCTGCGCAGAAACCGCCGCAGCTTCTCCCACACCAGCGCATCGGCCAGCACGTCGCGCAGATGGAGCATCAGAAAGCCGCCGTGCGCCTGCAGCAGGCTGCCGGCCCGGATGCGCGAAAAGTCGGTCATCAGCACGTCGCTCTCGGCCTGGTATTCGATGCTGCCGAACAGCGAACGGAACAAGGGGTTGTCCTCGACGATCACCGGCGCGCCAGTGAGCCCGCCGTTGTCGACCACCAGGTTGACGCGGTAGCGCGCCAGCGCGAAATGCAGCGCCGCCACACGCTCCTCGTCGTCCTCGCTGCCGCTGAACAGTTCCACGTTGTCGAGCAGGTCCTGCTCCAGCGCGTCGAGCCAGGCGTTGAGCTTGGCGGCGTCCTTGATCTGCTTCTTCAGTCCGGCGCGGATCGCCTGCAGTTCGCGATCGACCAGCGGCTTCACCACCTGCCGCCGCAACGCGGCCAGCGCCTCGTTCATCGCGCGTTCGAGCGGCTGGGTCTTCTCGATATAGCGGGTGATCTCGGCGCGCAGTTCCTGCTCGGCCTGCTCCACTGCGGCGCGCCGTGCCTTCGGCAGCGCCAGCACCTCGTCCTCGGTCAGCGCCAGCCCCTTCTTTCCGGTGAGCGTGAACAGCATGCGACCGGCTTCGCGATGCAGCGAAAAACTGCGTGCCTCGGCAAACGCGGTCAGCTCGGCATAGTGCCGCGCCACCTCGTGCTTCCAGGCCTGTTCGATGCGCTCGCTCTCGGCCTTGAAGTCCTGGCCTTCCAGTCGCTGCGGAATGTCGCCCTGCAGCGTCTTCACCGCCTGTGCCAGCGACTGCCGCAGCAGCCGCCCCTCGCCGGCCGGCAGGCGGAGCGCCAGCGGCCGCTCGGGCGCGTCGAAGTTGTGCAGATAGCAGAGGTCGGGCGGCACCCGCTTTGTCGCCGCCACCTCGTGCATCGCCTGTTTGAGCAGCGAGGAACGGCCGCTGCCGACTTCGCCCAGCACGAACAGGTTGTAATTGGGCGCATCCATGCCGAGCCCGAAGCGCGCGGCCGCCTCGGCGCGCACCTGCCCGATCCACGGCAGCGGCTCGCCGACCAGTTCGGAGGTGTCCGCAAACCCCAATGACGCAGGGTCGAGGGTCAGGCGCAGCTCGGCGGGAGACAGGGAAGCAGTCGGCATGGGTTTGAGTCGGGTCGGTAAGGAGAGTGCGGATTATTGCGCAAGACCTGCTGGCGGCAACAGGCCGGCCCACTGCGCCTGGCTTTGCAGGTAGCGCGCATGCAGGTGGGCTGCGTTCTCGCGCAGCAAGTCGGCGGGCAGCGCCAGCGCCTGCATCAGCGCGGGCGCGATGCGGTCGACCGCCACGCTGCGCGGTACCGCGTCCGGTTCCCAGGTTTCGGCAAAGGCGGCCCGCTTGTCCGGACGCGCGTCCTGCTGTGGCGGCGCGAGGCTGACCCGCGGCAGGCCATAAGCGAGTGCAACGATGCGGCCGTGCAGGCTGCTGGCGAGCACGCCGCGGCTGGCGGCGATCAGCGCGCAGATGTCCCACAGGTGCAGCGACGGAAAAAGCTGCGCGGTGCCGGTCGGCAGCCGGCGCTGCAGCTTTTCGTAGAGCGCCGGATCGTCGTGCCACGGCGCGGCGCCGGCGCGGAACAGCGCCACGCCGAAGCCGGTCGCCTCAATCACCTGCGACAGCCCCTGCGCCAGCGCATCCAGGCTGGCGTCGTTGGCAAACTCCGCGCTGAACTGGCAGGCGAGATAGCCCTGCGGGAAGGCATCGCGGATCACCTGCGCCGGAGCTAGGTCTTGATGCCGCCGGATCGTCTCACCAAAGCATTCGGCGACCATCACCGCCGGGTCGGGACACAAGGGCGCATCGATGCCTTCCCCCAGTAACGCCGCCTGAGTGACGTGGTCACGCACGCTTAGCCAGTCCGCCTGCTGCAATGCTGCTTTCACCTCGTCCCGCTGGGGGGCTGGCAGCGCATTCCATTCCACGCCGCCGACGGCGTTGAAAATCAGCCTGGCGCCCGGCGCCAGCGCATCGCGCCCGATCACGTAAGGCATGGTTCGCGCCGTGCCAAGCTGGCGCGCCGCCCACGCGGCGGCCGCAGCGGGTTCATTGTCGTAGCGCACGATGGCCTCGGCCGCCTCGGCCGGATCGAGCAGCATCACCGCCGCCTGCCAGGCGCTGCAGGTCAGCAGCTCACCGCCGACGTGGATCAGGCGCGTCGGCCGCGCCGGGAGCGGCGTCACATCATGACCGCCGAAGGCACGCAGGTCGCTCGCCGCCAGCCCGGCAAACGCGAACGTCCGCCCCGGCAGCAGCGTTGCCAGCAGATGCGGAAACAGCAGGTCGCCAAAATTGTGGCGATCGAAGGCGCCGAACAGGACCGGCGGAACACTCGCGTTCATCGTCTGCAGGGTCCGGATGAAAAAGGCGTGAACATCATGCGCATGATTTTTTCGCACGTGGCGCGATTTCGCACTACATTCGCAAAAAAGCCAACACACCCACCCATGAAATCCGCCCAGCCTTCCTTCTTTGTCCTGATCGCGCTCATCGGCGGGCTGGCCATTTTCAGTTCCACGCTGTCGAAGACGCCGGTGCTGCCGCTGTTCGCTGCCGCGCTCAACGCCACGCCGGCCGAGATCGGCTGGATCGTCATGGCCTCGACGATTCCCGGCGTGCTGATCAGTTACCCCGCCGGCGCGCTGTCGGATCATCTGGGCAAGCGGCGCGTGCTGCTGGCGTCCCTGGTCGTGTTCGCTACCGCGCCGTTTCTGTACCTGGTGATCGAAACCGCCTGGCAGCTGATGGCGGTGCGCTTCTATCACGGCTTCGCCACCGCGATCTTCGGCACCGTGGCGAGTGCCGCGATTGCCGAACGTTACACGGCCGATCGCGCGATGCGGCTGTCCACCTATTCCTCGGTCACCATCGTCGGCCGCTCGATCGCGCCCTTCCTCGGCGGCGCGCTGATCTCGCTGGCGAGCTTTGGCGCGGTGTACATCGCCTGCGCGATCGCCGGCGTGCTCGCGCTGGCGGCCGGCCTGCTACTCAAGGACCACGAACCGCGCCCGACCACGAAACTGGAACTGCCGCGTTTCTGGTCCAGCCTGAGAACGGTGCTGCGCGACCGCGGCATCATGCTGGTCAGCACGGTGGAGGCGGCGCAATACTTGGTGTTCGGCGCGATCGAAGCCTTCCTGGCGCTGTATGCGTCCTCGCTCGGCATCCCCGCGTGGCAGATCGGCATCATCCTCGGCGCGCAACTCCTCAGCATCGTGTTCGCCAAGCCGCTGATGGGCCGGGTGTCCGACCGCGTCGGCCGCCGCCGCGTCATCCTGCCGGGTTTGCTGATCGGCGCGGCGAGCGTCGTGCTGTTGCCCTATTTCCCGAGCTTCTTCGGCCTGTCGGTGCTGAGCCTGGTGTTCGGCCTCGGCTTCGCCACCGTCACCTCGTCCACCGCCGCGCTGGTCGCCGACCTCACGAAGGACGGCCGCTACGGCTCGTCGATGGGCGTGCTGCGCACGGTGATGGACGTCGGCCAGTCGATCGGCCCGGTGCTCACCGGTTTCATGGTCGGCGTCGCCGGCTACGCCAGCGCCTTTACCCTGCTGGCGGCGATTCTGGTGGCAGCGGCGCTGATGCTGGGGCTGTTGCTGCGCGATGCCTGAAGCAGCGGCCGATCAGCTATAGTGGGGCAGACCATTCTCCCAAGGAGACTCCCATGCGTATCCGTTCCTTGCTCGCCCTGCTCGCCATTGTCCCGGCCTTCCTCATGCTGCCGGCCGCCGCCGATTCAACGGTAGACATTACCTCCGCTGCCATGCAGCAAAAAACGATTTCCGCCGAAGCCTGCGTCGCCCAGGCCCAGGCCAAGGGCATGCACCTCGCCCAGATCCAGACCGCCTGCTGCAAGGCGCACAAAGGCATCTGCGGCTGCCGCGCCGGCAAAATCGTCTGCTGCGACAACTCCACCAGCAATGATCCGGCGTGTACGTGTCATGGGGATGAGGGCGTCGTTGAATAGCGGTCCTTTGCGCAAATGGCCGCCTGTCTCCAGGAATGAATGCCGCGTAATACCGAGTCTGACGACCGCGCGAGCCTTCGCTGACCGGCGAGGCTCCTGTCAAAGCCAGAATCGCATCAATCTACTTTACATTTAACGTAACGCGTTATACGCTTAGCACATGATTCTGTCATTCCGATGCACAGACACTCAGGCCCTTTTTGCTGGCACTGCGGTCAAACGCTTCGTGAATCTCAGGACTGTCGCCGAACGCAAACTGCAGATGCTGCACCGGGCCGCTCAACTGGAAGACTTGCGCATCCCCCCGCAGAACATGTTGGAAAAGCTCAAAGGTGACAGGAGGGGAACCTGGAGCATACGCATCAATGATCAGTGGCGTATTTGCTTTCGGTTCGAAAACGGCAACGCGTATGACGTGGAAATCGTCGATTACCACTGACAGGAGACCAAGATGACGATTGTGAACGGTATGCGCCCGATCCATCCGGGCGAAATCCTGCGGGAGGAGTTCATGGTTCCGATGGGGCTGTCGGCTAGCGCACTGGCCATCGCCTTGCGCGTGCCCGCGCCGCGCATCAACGATGTCGTGCGCGAACGCCGCGCCGTTTCAGCCGACACCGCCCTGCGCCTGGCCCGCTACTTCGGCACCAGCGCCGAGTTCTGGCTGGGTCTGCAGTCGGACTACGACATGAAAATTGCCCTTACCGAGAATGGCGAACGGATCAAGCAGGATGTTTCGCCAATGGAGCGGGCGGCGTAATGGACGAACGCGAAAATTCGGGCTGTCTCTGATTGGTTTAGCCCTTTAGTTCACATGCAAGAAAAGTTAATCAAGATTTCGTAGGAGCCATGCTTGCCAATACCAGACTATGAATCCGCGATGCTTCCCCTGCTCCAACTCGCAGCTGACGGTAACGAACACCGGTTCCGAGATGCTGTTGAACAGTTGGCCATCCGATTCGAACTCAGCGATGAAGAACGGGCAGAAATGCTCCCAAGTGGTACCGCTCCTTTGTTCGACAACCGGGTGGGTTGGGCCCGCACCTATCTCAAGCAAGCAGGATTACTCGAGGCCCCTCGACGGGGCTACTTTAGAATTACAGCACGCGGCATCAACGTACTTTCTGGAAACCCGACCCGCATCAACGCAAGCTTCCTTGATCAGTTCGAGGAGTTTAGGGCGTTCCGGACGCGAAGACGCGAGGGTGCATCTGAGGTAACCCCGCGGGTAAATGGGGCCGCGCCGCGCCGTGAACGACATAGCCAAGATATTCTCAGTGATCAAACTCCAGAGGATCTACTTGCATCCGCATATCAACACCTCCGGCGCAATCTAGAGGTTGAACTCATCGAACAAATTAAAGCAGCAACACCAGCTTTCTTTGAGCGCCTTGTAATCGACCTATTAGTTGGCATGGGATACGGAGGCTCAAGGCAAGACGCAGGCCGCGCTATTGGAAAAAGTGGCGATGGGGGAATTGACGGCATCATCAAAGAAGACAAGCTTGGTTTAGACGTTATTTATGTTCAAGCCAAGCGATGGGAAGGTACTGTCGGACGGCCTGAAATACAGAAGTTCGCTGGTGCTCTGCAGGGCCAGCGAGCCAATAAAGGCGTATTCATTACGACCTCATGCTACAGCAGGGACGCCATCGATTACGCTGGAATGATTAACTCGAAAATCATCCTTATTGACGGCGAGCAGTTAGCCGGGCTCATGGTTGATCACAACGTAGGCGTCTCAACTATAGGCATGTATGAGCTCAAGAGACTCGATAACGACTACTTCGAAGGCGAATGACAGCCCAGCTTTAACCAAGCGACCTACACAACTCACTTGCTCACTGCCACCCAAACCCCATCCCAACCCGCTCCCGGCGGTTTCAGCCGGAACGCCTCAACCCGCGCCAGCATGACCTGGCTGGGCTGATCCTTCGGTTCGACCGCAAGGCATTCATTGAACGCCGCTTCGGCCGCATCCCAATCCTGCGCGCGATATTGCGCCAGCCCTGCTTCGTACGCCTGCACCCGTTGCCGGTCGGCGTCGCTCAATTCGTCGGCCATCCCCAGCAACTCGTATACCCGCACCGTTTCCAGCTTGCCGGCGACGCGCAGGCTGTCGATTTCGCGGAAGGCCAGCATGTCACCCGCCAGCGTGCGCGTGGCTTCGCTCGCCAGGATGCGCGTGCCGTAGAACTTGTTGGCCTGCTCGAGGCGTGAGGCGAGGTTCACGGTGTCGCCGATGACGGTGTAGCCGCGCGAGGTTTCGGAGCCGATGTTGCCCACCGTCACTTCGCCGCTGGCGATGCCCATGCGGACGTTGACCCCGGGCACGTTGTCGCTGACGCTGAACATCTCGGGCAGCCAGGCGCGGAAGGCTTCCAGTCGCGCCATCTGGTCGAGCGCGGCGATGCAGCCGAGGCGCGCGTGGTCGGCGGGGTCGGTGAAGGGCGGGCCCCAGAAGGCCATGACCGAGTCGCCGATGTACTTGTCGACGATGCCCTGCTGGGCGCGGACGACTTCGGACATCATGGAAAAGTAGCGGTTGAGGAAGCGCACCGCGGCGTCCGGGGTGAGGCCTTCGCACATCCGGGTGAAGCCTTCGAGGTCGGAGAAAAACACGGTCATCACCTGGCGTTCGCCCTTGTCGGCGCCGATGCGGTTTTCCAGCAGGGTCTTGACGATGCGCGGGTCGACGTACTGGCCGAAGGTTTCACGGATACGCTCCTTCTCGCGCAGGCCGACGACCATATGGTTGAACGAGGTGGCGAGCGTGGCGATCTCGTCGCGCGAGTGCACCTGAATTTCAACCTCCAGGTTGCCGCCTTCCACCGCGCGCGTGCCCCCGAGCAGACGTTTGATCGGGCTGACCAGCGAGCGGGTGAAGAACAGCGCCGAGAGGAAGCCGAGCGCGGCGGCCAGCGCGGTGATGATCCAGTTGAGCGTGGTGGCGCGCGCCTCTTCCTTCTTGGCCTCGGTGGCGGTGTCCTGAGTCAGCTTGTTGAGGATGTCGATGGTCTTGCCGATTTCGATGTCGACGGCGTCCTTCTCGCGCAGCAGGGTTTCGCGGACGATATCCAGCGATCGCGGGGTGCCTTCCTCCGCCTCGATCTGGAACAGGCGAAAGGTCCGGTGAAAATTCTGGCGCGCGGTCTGGATCGTGGGGAGTTGCTCGCCCAGCACCGCGAGCGTGGCGCGGTCGAGCTTGAGGTCCTTTTGCGCCTCGGCCTCGCCCAGCATGCGCAGCGAGGAATCGACGATCTGGTCGGCGTTGACGCCGCGCATGTCGAAGCCGTTGGATTCCTTCGCCAGGTAGTCAGGGTCGGGCCGGGCCGCCTCCATGCCCGACATCACCCGCTCCATGTGGACGATCTGCTGGCGGATCAGGATTTCGACGCTGGCCACCTGCTGCTGCAGCGGCAGGTACCAGTCGGACAGCGCGCGCACCTGGTTGTTGAGCTGACGGAAGTTGAGCACCGACACCCAGGTGACGACGACCATCAGCACCAGCAGGGCCATGGTGATGCTGAAGATTTTCAGGCTGATGGGCACTCGCATGGGGCTCTCCGCAAAAACACCGACGCATCATCGCAAGGCGCAGGGCGCCGGAGCGATCCAGAATTAATCAATCCGCATGCAGTCTAGTTCGCTTCGCCGCGTTTATGTAAGCGGGTGCGCGAAACGACGACTCCATGCGTTCTACAGCAGCGGCTTCAGCGGCAGCAGCTGCCACAGCCGCACCCGGCCGCGCTGGGTCAGCGGCACGTACTGGTCGGGTTCTTCCGCCGCGCTCCAGCTGTTGTCCGGGTGCATGTCGGCTTCCATGATCGCGCGCAGCCGCTGCGCCAGCCCGGCGTGGTGCACGATTACGCCGACTTCGGTGTTGAGGTTTTCGGAGCGCGGGTCAAAGTTAAAGGTGCCGATATAAGCCGTCATGCCGTCGATCACCATGCTCTTGGCGTGCAGCGCAAACAGTGGCGGCGTCTCGGGCGGGTTGGCGCGCGACATCAGGGCGATGCGATTGACGGGATCGGGCTTGTATTCACGGATATCAAGACCCATTTTCAGCAGCTGTTTGCGCTGGTTGCGGTAGCCGGAAAAGGCCGGCATGTTGTCGGTGGAGGCGAGCGAATTGGTGAGGATGCGCACCTTGACGCCGCGCGCGACAGCATCTCTGAACAAGGCTTTCGCCTTGTCCGACATCACCAGATAAGGCGACTGGATGACGATGGATTCCTGCGCGCCGGCCACCAGCTTCGCCAGCGCGTCGGTGCTCTGGCCGCCCCCACCCAGGCTCCAGCGTTTGCCGTTCTTGCCCGGCTTGTCGTGAATGAAGTCGACCCGACCCCAGGCCATGTCGCGCGCCAGGCGCTCGAAAACGGCTGGCGTGGCCGCAATCGCGGCACGCACTTCCGGGGCGAAGTTTTCCGGGTGCTGCGCATAGGCATGCAGCTCACGGTAGACCTGCTGCACCTCGGCGTCGGCCACCTTGACGTTCTTTTTCATCAGGCCCAGGCCGTCGAAACGCGATTCCACCGGCACCGCGAGCGGGCTGGCCCAGAACGCCTCGAAACTCGTCCGCATCGTCTGCGCCGCCGCCCCCACCACCAGCACGTCGCGGTCGCGGAAGGTGTATTCGCGGTCGTAATCGAAATACTCGTCGGCCATGTTGCGGCCGCCGGTGATGCCCACCTTGCCGTCAACGATGAAGGTCTTGTCGTGCATGCGCTGATTGACGCCGCGGAAGTCGGTGGCGACGTTAAGCGCGCTTTTGTAGAACGGCGTGCCGACCTTGTGCTTGGGGTTGTAGATGCGGATATCGACGTTGGGATGCCGAGCCAGCGCCAGCAGCGTTCGGTCGGGCGCGTCGATCAGCAGGTCGTCGACGATGACGCGCACCTTGACGCCGCGTTCGGCCGCGCGCAGCAGCGCTTCGGTGGCGAGGATGCCGACGTTGTCGCGGCTCCAGATGAAGTACTGCACCTCGATCGACTGCTGCGCGTGGTCGGCCAGCCAGGCGCGCGCCTGCAGCGCGGATGCGCCGGTATCGAGCACGTAGATGCCGGTCTCGTTCGGATGCGCGGCGATTTGCTGGTCGATGAAATCCATCGGGGAGGCAACTGCGGATCGCAGGCCGGACCCGAACAACAGCGCCAGCAGACACCACCGGACCCACCCTCGGCGCCCGTGTGTCATGGGAACGCTCAGCCGGCCTGCCCCGGTACCACCGGCGTGGTGCTCGCGGCGTCGCCACACTGTGCGCGGTGGCGCAAGGCATGGTCCATCAGCACGATCGCCATCAGCGCTTCGGCGATCGGTGTGGCGCGGATGCCGACGCAGGGATCGTGGCGGCCGTGGGTGACGACCTCGATCGGCTGGCCGTTGAGGTCGATCGAGCGGCCGGGCAGCCGCATCGACGAGGTGGGCTTGATTGCGATATGGGCGACGACGGCCTGGCCGCTGGAGATGCCGCCAAGCACGCCGCCGGCGTGGTTGGACAGGAATCCATCCGGCGTGATTTCGTCGCGGTGCTCGGTGCCCTTCTGCCGCGCGGCCTCCATGCCGTCGCCGATTTCCACGCCCTTGACCGCATTCAGCCCCATCAGTGCGTGGGCGAGGTCGGCGTCGAGCTTGTCGTACAGCGGCTCGCCCCAGCCGGGCGGCACGTTCTCGGCCACCACGCTGATTCTGGCGCCGACCGAATCGCCCGACTTGCGCAACGCATCCATGTAGTCTTCGAGCTCTGCTACGATCGCGGCATTAGGCGAGAAGAAGGCGTTGTTGCTCACTTCATCCCACGACTCGAACGGAATGTCGATCGGGCCCAGCGCACTCATGTAGCCGCGGATCACGATGCCGTATTTTTCCTTCAGCCACTTTTTGGCGATGGCGCCGGCGCCGACGATCGGCGCGGTCAGCCGCGCCGACGAGCGTCCGCCGCCGCGCGGATCACGAAAGCCATATTTCTGCGTGTAGGTGTAGTCGGCATGGCCGGGACGGAAGGTCTCGCCGATGTTGCCGTAGTCCTTGCTGCGCTGGTCTTCGTTGCGGATCAAGAGCGCGATCGGCGTGCCGGTGGTCTTGCCTTCATACAGACCGGACAGGATTTCCGCGGTGTCGGACTCGCGCCGCTGGGTGACGTGGCGCGAGGTGCCGGGCTTGCGGCGGTCGAGGTCGTGCTGGATGTCAGCTTCATTCAACGCCATGCCGGGCGGGCAGCCGTCGACCACGCAGCCGATCGCAGGCCCGTGCGATTCGCCGAACACGGTGACACAGAAGAGTTTGCCGAGTGTGCTGCCTGACATGGGAATGCGCCGGAAAAGAGCCGTTGGAATGCGCCGAAGTCTAGCACAGGCGCGGTCTCCCCCGCCGGCCGCCTTGCGCGGCGAAACTATCTCGTCACAGGCGTGTTCTATCCTGTGTTCTATCCTGAATACCAATGAATCGAAAGGACCGCCCATGAATGCCACGCAACACATCGCCTCGCTCGGCCAGAGCCTCTGGCTGGACAACCTGTCGCGCGACCTGATCCGCGACGGCACGCTGGCAAAGCTGATCGCCGAGGACGGAGTGTCCGGCGTCACGTCGAATCCGTCGATCTTCCAGATCGCGTTCGCCAACAGCCCGCACTACGCCGACGACCTGGCGAACCTCAAGCGCAGCGAGCCGGACGCCGAGCGGCGCTACGAGGCGCTGGCGATTCCCGACATCCAGGCCGCGTGCGATCTGCTGCTGCCGGTGTACGAGGCGAGCGGCGGCAACGACGGCTATGTCAGTCTCGAAGTCGCGCCGCGCTGGGCGTATGACGCCACGCATACAGTGGCCGAGGCGCAGCGACTTTCGGGTCAGGTGGACCGTCGCAACCTGCTGATCAAGGTGCCGGGCACGCCCGAGGGCGTCAGCGCGTTCGAGGCGCTGACCACGCTCGGCATCAACGTCAACGTGACCCTGCTGTTTTCGATCGCACAGACGCAGGCGGTGTTCGACGCCTACATCCGCGGCCTCACCGCACGCGCGGGTGCCGGTGCCGATGTGCGCCGCAGCAAGGCGGTGGCGAGCCTGTTCCTGTCGCGCGTCGACACCCTGGTCGACAAGCAGCTCACCGCCATCGGCACCCAGGAGGCACTGTCGCTGCGCGGCAAGGCCGCGGTGGCAATGGCCAAGCTCGCCTACCAGGCCTATCTGCAAACCTTCCACGGCGCGCCTTTCGACGACCTGGCCCGCCAGGGCGCAACGCCGCAATACCTGCTGTGGGCGAGCAGCGGCGTCAAGAACCCCGACTACCACGACCTGCTGTACGTGGAGCCGCTGATCGGCGCCGAAACCATCAACACCCTGCCCGACAAGACGCTCGCCGCACTGCGCGACCACGGCAAGCCGGCGCTGCAGGTGACGGAGGGCGTCGCCGAAGCCGAAGCGCAGCTGGCCGAACTGGCGCGGCTGGGCATCGACATGGATGCGGTCGGCAACACGCTGCAGGACGAGGGCGTGAAATCGTTCGAGGAGGCCTACCAGAAACTGTTGCAGCAGACCGGCTGAGCGCATCTGGTTATCCCTACCCTGCGTGCGTTGCTGATACGCCGGATGTTCGGCATCATCGACGTCGCCCCCTGTATTCACGCTAAAGGAGCCTGTCCATGAAAGCCCGTGCCGCCGTTGCCTGGGAAGCCCAGAAACCGCTGTCGATCGAGGAAGTCGACGTCGACGGCCCGCGCGAAGGCGAGGTGCTGCTGCAGGTCGTTGCCAGCGGCGTCTGCCACACCGATGCCTTCACGCTGTCGGGCGACGACCCGGAAGGCGCCTTCCCCTGCATCCTCGGCCATGAAGGCGGCTGCGTCGTGGTCGAATGCGGCCCGGGCGTCAAAACGCTGAAGCCGGGCGACCACGTGATTCCGCTCTACATTCCCGAATGCGGTCACTGCGAATACTGCGCCTCGCCCAAGACCAACCTGTGCCAGTCGATCGCGTCCACCGTGTGGACCGGCTACATGCCCGACGGCACCCGCCGCTTCTCGAAGAGCGGCAAGCCGATCTTCCACTATATGGGCTGCTCGACCTTTGCCGAATACACCGTGGTGCCTGAAATCGCGCTCGCCAAAATCAATCCGGCGGCGCCGCTCGACAAGGTGTGCCTGCTCGGCTGCGGCGTCACTACGGGCATCGGCGCGGTGCTCAACACCGCCAAGGTCGAGCCCGGTTCGACCGTCGCCGTGTTCGGCCTCGGCGGCATCGGCCTGTCGTGCATCCAGGGCGCGGTGATGGCCAAGGCCGGCCGCATCCTCGCGATCGACATCAACCCCGACAAGTTCGAAATGGCGAAGGCGCTCGGCGCAACCGACTTCATCAACCCACGCGAGCTCAGCGTCTCGCTGGTCGAGACCATCCGCGAGCTGACGAAGGGCGGCGCGGACTACTCGTTCGAGTGCATCGGCAACGTCAATGTGATGCGCGAGGCGCTCGAATGCACCCACATGGGCTGGGGTGTCTCCACCGTGATCGGCGTCGCCGGCGCCGGGCAGGAAATCTGCACCCGGCCGTTCAACCTGGTGGTCGGCCGCACCTGGAAAGGCACCGCGTTCGGCGGCGTCAAGGGCCGCAGCCAGCTGCCCGGCTACGTCGACGACTACATGGCAGGCAAGATCGAACTGGATAAATTGGTCACCCACACCATGCCGCTCGAAGACATCAACCGCGCGTTCGACCTGATGCATGAAGGCAAGAGCATCCGCTCGGTCATCATTTTCTGAGGCGGCGATGAATCGGGTCGAAAGAATCAAGGAATTCGGCGGTTGGCTCGAACGCTGGCAGCACGATTCCGAAACATGCCACTGCACGATGACCTTCTCGGTCTACCTGCCCCCGCAGGCGGCAACGCAGACACTGCCGGTAGTCTACTGGCTGTCGGGGCTGACCTGCACCGACGACAACGTCCGGGTGAAGGCCGGCGCGCAGCGCTACTGCGCGGAGCTCGGGCTGATCCTGGTGATGCCTGACACCAGCCCGCGCGGCGACGATGTGCCCGACGTGCCCGAGCGCTACGACCTCGGCCAGGGCGCGGGCTTCTATGTCAACGCGACGCAGCCGCCGTGGGCCACGCACTACCGGATGTACGACTACGTCACCCGTGAACTGCCGGCGCTGATCGAGGCGAGCTTCCCAGTGATTCCCGGCAAGCGCGCCATCAGCGGCCACTCGATGGGCGGCCACGGCGCGCTGATCTGCGCGCTGAAAAATCCCGGCCACTACGCCTCGGTTTCCGCTTTCGCGCCGATCTGCAATCCGGCAATCAGCCCCTGGGGCCAGGGCTGCTTTGGCGCCTATCTCGGCGAGGACAAAAGAGCCTGGGAAGCGTACGACGCCACCTGTCTGGTTCAGGCCGGCGCGCCGCTGCCGCCCGCACTGATCGACCACGGCACCGCCGATGAATTTCTGGCCGAACAGCTGTTTCCGCAGAATCTGCAGGCTGCCTGCGCCGCGCGCGGCATCCCACTCACGCTGCGAATGCAGGACGGCTACGACCACAGCTATCACTTCATCGCCAGCTTCATCGGTGAGCACCTGGCCTTCCACGCACGCGCGCTGACAGGCACGGATTGAACCCGACGTGGATGCGCTGTTGACCGAGCTCAACGCCGGTTTTCCGGATGCCGACCAGATGGCCCGGCTGCTGATCCGTCTCAGCGTGGCCATGGTGCTGGGCGCCATCATCGGCTTCCAGCGCGAGCAGTATGGCAAGCCCGCAGGGCTGCGCACGCATATCCTTGTTTCGATGGGCAGCGCGCTCTTCGTCATTGCCGCGGCCGAATCCGGGATGTCGTCCGAAGGCGTGTCACGCGTCATTCAGGGGCTGGCTGCCGGCATCGGTTTCATCGGCGCGGGCGCGATCCTCAAGCTCAGCCAGCACCGGGAGATCCAGGGCCTGACGACCGCCGCCAGCATCTGGGCGACCGCGGCGGTCGGCGTCGCCGTCGGCCTCGGCCTGCTCGGTCTCGCGGTGCTGAGCGTGATCCTGATCTGGTTTGTCCTCGCGGTGTTGGGCTATCTCGAAGTCCGTTTCAATCTTTCCGGCGAGGCGCCGCCCGATCGCTGACACGCCCGCAAGGTTTTCCTGCGCCGTGTCTTGTGCTCCAATCCCCTCTCGCGGGCATGCCCGCGGGAGCGAGACTGCAGAACACGACAACAACACAACACATGAATATTTCCGTCAGCGAACTCATCGTCCGGTATCTGGAACGCCTGGGCATCGATACCATTTTCGGCATGCCCGGCGCGCATGTGCTGCCGATCTACGACCGCCTGCATGACTCCGGCGTGAAGAGCGTGCTGGTCAAGCACGAGCAGGGCGCAGCCTTCATGGCCGGCGGCTATGCGCGGATCTCGCACCAGCCGTCCGCCTGCATCACCACCTCCGGGCCCGGTGCGACCAATCTGATCACCGGCATCGCCAACGCCTACGCCGAGCGGCTGCCGGTGCTGGCGATCACCGGCGAAACCTCCACGTATATTTTCGGCCGCGGCGGGCTGCAGGAAAGCTCGGGCGAAGGCGGCGCGATCGACCAGGGTGCGCTGTTCGCCAGCATCACCCGCTATCACAAGCTGATCGAACGCACCGACTACCTCGGCCAGGTGCTGAACCAGGCCACGCAGGCGCTGCTCGGGCGCGAACCGGGACCGGTGCTACTGTCGATCCCCTACAACGTGCAGAAGGAAACCGTCGACGACAGCGTGCTGGAGCAGATTCATTTCCCCCGCAAGGCGACGGCCCGGCACACCGCCTCGGTAGCAGAACTCGCCGCGCTGATCCGAGACGCGCGCACGCCGGCCATCATTGCCGGCCACGGCTGCATCCAGGCCGGTGCGCGCGATGTCGTCGCTACGTTCGCCGAACGCTTCAACATTCCGGTCACCACCAGCCTCAAGGCCAAGGGCGTGGTGGCCGAAGGCACGCCGCTGTCGCTCGGCTGCCTCGGCGTCACCTCCAACGGCGAGGCCTACCGCTATCTGGTCGAGCACGCCGACCTGCTGGTCTTCCTCGGCGCCAGCTTCAACGAGCGCACCAGTTATCTATGGGATGCCAAGCTGCTCGGCGGCAAGAAAATCGCCCAGGTCGACCGCGACGCCGCGCAGCTCGGCCGCGTGTTCCAGCCGGACGTGGCGATCTGCGGCGACATTCGCGCCGTGATGGAAGACGTGTCCGCCGCGCTCGAAGCCGATGCCATGCCGCCGAAGTCGCGCGAACGCCTCGACAGCCATCACGCGACCGCGCCTCCTGCGACGGGCAATGACCAAGCCGCACAGGCGGAACCGTTTCACCTGATCCGCGCATTTTTCGCCCAGCTCGCGCAGCGCTTTCCGCACAACGCGCTGGTGTTCGACGACAACATCGTTTTTGCCCAGAGTTATTTCGACGTCTCCGACCGCAACCACTATTTCCCCAACACCGGCATCTCCTCGCTCGGCCACGCCCTGCCCGCCGCGATCGGCGCGCGCTGCTTCGCCAAGGACAGCCCCACTTTTGCCATCCTCGGCGACGGCGGTTTCCAGATGTGCTGCATGGAAATGATGACCGCAGTGAACTACGGTATCCCGCTCAACGTGGTGGTGATCAACAACGGCACCCTCAGTCTGATCCGCAAGAACCAGTTCCAGCTTTACGGCGAACGCTATATCGACTGCGACTTCACCAACCCCGACTTCGGCCTGCTCGCGCAGTCGTTCGGCGTGAACCACTTTCGCATCGAGACCGAGGCCGAACTCGATGCGATGTTCGCCCACGCCGACCTCAGCGGCACCATCAACCTGATCGAAATCCTGCTCGACAAACACGCCTTCCCGCGTTACCTGTCGGCGCGTTAATGGGTTCAGACGGGTGCAGCCCGGGCATCGCGCCCACTGACGCACGGGGCGTGCCGTACTCCTTGATTCCGCAGGATTTAGAACTATGAATCAATGTCACTGACTGACATGCACGCATTTCCAGGTCCACCCGGTTTCACCCCCATCAGGAGTCATCCATGAAGCGCACCGCACTCATCCTTTCCTTATCCATGCTCGCCCTGTCGTCGGCGGCCATCGCCGCCGACGGCATGACTGCCGTCAAGAGCCCGTTCGCGGCCAAGGACACGATGAATCGCTTCGAGGAGATCGCCAAACAGCGGGGACTCACCATCTTTGCGCGCGTCGACCACACGGCCGGGGCGGCCACGGTCGGCAAGACCCTGCGCCCGACAGAAGTGCTGATCTTCGGCAACCCGAAGGGCGGGACGCCCCTGATGGAATGCGCCCAGAGCGCAGGCATCGATCTTCCGCTCAAGGCATTGGTGTGGCAGGACGCCCAGGGCCAGGTCTGGCTCGGCTACAACGATCCCGCGTACCTGGCCAAGCGTCATGGCGCGGCCCAGTGCCCGGCGGTGGGCGGGCTGACCAAGGCACTGACCGGTCTGGCCGAGGCCACCGTCGCACCCTAGCCTGAGGCTGTCTGACCCTGATCGCGTGAAACGCGCGCGCCGCGGTCACCCGCCTCGGCGCGGCTTCAGCGCGTTGTGCGTTGCAGTTGCGCCTGCATCAGGTCGAGGCGCTTTTCCAGTTCGTTGATGCGCTGCGCCAGCGCGGCCGTGTCAGCGCCGCCGTGCATACCGCCATGCATGCCTCCGCCGTGCATGCCACCGCAGCACGATTTCCCGCCCATTCCGCCGTGCTTGCCCTTGCAGCACGACATGCCGCCCATGCCGCTCATTCCTTCCATGTCGGCGCCGGCCATCTTGTCGCCCATGCCAGCTTGCTTGCATTTTTCGCAGCCCGCCTTGCCGACCGGCGCGGAGGCGATCGACTCCAGCGTCGGCGTGGACGATGCGGCCACCATGCCGCCATGGTGCTGCTGGGCATCCTGCGCCAGCAGCGGGGAGGCCAGCGCAAGCAGGGACGCAAACAGGATGGGGCGCAGGATTTTCATAAGGTGTCTCCGTAAATTTTGCAGGCCACAACCGGCCTTCAGGCCTTGTAGAATACGCCGGCCGCGCCCGACCCGGCCATGGGCCCATTGAACCAGCCGCTGCGCGGAACCAAGTGTCCGTCACCGCATTCTCAAACAGAACGTCTACAGGATCGAATCCGATGAATCGCCTGCTCAAGCGTGTCATGCCCATCTGGATCGTATTGCTGGCCCTGGTAGGGCCGGCCGCTGCCGCGCCGGCAACCCTGGAAGACCTGCTGGCGCGCCCAGTGGCGCCCGCTGGCGTGGTGTTCGAAGTCGTCGACCGCGACCCGGGCGCGCTGGAAGTGGCGCTGCCCTGGGTCAAGCAGGCGGCGCAGCGCCTGAAGGCGCGCCATCCCGGCCTGCCGATGGCGCTGGTGACGCACGGCAATGAAATGTTCACGCTGCAGACCGGCAAGCGCGCCGGCAACGAGGGCATCCACCAGATTGCGCAAAGCCTCAGCCGCGACGACGGCATTCCGGTGCATGTCTGCGAAACCTACGCTGGCTGGCGTGGGCTGGCGGCGGAAAACTTCCCCGCCTACATCGACGTCGCACCCAGCGGCCCGTCACAGATCCACAACTACGAAGCGCTCGATTATGTGCGCCTGGTGGTGCCGCGTTCGACCGTGCTGAAGGCACGCTAACGCGACTTCAAAACGGCGCGGCAGATTCGAACGCCAGCGCCTCGCCCGTCAGCGGGTGCATGAAGCGCAGCGATTGCGCATGCAGCAACAGCCGGCCGGACAGGGCCTGCACATCCGGCGGCGCATACAGCGCATCGCCCAGGATCGGGTGGCCAAGCGCGCGCAAGTGCACGCGCAACTGATGCGAGCGGCCGGTAACCGGCTCCAGTTCAACCCGGGTATTCAAACCCGTTGCGTCATATCCCAGCACGCGCCAGCGGGTAAGGCTCGGTTTCCCCGATTGATGATCGACGATGCGCCGGGGCCGGTTGGGCCAGTCGACGATGATGGGCAGATCGATGGTTCCCCAATCCTCCGGCACGCCCCCGCCATCCGACGGCACTTCCAGCCGGCCGGCCACCAATGCAACGTAACGCTTCGTCACCGCACGCGCGGCAAATGCCATGCTCAGCATACGCTGCACCGCCGGCCCGCGCGCCATCACCATCAGCCCGGATGTGGCCATGTCCAGCCGGTGCACGATCAGCGCATCGGGATAGCGGGCCTGAATCCGCGCGGACAGGCAATCCTGCTTGTCGGCGCCGCGTCCCGGCACCGCCAGCAGGCCGCTGGGCTTGTCGACCACCAGCAGGGTGTCGTCGGCATAGAGAAGTTGAATGGGGTAAGCGTCGACAGTCGGCGTTGTGGTCAGCGCCATGGGGTTTCCTTTGCTGCGGCACCGGGCAGGACGATCTGCAGGGTCCGACGACGCATATTAGCCAAACCGCCCGGGCCCGTCTCCCGGCCCGCGAGACGGGGCATCGCAGCCGATCCGGGTCGGCAGCCGGTCTTTTTGTCGGAATTTTTTACACTTTTGCGCCCGTCCAACCCCTGCGAATTTCCAACATACTGTTTTTATGGGGAAAATGCAAAATGGCATAGAATGTGCTTATGCGTTTAGTTCAAATATACCAACGTGATGCACACCGAACTACTAACATTGTGGATGGAGGAGACGTTGCATGAATATTAAAAAACTAATCAACTCGGGGGCGGCAGCCTTTCTGGCCGGCATGCTGGCACTGGCATACCAGCCGCTGGCGGCCGCATCAACGACCCTCGGGTTTTACGGCCTTACCAGCAACAACGCCGGAGCCGTGGCGGATGGCGTGGCCAATCTTTCGGTTGAAGTGATCGACCTGGGCTTCAATATCCCAGCCAATAGCAATCAGGTGCAGTTCAAGTTCACCAACAATTCATCTTCTTCGCTGGCGGATGTGTATTTTGACGATGGTTCGTTGTTGGGAATCGCCGCCATTACCGACTCGGGAGCAGGGGTCTCATTTTCCCAGGGTGCCAGTCCCCCTAACCTGCCGAGTGGCAACAATGCCTCGCCACCATTCGTGACGACAGTGGGCTTCCTAGCTGACTCCGACCCGCCCGTCAGCCCCAATGGCGTGTCCAGCGGAGAGTGGCTGGCCATTACATTCAATCTGAAAGCAGGCCAAACCTACGCTGACACGATCGCTGCGTTAACTTTGCCAAACGGTGGTGGTGGTGGCGATTTGCGAATCGGCCTGCATGTGCAGAGTTTCGCCAGCGGGGGTGGCAGCGAAAGTTTTATCAATAATCCGGCGCCTGTTCCCGAAGCTGAAACCTACGCCATGATGCTGGTTGGGCTTGGCATGGTTGGTTTGGCACGCACTGTACGCAGAAGGGCTCGGAAAACCGCAGTCTGAATCCGACACGCTCACAAAAAAACGGCTACCCAGGTAGCCGTTTTTATTTCCCCACGCCTGAAACCAGGCGCTTAGGCTTTCATCCCCTCCAGCAGCGCCAGCGCCCACGCCACGCCAAAGCCATTGGCATCGCTCATCACCGCGCCCAGCCCGCCCTTGCAGCTGTGGCCCGACAGGTCCATGTGCAGCCACGGCGTGTCGCCGACGAAGCGCGACAGAAAGCGCGTGGCGAGGATGTGGTCGGCTTCGCCTTCCATGCTGCACTGCTTGACGTCGGCCACGGTGGAGTCGAGGGCGCTGTCGTAATCCTCGGGGTACGGAAAGACGACGATGCGCTCGCCGCTTGCAGTCGCCGCGCGCGAAGCCTGGTGCGCTATCGCGCTGGACGAGGCGAACACGCCCGACATGCGGCTGCCGAGCGCGTAATGCATGGTCCCGGTGAGCGTGGCGAAGTCGGCGATCAGATCGGGCTTGCCCTTGGCCGCGAGCGTCAGCGTATCGGCCAGCACCATGCGGCCTTCGGCGTCGGTGTGGACGACTTCGATCGTTGTGCCGTTCAAGGCCGTGACCACTTCGTTCTGCCGGTAGGCCTCGGGGCTGATGTGGTTCTCGGCCAGCGCGACCCAGCCTTCCAGCGCGACCGGCAGCTTCAGCTTCGACGCCGCGGCCAGAATGCCCAGCACCACCGCCGAGCCGTTCATGTCCTCGTGCATGCCCTGCATGTACTTGGCGGGCTTCAGGTTGTGACCGCCGGTATCAAAGCAGATGCCCTTGCCCACGAACGCCACTTTCTTCGACCCTTTACCCTTCCCCCTTCCCCCTTCCCACCGAATCCGCACAATCGCCGCATCCTTCGCCGGCGACCCCTGCGCCACCGCGCAGAACGCGCCCGCCCCCATTTTCTTCAGTTTGGCGAAGGGGTACTCCTCGACGCTCCAGCCGTATTGCTTGGCCAGCGCCTTGATGCGCTTGCGGTAGACGCCGGGGGTGAGTTCGTCCGGGCCCTGCACGGTGAGGCTGCGGGTCAGCAGGTTGCCTTCGGCCAGTGCGCGCACGCGGGCGAAGCCGTCGGCGGACTTGTGGCCGAACAGCTGGATGGATTTGACGGCGACATCGGCCTTGGATTTGCGCGACGGCAGCGACACCGCGTTGACCAGTGCTGCATAGAGGACAGCCTCGGCGGCGCGCGCCTTGAACGCAGCGTCGCCGAACACGGCCAGCGTCAGCGCCTTCGGATGTTCGGCCATCAGTAGCGCCAGACCGCGGCGCACCTGCTCGTGGGTCTCGAAGGTGCTGGCGTCGGCCTTCAGCATCGCGACCACCGCGAGCGTGCCGCCGGGCAGCTGCACGGCCACCGGCGTCTTCGCCAGCGCGTCGATCTTGAGGTCGCGCCGCTTCATCGCCGCCTTCAGTTCCACGCTGCCCGGCACATCGGGCAGGGATTTCGAAACCGGCAACAGCAGCAATGCATGGCCTGCCGATTCGAGCGTTTTGGCAGTGATTTCCTGTTTGTTTTCAGCGAGCTTGGGCAGCATGGGGGTTCCTTGGGAGTGGCGTTTTCTTGATGGGGAGCGGGGTTTACCGGATAATGGCGCGTTTGATTTTTTACGACCCAACCCCAAGGGTAACCGAATGAAGATTGAAGACAAGAAACGCGTGCTGCGCGAAATGGTGTTGCATCGCCGTTTTGAAGAACGCTGCTACCAGGCCTATATCGAACGCAAGATCGGCGGCTTCCTCCACCTCTATCCCGGTCAGGAAGCGTGCTGCAACGGCGTGATGGAAGCCGCGCGTCCCGGCCATGATTACGTCATCACCGGCTACCGCGACCACGTGCACGCGATCAAGTGCGGCGCCGACCCGAAGGAAGTGATGGCCGAGCTGTACGGCAAGGAAACCGGTTCCTCCAAGGGCCGCGGCGGCTCGATGCACATCTTCGACGCCGACAAGCGCTTCATGGGCGGCTACGCGCTCGTGGGCGGCCCCTTCCCGCTCGCCGCCGGCATGGCCAAGGCGATCCAGCTGAAAGGCGGCGACGAAATCGCAATCTGCTTCCTCGGCGACGCCGCCAACAACCAGGGCGTGTTCCACGAGACCATGAACATGGCCGCGCTGTGGAAGCTGCCGGTGCTGTTCGTCTGCGAAAACAACCTCTACGGCATCGGCACCTCGATCGAGCGTTCCACCGCCGTGGTCCACCAGCACAAGCGCGTCGCCGCCTACAACATCCCGGCCGACGAATGCGACGGCCAGGATATCGACATCGTCTACGAGCATGCACGCAAGGCAGTCGACCACGTGCGCGCCGGCAACGGCCCGTTCTTCCTCGAGCTGATGACCTACCGCTATCGCGGTCACTCGATGTCCGACTCGCGCGGCTACCGTTCGCGCGAGGAAGAGGAAGTCTGGAAGCAGCGCGATCCCATCCTGATGCTGCGTGACCGTTTGATCACGGCGGGTGCGATCACCATGGCCGACTACGAGACGATCGAAAAGGAAACCGACGCCTACATTGAAAACGAAGTCATCAAGTTCGCCGAGGAATCGCCCGAGCCGCGCGTCGAGGACCTCGAAAAATACGTGTTCGCCGATCGCGAAACCCAGCTCCCGTGGCTCACGGGCAAAGCCGCTTAAGGTTTAAGGAAAAAACAGCATGGCAAACATCATGTACTGGGAAGCGATTCAGCGCGCCCACGACGAAGAAATGGCACGCGACCCCCTGGTCATCTGCATGGGCGAGGACATCGGCGTGGCCGGCGGCACCTACAAGGCCACCAAGGGCCTGTACGAAAAATACGGCCCGCTGCGCGTGATGGACACGCCGATTTCCGAAGGCGGCTTCACCGGCCTCGGCATCGGCGCATCCTTCCTCGGCGTGCGCCCCATCATCGAAATCATGTCGGTCAACTTCGCCTGGCTGGCGATGGACCAGATGTTCAACTCCGCCGCCAAGGTGCGCTACATGTCGGGCGGGCAGCTGACCGCACCGTGCGTGTTTCGCTCCGCCGGCGGTGCTGCGCACCAGCTCGGCGCGCAGCACTCGGCGCGGATGGAAAAGGTCTTCATGGGCATCGCCGGCCTGCGCGTGGTGACGCCGTCCAACCCCAAGCAGGCCTACGGTCTGCTGAAATCGGCGATCCGCTGCGACGACCCGGTGTTCATCAACGAACACGAACTGATGTACAACATGAAGGGCGAAGTACCGGACGCGGAATACTTCCACCCGCTGGAAGGCTCTGACGTCGCGCGCGCCGGCACCGACGTGACGCTGTTTGGCTACAACATCTCGGTGCACTGGTGTTTGAAAGCGGCCGAAATCCTCGACAAGCAGTACGGCATTTCGGCCGAGGTCGTTGACCTGTATTCGCTGTCGCCGCTGGACCGTGCCGGCATCAAGGCCTCGGTCAGCAAGACCCACCGCGCCGTCATCGCAGAGGAAGACGAAGCACCGGTCGGCGTCGGCTCCGAGGTGATCGCGATCATCAACGAAGAATGCTTCTTCGAACTGGATGCCGCGCCGGTGCGCGTCCACTCGGCACTGGTGCCGCAGCCCTACAACCACACGCTTGAAAAAGCGGCGATCCCGGATCACGAGGATGTGGTGAAGGCGGTACTGAAGCTGTTTGGGAAAGCGTAATAAACAACAGGCGTGAAGGGAAAAGGGTGAAGGGGTAAGAACCCTCCCGGCAGGGAGGGTGGCGCGGAGCGCCGGGTGGGCATCACCCCTCCCCCTTCCCCCTCCACTTGGACTCCCTTCCCCCTTCACTGGTAGGAACAATATGTCCCAACACTACGCAATAACGATGCCGCAACTCTCGGACACCATGACCGAGGGCGTGGTCGTCACCTGGGAGAAGCAGCCGGGCGACAAGGTCGAGCGCGGCGATATCGTCGCGACCGTGGAAACCGACAAGGCCATCATGGACGTCGAGGTGTTCAAGGCCGGCTATCTGGCCGGACCGCTGGCTGACGTCGGTGCGACCATCGCGGTGGGCGCGGCGCTCGGCTACATCACCGACACTGCCGGCGACGTGGCGATTGCCGCCGACGAAGTGGTGGAGGAACAGGCGCAGACCGAAATGATCCCGCACCACGCCGGCACGCCGATCGTGATGCCGCAGCTGTCCGACACCATGACCGAAGGCGTCGTCGTCACCTGGGAAAAACAGCCGGGCGATGCGATCAAGCGCGGCGACATCGTTGCCACGGTGGAAACCGACAAGGCCATCATGGACGTCGAAGTGTTCCAGGAAGGCTTTCTCTCCGGCCCGATCGCCGACGTCGGCAGCGTGGTCGAAGTCGGCCACCCGATGGGCTTCATCGTCGACGATGCGGCCAAGGCCAACGATACCGGCGTGACGATTTCCGCCGACCACAAGGTCAAGGACCTGCACAAGGTGGCACCGCATGCGGCCGACAAGCCGGCCCACCTCCCCATTCCCAAGACCGCACCCGCTCAGGTGTCCGCTACCGGCGCCATGCCCCCGGTGCCGCGCCCGCAGGGCCGCCAGGCCAGCCCCTATGCACGCAAGGTCGCCGGGCAGCTGGGCGTGAACCTCGCCGGTCTCGCCGGCAGCGGCCCATCCGGCGTCATCGTCTCCGCCGACGTGGCGCGCGCACGTCCCAGCATGGCCGAAGTCGCCCACGCACTGCCACAGGTCGACGTGCCGGGTCAGGGCCGCAAGATGAGCTCGATGGAAAAGGCCGTCAGTCACGCGATGACTGCATCGCTGACGCTGCCGACTTTCAACGTCACGATGAACATCAACACCGCCGCGCTCACCGCTGCCGCCAAGGCGAAGAAGGTCTCGGTGACGGTGGCGATCGCCAAGGCCTGTTCGGTCGCGATGGCGAAATTCCCGCGCATGAACTGGGCCTACCAGCCGATCGACAAGCTGGTCGAGCGCGACAACCACGACTTCGGCGTCGCCGTGATGTCGAACGACGGCGGCCTCGTGGTGCCGATCCTGCACGGCATCGAGAAGAAGCCGCTGGAGGCGCTGCAAAGCGACTGGACCGGGTTGGTCGAGCGCGCACGCGTGAGGAAACTCGCCCCGACCGAATACGCCAACCCCACCTTCACCATCTCCAACATGGGCATGCTGGGCGTATCGCATTTCACCGCGATCCCCACCCCCGGCATCGCCGCAATCCTGGCGATTGCCGCCAACGGACCGCAGGGCACGCCGTTCACCATCACCGGCGACCACCGCGTGCTGAACGGCGCAGACGTCGCGCTGTATCTGGCCACGCTGAAGCAGACCATCGAGGCGCCCGACGCCTGGCTAGGCGCAGCCGGTGCCGTTGCAGCCGAAGCCGTTTCCGGCACTGCCGCAACCACCAGCGCACCGGTATCACCGATTCCCGAGGGCAACTGGGACTTCCCGGTCGTCGTCATCGGTGGCGGCCCCGGCGGCGAGGACTGCGCGCGCGACCTCGCCGACCACGGCATCAAGGTGATGATGGTCAACAACGAGCCCTTCCCCGGCGGCGAATGCCTGTGGCGCGGCTGCATCCCGTCCAAGGCCTGGCGCGCCGCCGCGGACGTCATCCGCAACCGCACACACGACGCCGAGATGGGCGTCGACGGCACCAACACGCCGAAGCTCAACTGGGCGCAGGTCGAGAAGCATCGCCGTTGGGTGCAGAGCAGCCGCGGCGAAATGGCGCTGAAGGCCGACAAGGGCATGAAGATCGACGTGCGCGAAGGCTATGGCGAATTCGTCGACGCCCACACGCTGAAGATCACCCCGGTCGAAGGCGAGCCCTACACCGTCAGCTTCGGCGCCGCGGTCATCGCCACCGGCGCGCCCGCCTTCGTGCCGCCGATCCCCGGCGCGCGCGAGAACCTGACGACCGGCGGCGTGGTCACCTCCGACACCATCTGGAACCTCGCCAAGCCGCCGAAGAAACTCGGCATCGTCGGTGGCGGCGTCATCGGCGTCGAGATGGCGCAGATCTTCCGCGACTTCGGCACCGAGGTGCTGATGCTCGAGCGCCACCCGCGCATCCTCGCCGAAATCGAGGACGAAATCGGCAAGGCCCTGATCACCTCGCTGGAGAAGGAAATCACCGTCGTCACCGGCGCCGACATCAAGGAAGCCAGCGGCAAGCCCGGCAAGATGAAGCTGCGTTATGCCAACAGCGAAGGCGTCGAATCCACCTTCGACTGCGACGTCATCCTGATGGCGACCGGCAAGCGTCCCGACACCAGCAAGCTGAATCTGGACAAGGTCGGCGTCGAGCTCGACGGCGCGGCAATCAAGGTCAATGCCCGCTGCCAAACCAGCGCACCGCACATCTACGCGGTCGGCGACGTCATCGGCGGCTACATGCTCGCCCACACCGCCGCCACGCAAGGCCGCGTCGCTGCCAACAACCTGCTCGGCCACGCCAGCGAATACGACCAGGACCGCGACTGCGGCGTCACCTTCTCGCGCCCGCAGGCCGGCTTCGTCGGCCTATCCGTTGCTCAGGCGAAAGCCAAAGGCATCGATGCGGTGGAAGCCAAGATGCCGATGAGCATCGACGCCAAGGCGATGATCACCGGCGAAACCGAAGGCATGATCAAGCTGGTGGCCGACAAGGCCAGCGGCCGCATCATCGGCGTGCACTATCTGGCCGACCACACCGACACCCTGATCGGCATCGGCGTGATGATGGTGGCGGGCGAAATGACGCTGACCCAGGTGGCCAAGGCCATCTTCCCGCACCCGACGCAGACCGAGCTGTTCGGCGAACTGGCACGGCGTCTATTGAATCGCCTGCGGCGCACGGCGAAGAAGTAAGGGTACGAAGCACCAAAGACAAGGGCCGCAATCGCGGCCCTTGTCGTTTTAGTCAGATGGCTCGAATTGATTAACCGGCCAATATGCTGTTGAAGAAACCCGACCTTGAAATTTTAATTCTAGACCGCCCCTGTGACGCCAATACCTATTGCGCTTTGACGAAGATGGCTCTGCCTTGAACAGTCTTAGCGGTTACAGGTATGGCATAGACGTAACCTGTGCCTTGCCCGCCAACAATAGTGCTGGTCTTCTCGCCAGAAGACACTAGGAGCACTCCATTCGCTCCCAGCTTGGCGGCCTGCTTTTTCAGCTCCTCAACCGCATAGTCCAGTGATCCCTGTTCCGTCCATCCAGCATCGCTTGATGCGTTTACCAGACCAATAACCTCAAACGCGGCTGGCGGTTCGAGATAGATCCTCACCTGCTCCGGCGCCACCGGAGCTCTCGTGTTGCCTGTAACGATGGTGGAGCCGGTGGCACATGCCGATATCGCCAGCACCGCGGGTACAAGAAGCGAAAGCAAGAGGCGATGAAGGTTCATGTCTACTCCAAGGTGAACACAAGACTCGAAAGCATACGGTCTAACGTTGAAGGTAAGGGGCTGGCCGCAACGCGACCCCACGAATGAGAAGATGCGCGCGACCCATACACACAACCGACGCCGCTGACGGCAAGTCCCGCTTGACCGAAGTGTTAGCCATACTGCTCACTCCTTCACTCCAGTCTTAAATGTTTCGTATGTCGTCCACTGTGGGTCGGGAGCTGCATGAACCTCAATTGGGAATGCTGGTTTGCCTGAGAGCGCACTGTTGAGGCGAGTCATGAACTCAACTTCTGACTTCACGTAGTAGGTCCACTCGCGCAGATTCTCGCCTGTTGAAACAAGTGCCAAGGTCGCGAATATATCTTTTTCTAGAACCGGCTCGAGAGCATCCTCCATTGCATCCATGCGCTGCCGTTCTACCAATGCGGGCATTCCATTGTCGGATTGATATCGCCACGCCAGAATGACTCGAACAGGTTGTATCGATTTCGAGAAACCCGGCCTGAAATCCTTGATGTACCGAAAGACTATTACTCTGCCATTGGTCTGATGGATAGATGTGGCTGTTGCCCATACTTGAGCTGGTGCATTTGTAGATATGACAAGACCAATACACAAGAGCAGGAAGTGGTGCTTCATAGTATGGCTAACAGTTAATCAAGGGACCCATGGGTCCGGACGTTTTTAAATAAAAAGACAGGCAGTTTTCTCGCCCGCTGCCTTGATTCTTATATGGATGTTGTCCGGCTGCCTCATTATTACGTTATTCAAAAGGAAACGCAGGGCTTTCGGATTATGCACCTGTTTCCCCTTCAACCTGCATGGGCTCATCCCGCCCCACACTTGAGACGCAAGCCATAGGCTCCCCATGCCCGGCGGGGAACGTCTACGCAGTCACACCTCTAAACCCATAACATCACGCAGCTAATGCCCACAGCCCCGCGTGCCGTAAACATACTGATCCTTCCATTCTCAGGCACATCTCATGACCCACCCGAGCATCCAGCCCGCCATCGACCAGGTCTCCCAGGTCATCCTCGGCAAGGACCGGCAGATCCGCCTGGCGCTGGCCTGCCTGCTGGCGCGCGGGCATCTGTTGATCGAGGACTTGCCGGGCGTGGGCAAGACGACGCTGGCGCATGTGCTGGCGAAGACGCTGGGGCTGGACTTCCAGCGCATCCAGTTCACCAGCGATTTGCTGCCGGCGGACATTCTCGGCGTGTCGGTATACGACCGCGACAGCGCGAGCTTCAAGTTCCATCCCGGTCCGGTATTCACGCGCATGATCCTCGCCGACGAGATCAACCGCGCCACGCCCAAAGCGCAAAGCGCGCTGCTCGAGGCGATGGAGGAACACCAGGTGACGGTGGAAGGCGAAACCCGCGCGCTGCCCGAACCTTTCTTCGTCATCGCGACGCAGAATCCGGCGCACCAGGTCGGCACGTTTCCGCTGCCCGAATCGCAGCTCGACCGGTTTCTGATGCGCATCGAGCTGGGCTACCCGGACACCCAGGCAGAACGCGCGCTGCTGCAGGGCAAGGACCGGCGCGAGCTGCTCGCGGGCCTGCAACCGGCGCTCTCGCCGCAGCAGCTCGACGCGCTGCAGCAGGCGACCAGCGCGGTGTTCGTGTCCGATGCGCTGCTGGACTACATCCAGGCGCTGCTCGCCTACACCCGCCATACGCCGCGCTACCTGAGCGGCCTCTCCCCGCGCGCCGCGCTGGCCTTGCTGCATGCGGCGCAGGCGTGGGCATTGATCGAAGGGCGCGATGCGGTGCTGCCGGAAGACGTGCAGGCGGTGCTGCCGGCGGTGGCCGGACATCGCCTGCACGGCAGCGGCGAATTCAGCGGCGATACCGGGCCTGCGCTGATCGACCATCTGCGCGCGGCGGTGCCCATTCCCTGAGATGGCGGGCCCGGAGATGTCAGGCTTGGCGCAGCGTCTGGCAAGCGGGCTGGCAAACCGGCCGTCGCGCGCCACGTCGTTTCTGCGGCAGCTCTTGCGGCCCGCGCCGGACGCCGCACCGGTCACGCTCACCCAGCGCCGCATCTACGTGCTGCCTACCCGGTCCGGACTGATCTTTGCGCTGATGCTGGCGGTGATGCTGCTGGGCTCGATCAACTACGCCAACAGCATGGGCTTCGTGCTGACCTTTCTGCTCGGCAGCCTGGCGGTGGTGTCCATCCTCCACACCTGGCGCAATCTGGCACGGCTCACGGTCAGCGCCGGCAAGAGCACACCGGTGTTTGCCGGACAGGACGCGCGCTTCGAGGTCTGCCTCGACAACCCGGGCGGCATTGCGCGCCACGCCATCGGCCTGCGCGCGGGGGACGCGAGCGGCGAGTTCGCGGACGTGCCGCCGCATCAGGCCGCCTGCCTGACGTTCACCCGGCCCGCCGAAAAGCGCGGCCTGCTGCAGGCGCCCAGCTTCACGCTTTTCACGACGTTTCCGCTCGGTCTGTTTCGCGCCTGGACCCATCTCGATCTGAACATGCGCTGCCTGGTGTATCCGCGTCCGGCGGCTGAGGCACTGCCGCTGCCGCTGGCGCGCGCCGAGGCCGGAGTCGGACGCAGCCACGGCGAGGGGCACGATGATTTCAGCGGCCTGCGCACCTGGCACAGCGGCGACTCGCTACGGCAGGTGGCGTGGAAGGCGGTCGCACGCGAGCAGGGCATGCTCACCAAACAGTTCGCGGGCGAAGCGCAGCAGGAGGTGTGGGTGGACTGGGATGCGCTGGCTGGCCCGGACACCGAAGCCCGGCTGTCGCGGCTGACGCGCTGGGTGCTGGATGCCGACGCCGCCGGGCAGCGCTACGGTCTGCGTCTGCCGGGCTGCATGCTTGCCCCCGGCATGGGCGATGAACACCGCCGCCAGTGCCTGGAAGCGCTGGCGCGCTTCGGCTCATGAGCAATCTCGCCTGGCTGCTGGCTTCGCTCGCGCTGGCCATCGCGCCGCACCTCGGGCATGTGCCGCTGTGGACCGGGCCCTTGTGTCTGGCGCTGGGACTGTGGCGGCTGGCCGTCGAACACGGCAAGGCGAAGCTGCCAAAAAAATGGCTGCTGTTCGGGCTCACCGCCGCGATCACCGCGGCCATCCTCGGCCATTTCCACACGCTGCTCGGCCGCGATGCGGGGGTCACGCTGCTGGTCGCGATGATTGCGTTGAAGCTCTTGGAAATGAAATCGCCGCGCGACACCATGGTGCTGATTTTTCTTGGCTACTTCCTGGTCAGCGCCGGATTTTTGTATTCGCAGTCGATCCCAATGGCGCTCTACCTGCTGCTGGTGGTATGGGTCACCACCACCACGATGATCGGTTACAACGACGTCAGGAACGGACTCACCGTGCGCCCCCGCCTGCGCCTGGCCGGGACGCTGCTGGTGCAGGCGGTGCCGCTGATGCTGGTGCTGTTCGTGCTGTTTCCGCGCGTACCTCAGCTGTGGGGCCTGCCCAAGGATGCGCATGCCGGCATGACAGGGCTGTCGGACAGCATGTCGCCGGGCAGCATCAGCGAACTGATCCGCTCCGACGCGATTGCGTTTCGGGTCCGTTTCGACGGCCCGCCGCCGCAGCCGACTGCGCGCTACTGGCGCGGCCCGGTGCTGTGGGATTACGACGGTCGCAGCTGGTCGACGCGCACGCCGGTCGATCGCGCCGCGCCACAGGTCGAGCTGCTGGGTGAGCCATTGCGCTACACGCTCACGCTGGAGCCGCATAACCAGCGCTGGCTGTTCGCGCTTGAACTGCCGACGGCACTACCACCCGGCAGCCGTGCCGGTGCGGACATGCAGATTCTCGCCCAGGCGCCGGTGCGCCAGCGGGTGCGCTACAGCCTCGCATCGCATACCCGCTATCGACTGGGCGCCGAGCCGGATGCCCGCGAGCAGCAACGCGCGCTGAACCTGCCGGCACAGGCCAACCCGCGCGCGCAGGCGCTGGCCGCACGCTGGCGCAGCACCCACGCCAACCCCAGCGCCATCGTCGACGAAGCGCTCGGCATGTTCCGCAACCAGGCGTTCTTCTATACCTTGAGCCCGCCGCTCCTGGGGCAGCAGGCGGTGGACGATTTTTTGTTCGGAACCCGGCGCGGCTTCTGCGAGCATTACGCCGGCGCCTTCGTGTTCCTGATGCGCGCCGCCGGCGTGCCTGCACGCGTGGTGACGGGCTACCAGGGTGGCGCCATGAATCCGCTTGGCGATTACCTGATCGTGCGCCAGTCTGATGCCCACGCTTGGGCCGAAGTCTGGCTGGCGGGACGGGGCTGGGTGCGCATCGACCCGACCGCTGCCGTCTCGCCCGACCGAATCGAGTCCGGCATTGCCGCCGCCCTGCCCGAGGCCGAGCTGCCGTTTGCGATGACACAGTTGAACCTTGACTGGCTTCAGCGCGCACGCATGAGCTGGGACATGCTCAACAACAACTGGAATCAATGGGTGCTGGGTTACGGGCAGGAACAGCAGCGCAGCTTCCTGTCGCGCTTTCACGCATCGCTCGCCTCGTGGCAGGGGATGGCGATCACGATGGGGACGAGCCTTGCCGTGCTATTGCTGGGAATCGCACTGTGGATGCTGTGGCATGCGCCGCGCCGCGGCACTGACCCGGTGCAGGCCGCCTATCGGACGTTTTGCGCCCGCCTGGCGCGGCGCGGGATTTCACGCGCGCCGCACGAAGGACCCGCCGATTTCGCGCTGCGCGCCGCGCAGCAGCGCCCCGACCTCGCCGCGCAAATCGGCCACATCACGCAGCACTACATCGGGTTGCGATATGGCCGACAGCGCGACGCCGTGCGTGCGCTGCGGCAGGCGGTGCGGCGTTTCCGGCCCTAGTGTCGCGAATCAGCCGAAGATGCCCTTGAAGAACAGCCGGATGCTGTCCCACACGCGGCGGAAGAAACCGCCTTCCTCGATGGTTTCCATCGCGACCACGTCGGCCTGATTCAGCACTTTTTCGCCCTGCAGCACCTCGATCTTGCCGATGACCTGGCCTTGCTGCACCGGTGCGATCAGCTTCGGCTCCAGCACCATCCGCGTGCTCAACGTGTCGGCAGTGCCGCGGGCAACGGTGACGGCGAGGTCGGCGGCGACGCCGGCCTTGACCACGCGCGCGGCGCCTTTCCACAGTGGCACCTGGGTCACCACTTCGCCCTGTTCGTGGAAGGTCTTGTTCTCGAAGAAGCGGAAGCCATAGCCCAGCAGCGTCGCGGTTTGGGTGGCGCGCGCGGCTTCACTGTCGGTGCCGAAGACGGAGGCGACCAGGCGCATGCCGTCACGCTTGGCCGAGGCGACCAGGCAGTAGCCGGCTTCTTCGGTATGGCCGGTTTTCAGGCCGTCGACGCTGGGGTCCCGCCACAACAGCAGGTTGCGGTTGGGCTGCTTGATGCCGCTCCAGACGAATTCCTTTTCGGCATACATCGCGTAGTGCTCGGGGTCTTCGATCACGATGGCCCTTGCCAGCTTGGCCATGTCGAGCGCGCTCGAATAGTGGCCTTCGGCCGGCCAGCCGGTGGCGTTGACGAACTGGGTGTCGGCCAGGCCCAGCCGCTTCGCTTCCTGGTTCATCATCGCGGCAAAGGTGTCCTCACTGCCGGCGAGATGTTCGGCCAGCGCAATGCTGGCATCGTTACCCGACTGCACGATGATGCCGCGCAGCAGATCGCTGACCGCGACCTGATCGCCGACGTGGACAAACATCTTGGAGCCGCCCATGCGCCAGGCTTTTTCGCTGATGGTGACGAGATCGCCCTCCTTGACCTTGCCGCGCTGGAGTTCGAGGGCGGCAACGTGTGCGGTCATCAGCTTGGTGAGGCTGGCGGGGGGCAGGCGCACCGCGCCCAGATGATCGACCAGGACGGTGCCGCTGGCGACATCCATCAGCACCCAGGATTTGGCGGTCAATTGCGGAGGCGGCGGAACGGTGGCGGCCAGTACGGCCGGCGCCATCAATACGCTGAAAATGAATACGAGTCGCTGCAGGAAATACGGGGTCGTCATGGGAGGCTCAAGCGTCGGTAAACGGAATGGACAGACACGCGCATGTGCGTGCAGGTTCAGGATAACACCACCGCCCGCGCTGCGTCAGCCGCCTGTTAAACTCGCAGCCTGCAAAGCAACCGCACGGGCCGCCCATGACCGCACGCCGAACCCACCATCTCACCCGCCAGATCGTGATTGCGATGGTCGCCGGCATCGTGCTCGGTGTGGCGCTGAATCTGATGGACACGGCAGGCTGGGTCCAGTTGTTCGTGATCGACGGCCTGCTGCATGTAGTCGGTTCGGTGTTTGTCTCAGCACTGAAAATGATGGTGGTGCCGCTGGTGTTCGTGTCGCTGGTCGCCGGCGTCACCGCGCTGTCCGACCTGTCGGCACTGGGACGCATCGGCGTCAAGGCGCTGGTGCTCTACCTGGCGACCACGGCGATCGCGGTGACCATTGCGCTGTCGCTGGCGGGCATCGTCGGCCCCGGCGAAGGCTTCGACGCCGGCGAGACGCAGGCCAGCTTTTCCGGCAAGGACGCGCCGCCGCTGACCCAGGTGCTGATCGACCTGGTGCCGACCAATCCGGTGGCTGCGATGGCCGAGGGCAACATGCTGCAGATCATCGTGTTCGCGCTGCTGTTCGGCATTGCGATCACGATGTCGGGCGCGCGCGGCACGCACGTGCTGAATCTCTTCGGCGATCTCAACACGGTGATCATGCACATGGTCGAGTGGATCATGCGGCTCGCGCCCTACGGTGTATTCGCGCTGATCACCCGCACCTTCGCCACCCAGGGGCTCGACCTGCTGCTGCCGCTGGCGGCCTATTTCCTCACGCTGACTGCCGCGCTGGCGATCCAGGTGTTCGGCACCTATCCCCTGCTGCTGCGCACGCTGGCCGGGCTCAACCCGCTCACCTTCCTGAAAAAGATGCGCGACCCGGCGGCGTTCGCGTTTTCCACCGCGAGCTCCGGCGCCACCATTCCGGTGACGCTGCACACGGTGGAAAAGAAAATGGGCGTGAAGAACAGCGTCGCCTCGTTCAGCGTGCCGCTCGGCGCCACCATCAACATGGACGGCACCGCGATGATGCAGGGCGTGGCCACGGTGTTCATCGCCAACGTCTACGGCGTCGATCTTTCGCTCACCGATTACCTGCTGGTGGTGCTCACCGCTACGCTCGCCTCGGTCGGTACCGCGGCGATTCCGGCGGTGGGCCTCGTCACGCTGACCATGGTGCTGGGCCAGGTCGGCCTGCCGGTCGAGGGCATTGCGCTCATCATCGGCGTCGATCGCCTGCTCGACATGATGCGCACCGTGACCAACGTCACCGGCGACGCGGCCATCAGTTGCATCGTCGCCAAGAGCGAAAACGCCTTCGACCAGGCCGTGTTCGACGACCCCGAAGCGGGTTCGGTCGAAGCCGCCACCCGCCGCATTCCCCCTTCCGCTACCGCCACCTGACCCATGCTCTATCCGCTGATCCGCCCCGCCCTCTTTTCGCTCGACCCGGAGGACGCGCACCGCTTCACCCTCACCGGCCTCGATCTCGCGCACCGAACCGGTTTGCTGGGCCTGCTGCCGCGCGCCGCTGGCAAACCGGTGCAGGTGATGGGCATCGACTTCCCCAATGCCGTCGGCCTCGCAGCCGGGCTCGACAAGGACGGCGCGCATATCAACGCGCTGGCGGCGCTGGGATTCGGCTTCATCGAGATCGGCACGGTGACGCCGCGCCCGCAGTCCGGCAACCCGCAGCCACGGATGTTCCGTCTGCCGGCTGCCGAGGCGATCATCAACCGCATGGGCTTCAACAACCATGGCGTCGACAACCTGGTG
>CAZUVC010000008.1:0-40002 GCA_964623745.1 uncultured Thiobacillus sp. | reverse complement strand
CTGGTGAGAAACGTTGCGGCCAGCGGATTCACTGGCGTGCTCGGCATCAACATCGGCAAGAACAAGGACACGCCGAACGAACACGCGGTCGACGATTACCTGGCCTGCCTCGACAAGGTCTATGCCCACGCCCGCTATGTGACGGTGAACATTTCCTCGCCCAACACGGCAAACCTGCGCGAGCTGCAGAAGGACGAGGCGCTCGATGCGCTGCTCTCGGCGATCAAGCACCGGCAGTCCGACCTCGCGCAGCAGCATGGAAAATACGTGCCGATTGCGCTGAAAATCGCGCCCGACCTTGACGACGCGCAGATCGCCGCAATCGCCGCGCTGTTGATGATGCATCGCATCGATGCGGTGATCGCGACCAACACCACGCTCGCGCGCGACGCGGTCGCCGGCCTGCCGAACGCCGACGAGGCCGGCGGCCTGTCCGGCGCGCCGGTGCGCGCGGCGTCGACCCGGGTGATTCGCGAACTGGCGCGCCACCTGCAGAACGAAGTGCCGATCATCGGCGTCGGCGGCATCCTCTCGGGCGCCGACGCCGCGGAGAAAATCGCCGCCGGTGCCGCGCTGGTGCAGCTCTACACCGGCCTGATCTATCGCGGCCCCGAACTGGTGAAGGCATGCGTGGAGCGTCTGGCCTGATGACCGGACGGCGGCTGATCGCCGTCGCGTTCGCCCTGCTGGCGCACACGGCCATTCAGGCCGCGCCGCCCGAGCATGCGGTCGTCACCCATTTTCCCCAGCCCGCGCTGACGCCGGAGCAACTGGGCGTCATCGTCAACGAAGACGATCCAGACAGCGTTGAAATCGCGCGCTATTACCGCGAAAAGCGCGGCATCCCGGCGGCCAATCTGATCCACGTGCGCTTCCGGCCGGGACACAGCACACTCGGCCGCGCGGAATTCACCGCGCTGAAGCGGCAGGTTGATCGTGCCACGCCCGCCGCCGTCCAGGCCTATGCGCTGACCTGGGCGCAGCCGTATCGGGTCGACTGCATGTCGATCACATCGGCCTTCGCGTTCGGCTTCGACGCGGCCCACTGCGCCAGCGAGTGCCGGCCGACGCAGGTCAGCCCTTATTTCAACAGTTCGGCAACCCATCCCCACACGGCGCACCAGATCCGCCCGACGATGAGCCTGGCCGCCGCCAGCGTGGCCGAGGCGAAGCAGCTGATCGACCGCGGCGTGGCCGCCGACGGCAGCAACCCCGCGGGCACCGCCTATCTCGTCAGCACCACCGACAAGGCGCGCAATGTGCGCGCCGCCGGCTACCCGGCCCTGCGCACGCAGATGCGGCATCTGCTCCCGATCGAGATCGTCGAAGCCAACGCGCTCGAAAACAAGTCCGACGTGATGTTCTATTTCACCGGCAGCACGCAGGTGCCAGGGCTCGAGCGCAATACCTTCCTGCCCGGCGCGATCGGCGACCACCTCACTTCGGCCGGCGGCGTGCTGTTCGGCGGTAGCCAGATGAGCAGCCTCGCCTGGCTCCAGGCCGGCGCCACCGGCAGCTACGGCACCGTGGTCGAGCCGTGCAATTTCCCCGGCAAGTTTCCGGTGCCGGACATCGTCATGGCGCGCTATCTGCAAGGCGAGACCCTGATCGAGGCCTACTGGAAAAGCGTGCAGATGCCCGGACAGGGGCTGTTCATCGGCGAGCCGCTGGCGCGGCCGTTTGCCGGCGTTGCCCATCAGGCGCGCGAAGGCGGCCTGAGCGTGTCGGCGCGGCTGCTCACGCCCGGACTCTATGATGTGCAGGCCGCGCCGTCGATGCTGGGGCCCTATCGCAGCGTCGGCCGCGTGCCGGTCCACTGGGGCATGCGTGAGATCCGGCTCGAGCGCGTCCCGCCGGCGTACTACCGCTTCGTGCGCCGCGCCGACCCTGCGCCCGCCCATTAGGAACACCGTTCACGTATGCAGCGCCTGCATGTCGCAGAAGATTTTTCCGATGACTGCGTTGGCCTGACGCAACAGCGTTAGCAACTCACATTGCCAGGAGAATCTCAATTTGCCAATTATTGGCACGATCATGCTAAATTCTGGCTATGTCGATTGCACGCGCCCTATTCTCCGAGAGCCAGGCACAGGTCCTGCGCTGGCTCTTTGTCCAGCCCGAACGCAGCTACTATCTGAGCGAGCTCCGCCGGCTGACGGGGCTCGGCAGCGCTTCATTGCAGAGGGAACTGAACCGGCTCGCCGAGGCAGGACTGGTTCATAGCGAGCGGATCGGCAACCTGCGCCATTTCCAGGCAAACCCGCAAAGCCCGGTATTCAACGAACTCGTCGTCCTGGTTCGCAAGACCCTGGGCATCGAACCGATGCTGCGCGAAGCGCTTCAGCCGCTGGTATCCCGCATCGAATTCGCCTTCGTCTATGGTTCCGTGGCCAGACAGACCGACACCGCGCAAAGCGACGTCGATCTCATGCTCGTGGGCAAACAACTGCGGCTGGCCGACGTGCTCGAATTGCTCGTGCCGCTGGAAACCGGGCTCAGCCGCAAGATCAATCCCACCTGCTACACTCCCACCGAATTCGAGCGCCGGCGCGCGGAGCCGGATTCTTTCGTCAACCGCGTGCTCGCGCAACCCATCCTGCCATTGATAGGGAATGTCCTTGAGCCTGGCCGCGCTGGATAACCTGGTACGCATCGGACAAATCAAACCCGAGCCGCGCAACGAAGCGGAGGTCCGGCGCATGCTGGCCATGGCGCGCACACGCCTCGCCGATGCTCAACTCGACAAGCTGTCGGCCGAAGGCCGCTTTACCAGCGCCTACAACGCCGCGCACGCCGCGGCCCTGGCCGCACTGCGCTGGCACGGCTACCGCAGTGAAAACCGCTACACCGTTTTCCAGTGCCTTGAGCACACGCTGGCCTGGCCGGCCGCGCGCTGGCGCGTCCTCGACGCTGCGCACCGCAAGCGCAACCTCGCCGAATACGAAGGCTTCCTGGAAGTGGAAGCATCTGACATCGCCGAGTTGTGCGCCGTCGTATCCGATTTGATCGACGACATTGCCCGGGTGACCCACGCGTCAACGTCGACGCCTGACCGAAAGCGATAAAACATGCCGCCCCTACCGAACTCCTCGACCTCGTCGTCCGCTCCCGTGAACAGCACGCCGACTACAAGCGAGGCGCCCACAACGAAACACTTCGTCGAGGCGGGGAATGCGCCCGGATGAGCCGGTGAACTCGCAGCCGCCTCAAATGATCCATCGCACCAGTCGGCCCGTTTGACGCAAACCGAAAGGGACGCATCGTCATGCACATCGGCATCCCCAGGGAAATCAAGAACCACGAATACCGGGTGGCACTCACTCCGGAAGGCGCACGCGTATTGACCGACGCCGGTCACCGGGTCAGCGTCGAAACCGGCGCCGGTGCGGAAGCGGGGTTTTCCGATGCAGCCTACCGCGTTGCCGGCGCGACGGTGGCGATGACGCCGGACCAGGTCTGGGCCGCCGACCTGGTGGTCAAGGTGAAGGAGCCGCAGCCGGATGAAGTGGCCTGGCTGTGCAACGGCCAGCTGCTGTTCTGTTACCTGCACCTGGCGGCCGCACCCGAGCTCGCGCGTGCGCTGATGGCGCACGGCGTGACCGCGATTGCCTACGAAACCGTGAGCGGCCCCGGCGGCGGCCTGCCGCTGTTGCAGCCGATGTCGGACATTGCGGGACGGCTGGCGCCGCAGATGGGCGCACTCGGCCTGCACAAATCACACGGCGGCAACGGCAAGCTGATCAGCGGCATGCCCGGCGTACCGCCGGCGCATGTGCTGGTTCTCGGCGCCGGCGTGGTGGGCATGGGCGCGGCACGCATGGCGGTCGGGCTCGGGGCGCGGGTGACGCTGATCGACCGCATGCGGGATGCGCTCGCACGCGCCGAAGCGCAACTCGGCGCGCGGGTGGAAACCCGCTTTTCGTCGCCGGAAGCGATCACCGACGCGCTTGCCGAGGCCGACATCGTGATCGGCGCGGCGCAGATTCCGGGCCGCCACGCACCGCGCCTGATCAGCCGCACCGCGCTGCAGCGGATGCCGGCAGGATCGGTGCTGGTCGATGTGGCGATCGACCAGGGCGGCATCGCCGAGACCTCGCGCCCCACCACCCACAGCGACCCCTTCTTCGTCGCCGAAGGCATCGTTCACTACTGCGTCACCAACATGCCCGGCGCGGTGGCGCACACCGCCACCCAGGCGCTGACGCACGCCACGCTGCCGTATGTGTTCGCGCTGGCGCAGCGCGGGCTGGCCGCGCTGGAATCGGATGCCGGACTGAAGGCCGGCCTGCACGTGCATGCCGGCGCCATCACCCATGCCGGGCTGGCGCAGGATCTGGGCCTGGGCTGATTCAGGCCGCGGGCGTGGCGGCCGGGCTGTCCAGCCAGACGTGCCCCTGCACCGACAGATCGGGGCCGAAGCGGTAGACCAGCGGCACGCCGGAGGGGATTTCCACCTGCTCCATCGCCTCGGCCGACAGGCCATCCAGATGCATCACCAGCCCACGCAGGGTGTTGCCATGGCTGATCACCAGGATGCGCCGCCCCGCCGCGATCCGCGGCAGCAGCACTGCATGCCAGTAGGGCAGCATGCGCTGCTGGCAGTCGCGCAGGCTCTCGCTGGCCGGCAGCTCCGCAGGCGCCTGGTCTGCATACAAGGGGTCGAAACGCGGATGACGCGGATCGTTCCAGTCCAGCGGCGGCGGCGGCTCGGCGTAGCCGCGCCACCAGCGGCGCGAGGCGACTTCACCCCAGGTGGAAAAGATCTCGCGCTTGTTCAGGCCCTGCAGCGCGCCGTAATGCCGTTCGTTCAGCCGCCAGTCGGTGTACAGCGGTACCGCGGGCGTGCCCATCGCAGCCAGCAGCGCGTCGGCCGTCTGACGCGTGCGCTGCAGCACCGAACCGTGCACCTCGTCGAAGCCATAGCCCGCCTGCGCCAGCCGCCGCCCTGCTGCAGCCGCCTCGGCGAGACCGACTTCGGTCAGCGGAATATTGGTCCAGCCGGTAAAGCGGTCGGACAGATTCCATTCGCTGTGGCCGTGACGCAGCAGCACGATGTGGGGGGCGGCGCTCATTCAGGCGGCTCCGTCAGCACTTCATTCAGGTGGTGGCGGTCGGCCCAGGATTCGAGATGCCAGCCCTGGCCGTCGATGTGGAACCAGTTGAGGCCGCAGTTGGGAATCTTGAAATCGCGCGGCGCGTTGAGGGGCCTGCCGGTGGCGCGGCGATACACGACGTCGAGCACGCCGCTGTGGCTCACCACTGCAAGCGTCTGTCCGCTGTGATGGCGGACCAGCCACGCGATGCCAGCAGTAACGCGTTCGGCGAAGGCATGCAGCGATTCCCCGGTCTCGAAATCGTAGTCCGGGTCGCGCGCGACGTAGTGCGCATAGGCATCAGGATGACGTTCGGCACCCTGCGCGGCGGTCATCCCCTGGAAGATGCCGAAATGCCGTTCGCGCAGTTGCGGCAGCAGCTTGACCGTGTGGTCTTCGCGCTGCGCCAGCATCTGCGCGGTCTCGCTCGCCCGCAGCAGGTCGCTGCTGTAGATTGCATTGAAGCGATGGTGCGCCGCATTGAAGGCCATCGCCAGCGCCTGCGCCCGGCCGGTGGCATTCAGCGGCACATCGGTGTGACCCTGGATGCGGCCTTGCGCATTCCAGTCAGTCTCGCCGTGACGGATGATGCAGAGCCGGGTGGCGAGCGGTTTGGGCGTGTGGAGCATATGCATTGTGCTGAAACTGATCTATACCAAGTTCAAATCTGACATAAAAACAGGGATGGCGCCCGTTTCTCCGGCAAACAACACCGTGCACACATCGCCCGCCCCGGCAGGGTGCGACAACTTGACACACTCCAGTATAAATAGATATATTTATCCGCATATGTAAAAAGCCGGCTGCCGGCGCACGCCAAAAATCAGTCATCAATCACGGGAGACGTGTATGGAAGCGACAACCTACAACTACAAGGTCGTCCGCCAGTTCGCCATCATGACGGTGGTATGGGGAATCGTCGGCATGCTGGTGGGGGTGATCCTGGCCGCACAGCTGATCTGGCCGGACCTGACCTTCGGCATCGAATGGTTGTCCTACGGCCGGCTGCGCCCCCTGCATACCAACGCGGTGATCTTCGCCTTCGGCGGCTCGGCGATGTTCGCGGTCTCCTACTACATCGTACAGCGCACCTGCCAGGTGCGACTGTGGGCCGAGAAGCTGGCGGCCTTCACCTTCTGGGGCTGGACACTGGTGATCGTGCTGGCCGCGATCACGCTGCCGCTGGGCATGACTTCTTCCAAGGAATACGCCGAGCTGGAATGGCCGATCGATATCCTGATCACGGTGGTGTGGGTGGCCTACGCGCTGGTGTTCTTCGGCACCATCGTCAAGCGCAAGACGAAGCACATCTATGTCTCCAACTGGTTCTTCGGCGCCTACATCCTGGTGATCGCGCTGCTGCACATCGTCAACAGCGCCGAGCTGCCGGTGACACTGACCAAGTCCTACCCGGTCTACGCCGGCGTGCAGGATGCGATGGTGCAGTGGTGGTACGGCCACAACGCGGTGGGCTTTTTCCTCACCACCGCCTTCCTCGGCATGATGTATTACTTCATCCCCAAGCAGGCCGGCCGGCCGATCTACTCGTACCGGCTGTCGATCGTCCACTTCTGGTCACTCAACTTCATCTACATGTGGGCGGGCCCGCACCATTTGCAGTACACCGCGCTGCCCGACTGGGCGCAATCGCTCGGCATGGTGTTTTCGCTGATGCTGCTGGCGCCTTCCTGGGGCGGCATGATGAACGGCATCATGACGCTGTCGGGCGCGTGGCATAAGCTGCGCACCGACCCCATCCTCAAGTTCATGGTGACCGCGCTGTCGTTCTACGGCATGTCGACGTTCGAGGGGCCGATGATGTCGATCAAGACGGTCAACGCGTTGTCGCACTACACCGAATGGACCGTCGGCCACGTGCACTCGGGCGCGCTGGGCTGGGTGGCGATGATCACCATCGGCTCGATGTATTACCTGATCCCGCGCCTGTTCGGCCGCGAGTCCATGTTCAGCACCCGGCTCATCGAATGGCATTTCTGGCTCTCGACCATCGGCGTGGTGCTGTACATCGCCTCGATGTGGATCGCCGGGGTGGCGCAGGGCCTGATGTGGCGCGCGGCCAACGCCGACGGCACGCTGACCTACAGCTTCGCCCAGGTGCTTAACACCATGTATCCGTTCTACGGCATTCGCCTCTTGGGCGGCGCAATGTTCTTCAGTGGCATGCTGATCATGGCGTACAACGTCTGGCAGACCACCCGCCAGGGACGCGTGGTGAATGACGCCGCGATCCCGCAAGCCGTTCACGCCTGAGGAGACCGACCATGATTTCGCATGCAACCATCGAAAAGAACCTCGGCCTGCTGATCGTGCTGACCATCCTGATCGTCAGCGTCGGCGGTCTGGTGCAGATCGTGCCCCTGTTCTTCCAGACCTCGACCACCACCGCGGTGGCGGGCCTCAAACCCTACACGGCGCTGCAGCTGTCGGGGCGCGACATCTACATCCGCGAAGGCTGCGTCGGCTGCCATTCGCAGATGGTGCGTCCGTTCCGCGCCGAAACCGAGCGCTACGGCCACTATTCGGTCGCCGGCGAGTTCGTCTACGACCGTCCCTTCCTGTGGGGCTCCAAGCGCACCGGGCCCGACCTGCATCGCGTCGGCGGGCGCTATTCCGACGCCTGGCACGTGGCGCACCTGATGAATCCGCGCGACGTGGTGCCCGAATCCAACATGCCAGCCTACCCCTGGCTTGACCGTCCGCTCAAGGATGCGGCGATCCAGACCAAGATGCGCCGACTGAACCTGGTGGGCCACGGCTACAGCGAGGCGGAAATCGCCGCCGCACCAGGCGAGCTGGAAGGCAAGACCGAGATGGATGCGGTCGTCGCCTACCTGCAGTCGCTGGGCATCCACGCCCCGAAGAACTGAGGCGCGCCATGGACAGCGGCACCCTCAGCGGCATCGTCACCGTCATCTTCATCGTGGTGTTCATCGGCATCGTCTGGTGGGCCTTCAGCAAGCGCAACAAGCAGCGTTTCGAAGACGCCGGCAGGTTGCCCTTTGACGAAGACGACGCACCCGCCCAAAAAGGAGACAAGCAATGAGCGATTTCACCCACGGTTTCTGGTCGATCTTCATCAGCGTGCTCACCCTGCTGAGCATCGTAGGCACCTGGATCTTTCTCAAGTCGCAGACCACCCGCAAGCTCGCCCCCGGCGAAAAGCCCGAGCTGATGGAACACACCTGGGACGGCGACCTGCGTGACCTCAACAACCCGCTGCCGCGCTGGTGGCTGGGGCTGTTCTACGGCACCCTGGTGTTTGCGCTGGTGTATCTCGCGCTGTGGCCCGGGCTGGGCAGTTTCCCCGGCCTGCTGAAATGGACGCAGCTCGGCGAGTACGAGGCCGAGGTGCAAGCGGCCGAAGCCAAGTTCCAGCCGGTATACGCCGCCTTCATGCAGCAGGACATACCCACCGTCGCCGCCAGCCCCGATGCGCGCGCCATCGGCAGGAACCTGTTCCTGACCTACTGTTCGCAGTGCCACGGTTCGAACGCGGAGGGCGCCACCGGCTACCCCAACCTGACCGACGGCGACTGGCTTTATGGCGGTGATCCTGACACGATTCGCGCCACGCTGACCGAAGGACGCTCGGGCATCATGCCGGCAATGGGCGAAGCGCTCGGCGCGCAGGGCACGAAGGAAGTGGCGCATTACGTGATGTCGCTGTCGGGCCGCACGCACGACGCGGCGCTCGCCGATGCCGGCCGGCCAAAGTTCGCCGAAAACTGCGCTGCCTGCCACATGCCTGACGGCATCGGCATGCAGGCGATGGGCGCACCCAACCTCACCGACAAGGTGTGGTTGTATGGGGGATCGGAAGGCGCGATCATCGAGAGCATCGCCAAGGGCCGCAACGGCGTGATGCCCGGCATCGCCCAGACGCTCGGCAGCACGTCCAACAAGGAGGCCAAGCTGCATCTGCTGACGGCCTACGTATACAGCCTGTCACAGCAGACGAAGTAAGCCTGTACGCGTCCGCCGGACCACTTCCGGCGGGCCGCTTGAGTGCATTGACCCAGTGCACTCAAGCGGCTCAGCCCCACACGGACCCACTCAGTGACCGACAAAACGCAGCCCGACTCCGCCGACGCCCCGATCGAACAGCAACTCTATGCGATCCGGCAAAAAATCCAGCCGCGCGCGGTGCACGGGGTGTTTGCCAACTGGCGCATCGCGCTGGTGCTGCTCACCCAGCTGCTGTACTACGGCCTGCCCTGGATCAAATGGGACGACCGTCAGGCAGTGCTGTTCGATCTGGCCGCGCGCAAGTTCTACATCTTTGGCCTGGTGTTCTGGCCGCAGGATTTCGTCTATCTCACCGGCATCCTGATCCTGTCCGCGCTGGCGCTGTTCCTGTTCACCGCGGTCGCCGGCCGGCTGTGGTGCGGCTACGCCTGCCCGCAGACGGTGTACACCGAAATCTTCATGTGGGTGGAAAGCTGGCTGGAAGGCGATCACGTCGCCCGCAAGAAGCTCGACAAAACGCCCTGGAACGCCGCCAAGTTCCGCAAGCGCGGCGCCAAGCATCTGGTGTGGTTCGTGATCGCGTTGTGGACCGGCTTCACTTTCGTCGGTTACTTCACGCCGATCCAGACGCTGGTCACCGAGGTCGTGCAATTCAACCTCGGCCCGTGGGAAAGCTTCTGGATCCTGTTCTATGCGTTTGCCACCTGGGGCAATGCCGGCTTCATGCGTGAGCAGGTGTGCACCTACATGTGCCCCTATGCACGCTTCCAGAGCGTGATGTTCGATTCCGACACGCTGACTGTCACCTACGACAGTTCGATCGGCGAGCCGCGCGGACCGCGCAGCAAGAAGACCGATTACAAGGCGGCGGGGTTGGGCACCTGCGTCGACTGCAATGTCTGCGTGCAGGTCTGCCCCACCGGCATCGACATCCGCAATGGCCTGCAATACGAGTGCATCGGCTGCGCCGCCTGCATCGACGGCTGCGACCAGATCATGGACAAGATGGGCTACCCGCGCGGACTGATCCGCTACACCACGGAAAACGTGGTGAAGGGCAAATACCCCGACAGCAGCATTCTCAAGCACGTGCTGCGCCCGCGCACGATCATCTACACCGTGCTGCTGGCACTGATCGGCGGCGCCTTCGTCTGGAGCCTGGCCACCCGCGTGCCGCTGCGTGTCGACGTGGTGCGCGACCGCGTGGCGCTGTCAAAGGAAACCGACGAAGGCATGATCGAGAACGTCTACCGCCTGCAGCTCATCAACAAGGACAGCGAGCCCCACCGCTATACGATTACCGCTCACGGCATCGAAGGCCTGCAGGTGCTGACCGCCGCGCGCGAGATCGCCGCCGCGCCGCTGCAGACCGTCGACATTCCGGTGAGCCTGATTGCCGATCCGGTCGAGCTGAAAAGCCGTTCGATCGAGGTGAGGTTCACGATCCAGGCCACCGACGACGCGCGCATCCGCGACGAAGTCGCCACCAAATTCTTCAACCGCTAGTCACGAGGCAAGGTCATGAGCCCTCTCACTCCCGCTGCAAGCAAGCCCTGGTATCGCGAACCGTGGCCGTGGTTTCTGATCAGCCTGCCGGCCACCGCGGTCATCGCCGGCCTGACCACGGTGTGGATTGCCGTCAAGAGCGCAGACGGCCTGGTGGTGGGGGATTACTACAAGGCGGGACTGGCGATCAACCAGACGCTGGCGCGCGACGACGTCGCACGCGACCTGGCGCTGCATGCCGCGCTGCGGGTCGACGACGGCATGCTGACGCTGACGCTGGACGGACGACTGCCAGCCTATCCGGCGCAGCTAGCACTGGTGCTGGCCCACCCGACCCGCCAGGGCCAGGACCAGACCCTGACGCTCGAACACACTGACGGCGGACGCTACCAGGCACGTTTTCCCACGCTCGCCGACGGCAAATGGCATGCGCTGCTGTCAGACGCTGCCGCGACCTGGCGCCTGGCCGGCGTGCTGCACACCCCGCTTGGCGAAACCGTCGCGTTGACGACGGGCGCTGCATCCACCGTGCTTTCAGAAGGAGACTGAAATGGACGTCGTACTCGATCTGCTGTTCACCAGACCGATCGGCCTGTTGAGCCTGTTCACCATCCTGTTCATCATCGGCATGGGGTTCTTCCTGTCGGCGTGGTTCAAGCGCAAGATGAATAGTCCGGAAGAAGACTGATCACCCCGTCGAGGAATACGCCATGATGCAGCGCCTGATCCATATTCTGTGGCCGTCCTTCCTGGTTGCCGGAGTGGCCGACATTCTGTTCACCACCCTGTTCGACCCGCTGGAGATCGTCTACCGTGGCGAGCCGCTGATCGAGCATCGCATCGCCGCCTACACCATCGGCTTTTTCGTGTTCTGGTTGTTGTGCATCTCGTCCAGCATGCTGACCTGCTATTTCCAGCGCAGCGCCAATGAAATCAACCGTTGTCCACTGCCCCCGCCCAAGCGGCCGGCGGGCTGCCCCAAGCGCGAGGGCGAAGGCGACTGCTGTTAGTGCGCCTCATGCGCCGGCCGCCGTATCCGGCGACGCGGGCGCGACACAGACCCGGTTGCGGCCCTGGTCCTTGGCCTGATACAGCGCACGGTCGGCACGCCGCAGCAAGCCGTCGATCCCCTCGTCGATGTCTTTCACCAGGCCTGCCACCCCCGCGCTGACGGTGATGTGGGCGGGGCACCCCGGCACCTCGGCTTGCGCAATCAGCAGACGCAGGCGTTCGGCCATCTGCACGGCGTCGGTCAGGTCCTGTCCCGGCAGCATCACAATGAACTCCTCGCCGCCCAGCCGGGCGAAAATATCGCCACCGCGCAGCGTGGCATGGATGGTTGCGGACAGTGCAACCAGCACCTTGTCGCCGGCCTGATGGCCGTAGCGGTCGTTGATGGTCTTGAAAAAATCGATGTCGATCATGATCACCGACAGCGCCAGGCCCAACCGCCGGGCGCGGGTGATCTCGATCTGCGCCTGCGCGAGGAACTGACGGCGGTTGCTGGCGCCGGTCAGCGGATCAATCGACGCCAGTTCCTCGAGATGCTGGTTGGCAAGCTGCAATTCATGGGTGCGCGCCTCGACCCGCCCCTCGAGTTCGCGATTGAGGCGGTCGAGCGCGTCGTGCGCGGCCCGCAGCTTCGCTTCATTGTGCTTGACCTCGCTCATGTCGCGCTGGATCGCGACATAGTGGGTGACTTCACCGCGCGCATTGCGCACCGGGTCGATGCGCAGCTCGCTCCAGAATTCTGTGCCGCCCTGCCCGCTGTCATGCAGCAGCGTGCGCACTGAGCTTCCCACCCGCAACGCAGGACCGACGCTGCCGGTTCCTGCCATATCATCGTCTTCGTTCTGCAGGACGCGCCGGCTGCGAGCGAGCACGGCGTCGGCCAACGGGCCGGGTATCTCATTGAACGCCGGGTTGGCGTAGACGACAGGCATGTCCGACGCACGGGCATCGAGGATCACCACGCCGTCGTTGATCGCCTCAATGGCCTGTTCGCGGATGCGCAGACGGTCATCACGATCCTGCAATTCCTGCAGCAGCGCGGCCAATGCGAGGGATGTGAAGGCCTGCACGGCCAGATAGAGCTGCAGCAGCAGCGCCGTGCTCTTCGGTGTCGCGGCCACCAGCGGGCCGAGGCCGTGTAACGTGGCAACAATGGCAATCGCGGCGATCACCAGCATGATGCTGGCCGCACCGCGCACGCCGAAGCGGACGGCCGCCCACACGGGCAGCGGCGTCAGCAGGAAGGCCCGCTTGTAAAAAGTGTCGGCACTGCCGGCCGCCTGCGAAAAAACCCACAGCGTCAGCAGCAGGGTCAGCGCAAGCAGCACCGCCGCTTCCAGGCGGCGCTCGAGCGGCGGGTGCGTGCCCTGCAACCAGCCCAGCAGCAGCGGCGTCACCAGCAGCACGCCGAGACCGTCGCCCAGCCACCAGATCAGCCAGAAATCCCAGAGCGTCGTGGAGGTCGAGCCGCTCAGCGCATAGATGGCTGCCCCCAGCAGGGCAGCCAGCCCGCAGGCCACCACCAGTGCATACAGCCCGAACAGCCCGACATGGCGCAGCCGGTCGAGCGCAAACGGGCGTGCGACACGCTGCAGCAGCCACGCCGCCAGCAGGCATTCGAACAGGTTGACGGCGGCAAAACCGAGCGCTTGCAACACGGTGAACGTGGGCAGGTCGGCCGCGAGTTCTGCCAGCACCGCGGCCACCAGATGCAGCGGCCAGTCGCGCCTGGGCACCAGCAGCAGCGCGGCGAGCAGGATGCCGTTGGGCAGCCAGAAGATGGAGATGCCCTCGGACATGGACGAGGCGGCCACGCCGAGTATGGCGCCAAGGTAATAGCCCAGCCCGGTGGCCAGCGGCAGCAGCAGGCGCTGCCGCATTGCCCCCTGCATAGTCATGCCGGCGTTAGCGCGTGCGTTCTGCGCCATGCAAGCGACCGCCGTGCCTGATCCCGTCGAAACCCATCGTTTGCAAAACTCCGCTTATTGTGGAACCGACTGTGCGAAGTCGCGGCGGGTTTGTCAATCGAATCGCGCAATCCGGGCGCTGGAACACCGCCCGGGGTGGGTTCAGGCGGTACGCGAGTAGCGCGGCTGTTCGCTGGCCGCTTCCTTCAGGTAGCGGTCGAAGCACATGCCGATGTTGCGCAGGAACAGGCGGCCGCTGGGGGTGACCCGGACCCGGTCCGGCGCGATCTCGACCAGGCCGTCGGCGGCGAGCGGTCGCAGATCGGCCAGCGCGCCGGCGAAGTAATCGGCAAACGCGATGTCCCATTCGCGGCCGAATGCCGCAAAGTCGAGTTCGAGGTCGCACATCACGCGGGTGATCGCGTCGCGGCGAATGCGGTCGTCCTGCGTCAGCCGCAACCCGCGCTCGACGGCAAAGCCGGTGGCGCCGACACGTTCCTGATACGACTTGAGCTTCTTGTCGTTCTGCATGTAGACGTCGGCGGTCTGGCTGATGCTGGAGGCACCGAAGGCAAGGATGTCGCAGTCCTTGTGTGTGGTGTAGCCCTGGAAATTGCGCCACAGCGTCTTGTTCTGCTGCGCGCGCACCAGTTCGTCCTCGGGGCGGGCGAAGTGGTCGAGACCGATGTTGACGTAGCCCGCCGCGCCCAGCATGTCGTTGACCGCCTGCTGCAGGGCCAGCCGCGTCGCCGGGTCCGGCAGCTCGGCTTCGTTGATCAGGGACTGGTGCTTCTTCATCCACGGTACGTGGGCGTAGGCGAACACCGCCAGCCGATCGGGCGCCCAGACCGACACCCGATCGAGGGTGCGGCGGAAGCTGTCGACGGTCTGCTTCGGCAAGCCGACGATCAGGTCCAGGTTGATGCTGGAAAAACCGAGCTCGCGCGACCAGTCGAGCACCTGCCGGATCAGGAATTCCGACTGGATGCGGTTGACCGCCTGCTGCACGTCCGGGTCCATGTCCTGCACGCCGAAGGACACGCGGTTGAAGCCGGTTTCGCGCAGCGCCGCCAAATGCTCGAACGTCAGTTCGCGCGGATCCACTTCGCAGCTGATCTCGGCATCGTCCGCCAGCGTGAAATGCGTGCGCATCATCGCCATCAGGCGACGGATGTCGTCGGGGTTGAGATAGGTGGGCGTGCCGCCGCCCCAGTGCAGTTGACGCGCCACCCGCGCCGGATCGATCTCTGCCGCCGCGGTCGCCATTTCGCGGTCGAGCGCTGCGAGATAGGGGACCGTCTTGCCGTAGTCGCGGGTGGCCACCATGTTGCAGCCGCAGTAGTAGCAGAGCGAATCGCAGAACGGGATATGGGCATACAGCGACAGCCCTCGGTCCGCGGCAGGGGCGGCCAGTTCACGGCGCCACTCGGCCTCGCCGAAGCCGGTATGAAAGTACGGCGCGGTCGGGTAGGAGGTGTAGCGCGGACCGGGCACGCTGTATTTCTGCAGCAAATCGAGGGAGATCGATGCCATGATTGCCACCCGTTAATAGATAACATTGTCTTTTTATCATATTCAAGCCCCGGAATCCAGTGCGCGCACAGGCAGGGCGCCGGTTTTGCGGTAAAGTTGAAGCCTGACAAACCGTTAGTCAGTGTGCGCCCCACCGTCCGGAACCCACATGCCCCCCTGCCCCGTGTCGAATTTCGTCCGTTTTCTGCTGTTTGCGCTGCTGCTCGCCGTCAGCCCCGCCCACGCCGACAGCGCGGCGGAACTGGCGCAGAAAGTCTACGATCGCCCCAACGGGCGCGACCTCACCACGCTGGGGCGCATGGTGCTCACCGAGAAAGGCCGCGCCCCGCGCATCCGCGAGATCGTCACCTACCGCCTCGACCTGTCCGGCGGCGAAACCGCCAACCTGATCCGCTTCGTCTATCCGGAAGACATCGCCGGCACCGGACTGTTGAGCATCGACAAGGCCGACGGCGACGCCGACCAGTGGCTGTATCTGCCCGCGCTCGACCGCGTGCGGCGCATTTCCAGCGACCGCAAGGGCGGCCGCTTTGTCGGCTCCGACCTGTATTTCGAGGACCTGCAGGAGCGCAAGCCGTCGAAAGACCACCATCGCCTGCTCGGCAAACAGGCCGAAAACGGCATCCTGTGCGACGTGATCGAAAGCGTGCCGGTCGACCCCAAGAATTCGGCCTACAGCAAACGCATCAGCTGGATCGACCCGGCCACCGCGATTCCACAACGCGTGGATTATTTCGAGAAGAATGCCGACACGCCCGGCAAACGCTGGCTGCTGCGCGGCAAGAAACGCAACCAGGGCTACTGGACGCTGACCGACAGCCGCATCATCGATCTTTCCAGCGGCCATGAAACCCGCATGGTCGTCGACGTCGCGCTGTACGACCAGCGCCTGCCCGCCAAACTGTTCACCTCACAAGCCCTGGCCGACGAAAGCCTGGAATCGGAGTATCGCCCATGAAAAAGCTGTTGCTGACCCTGAGCCTCTCACTCGCCCTGCCCGGTCTTGCGCTGGCCCAGCTGCCGCCGCCGCGCGAGGGCGCCCAGGCGACGCCGGATGACCTGCCGCCGCCGCGCACCACGACGCGCACGCCGCGTGTTGCGCCGCCGGAGGCCGCGCCCACCGCTCCGCAGCAAGCAAGCACGGCTGACGACCTGCCGCCGGCCGTCACCCGCAGCCGAAAACCCGTGACACGCGGCTTCCAGCCCACGCTCAAGTTCGGCGTCGACGATCTGCTGCTGGAAGCGGGCGCATTGCCCGACGCCCCCGAGGCCGACAGCTACTCCACGCTGCGCGCCAGCGCCTATGTGCTGTGGCAGCCCAGCCGCAACTGGGAATTCCGCGCCGGTGCGCGGCTCGACGGCATGGCGCAGGCAGGCGGCAGCCTGGATCACGACGAAATGCTGGCCGACTATGGCGACACCTATGTGCGCTATCGCGAGGGCAACACCCGCCTGACGCTCGGCGCGCAGACCATCATCTGGGGGCGCGTCGACGAAGTCCCGCTGGCCGACCGCGTCAGCCGCGTCGACCTCACCCGCTTCAGTCTCGACGACCTGGCCGACCGCCGCCGCGCGCAACTGGCCGCGCGCTGGGAACAGACGATGGGCGACTATAAGCTGGACGCGGTGTGGCTGCCGCTGTTCCGCGGCGCGCAATTGCCGGACGTGGCCAGCGTGTGGAGTCCGGTCAATCGCAGCACCGGCCAGATCATCGGCATCGACCCGGCGCTCACCGGCTGGGTCAGCGGCGCACGCATCGACGAAGACGAGCACGGCAGCGGCGGCGGCGCCATCCGGCTGACCAAGACCGGCGCACCCTTCGATTTCGGCCTGACGCTGGCGCGCACCCGGCAGTCGCTGCCGTATTACCAGGTCGACCTGCCGACACTCTCGCTGACCGCCGTGCACCCGTACAACACTTTCGTCGGCGCCGACATGGAACTGGTCAGCGGCGGTCTGACCTGGCGCATGGAAGTCGGCTACACCGACGACGTGCCGGTGACCCTTGCCACCACCACGGCAATGGACAAGACCCAGTCGCTCGACTGGATCGGCGCGCTGGAATTCTTTCCCGGCGGCGGCGACACCCGCGTCAACCTGCAGCTGGTTGCGCATGCGCTACAGACCGACCGCAGCATCCTCGAGCTGAAGGAGTATTACGGCGCCAACGGTGAAATCGAAACCACCTTCGGCCAGGGGCGCTGGAAAGCGGCCATGCGTTTTGCCACCGGCTTCAACGTGCGCGACGTTTACCTCGGCCCGAAACTCAGCTACGTCGGCTGGGAGCCGCACGAGCTCTATATTGCCGGGCATTATTTCGACGGCGAGAAACGCACGCTGGGCGGTTTCCATCAGGACCATTCGCTGATCACGCTGGGACTGCGCACCAAGTTCTGAACGAGCCGGGCGCATGCGCATGCTGAAAGCCTGGGTGAATGGCAGCCGCATGCTGCCGCCGTGGCTGGCGCTCGCCATCCTGCTCGGTCTGCAGGCGGCATCGCTGCCCTTTCTGCTCAACATCCATTTCAACAACGCGGGCGACATCTACTCGCCTGCCGACGCGCCGATCATCCAGCTGCGCGAATCGCTGTTCCGCGAATTTCCCAGCGACGAGGCCTTGATCGCCCTGTTCGAGGGCGACGACCTGTTCAACCCGGCTTTTCTCGGTGCGCTCGATCGCGTGGCGAAGACACTGGACGCACATCCCTCGGTCGACCGCGTGCTCACGCTCACCACGACCGAACACATCGATGCGACCGACGACGGCTTCGAGGTGGCCCTGCTGGTCGACCCGGATGACCTCACGTCCCGCACGCCCGCCGAATGGAAGGCGCGCGTGCTCGGCGATGAGTTCGCGCCCAACACGCTGGTATCGACCGACGGCAAGGCCGTCGCACTGGTGGTGCGGCCGAAGGTGCTGAAGGAAAGCCTCGCCCGCCGCGACATCGCGATCGCGCTTGACGCCGCCATCCGTGCCGAGAAACTCGACAGGCTCCAGACCGCAACCGCCGGCACCGTGGCGCAGACGGTCGAGGAATTGCGCTCGCTGTGGCGCGACAGCGCGATTTTCATTCCGCTCACCGTGATCATCGGCCTGGTCTTGCTGAGGTGGGTGGTCGGGCGGGTGCGGCCGATGATCATCGGCGGCCTCGCGATGGGCACGGTGGTGATGGTCAGCGTGGCCGGCATCGTCGCGTCGGGCCAGCCGTACACGCCGATCACCGCGATGATCCCCACCCTGATGGCGGCCTACACCACGGCAACGCTGCTGCATTTGTATGCCGCAATCCAGCGCGGCCGCATTGCGCTGTTGTCGCGTCCACAACGCATCAAGCGTGCCTTGTCGGAAACCTTCAAGCCCGGGTTGTTCAATGTGCTGACGACCGGCGCCGGCCTGCTGAGCCTGCTGTGGGTCGACATTCCACCGGTGCAGACCTTCGGCCTGTCCGGCGCGATCGGCACGCTGATGGTGTTTCTGGTTGTGTTCATCCTGGTGCCGCCGATCCTGCTGAAATGGGACACGCCGCGCTGGCCGCGCCGCCGTTCCGGCATGGCGCACGCGCGCCGCATCGCCGCTGCCGTGGCGGTGTTCAGCCTGCGCAACTCGCGTGCCGTGCTGATCGGTGCGGTGCTGCTGGTGCTGGCCGCCATTCCACTCGCCCTGCAGGTGAAGGTGGAGTCCAATCTGATCAAATTTTTTGCGCCGGAGCACAGCATCAGCCGCAGCACCGACCGGATTGAATCCCACCTGTCCGGCGTGACGACGATGGAAGTCGTGCTCACGGCGCCCGACCGAGACGGCCTGAAGGACCCCGCCACGCTGGCGCAGATCAAGGCCCTGCAGACCTGGCTCGAGCAGCAGCCGGAAGTCGACCGCAGCTTCTCGCTGGTCGAGGTAATCGAGGAAATGAACCGCGCCTTCAGCGGGGAAGACCTTGGCGACGACGCCCTGCCAAGCAGCCGCAAGCTGGTCGAGCAGTTGCTGCTGATCTACGACGGCTCGGATCTGTACGAACTGGTCAACCGCGAATTCCAGCGGGGCCGCATCGCGCTCAACCTCAACGTCCATGGCGCCAACGAAATCGGCAAGGTGATTGCGCGGATCGAGGCACGCCTGCAAGCCCACCCGATCGAGGGCATGCATGTCGAGATGGCCGGCTGGGGTCGGCTGTTTTCCGACCAGGAGGACCGCATCGTCGAAGGCCAGATCAAGAGCTTCAGCTCGGCTTTCCTGCAGATCCTGCTGTTGATGGCGCTGCTGTTCCGCTCGTTTCGCGGCGCGCTGATCTGCCTGGTGCCCAACCTGGCGCCGCTATTCTTCATTTTCGTGATGATGGGGACCACCGGCATCGCGCTCGATGTGGCGACGGTATTGATCGCGGGCGTGATACTCGGCATCACGGTGGACGACACCATCCACCTTTATCACGGCTATCTGCACCGCATCCAGCGCGGCGTCAGTCCGGTGTTCGCGATCATCCGCAGCGTCGAGGCCTCGGGCCGCGCGGTGATCGCCATTTCGGTGGTGCTGATTGCGCAGTTCAGCCTGCTGGGGCTGTCCGACTTCCGCCCCACGGCGCATTTCGGCATGCTGTGCGCGGTCGGCCTGTTCGCCGGTCAGCTATTCGAACTGCTGCTGATGCCCGCCCTGCTCGGCCTGCGCAAGCCCGGACCGCAGGCAAAACCCCTTACGGCACCGTCAGCCTGAGCGTACCGAACTCGTCGTTGTACAGCCCGACCTCATCGCCGGAAGAAAACTGCCAGCCTTCGATGTGTCCGAAGTCGATTCTGGACCGCGGATCGAGTTGCAGCGTGAAGCGCTTGACGGTCGACAACGTGGGATTGCGCACGGCAAGCACCACGGTGAGGTAGCGGTCGCTGGTGTTTTCGATGACCGCAACCATGCCCATGCCCAGCATCGACGAACGAAACTCCACCACCACCGGCAGCGCAGGTTTGGCCGTCACCATCGCCTCGAAATCCGTTTCCTTGTACGCCAGCTGTGCCTTCAGCTGTTCGATTTCACGCAGGCTCTCGGTCAGCTGGTTGCGCGTCTCGATCAGATAGCGCTCGGCCTGCAGGCGAACGTCGATCTCCCTGGACAGCCGCCGCTTCATGTCGCCGAGGTCGACATTGAGCATGAAGGCATACAGCGCCAGGCCGCATACCAGGACGGCCAGCACGGCACTGACGCCGATGGAAACAATCAATACGCGTCGCTTCGGCGATGCAGAAGAAGTCGCGGTCATGACGTTTTCCATGTTCATTGCCTGTTTAGCCCGTGTTGCGCATCCCGGCGGCGATGGCGTTGATCGAACGCTTCAGCGGCGTCAGCCAGGTGTCCTGCTCGGATTCCCACACGCTGTCGGTGCGGTAGCGTTTCAGCATCAGCACCTGGATGTGGTTGATCGGATCGATGTAGGGACGCCGACGCGAAATCGACAAGGCGAGCGCTTCGTTGTCACCCAGCAGGTTCTCGATCTGCACCACCTGTTTGACGCCGGCCACGGTGAGCGCGAACTCGTCCGCGATCGCGCGATAAATCGCCTGTGCGTTTGGGTGGTCGCACAGCCGCGCGTATTCCTCAGCGATTTCCATGTCGGCCTTGGTCAGCGCCATCTGCACGTTGGACAACAGGCCGCGGAAGAACGGCCAGTCGCGACACATCGCCCGCAGGTGCGCCAAGCCGTCCGGCTGGGTGTCGATGAAGTTCTTCAGCGCGCTGCCGATGCCATACCAGGCCGGCAGCGTGTGGCGCGACTGCGCCCAGCCGAACACCCAGGGAATCGCGCGGATCGAGCCCAGCGAACGGTCGGCTTTCTTGCGGTGCGACGGCCGGCTGCCAATGTTGAGCAGGCCGATCTCGGTGACCGGCGTGCTCTCGTAGAAATAATCGACGAAGCCCGGCGCGCCGATCAGTCCGCGATAGGCCGCTTCGCCGGCAGCGGCAATGTCGCGCATCCAGTCGAGATAGCTCTGCGGGTAGTTGACCCCGCAGTTCGCCAGCGCGGTGGCGCTGGCCTTCAACAGGCCGGTGGCACCCATGCCGATTTCGTAGTTGGCGGTTTCCGGGTTGCTGTACTTGTAGTACAGCATCTCACCCTGCTCGGTGAATTTGATTTCGCCGTTCACGGTGCCGGGCGGCTGCGACAGGATCGCATCGTGGGTGGGACCGCCGCCGCGCCCGACAGTGCCGCCGCGGCCGTGAAACAGGCGGCAGGCAACGTCATATTTCTGCGTCAGCGCGATGATCGAAAGCTGCGCCTGATAGAGGTTCCAGTTCGACGCCAGGATGCCGCCGTCCTTGCACGAATCGGAGTAACCGAGCATGACCTCCTGGCGATTGCCGTCGGCTGCCACCAGCGCGCGATACACCTTGTTCGACAGCAGCTGGTCGAGGATCGCCTGGCTGCGCTGCAGGTCCTCCACCGTCTCGAACAGCGGCGCCACCTGGATGCGGCAGAACCAGTCGCGTCCGTTATGGCCACACAGGCCGACCAGGCGCGCCAGCAGCATGACTTCCATCACATGGGAGGCGCTGTGCGTCATCGAGATTACATAGGCGCCGAAGACCTCGTCGCCGACCTCGGCCTGCAGCTTGGCCATGCGGCGGAACACCGCGAGCGCCTCGCGCGCCTCGTCGTCGAGCCGGGTATCGTCGACGCCGATGGGGTCGATGCGACCGATCCAGGCGGCCAGCCGCTGCAGCCGGTCGGGCTCGCTGGCGGCCGGGTAGTCGAAGTCGGGATCGAGTTGCTGCAGCAGCGCCGTCACCGTACGCGTGTGCACCGTCGATTCCTGGCGAATGTCGAGTTGCAGCAGATGGAAGCCGAAGCTCTCGACCAGGCGGATCAGGGCCTGCAGGTCCTGTCGGGCGACGATGCGGTCGCCATGGCTGATCAGCGAATCGCGCAGCAGATACAGGTCATCGAGGAAGGCGGCGGCGTTCTCGTAGGCCAGGTAGGGGACGAAGCTCGGCACGTCGGCCAGGCACTGGTGGACATAGGACAGGTTCGCCTCCAGTCGCGCCAGCATCATCGCCGCCATGCGGCGGTACGGCTCGCGGCTGTATATCTGAACCGCGGTGCCGCGGAACACCTGCTCGCCAAATTCGTCCTCGTATTGGCCCAGGCGCTCAAGAAAGGCCGCGGAGGGCGTGCACCAGCCGCTGCTGTGGGTGAGCGTGCGGCGCAGGTCCAGCACGCGCGAACAGTACTCGTCGAGCGCCGCCTGCATCTGCGTATGCACGGTCCACTCGGTGACATCCGCCGTGACGAAAGGGTTGCCGTCGCGGTCGCCGCCGATCCACGAACCGAAGCGGATGAAGCTCGGCACCTCGATCACACCGACGCCGTCGGCGTTCGCCCCGTAATGCTTGCGGATCGCGCGCTCAAAATACTGGTAGGCCCTGGGCACCGCCTCGAACAGGCTTTCGCGCACGTAATACAGGCCGTTGCGCACTTCGTCGCGCACTTCCAGCTTGGCGCTGCGCAATTCGTCGGTGCGCCACATCACCTGGATTTCGGCTGCCAGTTCGGCTTCGAGCTCGCGCTGGTCGCTCACGCCGAGGGTCGGGCTGTAGAGCTGGTCGCAGATCAGGAAAATCCGGCGCATGCCTTCCATTACCGCGCGGCGACGCGCTTCGGTCGGGTGCGCGGTGAACACCGGTGCGTAATGCAGGCGGTTGAGCATGTCCTGCAGGGTGCCCTGCGATACGCCCTGCGCCTTGAGCTCACCCAGGGTGCGGTCGAACGAGCCTTCCCACAAGGGCATGCCGTGCGACAGCATGCGGCGGCGGTTGCGGTGGGCAAAGCTTTCCTCCGCCACGTTGACCAGCATGAAATAGCTGGAGAACGCCCGCACTACCAGCTCCACCTTGGGCGCCGGCATGGCGTCGACCATCGCCATCAGTTCGGTGCGGCGCTGCTGGTCTTCCTGCTGCTGCAGGTCGGCAAAGCCGCGCCGCAGGGTTTCCACCGCCTCGAACACGTCCTCGCCGGCAAACTGCAGCAGCACCTGGCCCAGGAGGGTGCCCAGCAGCTTGACCTGCGCGCGCAGGTGATCGTCGGTCAGAAGATGGGTTTCGGGTGCATTCATGGCAAAAAAGGGGCGCCCGGCACAGCGGGTATCAAGGCGGCAAAGCAGGCTATTTTCGCATAGACGGCCTTGATCGCCCAACGCCCCCGCCAGGGCTGGGCGGCGAAGTTTAGCCGACTGTACGCCGCGCGTTGCGGAACAATCGCAGCCACGGTGCCGCCCCCGTCATGCCGTCCGGCCGCCACGACAGCTGGGCGGCGCGAAACACGCGTTCCGGGTGCGGCATCAGGATACTGAAGCGGCCATCCGCCGTGGTAAAGCCGGTCAGCCCGCCGGGCGAGCCGTTCGGGTTGGCCGGATAGGTCTCGGCCGGCACCCCGCGGGGGTCGAGGTAGCGCAAGGTGGCCAGCGCCTGCCCGGCATGTGCCGGTTCGCGGAATTCCACCCGGCCCTCGCCGTGCGACACCACCACCGGCATCACCGAACCGGCCATTCCGGCAAAGAACAGCGACGGCGAATCGAGCACTTCGACCTGGGCGAAACGCGCCTCGAATTGCTCCGACAGGTTGCGTTCGAAGCGCGGCCAGGCCGCGGCACCCGGGATCAGGTCGTGCAGCTGGCTCATCATCTGGCAGCCGTTGCAGACGCCCAGCGCGAACGTGTCGGCGCGCTGGAAGAAGGCGGAAAATTCATCCCGCGCGCGCGGATTGAACAGGATGGACTTGGCCCAGCCGCCACCCGCGCCCAGCACGTCGCCATAGCTGAAGCCGCCGCAGGCGGCGAGCCCGGCGAAGTCGGCAAGGCTCACCCGGCCCGACAGGATGTCGCTCATGTGCACGTCGACTGCCGCGAATCCCGCCGCGTCGAATGCGGCGGCCATCTCGACCTGGCCGTTGACGCCCTGTTCGCGCAGCACTGCGACGCGCGGACGCTTGCCGCTCGCGATGAAGGGCGCGGCGATGTCGTCGTTGGCGTCGAAGCTGAGCACATAACGCAGGCCGGGATCGCCGGCATCGGCGTGGGTCGCATATTCCTGTTCGGCGCAGGCCGGGTTGTCGCGCAGCTTCGCCATTTCGTAGCTGGTGCGCGCCCACGCGCTTTGCAGGTCGATGCGTGCCTCGTCGAGAATCACCCGTTCGCGGCGCAGCACGCGCACGCGATCGCTCGCCAGCGGCTGGCCAACGATGAAGAATTCGCCGCGCAGGCCGGCATCGAAGAAGGCATGCATCACGGCCTGGGTGTCGGCACGACGGACCTGCAGCAGCGCGCCGGCTTCCTCGCTGAACAGCACGTTGAAGATGCGCTCCGAATAGCCGCGCGGATCACGCATGTCCGGCTCGGGCACGCCTTCGTCCTCGGCATCGAGGCGGATCTTCTCCGAACACAGTTCGTCGACGTCGATCTCCACCCCGCAGTGGCCGGCAAAGGCCATTTCGCAGAGGGCGGCGAACAGGCCACCGTCAGAGCGGTCGTGATAGGCCAGGAGCTTGCCCGCCGCATTGAGCGCCTGCACGGTGTCGAAGAAAGCCATGAGCGCGTCAGGCAGCGGCGCGTCCGGGCACTGGTCGCCGACCTGCTTGAACGCCTGCGCGAAGCTCGATGCGCCGAGGCGGTTCTTGCCGCGTCCGAGGTCGATCAGGATCAGGTCGGTGTCGCCGGCGTCGGTGCGCAGCTGCGGCGTCAGGTGTTGCGTCGCGTCCGGCGTGGTGGCGAACGCGGAAATCACCAGCGAGATCGGCGAGGTCACCGCCTTCTTCTCGCCGCCATCCTGCCACACGGTCTTCATGCTCATCGAATCCTTGCCGACCGGGATCGAGATGCCGAGCGCCTGGCTGTAATACGAGACCGCCGCGACGGTATCGAACAGCGCGGCGTCCTCACCCGGGTGGCCTGCCGGCGCCATCCAGTTGGCCGACAGCTTGACCTGGCCGAGGGCTTCCACGCGCGCGGCGGCGAGGTTGGTGACCGCCTCGACGATCGCCATGCGGCCCGATGCCGGCGCATCGATCAGCGCCAGCGGCGCCTTCTCGCCGATGGCAAACACCTCGCCCTCGGTGGTCTGGTAACCGGCCAGCGTGATCGCGCAATCGGCCACGGGAATCTGCCACGGCCCCACGCACTGGTCGCGCGCGGTCAGGCCACCGACCGAGCGGTCGCCGATGGAAATCAGGAACATCTTCGACGCCACGCCGGGCATCGCCAGCACGCGGTAGACGGCGTCCTTGAGATCAATGCCGTCGAGTGCGAGCGGCGCGGGCAGGTTCTGCTGATGCACGACGTCGCGCGTCATCTTCGGCGGCTTGCCGAGGATGACGTCGAGGCTGACGTCGACCGGCGCGTTCTGGAAATGGCTGTCGGTGACCAGCAGGTGGTTCTCGTCGGTGGCCTCTCCCAATACGGCAAAAGGACAACGCTCGCGCTCGCAGATCGCCCGGAATTCATCGAGGCGGCCCGGCGGGATCGCCAGCACGTAGCGCTCCTGCGCCTCGTTGCACCAGATCTCGCGCGGCGACATGCCGCTCTCTTCCGAGGGCGCGGCGCGCAGCTCGAAGCGGCCGCCGCGGCCGCCGCCGTGCACCAGCTCCGGCAGCGCGTTGGACAGGCCGCCGGCGCCGACGTCGTGGATCGACAGAATCGGATTTTTCTCGCCGAGCTGCCAGCAGCGGTCGATGACCTCCTGCGCGCGTCGCTCCATTTCCGGATTGCCGCGCTGTACCGAATCGAAGTCGAGGTCGGCCGCGTTGGCGCCGGTGTCCATCGACGACGCCGCGCCGCCGCCGAGCCCGATCAGCATGCCGGGGCCGCCCAATTGAATAAGCAGCGTGCCGGTGGGCAGCAGCTTCTTCTCGACGTGATCGGCGCGAATGCTGCCGACGCCGCCCGCCAGCATGATCGGCTTGTGGTAGCCGCGACGCTGTCCGGCGACGGTTTCTTCAAACGTGCGGAAATAGCCGGCCAGGTTGGGCCGGCCGAATTCGTTGTTGAATGCCGCGGCGCCGATCGGGCCTTCGAGCATAATTGCGAGCGGCGTGACGATGCGCTCGGGCTTGCCGTAGGCAGCGGTTTCCCAGGGCTGCTCGAAGCCGGGGATATTGAGGTTGGACACCGAGAAACCGCAGAGGCCGGCCTTGGGCTTGGAGCCGATGCCGGTCGCGCCCTCGTCGCGGATTTCGCCACCGCTGCCGGTGGCCGCGCCCGGAAACGGCGAAATCGCGGTCGGGTGGTTGTGCGTCTCGACCTTCATCAGCACATGGGTCAGTTCGCTGCTGTAGGCGTAGCTGCCGTCGGCGCGCGGGTAGAAGCGGTCGATGGTCGCGCCTTCGATCACCGAAGAGTTGTCCGAATACGCGACCACGGTGCCTTCCGGATGCGCGGCGTGGGTGTCGCGAATCATGCCGAACAGCGACTTCGCCTGCGCCGCGCCGTCAATCACCCAGCTGGCGTTGAAGATTTTGTGGCGGCAGTGCTCGGAGTTGGCCTGCGCGAACATCATCAGCTCGACGTCGGTGGGGTTGCGGCCGATGCGGGTGAAGTTCTCCACCAGATACTCGACCTCGTCGTCCGACAGCGCGAGACCCAGGCTCTTGTTGGCGCTTTCGAGCGCGGCGCGGCCGCCGGCCAGCACGTCGATCCGGGCCAGTTCGCGCGGCGGCACATGACGGAACAGTTGCGCCACGTCGGCCAGCGTCATCACCGCCTCGGTCATGCGGTCGTGCAGCAGCGGCAGCAGACGCGCCTGCGCCTCGGCCGACAGGGCCTGGCCGGCGGCATCCAGCACATGGAAGGCCACGCCGCGTTCGATCCGTTGAAAGCCGGTGAGCCCGCAGTTCTTCAGAATGTCGGTGGCCTTCGACGACCACGGCGAGAGGGTGCCGGGACGCGGCGTGACCAGGATCAGCGGATCGTCCGCGGTCGGCGCATTTGCCGGCGTGCCGTAATCGAGCGCCTGTTCGACCAGCCGCATCTGCGCGGCGTCGAGTGCGGCGTCGACTTCCAGAAAATGCCAGTGGCGCGCAGCCAGCGTACCCAGGCTCAAGCCCTGCTGCGCGGCCTCGCGGCGAATTTTATCGAGACGGAAAGGCGACAGCGCGGCGGCGCCGGGAAGGGAGACGATGGCAGACATGTGCGTCTTTGCGAACGGGCAAAGGCGCTATTTTATCCGATCGCGGCTGTGCCAGTCGGGCTATCGGGTGCGTGTTGCAGCCTGTTTGCGCCAGGCTTCCAGGCAGTCGAGACCACAAAAATGGTGGACATAATCCTGCGTGTCGCTGAGCCGGGCGGCGTCGGCGGGGATTTCCTTCAGGCAGACGGCACAGCTGACCACGGTGCACGCGTCCTCGTCGGCACACTGGGCTACTTTCGCGCCCGCCGGGTTGCGATGCGGGGTATCCATCGGGGTCACCTCATGATGCGAAGTGCTTTCAGTGTAGAAGGGCATGGCCGGCCGTGCAAACCGGCCGGGACGACGCGCCTCAGTAGCCGGCTTCAGTCATCGCCTGCTTGATGGTCTGGTAATCCGCCGCCTTGTCGATCACGAAGCCGGTGACCTTGCTATGGATGGTCTGCTGCAACTGCTTGATGGCAGCGGGGCTCAGGTCCACGGCTGCCGCCCCCAGCCGGTCGCGCTCGGCCTCACTCAAGCGGTTGGTCGCCATCAGCGTGAAGTCGGGCGTGGTCGGCAACGGGTGCCAGATTTCAAAATCGCCCTTCGCCACCAGTTCGTCGGCAGCCTTGCTGCGCAGGCTGCCGGCCTGTGCGTAGTCGCGCTGCATCGACAGGACGACATCCTCCTGCGTCTTGAAGTTGTAGATTTTCACACCGTCAATCTTGTTGCGCTTGAGCGTATGGCGCGCCATCACGTCGAGCCAGGATTCCTTCTCGGTCAGGGCCACGGCGGTCACCGTCGCGCCCTTGCGGCGGACCAGCACGCCGGTCGCCTGGTCGCGCACGCGCGCAATGGGCGAATAATCGTGGTCGAGCACGGCCACCGCCACCGACGGCGGCACGAAATAGAGATCCAGTCGGCCGCCTTTCAGCGAGCCCATGACGCTGCGGATGCTGCGAAAAAGCGTGAGCTTGGGCTTGCCGCCCAGGGATGCGGCCAGCGCCTGGGCAAACGGCATCGCATAGGCGCGAAAATCGCCCATCACGATATCGGCCTTGCCGGTGCCGGGGTAGATCCCGATGCTCAAATCGCGCGGCGCCGCATGGGCCACCAGCGGCAGTGCGGGCAGTGCCATCAGTCCCGCCAGGAAACGCCTTCTCTGCATGTCATCCTCCTAATTATCCAAATGTGAAGCCAGCCGTTCGATAACGGTCGCGTGCCGGGTTTCTGAATACCCGGGCGGTCTGGTCAATTCAAACCAGCGCGGCGCCAGACCGCCCCATTGCGGCAGTCTGCGGATTAAGATGACGCTGTCCCCGGCCACGCCCGCGCTGAAAGGCTTCCCCGATGGCATCACCCGAATACCCTTCGCATCCGGACCCTTATGTACCGAATCCGGTGCCGCTGACCGAACTCGTGTCACCACCACTGTTCCAGGCGACCAACATCCGGGTCATCGAGGCACACTGGCAGGCAGAACACCCCGACACCACGCTGATGGAACGGGCCGGCATCGCCGCCGCCGAATGGGCCGGCACGCTGGCCCGCGACACCGGCGAACCGGTGCTGGTGCTGGTCGGCCCCGGCAACAACGGCGGCGATGCACTGTTGGCCGCCTGCCTGTTGGCGCAACGCGGCAGCCGCGTCTTCGTCGTCACCGAGGCCGACCCTGCCCGCCTGCCGGCGGACGCCGCGCGCGCCTGGAAGGCATGGCACGCCCAGGGCGGCATCGTGCACCCGGACCTACCGCCGGCGCAGCGCTACAGTCTCGTCATCGACGGCCTCTTCGGCGTGGGGCTGCAGCGCGACCTCAGCGGGGCGGCGGCGCGCTGGATCGACCAGGTCAATTCCATGGATTGCCCGAAGCTGGCACTCGACGTGCCGAGCGGGCTCGACGCCGACAACGGGCGAATCCGCGGCCGCGCGCTGCGTGCCGATTTCACGCTGAGTTTCCTTGGCTTGAAGCCTGGTCTCCTCACCGCCGACGGGCCCGACTGCGTGGGCGAACTCCGGCTCGACACGCTCGGCGTCGACTCGTCCAGCTTGCCCGCCACCCCCGGCATCGCGCTGACGCATCTGGAAACGCGCCACCGCCTGCCGCCGCGCGCGCGCAACAGCCACAAGGGCCTGTATGGCCATCTCGGCATCCTCGGCGGCGCGCCCGGCATGGTCGGCGCCTGCCTGATCGCCGGCCGCGCCGCGCTGCAGCAAGGTGCAGGCAGCGTCACCCTGGGCGTGCTGGACGCCCGCATCGCGGTCGACTACGGCGACCCACGCCTGATGTTCGCCTCCCCCGAGGCGCTGGTCGATGCGCGGCTGGACGTGCTCGCCATCGGCCCGGGGCTGGGGCTGGACGCACGCGCGCATGCTTTGCTGGACACCGCGCTCGCCGCACCCTGCCCGCTGGTGCTCGATGCCGACGCCCTGACCCTGTTGGCGAGCGACCCGGCACTGGCCGAGCGCGCGGCCCAGCGCAGCGCCCCCACCCTGCTGACGCCGCATCCCGGCGAAGCCGCGCGCCTGCTTGGCATCCTGCCCGGCGACGTTCAGCGAGGCCGCATCGAGGCGGCGCAGCGCTTGAGCGCCCGCTACCGCGCGCACGTCGCGCTGAAGGGCGCCGGTACCGTGATTGCCCACCCCGACGGCCGCTACGCGATCAACACCCGCGGCGGGCCCTGGCTCGCCCAGGCCGGCGCTGGCGACCGTCTCACCGGCATGGTCGCCGCCCTGCAGGGACAGGGCATGGCGGCCGGTGATGCGCTCGAAGCCGCCTGCTGGCTGCATGGCGGCGCCGCCGGAAACCCGATGGATTAAAGATCAAACATGATTTACCGATAAAAAGATTTTATGGCAGTGCCTGCAACAAATAAACAAGCGGAGAACGACAGGCAGCATGAATCAAGGCTCACAGCATCTGGGCATGGGGGCGCGCATCGGCATCGGTTTCATCCTGGTGCTGATCCTGATGGTGGCGCTCGGCGCGACCGGTCTGCGTTACGTGGCCGAGGCCAACGTGCGCCTGAAACACATCGCCCAGAACAACAACGTCAAGACCGAGCTTGCCACGCAGATGCACAGCGCATTGCGCGAGCGCGCGCTGTCCATGCACATCCTGCCGATCCTCGGCGATGCCTTCGAGAAAGACCTGGAAATCCAGCATTTCAATGCGCAGGGCATCGTTTACATCGAGGCGCGCGAGCGCCTCGGCCGCATGCCGCTCAACCCGGAGGAAGCGCGGATCCTGAATTACATCCGCGAACTGACAGTGGAAGCCCACCCCAAGGTGCAGAAGGTGGTGGAAATGTCCATGTTCACCGATGATCAGGCCAAAATTTTCGAACTCATCCGCAGCGTGGCGATGCCGAGGCAGCGCGCGATTTCAGATCAGGTCAGCGCGCTGCTCGACCTGCAGCGGCAGCAGACCGCCGCCGCGGTGCGCGCTGCGGAAAACTCGTATGTGGGCGTGCGCAACCTGATGCTGGGACTGGGCTCGTCGGCGCTGCTGATCGGCATCGCGATCGCCGGCTATGTCAGCCGCCGGGTAGCGGGGCAGGCCCTGCAACTGGCCAACCAGGCCATGTACGACCCGCTCACCGGGCTGGCCAACCGCTCGCTGCTGCACGACCGCATCGAACGCGAAATCGAGCGCTCCCGGCGCAGCGGCGTTTCGTTCGGGGTGGCGCTGATGGACCTCGACCGCTTCAAGGAAGTGAACGACACCCTGGGCCACAATGTGGGCGACGAATTGCTGCGTGAAGTGGGGCGTCGCCTGAAGCACACGATCCGGGCCGAGGACACCGTGGCGCGGCTGGGCGGCGACGAGTACGTCGTGGTCATCCACGACCTCGAGCCCGATGGCGTACCGGTCATCGCGGAAAAGGTGCTCGCCGCGCTGGACGATCCTTTCCATTGGCAGAACCAGAGCATCGACCTCGGGGCGAGCCTCGGCATCGCGCTCTACCCTTCGCAGTGTGCCGATGCCAGCGGTCTGATCCGCTGCGCCGACATCGCCATGTATGTGGCCAAGCGCAGCGGGAAGGGCTACGCGGTGTACGCCCCGGACCAGGTACATACCAACCGCAGCGACCTGTCGCTGAAAAGCGAGCTGCGCGAAGCCATCCTGTCAAACCAGCTCTGTCTCTATTACCAGCCGCAGATCCATCACCGCAGCCAGCGCGTGGTCGGACTCGAGGCCCTGATACGCTGGCACCATCCGCAGCGCGGCTTCCTCGGGCCGGACAGCTTCATCCCGCTGGCCGAAGAAGCCGGCCTCATCGGCCCGCTCACCCTGTGGGTGCTGAAGACGGCCTTGAAACAGCTGGCCGTGCTGCGCCGCGAAGGCCATGCGCTGACCATGGCGGTCAACCTGTCCGCCCGCAACCTGCACGACATGAGCCTGCCCGGCAGCGTCGAGGCGCTGCTCGCCGAATGCGGCGTCATCCCCGAGCACCTGACGCTCGAGATCACCGAAAGCGCGGTGATGTCGAACCCGAGCGACGGCCTGACCATCCTCACCGCGCTCGACCGCATGGGCGTGACGCTCGCGATCGACGATTTCGGCACCGGCTATTCCTCGCTCGCCTATCTGAAGCAGCTGCCGGTGGACGAATTGAAAATCGACAAATCCTTTGTGATGGACATGGAGGCGAACGACAACGATGCCGTGATCGTGCGTTCCACCATCGACCTCGCGCACAACCTGGGTCTGAAAGTCGTCGCCGAAGGCGTGGAAAGCCGCGACGCCTGGGATACCCTCAGTATCCTGGGCTGCGACACGTCACAGGGCTTCTTCATGGGCCGGCCGATGCCGGTGGACAAACTGCAAGCCTGGCTGCGCGATTCGACGCTGTCGCCGGTCCTGGCAGGCGCGATCTACGCGCTCTGAGCGCGCGCCGCGTTCAGCAGACGTGGCCTTTCAGATAAGCCGCAAAGTCCTCGCTGACTTCGCTGTGCTTCAGGGCATATTCCACCGTGGCCTGCAGGTATCCCAGCTTGCTGCCGCAGTCGTAACGAATCCCGTCAAAGTCATACGCCAGCACCTGCTGTTCCTTCAGCAGCGCCGCGATCGCATCGGTGAGCTGCAGTTCACCGCCCGCGCCGGGTTTCAAATGCTGGATGTGGTGGAAGATGCGCGGCGTCAGGATGTAGCGGCCGACCACGCCGAGGTTGGACGGCGCGTCTTCGGGTTTGGGTTTTTCGACGATGGCGTTCACCCGCGATACGCGCTCAGCCATCGGGCTGGCGTCGACAATGCCGTAGGACGCGGTTTCCGACGGCGCCACCTGCTGCACCCCGAGCACCGAACACTGGTAGTAGTCGTATTGATCGACCATCTGTTTCATCGCCGCCGGAGTGCCATCGATCAGGTCGTCGGCGAGGATGACGGCGAAGGGTTCGTTGCCGATCACCGGCTGCGCACACAGCACGGCATGACCGAGCCCCAGCGCCTCGGCCTGGCGGATATAGATGAAGTTGACGCCAGCGGGACGGATCGACTGCACCAGTTCCAGATCGCGATCCTTGCCGCGCGCGGCCAGTTCGGTTTCCAGTTCGTACGCCTTGTCGAAGTGGTCCTCGACGGTGCGCTTGGTGCGACTGCTGATGAAGATCATGTCGGTAATGCCGGCTTCCATCGCCTCTTCAACCGCGTACTGGATCAGCGGCTTGTCGACGATGGGCAGCATTTCCTTGGGGCTGGCCTTGGTGGCCGGCAGAAAGCGGGTGCCAAGGCCGGCAACCGGGAATACGGCTTTTCTTACTTTTTGCATGGGTCTTCCCTATCAGTCCTTGTTTCAAAAATCCAAAGCGTGCTGCCCGTTCTTGTTATCCGACTCAAGCAAGCTCAGCAACCCGGCTTCATCGAGGACGGTCACGCCGAGCTCCTGCGCTTTTACCAGTTTGCTGCCGGCCTCAAGGCCGGCCACCACATAATCGGTTTTCTTCGATACCGATCCGGCCACCTTGCCGCCTGCGGCCTCGATCATGTCCTTCGCGGCATCGCGTGTCAGCGTCGGCAGGGTGCCGGTCAGCACCAGCGTCTTGCCAGCCAGCATACCTGCCGATTGTTGCATGCCGGTGGACTCAGTCCAATGCACCCCGGCAGCGCGCAGTTTTCTGACCACGTCCAGGTTATGCGGCTCGGCAAAAAATTGCAGGATCGACTGCGCCACGATCGGCCCGACATCGCGCACCGCAAGCAGCTCGGTCTCGGTCGCGGCGATCAACCGGTCCAGTCCGCCAAAATGCTTTGCCAGATCCTTGGCGGTGGTTTCACCGACATTGCGGATGCCCAGCGCGAAGATGAAGCGCGCCAGCGCAGTGGTCTTGCTGGTTTCGATCGCGGCAAGCAGATTGGTCGCCGATTTCTCGGCCATGCGCTCCAGCCCGGCAAGCGTGTCGAGTTCAAGACCGTACACATCCGCGGGCGTATGCACAAGGCCGCGATCCACCAGCTGCTCGACCAGCTTGTCGCCCAGCCCCTCGATATCCATCGCCCGGCGCGACGCAAAATGCAGCAGCGCCTGCTTGCGCTGCGCCGGGCACACCAGGCCGCCGGTGCAGCGTGCGGCCGCTTCGCCTTCGAGCCTAACCACGTGCGAGCCGCACTCGGGACACACCGGATAGCGCTGCAACAGATCAAAACGCGGCGGTTCGGGCTGGGGACGCCGTTCGCTCACCACGGCGACCACTTCGGGGATGACATCGCCAGCGCGGCGCACGATCACGGTGTCGCCGACGCGCACGTCCTTGCGATCGATCTCGTCCTGATTGTGCAGGGTGGCGTTGGTCACCGTAACGCCGCCGACGAATACCGGTGCAAGGCGCGCAACCGGGGTCAGCGCGCCGGTGCGGCCGACTTGAACCTCGATCCCGAGCACGGTGGTCAGCTGCTCCTGCGCCGGATACTTGTGTGCCACCGCCCAGCGCGGTTCGCGCGAGACGAAGCCGAGTTCGCGCTGCAGATCGATGCGGTTGACCTTGTAGACGACGCCGTCAATATCGAACGGCAGTTGATCGCGGCGCGCCGCGACGTCATCGTGAAACGCAACCAGCGCAGCCGCGCCCAGCCCGGTGATGCGCTCGGCGCATACCGGCACGCCGAGCGCGGCCAGCGCATCAAGCGTGGCGCTGTGGGTGGCCGGCACAGGCTGCCAGCCCTGCACCTCGCCCAGCCCGTAAGCAAAAAAGGACAGCGGGCGCTGCGCCGCCAGTTTGGGATCAAGCTGGCGAATGCTGCCCGCCGCGCCATTGCGCGGATTGACCAGGGTGGGCTTGCCGGCGTCACGCTGCTTCGCGTTGTAGCGCTCGAAATCGTCGCGCCGCATGAACACCTCGCCGCGCACTTCGAGCACCGCGGGCGGCGAGTCGGTTTTGAGTCTCAGCGGGATGGCATGCACGGTGCGGATGTTCTGGGTCACGTCCTCGCCGGTTTCGCCGTCACCGCGCGTCGCCGCCTGCACCAGCACGCCGTGCTCATAGCGCAGGTTGATCGCCAGGCCGTCGAATTTCAGCTCGGCGGCATACTCGACCGACGCATCGGTTTCGGCCAGGCCCAGCTCCTTGCGCACCCGCGCGTCGAACGCCTGCGCGCCGGTGGCCTCGGTATCGGTCTCGGTGCGGATCGACAGCATCGGCACCGCATGACGCACCTTGGGAAACGCATCGAGCGGCGTGCCGCCGACGCGCCGGGTCGGCGAATCGGGCGTAGCGAGTTCGGGGTGCTCGGTTTCGAGCGTCTGCAGTTCGCGAAACAGCCGGTCGTACTCGACGTCCGGGACGGTGGGGGCATCGAGAACGTAATACGCGTGATTGTGGCGCTCGATTTCCTGGCGCAGCGCGGTTGCACGCGCCAGCACCTCGGGCGACGCCATCAGGAGAACAGACGCAGTGCCCGCCGGGATCCCGAAGGTACGCCGCGCGCTTCCATGCGCTCGTAGATCTGCATGAGCTGGGTGCGGATTTTTTCGATGCCGGCATCGGTCAGCGGACGCAGGTTGTCGTCCACCAGGATGCCGCCGATTTCATTGGCGATCTTGCGGCCGAACGCCACCATGCCGTCGAATACCTTGAGGCCGTCCGGCACGCGCGGCACATCGAACTGCAGCGTCACGCCCTGGGTGGCCTGGCCCTCGACCACTTCGGCGCTGAACGGCTCGGCATCGTGGTTGCACAGGGCATAGAGCGGCTCGCCGCGGCTGTCGAGCAATTGATACACGCCATCCACGCCCAGCACCATGCCGCTGCTTTCAGCCTCGTGCACGATGCGCGTCAGATTCACCGCACCTTCGCCGCGCGCGACCACGTTGAGGCCGATCAGCACGTCGACATCGACACAGAATCGATCCACCGCCTGCGCGCGCTCCAGCGCATCGACGACATCGTCGCAGGCGATGCGCAGGCCGTTCGCCTGTGCCAGACTTTGCAGCAGTTCGCACAGCGCCGCGAGCTGCTCTTCCTGCACCGCGCCATTGCGGTCCGACAATTGCATGGTGATGACCACCTGCTGATAACGCGCGTCGCGCCAGGGCAGGATGTCCTCCCATTCCGTCGCGCCCACCGGCAGCCCCAGCCAGCGCACCGGCTTGCCCAGGGTGCGCGCGTGGCTGAGCGCCTCGGCAAACACGCTGGCCGGCACATTCTCGCCACCGAGGCGGATGCGGTATTCGATCAGTTCGTCATAGGGTACGGTCTTCGGCCCGGCAGGGCGTGGTGCAACATTCCGCGGCGTCTCGGGTACCGGAGCGGGCGGCGGCGCAGGCGCCACCTCGACCCGAGGTTCGGGCGCGGCTTCCAGACGTGGTTCCGCTTCGCCAACCGCATCCGACAGGGCGGCCTCGAACACCGGCTCATGCAATGCGGGCTCGACCCGCTCGGCGGTTTCGCGCAGCGCGCTGCCGGACCGCTGCATCAGCGCGTCGTCCATGGGCGACTGGAAAGCCGCGTCCGCCTGCTTGCGGAAGCGACGCTCCTGCACCCAGTTGAATGCCACCACGCCTGCCACGATGGCCACACCGATCACCAACAAGCTGATTTGCAAATCACTCATTCGTTTTTCCCGACTGAACGGAGCGGGCCGACACCACCCGGACGAACCATTCGTCCGGCGCGATCATGCCCAGTTCATTGCGCGCGCGCTCTTCGATCGCGTCGCGTCCCTGCTTGAGATCGCTGACTTCGGCCAGCACCCCTGCATTGCGGGTTTGCAGGCGCTGGTTCAGCACCTGCTGAGTATCGATTTTGTGCGCATATTCACGCACTTTCAACCACCCCCCCTCGCCCAGCCACAGTGGATACTGCAACAGAACGAGCGAAGCGGCCAGCACCCAGGTCAAACCCTGGCGGCGAAAGCGTCCGATCCGCTCAGCCGCGCTGGCGGAAAGCATCGCGACCGGGGTAGCTCGCCGCGTCGCCGAGTTCTTCCTCGATGCGCAGCAACTGGTTGTACTTGGCCATGCGGTCCGAGCGCGACAGCGAGCCGGTCTTGATCTGGCGGGCATTGGTCGCCACCGCCAGATCGGCGATCGTGGTGTCCTCGGTCTCACCCGAACGATGCGAAATCACCGCGGTGTAGCCGGCCTGCTTGGCCATCTCGATCGCCAGGAAGGTTTCCGACAGGGTGCCGATCTGGTTGACCTTGATCAGGATGGAGTTGGCGATGTCCTTGTCGATGCCTTCCTTGAGGATTTTCGCGTTGGTCACGAACAGGTCGTCGCCCACCAGCTGGATGCGACGACCGAGCTTCTCGGTGAGGATCTTCCAGCCTTCCCAGTCGCCTTCGGCCATGCCGTCCTCGATGCTGATGATGGGGTACTTGTCGCACCAGGCCGCCAGGTAATCGGTCAGCGCGGCGGCGCTCAGCTTTAAACCTTCGGACACAAGATGGTATTTGCCATCCTTGTAGAACTCGGAGCTGGCACAGTCGACGCCGATGGCGACGTCGATGCCGGGCTGCAGACCGGCCTTTTCGATCGCCTGCACGATCAGTTTCAGCGCCGCCTCGTGCGATTCCAGGTTGGGCGCAAAGCCGCCTTCGTCGCCGACGGTGGTCGCCATGCCGGCGTCGTCCAGCAGCTTCTTCAGCGCGTGGAACACTTCGGCGCCATACCTTAAGGCTTCACGGAAGCTCGGCGCGCCGACCGGGATGATCATGAATTCCTGCATGTCGATGTTGTTGTTGGCATGCGCGCCGCCGTTGATGATGTTCATCATCGGCACCGGCATGGCCATCGGCGCGGCACCGCCGAGATAGCGATAGAGCGGCAGCCCAGCCTGCTCGGCCGCAGCGCGCGCGCACGCCATCGACACCGCCAGCAGCGCATTGGCGCCGAGGCGCGATTTATTTTCGGTGCCGTCGAGATCGATCATGGTCTTGTCGATAAAGGCCTGGTCTTCGACGTCGAGCCCGATGATGGCTTCGCAGATTTCGGTGTTGACGTGCTCGACGGCCTTCAGCACGCCCTTGCCGAGGTAGCGCGACTTGTCGCCGTCGCGCAGCTCGATCGCTTCTCTACTTCCAGTCGATGCGCCGGACGGCACCGCGGCACGCCCCATCACGCCAGACTCCAGCAGCACGTCGGCTTCAACCGTGGGATTGCCGCGGGAATCGAGAATCTCCCGGGCGATGACATCAATAATTGCACTCACTTGCTTTTCCTTAATTCGTTTGTCCGCTTCGCGGATCAGGTTTTCATCAATCGGTGTTCAATAAAACCGCGCTGTTTCACCAGCGCGTCGATTTCCTTCAGCGTCTCCAGCAGTTCCTTCATCATGCCTAGCGGCCATGCATTGGGGCCGTCCGAGAGCGCAACCTCCGGGTTGGGGTGCGTCTCGGCGAATACGCCCGCCACGCCAGCCGCCACCGCAGCACGCGCCAGCACCGGTACGAACTCGCGCTGGCCGCCGCTGGTCGCGCCCTGCCCGCCCGGCTGTTGCACCGAGTGGGTGGCGTCGAACACCACCGGGCACTGCGTGGCACGCATGATCGCCAGCCCGCGCATGTCGGACACCAGCGTGTTGTAGCCGAAGGACACGCCGCGCTCGCACACCATGATCTGGTCATTGCCGACCGCGCGCGCCTTGTCGACGACGTTCTGCATATCCCACGGCGCCAGGAACTGGCCCTTCTTGATGTTGACCGGACGCCCGGTACGCGCGACGTTCTGGATGAAGTTGGTCTGCCGGCACAGGAAGGCCGGCGTCTGCAGCACGTCGACCACCGCCGCCACTTCATTCAGGGGCGTATCCTCGTGCACATCGGTCAGCACCGGCACGCCAATCTTCGCCTTCACGCTGGACAGGATGCGCAGGCCCTCTTCCAGACCAAGTCCACGGAAGGACGTGGTCGACGAGCGGTTGGCCTTGTCGAACGAGGACTTGTAGATGAACGGGATGCCCAGCCCGGCGCACAATTCCTTCAGCTGGCCGGCGGTATCCATTGCCAGCTGCTCGGATTCGATCACGCAGGGGCCGGAAATCAGGAACAGCGGCTGGTCAAGCCCCGCTTCAAAATGACAGAGTTTCATTGGGCGTGCTCCTGTTGCTGCGCCAGCGCGGCTTTCACAAACGAAATGAACAGCGGATGGCCGTTGCGCGGGTTGCTGGTGAACTCCGGATGGAACTGGCAGCCGACGAACCAGGGGTGGACCGCAGTCGGCAGCTCGACCATTTCGCACAGCCCGGTGCCGGGCGCACGGCCCGCCACCACCAGACCCTGGGCTTCGAGTTCGGCCAGCAGGGTATTGTTGACTTCGTAGCGATGGCGGTGACGTTCGACAATGCTGGCCTCGCCATACACCTCGCGCGCCAGCGTGCCGTCCTTGAGCGTGCACGGCTGGCCGCCGAGGCGCATGGTGCCGCCGAGATCGGACTGCTCGCTGCGCTTTTCGACCTGACCGCCGCGATCCAGCCATTCGGTGATCAGACCGATCACCGGATGGGTGGTAGCCGGCTCGAATTCGGTGGAATGCGCATCGGCCATGCCGGCGACGTCGCGCGCGAACTCGACCACGGCGAGCTGCATGCCGAGGCAGATGCCCAGGTAAGGCACCTTGTTCTCGCGCGCGTAGCGAATGGCGGCGATCTTGCCCTCGACCCCGCGCTTGCCGAAGCCGCCGGGCACCAGGATCGCATCCATGCCCTTGAGGCTGTCGGGGCCACTTTTCTCGATCTGCTCGGAATCGATGTAATGGACCTTGACCCGGCTCTGGGTGTGCATGCCGGCATGGATCATCGCTTCGGTCAGCGATTTGTAGGATTCGGTGAGATCGACGTACTTGCCGACGAAGGCGACGTTGACCGTGTGCTGCGGATGCTCCAGCGCATGCACCAGGTTCTTCCACACGCTCAAGTCAGCGGCGCGCGCCAGGATGTTGAGCTTGTGACAGACGATCTCGTCGAGCATCTGGTCGTGCAGCATCGCCGGGATCTTGTAGATCGAATCGGCGTCAAGCATCTCGATCACCGCCTCGGGCCGCACATTGGTGAACAGTGCGATCTTGCGCCGCTCGTCCAGCGGAATCTCGCGGTCGGCGCGGCACAGCAGGATGTCGGGCTGGATGCCGATCTCGCGCAGTTCCTTGACCGAGTGCTGGGTTGGCTTGGTTTTCAGCTCGCCGGCGGTGGCGATGTAAGGCAGCAGCGTGAGATGAATGAAGCAGGTGTTGGTGGGGCCGTCCTCGAAGCCCATCTGGCGGATGGCCTCAAGGAAAGGCAGCGATTCGATGTCGCCCACCGTGCCGCCGACCTCGACGATCGCCACGTCGGCACCCTCGGCACCGCGCTTGACGTAGGCCTTGATCTCGTCGGTGATGTGCGGGATGACCTG
>CAZUVC010000007.1:0-92680 GCA_964623745.1 uncultured Thiobacillus sp. | reverse complement strand
CAGGCGGCGGTGCCGCAGCCCGCCGCGGTGGCCGACGCGGTGCGGCGCCTGTTCGCCGAAGTGCCGGCCGCGGCGGTCGCCTAGCCGAGTTGCAGCGGCCGCTCGACGCGCAGGCGGAAGCGGCCGCGACCGGTTTTTTCCAGCGCGATCGCCGGGCAGCGCTCGGCGAGCCGGCGCGCCAGCAGGATCAGGCGGGTTTCGAGGTTGTCGCCGACGTCGGGCAGCGGCAGGCGCGGGTCGCGGCGCAGCTCGCGATTGCAGAAGTCGCGGCGGTCGTTTTGCGCGTATTCCTGCAATAGCGTCCACAGGATGCTGCCGGCCACGCCCTTGATGAGATAGTCGTTGTCGACGAACACGCTGTGGTCGGCAGCGAAGTAGCGCACCGCCAGCGGCGTGCCGCGGGCGGCGGGTTGCGCCGCGGGGACGGCGGCTGGTTCCGCCTCGTCGGTGTCGCACGCCGCCTGCGCGACCAGCGCCGCGAGGTGGCGGCCGTAGATCACCAGCGCGTCCTCGTCGGCGTGGCTGAAGAAGGCGTCCTGCTCGCTCTCGGCGTAGAGCACGCCGAGCACGCGGCCGCCGTGCACCAGCGGCACGGCAATCTGACTGTGCGGGTTGGCCAGCACCGGCAGCGGAATGCGGGTGTCGCGGCGGTCGGCTACGCGCATCGTCGCCTGGTAGGCGTAATCGCTGGTGCGGTAATTGATGCGCACCGGAATGCGCTCGCGCGCGGCGACGCCGATGATGCCCTCGCCGACCGCCACTTCGGCACCCACGCCCGAATCCGCGTAGCCCAGGCTCGCCAGCGTGTAGAGCGCGGTGCCGGCCTCGTCGAGCATCAGCAGCAGGGCATGGTGAATGCCGAAACCTGCAGCAAGCGCGGCGAGCGCTTGGTCGGCGACCTGCGCGAGGTCGTCGGCACGGTCGAGCTGCTCCAGCGCGCGGCGCAGGCGCAGCAGCGTGTCGGACGGCGGCTGCGGGACGCGCTGCTCGAGGTCGACCGCCTCGATGGCAACGACTTCGTAGACATCCGCGCCGCGCAGGTGGAACACGCCTTCGAGGTGGCTCTTGGCGGCGATGCCGGCGAGTTGCGCCTTCATGTATTCGAACAGCGGCCCTTCGGTCTCGGTACACAGGTAGTGCAGACGCAGGCGGAAATGGCGGAAGCTCGCGGGCTCGATCAGCTGCACCGTGGCGTAGGGGTGGGCGAGGATGTTCTCGCGCGTCTTGCTGAAGAACTGGAAGGACAGCGCCACGTGTGCGCTGTCGACGTAGTGCACCTGCGACAGAAAGGCGACGTTGGGGACGCCGTCGGGCGCCGTGGTGGCGATCACCGCCGGCACCGCGCCGTCGAGACAGGGCCGTAGCGTTTCGAGCGTGAGGCTCATGCCGGCTCCACCCGCCGCCCGGCGTTGGGGCCCGGCGTCTGGTCGTAGAGTGCTTCGGGCGCGAGCCGCAGGCCCACCATGTCGGGCGCGGTCAGCATCCGCACCAGCCCCTGCACCATGGAATCGGTATAGCCCAGCGCGCAGAGCTCGGCGCCGAATGCCGCCGCGTAGCGCTGGTTGCAGACGCGATGCGCGGGCGTAACGGCCACGCGCGCCGCCTGCCGCGCTTTCAGTTGCAGAGTGACATGAGTCAGCGGGCGTGCGAACACCACGGCGATGGCGCTACCGGCGGCGAGTGCGTCGAGCACTGCATGCGCGCTCGCCGCGGAGACCAGCACCGTCAGCGCGCGCCGATCGCGCGCCACAATGCAACCCTGCGCGCGCGCCACACACGGCCAGCCGTCGGGGCCGCTCGCGGCGAGGTTGATCGAGACCGGGCCCTGGAGGAAGGCGGCCTGGTCGGGGCTGAGCGTCAGCGGCCCCTGCATCGGCGATCGCCGCGCCGCCGCAGTACCCGCACACCGGGCGCGCAGCCTGCAGGCTGCGGCGGACACACGGCGTAGGCGGACGGGACAGGCATGCGCGGGCTCCTGAAAGCCCGCATTCTAGGGCCTGTTCAGGCCGCTGTCGCGACCAGCCTTTCGCACACCGCGCCGATGTGGCGGTGGTCGGTGCCGCAGCAGCCGCCCACGACCGCGAGCCGGGGCAACAGGGTGCGTAGTTCGCGGTATTCCGACGCCAGTTCTTCCGGGTTGCCGGCGTCGAGTTCGGTCGCTTCGTCGAGCTCGGCGTGACTACGCTTCGATGCGTTGGCGCGCACACCGCGCACGCGTTCGCGCCAGGCGCCGCCGCGCTCGAGCACGTGGGCGAAGTGGGTGGGGTGGGCGCAATTGATCATGTAGTAGGCGGGGTAGGCGCCGGTGGCGGCGTCGGCCGCCTCGACCGCCTCGGCGAGCGGCATGCCCGACGGCAGGCGGCCGTCGGTCTCGACCGTGAACGAGACGGCGACCGGCATGCCGGCGGCCTCGGCCGCGCGCACGACGCCGATCGCTTCCTCGACGTAGGTCATGGTGAAGACCGATACCAGGTCGGCGGCGGTCGACGCGAAGGTCTCGATCTGCGGCGCGTGATAGGCCTGCGCGGCGTCGGCGTCCATCGCGTGGTCGGCGACGTAGCCATCGCCGCGCGGGCCGAGGTTGCCGCTGATGACGATGGGCGTCGCCGGCGTTTCGAGCGCCTCGCGCAATTCGGCGAGTTGCGCGACTGCCGCGCGGTTGGCGGCGGCAAGCCGATCTGCATCGTAGCCGAGCTTGGCACCCCAGTCGGGATTGGCACGCCAGGTCGGCGTTTCCAGCACGATGCCGGTGCCGGCGGCGCGCGCGAGGGCGATGTGCTGCTCGAAATAGGCGCGCAGCCGTGCGTGCCCGGCTGCGGTGTCGAGCAGCGCGAAGGACGCGAAATACGGCAGGTCGATGCCGTCGTGAAAGATCAGCGTGGTTTCCATGCCGCTGTCGGCAATGAACAGACGGTCGCCAAGCTGAGGCAGATCGGTGCGGTACGGGCTCATGATGCGCTCCTTGAAAAGGCAGGTCTTTCCTGCGGGGATCGATGGCTGCACAATAATCCCGCCCGCCCTTTCGGGCTCAAGCCATTCCGGCTAGGAAACTGACAAATCGGCCATGCCCGCGCCTGCTCCCGTCACCGTCGCCATTCTCGTCTTCGCCGAAACGTCCGCCTCGGTGGTCTACGGCATGGTCGACCTGCTCGCCAGCGCCGGGCGCGACTGGCCGCTGATCGTCGACGGCGCGCCCGGGCCGCAATTGCTCACGCCCGTGCTGGTCGGCCGCCGCGCCGGTCCGGTGCTTGCCGGCAACGACGTTGCCATCGTTGCGCAATACGCGTTGGCCGACTGCCCGGCGGCCGACATCGTCTGCGTGCCCGAAGTGAGCCTGCCGCCCGGCACGCCGCTCACCGAACGCTTCCGCGACGAGATCGCCTGGCTGCGCGATTGCCACGCGCGCGGCGCCACGCTCGCCACCGCCTGTTCAGGCGCCTTGCTGCTCGCCGAGGCGGGGCTGCTGGACGGCTGCGACGCCACCACCCACTGGGCTTGGTGCGACGTGCTCGCGCGCGACTACCCCGGCGTTCAGGTCCACGCGCAGCGCGCACTGGTGGTGGCCGGCGAAGGCGGGCGCCTGGTCATGGCTGGCGGCGGCACCAGCTGGCTCGACCTTGCGCTCTATCTGATCGCCCGCACGGCCGGCGTCGACGCCGCGATGCAGGTTGCCCGTTTGAATCTGATCGACTGGCACCAGATCGGCCAGCAGCCCTTTGCCCGCCTCGCCCGTACCCGTCAGGTCGAGGATGCGGTCATCGCCCGCTGCCAGGTCTGGATCGCCGACCACTACATGGACCCCGCGCCGGTCGCCGCGATGGTGCGCGAATCGGGCCTGCCCGAGCGTTCGTTCAAGCGCCGCTTCGCTGCCGCCACCGGCATGTCGCCGCTGGACTATGTGCACACGCTTCGCATCGAGGAAGCCAAGCAGATGCTCGAAGCCGGCGATGCGCCGATCGAGGCGATCGCCAACGAAGTGGGGTACGAGGACGCGGCCTTCTTCGCCCGGCTGTTTCGCCGTAGCGTGATGCTGACGCCGGCGCAGTACCGCAAGCGTTTCCGCGCGATGCGACAGGTGCTCGAAGCCTAGGCCCGGGTTTTTTGCATCGCGTAGCGTCGGAACGAGACACCGCGGCGCTCGACCCGCTGCTCTTCGACGATATGAAAACCCTGGCGCGCAAAGAATGGCTGCGCGACAAGGCTCGCTTCGGTGGAAAACGTGTGAATACCCTGAGCGATCAGGGCCGATTCGGCATGCTGGAGCAGTGTCGAGGCAATACCCTGCCGCCCGTACCCGGGCGCAACGTACAAGAACTCGATGTGTCCGTTCGCCGCCCAGGAAATGAATCCGGCGAGCGTGCCGCCGACCATGGCGAGCCGGGTTTCGAGCGGGCTCAGCCGCTGCCGCCAGGCGTCGAGGTCGGCCGGCTGGGGTGCCCAGGCTGAACGCTGTTCCTGGGTGTAGTGAAGCGCGCCCAGACCATGCACGGAGGCGGTGAACACGCCGACCAGCGCGTCGAGGTCGGCGTCGTGGTAGGGCCGCACGTGCATGGCTGAACCCGATCGAGGCCGGGCATCAGGTCCGGTATTCCGCGTTGATCTTGACGTAGTCGTAGGAAAAATCGCAGGTCCACACCGTGGCGTCGACGCTGCCGCGATTGAGCACGACGCGCACGGTGATCTCGGCTTCCTTCATCACCGCCGCGCCCTGCGCCTCGGTGTAGCTCGCGGCGCGGCCACCGTTTTCGGCGACGAGCACGTCGCCGAGATAGACCTTCAAGGTATTCACATCGAGATCCATCACGCCCGCGTAGCCGATGGCGGCGAGGATGCGGCCGAGGTTGGGGTCGCTGGCGAAGAACGCGGTCTTGACCAGCGGCGAGCGCGCAATCGCGTAGGCGACCTGCTTGCACTCGGCGCGGTCGCGCCCGCCTTCGACCGCAATGGTCATGAACTTGGTCGCGCCTTCGCCGTCGCGCGCCATCGCCTGCGCGAGTTCGATCGCGACATCACTCAAGGCGGCTTTCAGCGCGGCGTAGTCGGCGCTGGCGGCATCCGAAATTTCAGCGTTGTCGGCCTGGCCGGTGGCCATCAGGATGAAGCTGTCGTTGGTCGAGGTGTCGCCGTCGACGGTGACGCAGTTGAATGACACGTCGGCGACGTCCTTCACCATCCGCTGCATCAGGCCCGGCGCGATCGCGGCGTCGGTCGCCACATAGCCCAACATGGTCGCCATGTTGGGGTGGATCATGCCGGAGCCCTTGGCGATGCCGGTCACTGTCACCGTCTTGCCGCCGAGCTGGATTTGCCGCGAGGCGCCCTTGGCGACGATGTCAGTGGTCATGATCGCGTGCGCGGCCTCGCTCCATTGGTTCGCCGCGAGGTCGGCCTGGGCTGCGGGCAGCGCGGGCAGGATCTTGTCGATGGGCAGTGGCTCGAGGATCACGCCGGTGGAAAACGGCAGCACCTGTTCGGGCCGGATGCCGAACAGGTCAGCCACCGCCTCGCAGGTGCGGCGTGCGCGCGCGAGGCCTTCCTCGCCGGTGCCGGCGTTGGCGTTGCCGGTGTTGATCACGAGCGCGCGAATGTCATCGCTGACCAGATGCTGCTTGCAGACGGTGACCGGCGCGGCACAGAAGCGGTTTTGCGTGAACACGCCGGCGACCTGCGAGCCAGGCGCCAGCTCGATCAGGGTGATGTCGCGCCGGCCGGGCTTCTTGATGCCGGCGGAGGCGATGCCGAGACGAACGCCGGCAACCGGCAGCAGGGAAGCGGGATCAGGAGCGGCGAGGTTGACGGGCATAGCGGCAGACCGGAAGGAAAGCCGCTATTTTATTCTGCCCGCGTGCTTATTGCGTGCGCCCCAGCAGCCAGTCGAGCGTGCGGCGAAAGCCCGGCCGCCACGGCCACACCGGGTCGAACTCGATCGAACGCGCCAGCGCGGCCAGCGCAATCAGGCCGAACACCGAGAACAACAGTTGTGAAACCAGCTGGCGCGGCGTGAGCACGCCGAAAGGAATATCCAGAAAGTCCGGGATATAGAACAGGCTGGCAAAGGCCGCGAAGAGGAAGGCCGGTCCGAGATACATGGTTGTCGTTACCCGCGTTGTCGTTTTATACCGTGCTTGTGAGCAATGCATGTGCCAGCAGCAAAACCCCATTTAAAACAGAGACATGGCCGGCGTGACTGGAAGCGAACTGTAAATAAAACCGACAGTTACTTTCCTACTGGCATCGCGGCCAGCTTGCGCAGGATCTCGTGCGACAGCGAGTAAAACCGCGGCGTCGGGCCGAGGTCCTCGTAAATCGGGTCGCCGTAGTCGTCCTCGGCAATGATGCGGTTGCCCGGAATGTAGGGCATGGCGACTTCCAGCTCGTCGAGCGCGGCCCGGATCAGGTCGGCCATCAACTGGGAATCGCTGCGGCCCGGGTACATCAGGTGCAGGGCTTCGACGCGGGCGGCGTCGCGCAGCGGCAAATGCACGGCATAGGCGCGCACGTCGGCGCGTGCGTGGCCCTCCTTGCTCCAGCGCTGGATCAGTTCGGCAATGCGCATGAACGTTCCTTAATCCCACGATGGTTTCGTTATAGCAAAGCACCCAGTGAGACAAGGATGGTCCTGAGGTAAATTCGTCCTATCCCTTGCGCCAGACGAGGGTACGGTTGTTGGCCGGCATCGCAATGTCCTGTTGCAAAACCAGGCCCTGCGCGCGCGCCAGCGCGTCCACCGCCTCGAAATCGCGCACCCCGGAAGCCGGGTCGCGCGCCTTCAGCCAGGCGTCGAAGCGGGCATTGCTCTCCGACGTGTAGGCGCCGTTGTAGTTGAACGGACCATAGATGACGAGCGTGCCGCCGGGCTCCAGCACCTGCCCGACCCCCCCAAAAAGCAATTCCACCTCCGGCCAGCTCATGATGTGCAGCGTATTGGCGGAAAACACCGCGTCGTAGCGGCCGCTGTGCCAGGCCGTGTCGTTGGCGTCGAGCGCCAGCGGCGGCCGCACGTTGGGTAGCGCGGCGTCATTAAGCCAGGCGCGAATGCCGGGGTGGTGCGGCGGCACGTCGGCGGTCTGCCACACCAGATGCGGCAGCTCGGGCGCGAAATACACTGCGTGCTGGCCGGTGCCGCTACCGATTTCCAGCACGTGGCGGCGGTCGGCAAACCAGACGCGCAACACCGCCAGGATCGGCTCGCGGTTCTGCACGCAGGATTCGGAGAAGGGCTTGTCGTTCATGCTTGATTTTCCATATGAATCAGCCGGCCGTCGGCCAGCAGCAGCGCGGCATGGACCGGCTTGCCGGCGTGGAGTTCGGCCAGCAGCGACCTGTAGCCGGCCAGCTGGGCGCGATGGCGCTCGACCAGCTGCGCGTCGCTGACGCCGCGGCTGTCGTCGCCGGTCTTGTAGTCGATCAGCCAGATCGCATCATCGAATTCCACCACGCGATCGAGCCGCTGCAGCCGGCCGTGGCTATCCAGCAATGCCCATTCGCTGTGGGCGCAACGGTACTGCGCGGGGTCGAAAAAGCGTGCCAGATGCGGCTGCGCCAGCAGCGCGCGGGCGGCCGCTTCGGTGCGGTCGAGTTGTGCGTCCAGTCCCAGGCGGGCGGCCAGCGCCGGCAGGTCGCGCGGCGCCCCGGGCGGCGCATGGTGTTCCAGGCAGGCATGGAAGAGTTCGCCCATCGATGCCGCCGGAGTGGCCGCGGACGGCGTGACGCGCTGGCCTACCGCCGGCGCATCGATGCGGAGCGACGGCGGCGCGCAGACGGCAGCGTCGGCCGCCGCACTTGGCAGATCGGCCGGCAAGCCTTGGCCCTTCCAGGCCGCGTCGACGCGTGCCAGCCAGGCGTTCTTGTGGGCGTCGCCGCTGACGATCAGCGCCTGTCGCGGACGGGTCAGCGCCACATACAGCAGGTTGTCGGATTCGCGTTGCGCGAGATCGGCTTCTTCCTTGAACCAGTCTTTCCGTGCGACGCCCTGGTCGTCCTGACGGCCGAACAGCGAAAAATGCAGCGGCCGCGGCGCTTCGGGCGGCCACGGCGCCAGCACCGCGTAGCTTTCCCCTTTCGGGTGGTCGCTGCCGCCCAGCAGCCAGACGATCGGTGCTTCCAGGCCCTTGGCGCCGTGAATGGTCAGCAGCCGCACCGCGTTTTCGCCGTCGGCCGCCAGTCCCTCGCCGGGCGCGGCGTCGCTGTCGTCGACCAGTGACGCCAGCTCGCGGACGAACCCGGCCAGGGTCGGATAACGCCCGCCATCCTGCGTCAGCGCCAGCTGCAAAAAGGCGCGCAGGTTGGCAGCCACCTGCGGCCGCATCGCCTCCGGCACGGCGGCGGCATAGCGTGCCTCGACGTCGCCCTCGAAATAGATGCGGTCGAGCAGATCGTGCACCGGCAGCGTGCCGGCGTGGGCGCGCCAGCGGGTCAGCAATTGTGCTGCACGCGCAAGTGTCGCTGGGCAGTCATGTGCAGCGGCGAGTGCAAGTAGGCGTTCCCAGCCGCGCGACGCGTCGCCGGGCGCAAACACCTGCAGCAGATCGTCGTCGCTGCAGCCGAAGATCGGGCACTTCAGCACGTGCGCCAGCTTAAGTTCGGCGTGCGGCAGCAGCAGGGTTTCGATCAGCGCAATCACGTCCTGCGCTTCGAGCGCGTTGAGCAGGCCGCCGCGGCGCGAGGTGATGAAGGGAATGCGTGCCTTCTCCAGCTCGCGCTCGTACAGATTGAGGTGGGTGCGCTTCTTCACCAGCGCCATGATGTCGCCGGGGCGCGCCGCGCGCAGGGCGCCCGTCTTGTCCGCCACGCCCCAGCGTCCCAGCACCTCGTCGCGCAGCACGCGGGCAAATTGCCGCGCCTCTTCGTGCACGGCGCGGTCGTCGGCATCCGGCTGCGGTGTGGTGAGCGGATTGCGGAGGCCGGCGGCCATTGCGGCCTCGGTTTTCTCAAGCTGCAACGGCAGGCAGCGCAGTGCGCCGGCGCGACCTTCGTTTGCCGGTGCGTGCGCGTGCTCGGCAAAGCCTTCGATGCCGGCGAACACCGGGTTGAGCGCCTGCACCACCGCAGGCGCCAGCCGCCGCGTCATGTCGGTGCTGAAGCGCGGCGCACCGAAATGCGTGGCGAGGAATGCCGCCGCCGCGTCGAATACGCGCGCCTCGCCGCGGCGGAAACGATAAATTGCCTGCTTCGGATCGCCCACCATGAACACTGTCATGTCGCTGTCCGCCCCGCGCGCTTCGATCAACCAGGTGGACAGCGCCTGCCATTGCAGCGGGTTGGTGTCCTGAAACTCGTCAAGCAAGAGATGCCGATAGCGTGCATCGAGCTTGAGCGCCAGCGCCGGCGCGTGTTCCTCGCTGGCGAGCAGGTGGCAGGCCATCCATTCGGCATCGGCAAAATCGATCACGCCCTGCTGCGCCTTGGCGTCCTGATAGGCCATGAGCAGCGCGTGGCCGAGCAGCAGGCCGTGACGGTTGAGCGCCCAGATGCGCTTGTCGGTCTGGATCGCGGTGATTTTTTCGAGTGCCGTCTCCAGCATGTCGAGGTCGCGCAGGTAGGCGTCGAGTCCGGCGCCGAGCGCCTTTTCCAGCTCCTTGGTCGCCTGCTTCTTGCGCCGCTGGCCCGCCGTCATCAGGTGCTTCATCAGCGCGGCGTGCGCGTCGTCGGGCGGCAGACCCAGGCAGCGCTGGATTTCCGGCGCCCGCGCCTGTTCGCTCTTGCCGCCTTTTCCCAGCGCAAAGCCCACCCGCTTCACCCGCGCCACCATCAATTCGTCGGCCCAGAAGCCCGCCACCGGATCGCTGTCCAGGTCGGGGTGCAGCCCCGGACGCAAGGCTTCCAGCGCATGGGCCACCGGGTCGGCGGCCTGTTCCGTGTAGGCCCACCATTCCGCGCGCGCATCGAGAACATGCCGCAGCAGTGCGCGCAGGTTGTGCTCGCCGATTTCGGTCAACAGGGCAAGCAGCGCCACCCCCTCGGGCGATTCGGGCGAGGACGCCCACTTCGCCAGCAGACGGTCGCGCACCTCGTCCTGCAGTTGCCGGGTGCGCTCCAGCAGCGGCGCGCCCCATGGCAGTTCGGCTTCCAGCGGCGCGCGTTTCAAGAGATCGAGAAACCAGCCATGAAACGTCGTCACCGTCGGCCCCGGCTGCGCGCTCAGCACCGTTTCCAGCAGGCCGCGCGCGCGCGGCAGCAGGGTATCGATCTCGTCCTCCGGGACTTCGCGATCGCGCAGGAATGTCCGCACCGTCGCATCGTCTTCCAGCGCCAGCACGCGCAGCCACGCGTGCAGGCGGTCGGTCATCTCCTGCGCTGCCTTGCGCGTGAACGTGATCGCCAGCAGCTCCGAGGGTTCGGCCCCCGCCAGCAGCAGGCGCAGCATGCGTGACACCAAGAGCCAGGTCTTGCCACTGCCGGCGCAGGCTTCCACCACGCACGAGGCGTGCGGATTGAGTGCGATCGCATTGTCGAGCGGCTCACGCATCCCACATCCCCTTGCGGCACAAGCCGCGTGCTTCGCAGTATTTGCAGACACCATCGACACCATGGGCCGGCAATGCGGCGCTCCGTGCGATGGCTTCGAGCAGCGCGGGCAGACGCAGGCTGATGGCGGCGACGTCGGTTTCGCCGTCGAGTTCGAGTGCGGCAACGGGGGCTTCGTTGATTGGCAGGTAGGCGGCGGCGGCTTCGCACAGCCAGGCGTAGAAGGGCAGCTGTACGGCTTCGTCGGGCGTCTTGAGCTTCTTCTTCAGGCCCTGCGCGGCGCTGGTCTTGTAGTCGATCACGTAGCGAGCGTCGGCTTTTGCATCGACGCGGTCGACGCGGCCGTGCAGGCTGATTTCCCCCAGGCCTGCAACGCTGTGCGGCACGGCGAACTCGGTTTCGCCGGATTCGTAGCGCCATCCCTGGGACGCGTGCGCCAGCCAGGCGTCGATGTAGGCGGGCTGGATGCCGTTCCACCGAGTTGCCCAGGCGGCGGCGGTATACGCGGGCAGGGTGGCGAACTCGGCGGCGGAGCAGGCATTCAGCTGGGCCAGTGCAGCGTCGCGTTCGAGCGGCGGGTCGTTGTCGTGAAAGGTCTTGAGGATGCGGTGCAACGCGTTGCCGTAGTCGCTCTTGTCGAGCGCCTCGTCGGCCTCGTCGAGCTCACGCAGGCCGAGCACGCTGCGCGCGAAGAAGCGGTAGGGGCAGTCGAGCAGGGTCTGGTAGGCGGTGGGCGAATAGTGCCGCGGCAGCTGCGCGGCCGATACCGTCGGCGCAGGCTGCACGCAGGCATCGGGCAGCGGACTGGCCTGCGTGGGCGGTGCGCCGGGGACCTGCGTCGGCAGGTCGCTGCCCCACGCGGCCTGGTGCAATGCCTGCAGCCGCAGCACCAGCGGCGAGGCAGGGTTGGGCTCGTCGTCGTTCCATGCCTGCCAGCTGATCAGCGCCGGCCCCTGGACCAGCAGCTGGATCAGGTCGGCGGTCGCAGCCGCGGCATCGTCGGCGGCCGTCGACAGGCCCAGTTGCGCCCGCGTGGCCTGCGAGAACAGGCCGGGCGCGGGGCGCGCGGGCAGGTGACGGGCGTCGGCGCCGATCACCGCGACGGCGTCGAACAGGCGTCCGCGTGCGGCGGGCAGCGAGGTCAGCACGAGCGGGCTGGCGACGCTGGCGTCGATGAAGCTCGCCGATTCCAGCGCCAGGTTGAGCCAGCGCCGCCACTCGTTGAAGCCGTATTTTTCCGTGTCGTCGGCCAGATCGCGGCGCAGGGTGTCGAGCGTGTCGAGCACGTGGGCGCCGGCGGCGTCGGCCGTGAGCGGCGCGACGGCATCCAGCCCGGCGAGGCTGTCGATCAGGCGGGTGAGCCATATCGCGAGCGGCGCGCGCCGCTGCTCGAACGTCTGGCGGGCATCGAACAGCGCGGCCAGCCAGTCGGGCAATGCGCCGAATTCGCGCTGTGCCAGTCGCCGGATATCGACCATGCCCTGCGACACGCCGTGGCGGCGCAGCGCCAGCTCGAATGCCAGCACCTGATCCTGGCGCGCGGCGGGCGCGCCCAGCACGAAGGGCGACTTCAGGAGGTCGAGCAGTTCGACGTGCGGAAAATCGCTCGCCACGCATTCCAGCCAGCGGTCGATCACCGCGGCGGCGGCGGTGGTCGACAGCGTCCAGCCGGTTTCGTCGGCCACCAGCACGTCCATGCGTTCGAGCAGCGCGCGCACCCGACGCGCGGTTTCGCGGTCGAGCGCGATCAGCGCAAGGTGCCGCCGGCCTGCATTGAGCTGCGCGGCCACCCAGGTGGCGACGGCGCGCGCCTCAGCTTCCAGATGCGGCGCGGGGGCCAGCGTGAGGCGATCGCGCAGCGGCGTGGCAGGGAGGCGTTGCGCCAGCGCGCGGGCGCGGTCGCGCAGCGGCGGATCGGTTTGCATCCAGGCCTGATGCAGCGTGCGGGCCAGCGGAGCGTCGATGTCCATTTCGAACAGTGTGAGCGGGGCGTGTTCGGCACAGCGCGCGAGAAACTGCCGCTCGACGGCAGTAAGCGTGCCCAGCGCGTAACCGTAGATCGGTTGCGGCGCGGCCGCGAGCTGGTCAGCCAGCATATCGAGCGCGCGCGCATAGCGCGCCTGTGGGTCGCGGCCGTCGCGGTTGAGCGTTTGCCACACCGCCTCGATCAGTGCGGTTTCGCGATCAAGTGTATCGGCGTGCAGCGCGCGGATCTGCGAGCCGATTTCGCCGCCGAGGCGGGCGGCCGACAGTTCGTCGGCCAGCGCCAGCAGTTCGCCGGCGAGCGTCCAGCGGTCGACGCTGCCAAGCCAAGCCTGTTGACGCAGCACGCCGTGCAGCTGCGCCAGCCGCCGTGCCTGCGGTTCGGCATGGCCGGTGGCCACGCTGTCGGCCCAGCTTTTCAGCGGCGTGATCCGCGGCGGAATCAACACGGCGCGGCCGGCCGCCTGCGCCAGCGCGCCGGCAAAATCCTGCCCGGCGCGCAGGTTGGGAACCAGCACGATCAGCCCGGACAGGTCGGGCAGGCGGTCGGCGTGTTGATCGAGCAGGTGGCGGGCGACAGCATGCGGCAGCGCGCCGTCGCCAGAGGTGTCCAAGCGGCTCAGCGCTCCAGGTACTGGCGTTTGTCCTTGGTCTGCGCCCATTCGTCGGCGTCAGGCAGCGGGTCCTTGCTTTCGAGGATGACCTTCCATTCCTTGGCGAGCTCGGCGTTCAGCGCGATGTAGGCACGCTGGTCGTCCGGCACGTCGTCTTCGGCGAAAATGGCTTCCACCGGGCATTCGGCCACGCACAGGGTGCAATCGATGCACTCCTCGGGGTCGATGACCAGGAAGTTGGGGCCTTCGTGAAAGCAGTCGACCGGACAGACGTCGACACAATCGGTATATTTGCACTTGATGCAGGCGTCGGCTACAACATAAGTCATTCGGATTTACCCAGATGGATGGAAAAAGCCCCGGTTGCTTGCGGGCGGCAATTTTGATGTAGCATATCGGCACAAAACCGAATTTTCCAGCTTTACCGTCAGCGTCAAACGCACCCAGGCCAGTTCCGGCTATCCCCTTCCCTGATTAGGAGCTTCACCAAATGAGCGAGCATGTTCATTACATATCCGACGATTCCTTCGAGCAGGAAGTCCTGCAGGCCGGCGTACCGGTGCTGGTGGACTACTGGGCGGACTGGTGCGGCCCCTGCAAGATGATTTCGCCGATCCTCGACGAAGTCGCCAAGGAATACGCCGGCAAGCTCAAGGTCTGCAAGCTCAACATCGATGAAAACCAGGCCACGCCGCCCAAGTTCGGCATCCGCGGCATCCCCACCCTGATGATTTTCAAGAACGGCAACGTCGAAGCCACCAAGGTCGGCGCCTTGTCCAAGTCGCAACTCACCGCTTTTGTCGACAGCAACATCTGACTATGCATTCCCCGGACGAAGTGCCCCGCGAGCCGTCTGAGCCCGCAGCATCGTCCGGCCCCACCCCTCCCCCCAGTCCGGCTCCTTCAAGCGAGCCCATTCAGGCCTCCCCCATGCATCTCTCCGAGCTCAAGCAGAAACCCATCACCGAACTTCTCGAGATCGCCGCCACCAGCGGCATCGACAACGCCAACCGCTTTCGCAAACAGGAGTTGATTTTTGCCATCCTGAAGGCGCAGGCCAAGCGCGGCGAGAGCATCTACGGTGACGGCGTGCTGGAAGTGCTGCCGGACGGCTTCGGGTTCCTGCGATCGCCGGAATCCTCGTACCTGGCCAACACCGACGACATCTATGTGTCGCCGTCGCAGATCCGCCGCTTCAACCTGCACACCGGCGACAAGATCGAAGGCGAGATCCGCACGCCGAAGGACGGCGAGCGTTATTCGGCGATGACCAAGCTCGACCTGATCAACAGCGAGCCGCCCGAGGCAAGCAAGAACAAGATCCTGTTCGAGAACCTCACCCCGCTGCATCCGGACAAGCCGCTGAAGCTCGAGCGCGACATCAAGGCCGAGGAAAACATCACCAGCCGCATCATCGACATCGTCGCGCCGATCGGCAAAGGCCAGCGCGGGCTGCTGGTCGCACCGCCGAAGTCCGGCAAGACGGTGATGCTGCAGCACATCGCGCACGCCATCTCGTCCAACCACCCCGACGTCGTGCTGTTCGTGCTGCTGATCGACGAACGCCCGGAAGAAGTGACCGAGATGAGTCGCACCGTGCGCGGCGAAGTGGTGGCGTCGACCTTCGACGAACCCGCCAGCCGCCACGTTCAAGTGGCCGAAATGGTGATCGAGCGCGCCAAGCGCCTGGTCGAGCACAAGAAGGACGTGGTGATTCTGCTCGACTCGATCACCCGTCTCGCGCGTGCCTACAACACGGTGCAGCCGGCCTCCGGCAAGGTGCTCACCGGCGGCGTCGACGCCAACGCGCTGCAGAAGCCCAAGCGCTTTTTCGGCGCTGCGCGCAACATCGAGGAAGGCGGCAGCCTGACCATTCTCGCCACCACGCTGGTCGACACCGGCAGCCGCATGGACGATGTGATCTACGAAGAATTCAAGGGCACCGGCAACCTCGAAATCCATCTCGACCGCAAGATGGCCGAGAAGCGTCTCTACCCCGCGATCAACGTCAACCGCTCCGGCACCCGCCGCGAGGAACTGCTGATCCCGCCCGAGTTGCTGCAAAAGGTCTGGGTGCTCAGGAAGCTGCTGTACCCGATGGACGACATGGAAGCGATGGAGTTTCTGGTCGACAAGATCCGCGCCGCCAAGAACAACGCGGACTTCTTCGACTCGATGCGGCGCGGCTAATAGCCGGCCTGACGCACGCAGGCGCTGCCTGCGGATTCACCTCGCGCGCCCCAGACAAACCCCTGATGGAATGAACGGCCCGGGCTAGCCCTGCGCCGGCCGCGGATTGTGCCAGCGCCCGCCGGCCAGCAGCAGGTCGGCCTCCTGTGGCCCCCAGGTGCCGGGCTCATAGGCATAGGCCGGGTCGCGATGCGACAGCACCCGCTCCACCACATTCCACGCCGCTTCCACCGCATCCTGCCGCGCGAACAGCATCGCCTCGCCGTCCAGTGCATCGCCGAGCAGACGCTCGTAGGCGCTCATCTCGTCCGGGTGGTCGTTGCAGACATACAGCTCCACCGGCCGCCCCACCATCCGGTCGCCGGCGTTCTTGGTGCGCGCGCCCAGCGCGATCGACACCGTGGGGGAGAGCCGCATGCGCAGGTAATTGGGCGCCAGCGGCCCGGATTCGGAGAGGGCGAACACGCGCTGCGGCGGCAGCTGGAATTCGGCGCGGATCTCGGTGGTGGTGACCGGCAGTTTTTTGCCGGTGCGCACGATGAAGGGCACGCCCGCCCAGCGCCAGGTATCGACAAAGAAACGCACCGCGGTGAAGGTTTCGGTGTCCGATCCGCGCGCGACGCCTTCCTCGTTGCGGTAGCCCTCGTACTGCCCGCGCACGATGTCGCCGGGTTCGAGCGGGCGGATGGCCTTGAGCAGCTTGGCCTGTTCGTCGCGGATCGCCTCGGCGCTGGTGCCCAGCGGCGGCTCCATGGCCAGCAGCGCCAGAATCTGCAGCAGGTGGTTCTGCAGCACGTCGCGGATCGCGCCGACGGAATCATAGAAGCGCCCGCGTCCCTCGACGCCGAAGTTTTCCGCCATCGTGATCTGGATCTGGCGGATATGGTTGCGGTTCCAGATCGGCTCGAGGAAGGAGTTGGCGAAGCGGAAATAGAGGATGTTCTGCACCGCTTCCTTGCCGAGATAGTGATCGATGCGGAAGATGCCCGACTCCGGCAGCGCCTCGTGCAGCGTGGCGTTCAGCGAGCGTGCCGACTCGAAGTCGCGCCCGAAGGGTTTTTCGACCACCACGCGCGCATTCTCCGTACAGCCCGCGCTGGCCAGCCCGCGCACCACCACCGGAAACATCGACGGCGGAATCGCGAAATAGTGCAGCGGCCGCTGCCGGTGCTCGAGGGCGCGCCGCAGCGCGTCATAGGTGGCGGGATCTTCGTAATCACCGTTGACATAGGTCAGCAGGCTGCCGAGGTTGCGGAACACCGATTCGTCCATGCCGGCGCTGCCGAATTCGGTGATGCCAGCGTGGGCGTGGGCGCGCAGCCGATCCAGGTCCCAGCCCGGGGAATGTGCGACGCACAGGATGGGGGGCAGGGTGCGGCCGTGCCGCAGCATGTCGTACAGCGCGGGAAAGATCTTGCGCCGGGCCAGGTCTCCGGTGGCGCCAAACAGAACCAGTGCATCGGAGGAAAGCTTGTCGGCCATGGCGCAACCCGGAAGAATGAAGTGCGCCAATCATAAACGACTCCCCAAAAGCTTTCGCAGCGGAGCGCGGCCCCTGGCCGTAGAATGGGCCGGGTGACATCCGGCTTGATTCCGCGCGCCAGATCCCCTATACTCTCGCGTTCTCCGAATTCAACCCATTTTAAGGAATTGCCATGAAAGCCGGCATTCACCCCAATTACAACGAAGTGACCGTAACCTGCTCCTGCGGCAGCACGTTCGTAACCCGCTCCACGCTGGGCAAACCCGCCCTGCACGTGGAAGTCTGCTCGGCCTGCCATCCGTTCTACACCGGCAAGCAGAAGATCGTCGACACCGCGGGTCGCGTCGAGAAATTCCGCCAGCGCTACGGCATGAAGTCCGCCGCGGCTTGACGCCTGTCGGCGCGTGCGTGAAAAAGCGGCTTCGGCCGCTTTTTGCATTTTCGCACCGCGTCGACGGTATCATTGCGCGCATGCCGATCAGGAGGAACCCGTCGTGACAGTCAGGACTGTTCGCCGCATCGCCACCATTGCACTGGGCGCGCTGGCGCTGACCCATTGCGCGCAGAATCCCGTCTCCGGGGACAAGGACTTCGTGCTGATGTCCGAGCAGCAGGAAATCCAGCTCGGCGCGCAGGCCCACCAGGACGTGCTGAAGGAATACGCTGCGCTGGAGAATCCGGCGCTGCAGGCCTATGTGAATGACGTCGGCCAGCGACTCGCGCAGCAGAGCCACCGCCCCCAGCTGAAATGGCATTTCACCGTGGTCGACAGCCCCGACGTCAATGCCTTTGCCCTGCCCGGCGGCTATGTCTACATCACGCGCGGCCTGATGGCCTATCTGAATTCCGAAGCGGAACTGGCCGGCGTGATCGGTCACGAGATCGGCCACGTCACCGCACGCCACGGCGTGCGCCAGCAAAGCGCTGCGACCGCCGCCGGCCTGGGAGCGGTGCTCGGCTCGATCCTGGTGCCGGGGATGAACAACCAGGGCGGCGCAACGCTGCTGCAAACGCTGGCGCAGGCCTGGACCGCAGGCTATGGCCGCGAGCACGAACTGGAATCCGATCGTCTCGGCGCAGAATATCTGGCGAAGACCGGCTACAGCCCGCAGGCGATGATCGACGTCATCGGCGTGCTGAAAAACCAGGAGCTCTACGCCGCCGAGCAGGCCCGCCGCGACGGTCGCCCGGTGCGCACTTATCACGGCACCTTCGCCACCCACCCCAGCAATGACGCGCGCCTGCAGCAGGTGGTGGGGGAGGCGAACCAGTACCGCGTTGCCAGTCCGCGTGAAGGACGTACCGAGTATCTGCAGAACATGGCGGGCGTCTATTTCGGCGACAGCCCTGATCAAGGCCTGATCCGCAACAACATGCTGCTGCACTCGAAGCTCGGCCTGGCGATCCAGTTTCCGCCCGGCTGGCGGGTGCAGAACCGGCCCGACCGGGTGCTGGCGCTGAGTCCAAAAGGCGACGCGCTGGTCGAACTGCGGCAGGGTCCAAAAAACGACACGCCGCTGGATACGCTGCAGCGAGGCGTCAAGCTCGATGCCGGTGCGCGCTACGACAGCGGCAGCCTCAGCGGCTATCCGGCCGCCTTCGCTGCCGGTGCGCAGCAGGGCCGACCGGTGGTGGTGGCGGCCGTGGTGTTCAACGGCACTCAGTACCTGATCGGCGGCATGGCCTGGGACAAGGTGGTCTACGAGCGGGAGCGCAATGCGCTCCGGGGCACGATCAACAGCTTTCGTGCGATCACGCCCGAAGAACGGCAGACTACGCGGCCCTACGTGCTGAAACTGATCACGGCGCAGCCCGGCACGACCCTGGCGAGCCTCGCCCGTCAGTCGCCGCTGGGCGCCGAGGCCGAAAGCCAGTTGCGCCTGATCAATGCCCTTTACCCCAGCGGCGAGCCCAAGCCGGGCCAGCGCCTCAAAATTGTTCAGTAAGCGCGCGTTCTCCTCGCCGCTCCACCCGCACGGGGTACGCCGTTGGGGACCCCGCTGCTGCGCAGCGACCCTTCCGCAGCTCGGCCTGCTGCTGCTGTGCGCCGCCTGGCTATTGCCGGGCCTGGTGGGGCACGCGCCGTGGAAGGGCGGGGATGGCGGCCATTTCGTCAAGCTGTGGCTGCTCACCACCGGCGCACTGTCGTCCGACGCCGCCGTGCCGCCACTGTATTACTGGGCGGCGAGCGCCACCGCCTGGCTGACTTCGCCGCTGCTGGCGCTGCACGACGGCGCGCGATTGGCCTCGGGCCTGTTCATCGCGCTGGCGCTGTTTTTCGTCGCGCGCACTGCCCGCACCCTGTATGGCGCCGATGCGGGCTGGGCGGCAGCGCTGACCCTGCTGGGCTGCATGGGCCTCCTGGTGCGCGGCCATGAACTCAATGCCGCGACCGCCCAGTTCGCCGCCGCCGCCATCATGCTGTACGGCATTGTCAATCTGCCGCGTGATGCCCGCGGGTGGTCGAGTGCTGGCGCGCTTGGCGGCGGTGCGGTGCTGATGCTGCTGGCGGGCGGCACCGCGGAAGCGGGGCTGTTTCTGGTGATCGCCGCGGTGCTGCAGGGTGTACTGGAGGATTACCGCAGCCCAGTGGCCCGCCGCGCGCTGGCCTGGGGCATCGGCGGCGCGCTGTTGATCGGTGCCGCATGGGTGGTGTTTTCAGCTGTGCAGGACAGGCCGTGGCACACGTTCAGCCTGCAGCGCTGGCAGGGGGGCGACGGCCTGCGTCCTGGCTATTACCTGAGCATACTCGGCTGGTATGCGTGGCCGGCGTGGCCGCTGGCGGCGTGGGCAGTCTACCGCGGACGTCGCCAGTGGCGCACGCCGGGCATCGTACTGCCGGTGGCGGCGCTGGCGGCGCTGCTCATCCTGTACGCCTTCGATGCGCAGCCCGGCGAGGAGCAGGGCCTGATTCTGCTGTTGCCGCTGGCGCTGCTGGGTGCGGCCGGCCTGTTCACGCTGCGGCGCGGCGCGGCCAATGCCCTGTTGTGGTTCGGGCTCATGCTGTTCGGTTTTCTCGCGCTGCTGCTGTGGGTCTACTGGAGTGCGCACGACCTCGGCATGCCGGCGCGGCTGGCGGCGCGGCTCACCCGACTGGGCATGACCGAAGTCGGCACGTGGCGGCCGTGGGCGCTGGTGCTGGGCCTCGCCGTCACGCTGGTGTGGGTGACTGTTCTCAGCCGCATCGAGCGCTCGCCGCTGCGCCCCATGCTGGTGTGGACCGGCAGCATGACCTTTGTCTGGGTGCTGCTGATGGCACTGTTCCTGGCGCCGCTCGACCGTCGCCTGTCCTACGTCAGTGTGGCCGCCGAGCTGACGAAACGGGTACCGGCCGTGGCCTGCATCCAGTCGCACCAGGTGCGCAGCGAACAGCGCCTGCTGCTGATCTATCACAGCGGCCGCCAGCTGATTCCGGCGGACGTCGGCTGCGACTGGCTGCTGGTGGAGACCCGCCGCCGCGAGGCCGAGCCGCATGTCGCGGACGATTGGATCAAGCTGTGGGAGGGCGCCCGCCCGGGCGACCGCTCCGACCGTTTTCATCTCTATGCACGACACTAGGGCACCCGACAAGGCGCGCGTCGCCGCCGTCATCCTGGCCGGCGGCCAGGGCCTGCGCATGGGTGGCGCCGACAAGGGTGTGCTGAACTATCAGGGGCACCCGTTGATCGAATGGTCGCTGGCGGCGCTGGCACCGCAAGTCGATCAGCTCGTGATCAGCGCCAACCGCAATCTCGATGCCTACGCGGCTTATGGCTATCGCGTGCTGCCCGACACGCTGCCCGATTACCCCGGCCCGCTGGCGGGGGTGCTGGCCGCGCTTGAGGCCGTGGAGGCCGACTGGCTGCTGGTGGTGCCCTGCGATACGCCGCATCTGCCCGCCGACCTCGCCTTGCGCCTGCTGGGCGCGGCGCAGCTGGAGAGCGTGCCGCTGGCAGTGGCGGCGGATGCAGCACGCGTGCACTACAGCTGCTTCATCGTGCGCATCGATCAGCGCGACGGGCTTGCCGCCTATCTGGCGCGCGGCGAGCGCGCGGTGCGCCACTGGCAGGCGGGGCTGGCTTCGACGGCGGTCCGCTTCGACGCGGCCTGCTTTGCCAACATCAATCAGCCGCGCGATCTGCAGGCCGATTGAATCATCACGGCGCGGCGTCGGCCCGGCGCGACAACATCATTTCACAATAAGGAGACATGCCATGAAGACTGCCATCCCATCCCTTTTGCTTGCCGGCGCAATGTTGCTATGCGCGGGGCCGGTTGCGGCCGTGGACAAGGCGGCGACGCCGTGGGGGGAGGCAACGCTGAATGAGACGGCCTATGCACCCCAAAAAGCGGTCTACGATGTGGCGGTGTCGAACGCGAAAGAGCTCGAAGGCGTCATCGACCGCGTGAGCTTTCTCAACAACATTTATCAGGCCAACCCGTTTGACTCCGCCATCGTGGTGGTGCTGCACGGCGACGAGATCCCGATGTTCGCGACGCGGAACCTGCGCAAGCATCGCGAACTGATGGAGCGGGCGCACAGTCTCACCCAGGCGGGCCCGATCGAGTTTCGCATGTGCGTGGTGGCGGCGCGCTCGCGCGGCTTCAAGCCGGCAGACTTCCACGGCTTCGTGAAGATGGTGCCGATGGCGGACGCCGAGATTGTCAAATTGCAACGGGAGGGTGGCTATGCCTACATGCGCTGATACACGCTGGTTGGTTCTGGCCTGCGCCCTGCTGGCGGGTGGTCCGGCCGCGGCCGCAGCGCCGGTGGAGACACCGTATTCGGCGGTCAGCCTGCCGTTTGAACTGCTGCGGGTGCCGGGCACGCCGGTGTACTACATCGAAGGCCTGTCGGGCGTGCCCGATTCGGTGAACCAGGGCCACACCTCGAATGCCGGTTTCGTGGTCACCGATGCCGGGGTGGTCGTGTTCGATGCGCTCGGCACGCCGGCGCTGGGTTACCGGATGCTGCAGCGCATCCGCGAAGTGACCGACAAACCGATCAAATACGTCGTCGTCAGCCACTACCATGCCGACCACATCTACGGTCTGCAGGCCTTCAAGGAACACGGCGAATCACCGGTGGTGCTGGCCCAGCGCGGCACCCTCGGCTACGCCGGAGGCACTGCGGACAGCCAGGGTGAGGATGCCGCGCGCCGGCTCGCGCAGCGCCGCGAGGCCCTGTTCCCCTGGGTGGACGAGAAGACCTTCATCGTGGTGCCGGACGAGGTCTTTGACCAGGAAAAGCAGTTCGAGCTGGGCGGCATCCAGTTCGAGATCCATCATCTCGGGCCGGCGCACGCGCCGGGCGATTCCATCATGCTGGTGAAGAACTACGGTGTGCTGTTCGGTGGCGACGTGCTATACGGCGGACGCGTGCCCTTTCTCGACAGCCCCGAAACCGACATTGAGCGGTGGCTGGCGGGTCTGGATTACATCGCCGGCCTGAAAAATCAAGTGCGCTACATCATTCCCGGCCACGGCACGTTGTCCGATGACGCCGGCCAGGTGGTGGAAGCCACCCGCGATTACATCCTGTACGTGCGCGCGGCGATGGGCCGGGCGGTCCAGGACTTTGTGCCCTTCGACGAGGCCTATCGCAACACCGACTGGTCGCGCTACGAAAAGCTGCCTGCCTTCGACGGCAGCAACCGCGGCAATGCCTACCGCATTTATCTGGACGAGGAAGCGCGCTCCCTGAAGAAGTAGCCGGGCCGCGCCCGGCCCCGCATCAGTCGTGGGCGATTTTCTTGTCGGTGAAGAGATAGTCCCGCAGTTCCTTGTCGAAGCGCGGGTCCTTGCGGCGGATCCACTCCAGCACCATGGCGGCGTGTTCCTTTTCCTCGTCGCGATTGTGCTTGAGGATCGCGCGCAATTCCGGATCCTTGCAGGCATCCACGCGCTGGTTGTACCAGTCCACCGCTTCGAGTTCTTCCATCAGCGAGGTGATGGCGCGGTGCATGTCGCGCGTTTCCGCGCTGAGTTCTTCGATCGGTTCGTGATAACCCTCGTTCGACATGTGTTGTTCCCTTTGATTGATTGCAGATAAGTGTCCGGCGAGCGCGGACGAATTATTTGAAGCGTGTGGTGGCGGAGCGCACCGCTTCGCTGACCGATTCCCATGCCAGCTCGACGCCGGCCTTGAGGTCGTGCCAGGCGCTTTCGCTTGCGGCTTCAACTTCGTTCAGCTTGCTGCGGGCGTGGTCGCGCGCGCTGCGCAGGGCCTCGATCTGCTTATGGTATTCGGCGCGGGCTTCTGCTTCGGCCTTGTGGGCCGCCTGATCGGCCTTTGCCGACAGCGCATCGATGTCGGCATTCCACTCGTCGAGCTTGGCGTGCATCTTTTGCACAAATTCGTCTTTGGTGCTCATGTCGTTCTCCTTATAAGCGGGACACTCCCAGTGTAGCGGGTCAGGCACGGCTTCGCCCAACCCGCAGTGGTGTCGACGGATTTATCTGGATTTTGACGTGAAACCGCTGGCCGGTCAGCTTTCTTCGTTGGGGGATTCGTCGTCGCTGGCTGGAGGCGCTGGCTTGCGTTTGTGGTCACCCAGCTTGCCGAGCGTGCTGTCGAGCGAGCGTTTCAGTTTCTGGGTTGCGCCGTCGATGGCCTGGTGCAGCGTATTGGCCTCGTCGGTGACCGCGATTGGCTGACGGCCGGCCACCCGGGCCTCCATTAGGCAGCGCTTGTCATTTTCGCCGACCTTTTGTCCGTTGCTGTCGCTGAGGTGAATTTCCACCCGGGTGACCTCGTTGCTGAAGCGGTCCAGACCCTTGCGGACCACGTCTTCGGCATGGCGGCCGAGGGCTTCGCGGCCGTCTACGCTTTCATCGGTATTGAACTGTATTTGCATGGGATTCCTCTTTGAATTGGGGTGGATTGAAGTGCGCGCCAACCCTGTTCGGGCGACCAGAATCATGTGATCCAGGGTTCGAGGCGCGTGGCGACGCCGAGTTCAGTCAGCCCTGCCGACGTCACGCTAATTTAGCCCTGCCGGCTCTCGCCAATCTGCGCGCAATACTGCTGCAGATGCTCGGGCACGCCCGGCGGGCAGGTGCCGCATTCGCGGTTGCCCGGCACCGCGTAGTCGATGAACTTGGGATAGGCGAGCTTGAGGTTGTTCATCAGCACGACGAAGTCTTCCAGCGTGCGGTCGCCGCCGAGACGGGGGTTGCGCGCCTTTTCCTGGCCGATGGTGCTGATGCGGCGCTGCTCGTAGTCGTGCGCCGGGTAGACCAGCGTGTCGTCGTCGTATGAAAAAAGTTTCCCGCGCACCGAGTGGTAGAGCGCCGCCGGGTCGCCGCTCTGAAAGTCGGTGCGGCCGCAGGCTTCGATCAACAGCGCGTCGCCGGTGTAGAGCCGGCCGGCGTGCGCGTAGGCGAAGTGGTTGTCGGTGTGGCCCGGGGTGTGGATCGGCGCCAGCTCGATCGAGCCCATCTTGAACGGCACGCCATCGACGATGCCGACGTCGGTGCAGGGCAGCGCGTCGAGCGCGGGGCCGACGATGCGGCTGTCCGCGATGGCCTTCAGTTTCTTCGCCGAGGTGATGTGGTCGGCGTGGATATGGGTCTCGACCGTGAACGCGAGCTTCATCCCGAGCGCGTTGACCTCGGCCAGATCGCGCTCCCAGGTCGGCAGGACCGGGTCGATCAAGAGCGCCTGCCCGGTCTCTTCGCAGCCGAGCAGATAGGTGTAGGTGCTGGAAACCGGTTCGAACAGTTGCTTGAAAATCATGCGAGCCTCCTGAAATCTTCTCAAGGTGCGGCAAGCACCTCGTCCAGAAGTTCCACCCAGTGTTTCACCGGGATCGTTGTGCCTGATTGTAGATGGGTGAGGCAGCCGATGTTGGCGGTGGCGATCAGCTCCGGCTGGCCGGCCTGCAGGTGCCCCAGCTTGCGCGCCTTGAGCGCATCGGCGATCTCGGGCTGCAGGATCGAATAGGTGCCGGCCGAGCCGCAGCACAAGTGCTTGTCCATCACCGGCGTGAGCTCGAAGCCGGCATCGGCCAGCAGCGCCTCCACGCCGCCGCCGAGCTTCTGGCCGTGCTGCAGCGTGCAGGGGGGGTGGTAGGCAATGCGCCTGGCCGCGGGCTGCGCAGGCAGCGCCTTGATTGCGTCCCGCTCGGCGATGAGGATTTCGGAAATGTCGCGGGTCGCGGCGGCGACGCGCGCGGCTTTGTCGGCGTAGTCCGGGTCGCCGCGCAGCAGCCAGCCGTAGTCCTTCACCATCACGCCGCAGCCGGAAGCGGTCATTACGATCGCCTCGGCGCCGGCGTCGAGATGCGGCAGCCAGGCGTCGATGTTGTGGCGCGCGGCGGCCAGGCCGGCGTCGGTGTCGTTGAGGTGGTGCGCCAGCGCGCCGCAACAGCCGGCCTCCCCGGCGGCGATCAGCGAAATGCCGAGCCGGTCGAGCACGCGCGCAGTGGCGCTGTTGATGTTGGGTTTGAGACCGGGCTGTACGCAGCCCTGCAGCACCAGCATGCGGCGCGCATGCTGCGGCGGTGGCCAGTGGCCCGCGGTTTCCGCAGCGGGCACGCGCGCTTTCAGGGCGGCGGGCATCAGGCTGCGCACGCCCTGGCCGAGTTTCAGCGCGCTGTTGAACAGCAGCGGCGAGCCGAGGCCGGTCTTCAGCGCCGCGCGCGTGGCGCTGTCGCGTACGCCGCGGCCGACGGCGTCCTCGACGATGTGGCGACCGATATCGAGCAACTTGCCGTATTCCACGCCCGACGGGCAGGTGGTTTCGCAGTTGCGGCAGGTCAGGCAGCGGTCGAGGTGGAGCTGGGTTTTGGCGGTCGGGGTCGCCCCTTCGAGCACCTGCTTCATCAGGTAGATGCGACCGCGCGGCGAATCAAGCTCGTTGCCGAGAATCTGGTAGGTGGGGCAGGTGGCGAGACAGAAACCGCAATGCACGCAGCTGCGCAGAATGCGCTCGGCAGTGTCCCCGTCGGGGGTATTGCGGTAGGCGTCGGCGAGCGTGGTTTGCATATTGATGAAGGCGGGCGCGTGTCAGAAATCGGGGTAGAGCCGGCCGTGGTTGAAAATGCCCCGCGGGTCGAAGCGCTGCTTGAGCTTGCGGTGCACGGCCAGCAGCGCGGGCGCAAGCGGCGTGAACGCGCCGTCGTGCGGCGCGGTACCGCGAAACAGGGTGGCATGGCCGCCGGCCGACTGTGCCGCTTCGCGCAGCGTCGCGGCCGGGCGGTCGCTGATCAGCCAGCGCACCGCGCCGCCCCACTCGATCCATTGCGCGTCGCCGCCGAGCCGGTGGGATACGGTGAGCGGCGGCGCGCTTGACCGGACCGCCAGCCGCCACAGGTTCTGATTTGACGCGGACGAACGGATGTCGAAAAAGGGCGTGGTCTGGTCGCGCAGGCGCAGCCAGAAAGCGGCGGCATCCCGGACTGGTTCGCCGCCGAGCCGGGCCTGCGCGGCCTGCACTGCGGAGGCTGCACCCGACAGCCGCACGCTCAAGAGGCCTGCGTGCCAGCTGGTCGCGGACAGCGGTAACGGCTGGCCGGCCCACTGGTTCATTTTTTCGATCGCGGCGGCTTCGTCGAGCTCGAATTGCAGCGTGCTTTCCGCCGCCGGTTTCGGCAGCACCTTGAGCGAGACTTCGGTGATGAGGCCAAGCGTACCGAGCGCGCCGACCATCAGGCGCGATACGTCGTAGCCGGCGACGTTCTTGATCACCTGGCCACCGAAGCGCAGCGGCTGCCCGGTGCCGTCGATCATCCGCACGCCGAGCACGAAATCGCGCGCGGCGCCCGCATAAGGCCGGCGCGGGCCGGAGAGGCCGGCGGCGATGCTGCCGCCGAGCGTGGCGGGCCCACCGAAATGTGGCGGCTCGAACGCCAGCATCTGGTTCTGTTCGGCGAGCTGCGCCTCGATCTCCGCGAGCGGGGTGCCGGCGCGTGCGGTCAGCACCAGCTCCTTCGGCTGGTAGTCGACGATGCCGGTGAGCTTGCGGGTGCCGAGCACCTCGCCTTCATCGGCACCGCCGTAGAAGGTCTTGCTGCCGCCGCCCTGGATGATCAGCGGCGAGCGGATGTCATGCGCGGCACGGATGCGCTCGATCAGGGTTTCCAGCATCAGAACCTCGGCAGCTCGGGATGCGGCAGCTGGCCGCCGTGGATATGCATCGCCCCCCATTCGGCGCAGCGATGCAGCTCGGGCACGGCCTTGCCGGGGTTGAGCAGCTTGTCGGGATCGAACGCGGCCTTCACGTCGTGAAAACGGATCAGCTCCGGGGTGGCGAACTGCGCGCACATCTGGTTGATCTTCTCCAGGCCGACGCCGTGTTCGCCGGTGATGGTGCCGCCGACCTCGACGCACAGCTCGAGGATTTTGCCGCCGAACTGTTCGGCCTTGGCGAGTTCGCCCGGCTGGTTGGCGTCGAACAGGATCAGCGGATGCAGGTTGCCGTCGCCGGCATGGAACACGTTGGCCACTGCGAGGCCGTAATCCGCGCTCATTTCGCTGATGCGTTTCAGTACATGCGGCAGCTGGCCCCGTGGGATGGTGCCGTCCATGCAGTAGTAGTCGGGCGCCAGCCGCCCGACCGCGGGGAAGGCGGCCTTGCGCCCGGCCCAGAAGCGCAGCCGTTGTTCCTCGCTGTCGGCGGTGCGGATCTCGGTTGCACCGGACGCTTCGAGCACCGCGCGTACGGTGTAGATGTCGGCCGAGACTTCCTCGTTGACGCCGTCGACTTCGCACAGCAGCAGTGCCTCGCAGTCGAGCGGATAGCCGGCGTGGACGAAAGCCTCGGCGGCCTGGATCGCCAGCCGGTCCATCATTTCCAGGCCGGCCGGAATCACGCCGGCAGCGATGATGTTGCCGACCGCGGCGCCGGCTTTCGCCACGTCGTCGAACGCCGCCAACACCACCTGCGCGCGCTCGGGACGCGGCAGCAGCTTGACCGTGACTTCGGTGATCACTGCCAGCATGCCCTCCGATCCGGTCAACAGCGCCAAGAGGTCGTAGCCGGGGGCGTCGAGCGATTCGTTGCCGATTTCCAGCAGCTGGCCGTCGATCGTCCACGCGCGCAGCTTCTGGATGTTGTGCACCGTCAGGCCATATTTCAGGCAGTGCACGCCGCCCGAGTTTTCCGCCACGTTGCCGCCGATCGAGCAGGCGATCTGCGACGACGGATCGGGCGCGTAATAGAGGCCGTGTACGGCGACCGCCTCGGAAATCGCGAGATTGCGCACGCCCGGCTCGACCACGGCGGTGCGCGCCAGCGGATCGATCACCTTGATGCGGTTGAGCTTCGCCAGCACCAGGAGCACCGCGCCGTCGACCGGCAGGGCGCCGGCGGCGAGGCCGGTACCGGCGCCGCGCGCGACCACCGCCACCTTGTGCCGATGGCACAGCTGCAGGATCGCCGTCACCTGCGCCTCGTTCTCCGGCAGCACCACCACGTCGGGCGTGTTGCGGTAGGCCGCGAGGCCGTCGGATTCGAAGGGCAGCAGGTCTTCGCGCTCGTTGAGCACGCAGTGCTCGGGCAGCAAGCGGCGCAACTGGGTGATAAAGGTGGGGCTCAGCATCAGGCGTGCGTGGCGTTGATCAGGCTGCGAGTTTAGCCGGGCTTGCCTGCGCGTGCGAGGGTGCGAGGCGCCGGTAGGCTTCCGCCAGCGCGTCGTCACCGCCGACGTTGCCGGGGAAGATCACCACCGGCAGCGTCGGCAGGCGATGCCAGGGCGGCGTCTGCACCACGGTGACGCCGGGCAGGATCTGCCCCAGCACGCGCGAGGCGGTCAGTTCGAGGCCGGTCGACAGCACGTCGTTGGAGGTGATGCCCCCCTTGCTGATCAGAAAGCCGAGCGTGTCCGGCAGCCGCTGTACCACGTCCATCAAGGTGCCCGACACCGCCTCGCCGAAGGCCAGCCGTTCCGCCACGCTGGGGAACGCAAGCTCGGCCCGGCTGGTGTACACCACCGGGGTCAAGCCCTGTGCATGGGCATGAGCGATGCTCGCCGTCAGTTCGTCGACGATGGCCGCACGCGCGCCGGGCAGGCGGGCGACGTCGAGCGGCCGGCCGACCACGCCGCGCGCCTTCAGCAGTGCGGAGAGCTGCGCGGTGGTCTTGGCGACGTGCGAGCCGACGACGATGGCACCCGGCTGGCCGTTGCGCACCAGGGTGGCGAAGGCTTCGGCCGCCACCGGCTGCGGCGGCAGCTTCGCCAGCGCGGTCAGCAGCGAGGCGGCGCTGCGGAACAGCAGGCGTTTTCCGTCTGCCGCGGATTTCAGCACGGCGTTGGCGAAGATCCGGTAGTCGTCGGCGGACTCGCCGTCGACCACGCCCACCGCATTGTCGTGCAGTGCGGCGAGCCAGGCACTTGCCTTGCCGGCGCGCAGACCGGCCAATGTCAGGCGTTGTACCGAATCGGCTGCGACGCGGCCAGCGGTTTTCTCCGCGACGTAGTCGGGCAGAAATGCCGTCGTGTAGCCGAACACCGAGTCGCGCGCGAATTCGGTCTCGTGCGTCGGCACCGGCGTGCCGTCGACCATCAAATAATGCGTGCTGTCGCGGGTGATGCGCCCACCCTCGAAAAACGCGGGCGTCAGCAGCGTCGCGTCGAACGGGCCGAGCACGGCGTTCATCACGTCGGTTTCCACCGGGTAGTGGCCGCGCAGCGTCGAGTCCGAGCGGGACACGAACAGCACCGGGCCGGCATACTCTGCAAGCGCGAGCTTGAGGTTTTCGCACACCTCGCGCGTCACCGCAGCGGCGCGTTCCGCATCCATCCCGCGTGTATTGGTGAGGATGAAAAACAGCGGCGCGGCGTCGGCCAGCGCCGTCTTCAGCGTGGCGACATCCCAGCGCGTCAGCAGCAGGCAGGAATGCACCGTCTGCGAGCCGGTGGGGTCGTCATCAAGAACGAGGATTTTCGGGTTCATGGTGAAAACCTTTTTTTGTCCGCGAAGGGCGCGAAGGGGCGCGAAGAAAACCTTATGTTTCTCCTTCGCGTTACTTCGCGTCCTTCGCGGATAAGTTTAAACAGCCGCCTGCTCCAGCATCGCCTGCGCGCGTTCGTAGATCGCCTGCGCATTCATGCCGTTGAAGTCGAACAGCTGCTGCGGGCTGGCGGTGGTTTCGCCGCGCTTCCAGCAGAACACGTCGCGCTGCGAAGCCTGGCTGCGCAGCAGCACCGGCTCCAGCGGGCCCGACGGACCACCGGTGACGCCGATCAGCACGTCGCCATGGAACATCACCTTGAACGCAGCGTCGTCCATGAAACGGTCATCCGGCTCGGACACGCTGGCCCACAGCACGTCGGTCGGGCGGTACAGGCGGCGCGGGTTGACCACCGCGACGATGCGCGAGCCGATGCCGGTCTCAGCCAGTTTTTCGGCGGCGGCGAACACCGGCTGCAACACCATGTCGCCGGTCACTGCGAACACCACAGTATGCGATCCCTTGGTTTCCTTCAGCACCATCGCGCCGTCGTCGATCGCCTGATAACTCTGCGCCATGGTGGCGTGGATCGGCAGCGGCGACTTCGAGGCGGTGATGACGATGCCCTTGTTCAGTTGCTTGAGCGCCCAGTCGTAGCTCGCCTGGATCATGTTGGCGTCGACCGGGAACAGCGGGTAGACGTTGCCGTTGCGCATCATCGCGGCGAAGTAGCTCTCGATCTCGGGGCGCTGGTGGGTCCAGCCGTTGCGGCCCTGTTCCAGCGCGCCGGCGGTGAACAGGCACACCGTCGCGGGCGTCGGGTGGCGCAGCTCGGCCATCGCCTGCGTCACCGTCTGCCAAATCGGCAGGCCGTTGATGGCGAAGGACTCGTAGCTGCACCACAGGCTGCGGCCACCGAACAACGCGACGCCAACCGCGAGGCCGGCGCAGGCGTCCTCGTTGAGCGGCTCATAGACCTGGCCGGACGGGCCCTGGAAATAGAGTTCGTCGGCCGTTGGGTGGCGGATCGTCAGCGCCTTGTTGATGTTGGCCATGCCCGAGGCTTCGTTGCCGTCGGCGTTGGTGACGACGAACATCGGGTCGCGCTTGCCGACTTCGCCGACCACGTGGCCGAAAGCGGTGGTCGGGATGTGGCTCTCGCCGACCGCGAATTCGGTCAGCGGCAGGCCATCGAGGCTGGGCAGCGCGCGCACGCTTTCGGTCACTGCGACCTTCGCGGCGGGACCGCCGCCGGCATGGCGGAAGTTTTCGCGGGTCACTTTCCAGGCCTGGATCGGCAGCGCGCGGCGCTGCAGTCCGGATTTCACATCGTCGGAGTCGAGGGTGTGGTGCGCATACAGGTTGTGTGACTTGGCGCCGGTGGCGTGCACGCCCGCGCCTTTCAGCTGCTTGACGATCAGGCAGGCGCGGCGGCCGCTCAAGGCGCTCTTCGCCGCGGTGTCGGCGGCTTTCAGGATCGCGCCGGTGAAGGCCATGCGCGCCGCGAAGCCGAAGGTGGTCGAGTCGGTGTAGGCAGGCGCGTCGGGCGTATCGGCATACTCTCGCGCGTCGATCAGGTGCACCTCGTCGAAGCCGTGGGCGCGCCAGTAGTCGGTCATCCGTGTGTTGTCCCACAAGGACACCATGCTGTGGTGCTCCTGCGAGTAGCCGTTCCACACCAGCACCGGCAGGTAGTTGGTGACGTCGGGATAGGCAGTGGCGAAGTGCTGGAACGCGCTCATGATGTAGGGTTCGCCCAGACCGCCGTCGCCGATGGTGACCGGAAACAGTTTGTCGCGATGCAAGTAAGCACCCGCCAACGCGAAATGCTGACCCTGGCCCAAGGGGCCTGCGGGCGCCAGCAGACCGGGGATCGCGCCGGAGAGGTGACCCAACAGGCCGTGACGTTCGCGGAAGCGTGAGCGCATGTCGGACACGGTATGGATGCCCATGTCCTCCAGCGAGGTGTCGAGGAACATCGCCGAATAGAAGCCGGGCGCGTGGTGGCCGACCTCGGTCACCATGTTGCGATGGCCCAAGAGGTGCAGTGCGGCGACGGCGTCGGCGCTGGAGGCAAAGCCGCCCGGATGGCCGGAGGACTTGCTGCCGGTGACCTGCAGGGTCAAATAGCGCAGTGCATCGGCGGCGAGCAGCGTTTGGTAGATCGCGGCTTCGCTGGTCGCATCCGGCAATGCCGGCTGGGCGGGGCCCAGCAGCGGCGACGCGCCGAGGCGGTCGATTTCGGGAAAGCTGTCGGCGAAATACTGGATGCCCTCGCAGAAAGCGGGAAGGGTCTCGGGGGTGGACTGCATCCGGGCGCTCATGGCACTTCCTTTCACAATATGAAAATGTTTCACATGATGTGAAACGATGATCGTATTGAAGCAGTAAAAGCGACAAATTTCACATTGCGTGATAAATTTTCACTTCATGAAAAATACGAGCTCATCGATTCAGGTCATCGACCGCGCCATGGCGCTGGTTGGCGTCCTCTCCCGCGCTCCCGGTCCGATCAGCCTGACCCGGCTGGCTCAGGAGTCCGGCCTGCATACGGCGAGCGCGCACCGCATCCTCGGGTCGCTGATGGCGCACGGCCTGGTCGAGAAAACCGGCGCCGGCGAATACGACCTGGGGGTGCGCTGGCTGGAGGTGGGCAATCGGCTGCGTGCCCGTCTGAATATTAGACAAGTGGCGATGCCTTACATGCAGCAGCTCGCCGAGCAGACCGGGGAGACGGTCAACCTGATCGTGCGGCGCGGCGACGAGGCGGTCTATGTCGAGCGCGTGTCGGGCGGCCGCGCGATGATCCAGGTGGTGCAGGTGGTCGGCGCGCACGCGCCGCTGCACGTCACCGCGGTCGGCAAGATTTTCCTCGCCGAAGACAGCGCCAGCGGCGTGATGGGCTACGCCGAGCGCACCGGCCTGCCGCCTTACACCCCCAATACGCTGACCACGCTGGAGCGCCTCTCCGCCGAACTCGACGTCATCCGGCGCGAGCAGCTGGCGCACGACCGCGAGGAAGCCGAGCTTGGCGTGGCGTGCATCGGCGCACCGATCCGCGACGCCGAAGGCAAACTGGTCGCCGGGCTGTCGATCTCGGCGCCGGCCGATCGCCACAAACCAGGCTGGACCGAGGCGCTGCAAAAAGCCGCCGCGCAGACCGGTGCCGCGCTGGGCTATCTGGCCGATGCCTGAGATTTCCCGCACGCGGATATCCCTTGCCGTGGCGGTGGATTGTTGGCATCGTGGCGGCCATGACTGAACCCCTGACCCCGGCCACCCGCTACCAGATTGCCGCCTGGCTGATGATGGCAGCGGGCTTGCTGGTGGTCATGCACCTGCGCCTGCTGCCGGCCCTGCTTGCCGGGCTGCTGGTGGTGGAACTGGTGCATCTGCTGGCGCCGCGTTTTGTCATCGGCAAGTTGAGCCATACCTGGTCGAAGGTGCTGGTGGTGTCGCTGATCACCCTGATCGTGCTCGGCGCGCTGGGCGGCATGACCGCTGGTGCGATCCTGTATCTGCGCACCGAAGGCGGGCTCACTGGCCTCCTCACCAAGATGGCCGAGGTGATTGAAAACTCGCGTGAGCTGCTGCCGCCGTGGGCCGGCCAATGGCTTCCGCAAGGCGACGAATCGGTGATCCGCGCCGGCCTGGTTGAGTGGCTGCGCGCCCATGCGCAGGACCTGCGCCGCTTTGGTGGCGATGCTGGGCGCGCGCTGCTGCTGATCCTGATTGGCTTCATCATCGGCAGCTTCATCGCGCTGCGTGAAGCCACCCCGCACCTGACCCTGGCGCCGCTGGCCAAGGCACTGTGCGAGCGTGCGCATCGGCTGGCCGAAGCGTTCCGTCGCGTGGTGTTCGCGCAGGTGCGCATTTCCGCGCTCAATGCCGGGCTGACCTGGCTCTATCTTGGCGTGATCCTGCCGTTGTTCGGTGTCGAGCTGCCGTTCGTCAAGACCATGGTGCTGGTTACTTTCGTCGTCGGCCTGCTGCCGGTGCTGGGCAACCTGGTGTCCAACACCATCATCGTCATCATTTCGCTGTCGCATTCGCTGTATGTCGCCGCGGGTTCGCTCGCATTCCTGGTCATCATCCACAAGCTCGAATATTTCGTGAATGCCCGTATCATTGGCGGGCAGATCAAGGCGCGGGCGTGGGAGCTGCTCATCGTCATGCTGGCGATGGAAGCCGCCTTCGGCGTGCCCGGCGTCATTGCGGCGCCGGTGTTCTATGCGTATATCAAAAAAGAACTGTCAGACAGGAATTTAATTTAAATGGCTAGCGACACCGAATCCCTCGTCATCACCGCCAGCGGCGAGGACAAGATCGGCCTGGTGGAAGGGTTCACCCGCCGCATCAGCGAATCGAGCTGCAACATCGAAGAATCCCGCATGGCCGCGTTGGGCGGCCGCTTTGCGCTGTTGATGCGCGTGTCCGGCAACTGGGACGCGCTGGCCAAGCTCGAAGCGCGGCTGCCGGGCGTGGCCGAAGAACTCGGGCTCGCGCTGACGCAGCAGCGCACCCGCCCGAGTCGCTCGGAAAAACCGCTGATTCCCTATACCGTCGAAGTCGCCGCGCTCGACCAGCCGGGCATCGTCAACAGCCTCGCCAATTTCTTCGCGCGCCTGCATATCAACATCGAGGCGCTTGATACCGAAACCTATCCGGCACCGCATACCGGCGCCCCGATGTTCGCGGTCCACATGACGCTCGGCATTCCGGCCGACGCCCACATCGCGACGCTGCGCGGCGATTTTCTCGACTACTGCGACGACCAGAATCTCGACGCGACTTTCGAGCCGGTTCGCGTCTAAGCACACGCAGGAAACGGTGCCGACCGCCGCCGGACGGGTCGCCCGCGCGATCCCAAAGGTCAAGCACGCCGTGAATATGTCGTGAACAGACCCATGCCGAAATCGTTCAAATCCCCCGCGCGCGTCTTCGCTGCATTCGTCGGCCTGCTGGCCCTTGTCGCGATCACCTTGTCGCTTTTCTGGGACCTGAACGCGCACAAGCCCCGGCTCGAGGCCGCCGCCTCAGAGATCGCCGGGATGGAGGTCCGCATCGACGGACGGATCGGCATCGCGTTCTTCCCCGGCGTGGCGCTGACGCTCGAAGACGTCCATGTCCGCAACCGCGGAACCGAGATCGCGACGACCCGGAAAGCCCGGATCGGGGTCGACTTCCTGGCGTTGCTCGGGCAGGACATCCGGCTCAGGAGCATCACGCTGGCGCAGCCGGTCATTCACATCGAACGCGACCGCGACGGCCGCTACAACTACGAGCGGCCTGAGCGAGTCCGCCAATCCCTGCCCGATTTGAGGCTGGCAAAAATCCTGATCGCAGACGGCACGCTGCGCTATCGGGACCAGCGCACCGGCAAGCACATCGAGGCGGCCGCATGCGAGCTGGACGCGCGCGATGTGCAGCTTGTGGGCCGGCAGACCCCCGGCATCCTGAAGCAGCTTTCGGTGGCGGCCGACCTCGTCTGCAAAACGGTGCGGACCCACGATTACGTCGCCGCCGACCTGAACACGAAAATTGCCGGGCAGAACGGGGTTTTCGATCTTGAGCCGCTGACGATGGGGCTTTTCGAGGGGCAGGGCGCAGGACGCCTGCGGGCGGACTTCACGCAGACGCTGCCCCGCTACGACCTCAGCTACACGCTGACGCAGTTTCGCCTTGAAGCGCTGCTCAAGACCCTGTCGCCGCAATCGGTCCCGGAAGGTGCGGTAGACCTTACCGCCCAGATGACGATGCAGGGCCGAAGCGTGAAGAATCTGAAGCAGACGCTGGCGGGCGAGGTCACGATGCGGGGCACCGATCTGATCCTCAACGGCCGCGATCTCGACACGGCTTTCGACCATTTCGAGTCCAGCCAGAGCTTCAATCTGGTGGACGTGGGCGCGGTGTTCCTCGCTGGCCCGCTTGGTCTGGCGGTCACCAAAGGCTACGACTTCGCGAACATCCTGCACGGCTCGGAAGGGCGCAGCGAAATCCGCACACTCGTTTCCGACTGGACAGTCGAGCGCGGCATTGCGCGGTCGCAGGACGTGGCGATCGCGACCCGGCGGCATCGGGTCGCGCTGCAGGGCCGGCTCGATTTCGTCAACGAGCGCTTCGATGGCGTGACCGTGGCCCTGATCGACGCCAAGGGCTGCATCCGCGCGCAGCAGGCGATACACGGGCCCTTCAGAAAACCCGTGGTCGAAAAGGCGAGCACGCTCAAGGCGCTCACCGGCCCCGTGGTCAAATTGTTCAAGCAGGTGGGCGCGCTGTTTCCCGGCGGCGAGTGCGAGGTGTTCTACGCGGGGTCGGTCGCGGCGCCGAAATAATCCTAAAAACCGTAGTTGGACGCATCCGAGTGTGCGGTTTTCGGGTTGTCTGGCAAGGCGCGAGAGCGTGGCTGTTGCCGCTTCAGCGGCTTTACAGCCACGGCCTGCCCCCTGCGGGCGCGAGGCGCATGGCCGCTCCCTGCAACGAAGAGCAACGCGGCCAGGCGGCCCGAAAATCGTGCAATCGGGTGCGTAGCGTTCTCACCCGCCAAGTGAAGGCGCACGTGGATCCAAAACTTAATATCCATGCGGCGCTCCCACCGCTTGTAAGCGGTCAACTGCGGTTTTTAGGATAATGCCAGGACCTGCAGGCAATAAAAAACCCCGCCCGGCCGTTCGGCCCAGGCGGGGTGTTCGATGCGGCGAACGGTCAGGGCTGGATGTAGGCGTAGCCGCGTGCCTGGAAGTCGGCAATCGAGGTCAGGCCGGCAGTGGTGTATTCCATGCCTTCGATCATCTGGTCGGTGGCCGAGATGCCGGTGGTCAGGTATTTCGGCAGCGAGGTGATCGCCGTGCCCGGCTGGTTGAGGAAGGCGCGGGTGGTGTTCTGGCAGAAGTAGAACTTCACGCCGCGCGCCATCAGGCCACGGATCGTGCCTTCGAATGGGTTGCGGCCGGTGACTTCCGCCCCGTCGCCCCGGATCGAAGTGTTCTTGAGCGCCATCCGCCCGCCCGGGCTGTGCAGCACGACCACCATTTCGTAGTCCTTGCCCGGCTTCATGCCGTGGGTGACTTCATAGTCGTCGAGCATGTTGCGGATATTGTTGAGGCCGTAAGGTGAAGCGGCACAGGATTCGGGGGTGGCGGGGTTGGTGCAGAACTGGTTGATCTGCACGACCATTTTCACGTTGTGACGTTTCTGGATGCACTGGGTCAGGTCCTGCGTGCCGGGGCCGAATTCGTCGTCCATGCTGATGCCGCTGACCAGGCCTACCGGGCATTCGTTGTTACCCTTCTTGTTCTTGTCCTGGGCAAGTACGGGCATCGAGACCAGCCCGGCCATCAGCACTGCGAGCAGCGTTTTCATCGCGTTCATTGTCTTCCTCCTTGGTATGGATTAATCCCCTCTCTTGGCGGGGTCGTCGGATAGTCGGCGCCGCGTGTAGGACAAACAACGACACATTTCTACCAACACGCCACATCGACCGGAATCTGTGGCCTCGGGGAACCCGCTGGGCGGAATCCGCTCTGTGTGAGGTCATTAATAAAGGAATTTGCCGCCATGCCCAGCCTGCTCATCATTGCCCACGGCAGCCGCCGTGCGGCATCCAACGACGAAGTGCGCGCGCTTGCCGATGCGGTCCGCGCGCAACCCGGCCAGACTTACGACCATATCGAGGCGGCGTTTCTGGAACTGGCCGAACCGGGCATCCCGGAAGGACTGGCGGCGCTGGCGGAAAAGGGCGCGACCGAGATTGTCGCGTTTCCCTACTTTTTGGCGGCCGGCACCCATGTGGCACAGGACATTCCCGAGGCCATTGCCGAATTCGGCGCGCGTTACCCGCAGGTCGGCGTGCGGCTGACGCCGCACCTCGGCGCCTCGATTGCGCTGCCGGCGGCCATCCTCGACATCAGCGGCCTCGGCGCTGCCGGCTGATCCGTCGGTTCAGATGTCCTGACTCTCGGTGCTGCCGAGTTCGATATAGAACATCGGCATCGCCTCATCCTGTTGCTGCGGGCGCGGCTGACTGCGTACCAGCGCCGCTTCCACGCGCGCCGCCTGCAGTGCCGCGTGGTCGATGACGGCGGGATACAGGCGGAAATGTTTCTCGATCGATTCGGCCTGCTGGCAGGCGCAGGCTTCCAGCGCGCTGCGGGTGGCGATGTCGAGGTGCGGCAGCAGCAGCATCCACGGCGCCTGCCAGGCGTGGTAGTCCTGCACCAGCCGGGTATGCGCGGCATCCATGCCGGCGGTGGCGATGAAGCGCGGTGGAAAGGCGTCCGCATCCAGCACGCGGCCGTGCAAGGATTCGCCGCCCTTCAGCGTATGCAGCCCCAGCCCGGCGCCGTCGTCGGTGCGGCAAAACCACTGCGCCACCCCGCTGGCCAGTGCGTTGACATGGCGCGTCAGGTAAACGCCGGCCGGCTCGGTCAGGCCGGCAATCGCGTTGCTTTGGAAATGCTCCTGTGCGGCAATGCCGGCGCGCCAGTCCAGCGGCGGCCGGGTGTCGGTTTCACTGTGGGTACGCACGCTGTGCAGCAGCGCCAGCGGCCGGTCGTCGCGGTCGAGCAGCCAGAGTTCGAAGGCATCGCGGAATTTGAAGGGCACCTCGCGATGCACCTTGAGCAGGTGTTCGTAGGCCACCGCGCCCATGTCCTCCAGTCGCCTGAAATCGTCCGAAGGATACAGCGGGCCGCGCTTGAGTCCCTTTTCCGCCGACCAGTGGCCGTAGCGGATGTCGGAAATCTGCGCGCGCTTGCCGGCGCGCCCGAGGCCGTCAAGCAGCGCGTCGTTGGCCACATAGATGTCCCACTCGACGCCGTCGGTGGTCACCGCTTCGGCCGACTGGTATCGAATGATGTGCACCACCCCGCGAAACGGGTTGAGCAGGCGTTGGGCATAACACTCGATCTGCATGATTAACGCGATCTCAACGGGGCAGGCGATCGCATCATGGCTTCGTCCTGGCGGGTGAGCCGTCCTGGGCGCTGGTGCTCATCCAGGCAAACAGCGACGAACGCATCGCCTCTTCCACCGACATGTCGATCGGCTGCACCCACGCGCGCGGCACAAAAACCGTGTAGCCGCCGATCATGTAGCCCATCGGCAGATAGACGGCCACGCGGTCGCCCTGCAGAAAGCCGGGGGGCAGGTCGTCGACGCGCTGGCGGGTGACCAGCCCCACGATTTCGAGATCGTGTCCCGGCAGTCGCAGCGTCACCACGGTTTGCGGGGCCGCTTCGTTGCGGCGGGGCGAAAAATAGGCTGCAAAATCCTTCAGCGACGAATAAATGTTTTTCACCACCGGCAGGTTGGTGAAGGGCAGCTCGAGCAGCGCCAGCAGCTGGCCGACCCAGCGCTGCGACATCAGCACACCGAGCAGCACAATGCCGCTGATGCCCAGCAACAGCCCCAGGCCCGGTACATAAAAGTCGCCGATGAAGGGCCGGATCACCTGCATCGCCAGCGTCTCGCTCCAGCTCAGGAAAAGATACAGCAGATAGGCCGTCAGCCCGAGAGGCAGCGCGGCGATCAGACCGCGAAAAAAATACTGGGAAAGATTTTTGAACAATTTGAACCCCGGAAAGCATGTTGAACCGTGCCGCCTGCTTTCAATAGCATAGCAGCGGCCGCTAGCTAGAATGGGTGGACGGCACCCACGCGGGCGCCGAAATTATTTTGGGCCGGGGCTACAGTCCCGTCAGCCGGTGCCGATGTCTTGATTGATGGGCCCAGGTTTTTTGCGGAGGAGTGAGACGTGCTGAATCGTTTGGTTGGAATGTTGTCAGGGAAGGACACAGCCGTCGCGCCGCCCAAGCGTGCACCGGCGGTCGAGGCGGAAAAGCCGGCGGAAAAGGCGGCATCCAAATCGTCCTCGGTGATGCGCCGCGAAGCCATGCTGGGCCGCGACCAGAAAGTGGCCGCTTACACCTTCATGCTGCGCCGGGTACTCGACGAGCAGACCGATCTCAGCCTGCCGGACGTGCAGCGCCTGTACGACGAGACCTTGCTCAGCAACCTGGAGCGCATGGATATCGCGCGCCTCCTGGGGCAGCGGCTTGCCTTCGTGCCGATCGCGCCGGCCACGCTGAACCACCCGATGATCGACACCTGGCCAGCCGCCGGCACCGTGTGGATCCTGAACATCGGCCTGCAGACCCTGATCGATGAAGCCTTGCTGGCCCGCATGGCCGAGCTGAAAGCGCGTGGCTTCAATTTTGCCGTGCTGGCCGAGGCCGTGGCGAACCCCAGCCGGCACGGCCTGCTGCAGCACGCCGACTACGTGCTGATGGACGCCAGCAGCGAGGACATCCCGGCCATCACCGCGCAGATGGCGGCCATCTCAAAGGTGGCGGCGGGCAAGCGCTTCGTGGCGATGGACGTGCAGTCGCTCGAAGGCTTCCACATGTGCCACAAGCTGCAGTTCGCCCTGTTCATGGGGCCCTTCATCACTCGCCGCGAAAATCTGGGCAACCCGACCATGGGGCCGTCGCGCGCCAAGGTGCTGGACCTGATGAACCGGGTACGCACCGGCGCCGAGCAGCCGGAACTGGCGGCCCAGTTCCGCCATGATCCGGCCTTGTCGGTGCGCCTGCTGCGCTACGTCAACTCACCCGGCATGGGCCTGCTGAACAAGATCGGCGGCATCGAGCAGGCGCTGATGGTGATGGGTCAGGACAAGCTGTATCGCTGGCTGACGCTGATCCTGTTTACCGGCGGCCAGGCCCAGGAACTCGATTCGGCCGTGCTGGAAAACGCGCTGGTGCGCGGCCGGGTGGCCGAGCAGCTGGCCGGACGTGCGCTGTTTGCCAAGGCGCGTGACGAGATTTTCGTCGCCGGCCTGTTTTCCTTGCTTGACGTGGTGATGCACATGCCGATGGAAGACGTGCTGAAGCAGATCAGCCTGCCTGCCGAAATCACCGAAGCCATCATCGCGAACCGTGGCCCGTACGCGCCTTACCTCGCGCTGGCGATCGCCTGCGAGCGGGACGACCAGAGCAGCATCGAGACCCTGGCCAAGCAGATCGGCCGCGAAGTGGACGACATCAACAAGGTGCACATGGACGCGCTGCTGTGGGCGCAGGAACTGTCCGCCGACGTCTGAGCGTCCATAAAAACTTTCAATTGCCGGCCAAAAGGGTCGCCGGGTAGTATTAAGCAACTACCTCAGAGGCGCCCCCATGAACAAGCCAGCCCTGATTGCACTCACCCTACCCATTCTGTTCGCCGGCTGCGCCAGCGGGCCCAGCGCGGAGGAACAGGCTGCGATGGTGGCCGATGCGCGCAAGGCGAGTGGTGCCCTGATCCAGAAACTCGGCGGCGAGCTGAAAACTGCGCTGGGCGAGAAGGGGCCGGCTGGCGCGATTGACGTATGCAAGGCGCGCGCGCCGCAGATTGCCACCGACGTGTCGAAGCAATCCGGATTCGAGGTCAAGCGCGTCAGCCCGAAAAACCGCAACCCGGCGGGCGTGCCCGACGCCTGGGAAGCCCAGGCCCAGGCCGGGCTGGAAAAGCGGCTGGCGGCTGGCGAAAAGCCGGAAACGCTGGACACCTGGCAGGTGGTCAGCACGTCTACAGGCAAGCAGTTCCGCTACGCCAAGGCGTTGCCGGTGCAGCCCGTGTGCCTGACCTGTCACGGCGATCCGGCAGCGATTCCCGATGGCGTGAAAGCGCGCCTCGCGGCGGAATATCCGCTGGACAAGGCGACCGGCTATGGTCCGGGCATGGTGCGTGGCATCGTGTCGGTCAAGCGCCCGCTGTAACTCTGCCCGGTCATCAGGTTTCGCGCCGCAACGCAATGAGCCCGGTGTGATGGGTGGGCATCGCGATGCCGCCGCGTGGTGCGTCTACATGCTGCGCTGCGCCGACGGCACCCTTTACACCGGCATCACCACGGACGTCACCCGCCGTGTCGCCGAACACAATGGCGAAGGCCCGGGCGCACGCTATACGCGCAGCCGGCGGCCGGTTGCGCTGGTGCATGTCGAAGCCGCGGCCAGTCGCGCGGATGCCTGTCGGCGTGAAGCCGCGATCAAGCAGCTCGATCGCGCGCGCAAGCTGGCGCTGTGCACCACACCCATTTCCTGACCCGCTTCAGTGTTCGACGCGTTGCCGCAACTGCGGCAGCGCGTCCTCGACCGCGCGCTGCCCGACCTCGATGGCGAGGCTTGCACGGTGAAAATCCATCAGGGCCACGTTCGCCAGCATCGGGGTGATCATGACGTCTGCCGGTTCGCCCGCCAACCGGCTGCGCGTGATCAGCACCTGCATGATATTGATGCTGGACGCCAGCACGTCCAGCATCGCAGGCGGCCCGGCTTCGCCAGAATGATTGATGCCGAGTTGCGACATGCCGTTCTGGATGCGCGCCATCACCGTGTCGGCCAGGGTGTCCGACGCGGCCGGTGTGCGCTTGCGCGAGCTTTTGAGCGGTTTCGGCCTCAAGTGCCGGCCCAGCAGGTCGGTATTGAGATCGACCGCGATCACGATATCGGCGCCCATCGCGCGGCACAGCGATACCGGCACCGGGTTGACCAGACCGCCGTCGACCAGCCAGCTGCCGTCGCGTAGCACCGGGGCGAATAGGCCCGGTAGCGCGATCGACGCGTGCACCGCGTCGGTTACCGGGCCGTCGCGCAGCCAGATTTCGCGGCCGCGTCGCAGGTCGGTGGCGACGGCACCGAACGGGCGCTCAAGGTCGGTGATGTCGCGGTCGACAAAATGGCTGCGAAAAAAATCGATCAGCTTGTTGCCCTTGATCAGGCCGCCGTTGAGTGAAAAATCGAGGAAGCTCACCACGGTCTGCAGCTTGAGGCTGCGCACCCAGGTTTCCAGCCGGTCGAGGTCGCCGTCGACGTAAGCGGCGCCCACCAGCGCACCGATCGAGGTGCCGCAGACGATGTCCGGTTCGATTCCGGCGTCCTTCAGGGCGCGGATCACGCCGATGTGCGCCCAGCCGCGCGCGGAACCGCCGCCGAGCGCCAGGCCGATGCGGGGCGTATTGGGGGTGCTCATGTCAGTCTGCCTCGCGTTCGATGCCGCAACACTGAACCCGCTCCGCCGCCGGCTCGCTCAGGATGGCACCGGTGACCGCGTTGGGGCGGAACACGGTGCAGCCCTTGAGGCCGAGCGCGTGCGCCTGCCGGTAGAGGTCGGCGAAGCGTTCGAACGGCATCTCGGCGGCGACGTTGATGGTCTTGGAAATGGCGTTATCGACATAGGGCTGCAGCGCCGCCTGCATCGCGAGATGGGCGAGCGGATCGAGCTGGCGCGCCTCGACGAACGCCGGCGGCACCCCGGTATTGCCTAGCGCCCGCCAGCGCTGCAAGGCGAAGTCGATCACGCTGTGGGTGCGGTAGCTGCCGTCTGGCTGCAGTACGCGGCGCTCGGCCTCGCCGGCAAAAATCGGCTCGATGCCGCTGGAGCAGTTGTTGGCCAGGAGGCTGATGGTGCCGGCCGGCGCGATCGCCAATACATGGCTATTGCGGAGGCCGTGCGCGGCGATGGCCTCGCGCAGCTCCGGCGGCAGCCGGCTCGCAAAGCCGCTCGCCAGATACGCGTCGCGCGAGAAAGCCGGAAAGGCGCCTTTCTCGCGCGCCAGCTCGATCGAGGCGCGGTAGGCGGCGTCCCGCACCGTCTGCATCGTCTGCGCCGCCCGCTGCCGCGCGGCGTCGCTGTCATAGCGGAGCCCCAGCAGCACCAGCGCGTCGGCCAGCCCGGTGACGCCGAGGCCGATGCGCCGCTTGAAGCGCGCTTCGCGCGCCTGCGTTGGCAACGGATAGCCCGAGACGTCGATGACATCGTCGAGGAAGCGCACGGCGAGACGCGTGGCCGCCGCCAGTGCGTCGAGATCGAGCTGGGCCGCGGGAGAAAACGGCGCGGTCACGAACGCGGTGAGGTTGAGCGAGCCGAGGTCGCAGGCGCCGTAGGGCGGCAGCGGAATTTCGCCGCAGGGGTTGGTGGCCGACAGGGTTTCCAGGCTGCCCAGCGTGTTGTCGCGATTGATGGTGTCGACGAACAGCACGCCGGGTTCGGCGGTGTCGTAGGCGGCGCGCAGGATGCGCTGCCACAGCGCGCGTGCCTTCAGCGTGCGCGTACCGGCGAGGCCGGGAAAGGCCAGCGTCCAGTCGCCGTCGTCCGCCACCGCCGCCATCAAGGCGTCCGTTACCAGCACCGACACGTTGAAATGCCGCAGCACCGCGGGATCGCGCTTGGCGTCGACGAAGGTCTCGATGTCGGGATGGTCGCAGCGCAGCGTCGCCATCATCGCGCCGCGCCGCGCGCCGGTCGACAGCATGGTCGCGCACATCGCGTCCCAGATGTGCATGAACGACACCGGGCCGGAGGCGATGGTGCCGGTGGCGGCCGCCACCATGCCGGCCGGCCGCAGCGTGGAAAAATCGTAGCCAACGCCGCCGCCCTGCTGCATCGTGAGCGCGCCTTCCTTCAGCGCCTCGAAAATGTGTTCGAGGTCGTCGGCGATTTCGCCCATGACGAAGCAGTTGAACAACGTGACATGGCGGCCGCTACCGGCGCCGGCGAGGATGCGGCCGGCGGGCAGGAAGCGGAATCCGTCCAGCAGCGCGCGAAAGCGCTCGATCCAGACGCCGGCCGCATCGCCCTCGGCCTGCGCGATCGCCTGCGCCACCCGCTGCCAGCTGGCGCGGATGTCGGCCTCGCCGGCGGCGCGGTAGCGGGTCTCCCAGATCAGGCGGGAGATCTCCATGCTGAAAGGGTCGTTCGTCTTCATAGGGTGCGATGGGACGCGGCGTTTGAGGCATTATCTGTCCAGCTTCGACTTTGAGCATAGCCGCTTTGCCTTTTCCCATGATGGATGTGTCCCACCCCTATTCCGCGCTGACCCCCGACTGCGCGCTCGATGCGCTCGACAGCACCGGCCTCAGGGCCGACGGCCGCCTGCTGGCACTGAACAGCTACGAGAACCGCGTCTACCAGATGGGGCTCGAGGAGGCCGCGCCCGGCGCGCACCCTGCAGGCGTTTCGGGCGCCGCACCCGCAGGGGGTACGCCGCCAGACACTCGCCCTGCGGGCGGTCTTGGCGCAGCGCCGGTGGTGGTCAAGTTCTACCGTCCGGAACGCTGGAGCGATGCCGCCATCCTGGAGGAGCACGCGTACACAATCGAGCTGGCCGCACGCGAGATCCCGGTGGTGGCGCCGCTGGTGTTGAACGGCGCCACGCTGCACGCCCACGCCGGCTTTCGCTTCGCGGTCTACCCCAAGCAGGGCGGACGCATGCCGGAATTCGACCGCGCCGACACGCTGCAGTGGATGGGGCGCTTCCTCGGCCGCATTCACGCCGTCGGCGCGCAGGCCGAGTTTGCGCAGCGGCCTGCGCTCACCCTTGAAACCTTCGGCACCGCGTCGCGCGATTTCCTGCGCGACGGCCACTGGCTGCCGCCCGACCTGATCGCAGCCTGGGACAGCGTGGTCGAGCATGCGCTGTCCAGCGTGGCGATCTGCTACGCGCGCGCCGGCGCCGTGCAGGCCATCCGCCTGCACGGCGACTGCCACGCCGGCAACGTGCTGTGGACCGAATCGGGACCCCACTTCGTCGACTTCGACGACAGCCGCATGGGGCCGGCGGTGCAGGACCTGTGGATGCTGCTGTCGGGCGAACGCGACGAACAGCAGGCGCAGATCAACGACATCCTCAAAGGCTATGAAGACTTCATGGACTTCGACCCGCGCGAACTGCATCTGGTCGAGGCGCTGCGGACCTTGCGATTGATCCACTATGCGGCCTGGCTCGCCCGCCGCTGGGACGACCCGGCCTTTCCCGCCGCATTTCCGTGGTTCAATACCCAGCAGTACTGGCAGGCACGCATCCTCGAATTGCGCGAGCAGATCGCGCTGATGGACGAGCCGCCCCTGGTGGCATGAAGCGTGTCCACGCAGGACACGACAATGCCGGTGGAAAACCTACACTGAGTGCATGCGCGCGGACATTCACACGCCAGGGATCCCCTTTCGTGTGCCTTCGCGCCCGGCGTGGAAAAAATGAGATCGATACACAATGTGCGGCATCGCAGGTGAATTCAGGTTTGACTACAAGACGCCCGACGCGGGCGTGATGGCGCGCATGCTGGCGAAGCTGGCGCGGCGCGGGCCGGACGCCGAGGGCCAGCACGCCGACGGCGCAGTGCGGCTGGGCCACCGCCGGCTGGCGATCATCGACCTGTCGGCACGCTCGCAGCAGCCGATGGTCGATGCGGCGAGCGGCACCGCGCTGGTGTTCAACGGCACCATCTACAACTATCCCGAACTGCGCGCCGAGCTGATCGCGCTCGGTCACGTTTTCCATTCCGACGGCGACACCGAGGTCATCCTGCGCGCGTACCTGCAATGGGGCGAAGCCTGCGTCGAGCGCCTGCACGGCATGTTCGCGTTTGCGATCTGGAATCGCGAGACGCTGTTCCTGGCGCGCGACCGCCTCGGCATCAAGCCGCTGTACTACAGCGAAACCCTCGGTTGCTTCCGCTTCGCCTCGACCCCGCAGGCGCTGATTGCCGCGGGCGGCGTCGACACCGGCATCGACGCGGTGGCGCTGCATCACTTGTTCACCCTGCATGCGGTGGTGCCGGCGCCGCGCACGATCTTCAACGGCATCCGCAAGCTCGCGCCCGGCACCACGCTGACGGTGAATACGCGCGGCGAACTCAGCCACAGGAAATACTGGTCGCTGCAGGCGCAACGTCCGGCGACGGCGCGGACCGACGCCGAGTGGACCGAGGCGATCCACGAAAGCCTGCGGCAGGCGGTGAAAAAGCGCATCGAGATCGCCGACGTCAAGGTCGGCGTGCTGCTCTCGGGCGGGCTGGATTCGAGCCTGCTGGTGGCCTTGCTGGCCGAGCAGGGGGTGCCCGACCTGATGACCTTCTCGGTCGGCTTTGAGGACCAGCCGGAAGAACGCGGCAACGAGTTCGAATACTCCGACCCGGTGGCGGCGATGTACGGCACGCGCCACCACAAGTATCTGATTCCGAACGCCGAGGTGCTGCGCCGCCTGCCGGAGGCGGTGGACCAGATGAGCGAGCCGATGTTCGCGCAGGACGCGGTGGCCTTCTACCTGCTGGCCGAGCAGGTCAGCCAGACGGTGAAGGTGGTGCAGAGCGGGCAGGGCGCCGACGAAGTATTCGGCGGCTATTTCTGGTATCCGCGCATGGCGGCGGACACGCAGGGCGCGCCGCTGGATCGATTCCGTCGCCATTACTTCGATCGCGACCACGACGAGTTCCTCGACATGACTCTGCCGGCGTATCACGGGCCCGACTACACGGGCGAGCTGATCGCCGCGCACCTGGCGGAACCTTTTGCCGACGAATTCATCGATCAGGTGTTGCGCATGGATACGACGATGCTGATCACCGACGATCCGGTGAAGCGGGTCGATAACATGACCATGGCATGGGGACTCGAAGCACGCGTGCCTTTTCTCGATCACCAGCTGGTGGAATTGGCGGCGGCGATGCCACCCCACCTCAAGCTGGCGTCGGAAGGCAAGCACGTGCTGAAAAGCATTGCGCGCGGCCGGGTGCCGGACGCGGTGATCGACCGCAAGAAGGGCTATTTCCCCATGCCCGCCCTCAAATTCGTACGTGGAGAATTTTTGAACTTCATGCAGGACATTCTGAATTCCCAGGCCTGCCGCGAGCGCGGCCTCTACCAGCGCGCCTACGTCGACAGGCTGCTGGACGCCCCCGAGCAGCACCACACCCGCATCCAGGGCAGCAAACTGTGGCATATGGCGCTGCTCGAATACTGGCTGCAGAAAAATGCTTGAGCGATTGGGACGTTATTCGCGCGTGTTCACGCGCCCATTCCGGGGGCGGGTGATGCGTGCATGCCTTTTGATGGCGTCGCTCGTCAGCGTGCCGGTCCACGCCCAGGCTACCTTCGACGACTGGCTGGCCGCCTTCCGCCAGGACGCTGCGGCACAAGGTATTTCCGACGCTACACTCGACGCTGCGCTGAGCGGAATCACGCCGATCGAACGCGTGGTCGAACTCGACCGCCGTCAGCCCGAATTCGTGCAGACCTTTTCCGATTACATCGGGCGGCGCGTCAACGCGCAGCAGGTTGCACGCGGTCAGGCCATGCTCGCCGAGCACGCCACGCTGCTCGATGCGGTCGAACAGCGCTACGGCGTGCCGAAAACCGTGCTGGTGGCGTTCTGGGGGCTGGAAACCAACTACGGGTCCACGCTCGGCAGCCTCAACATTCCGGCCAGCCTTGCCACGCTGGCTTACGACGGCCGCCGCAGCGCATTCTTCCGCAGCCAGCTGCTCGACGCGCTGCGCATCATCGATGCCGGACATGTCGCCGCGGCCGAGATGAACGGCTCCTGGGCCGGGGCCATGGGACACATGCAGTTCATGCCGTCGACCTTCCGCGCCTATGCGGTCGATGCCGATGGCGATGCCCGCATCGACCTGTGGCGCTCGCTGCCCGACGCCATGTATTCAGCGGCGAACTACCTCACACGCGCAGGCTGGCGCCCGGGCGAGCCGGTGGCGCTGGAACTGCGCCTGCCGGACGGCTTTGATTTTCGCGGGGTCGGCATGAGCCAGCGTAAGCCGGTATCCGACTGGACCGCGCGCGGCGTGCGGACGGCGGACGGCAGCGCCCTGCCGGGCAGCGGGCGCGCCGCCGTCGTGCTGCCGCAGGGCTGGCAGGGACCGGCCTTCATGGTCTACGATAATTTCGACGTGGTGATGCGCTGGAATCGCTCGGTCAATTACGCGCTGGCGGTGGCCCAGCTGTCGCACCAGTTGGCTGGCGGCGCGCCGCTGGTCGCGCAGTCGGGCGAAGCCGGCGCGCTCAGCACGGCGCAGCTGCAGTCGCTGCAGTTTGCCCTGAATGCGCTGGGCTTCGATGCCGGGCCGGAGGATGGCCTGCTGGGCCCGCGCACGCAGGCCGCCCTGCGGCAATACCAGGCTGCGCACGGCCTGCCGGCCGATGGCTATCCCGCGCCCAGTGTGCTGGCGCATGTCGAACGTACCCATGCTGACATGGAGGGCGCGGCCCTGATCGGCCCGCTGACCGATCCGCAGCCCGGTGACGCGCCGACGACCGCCCCCTGAGCCCGGTTGTGCTATTTTCTGCAGAGGACAAGATGGAGGGAATCGAGTGAGTGACGCGCGCAATGTGCTGGGCGGTGCGCTGCAGGTGTGCAGTGTGTCGCCGATGACCGGCTTCGTGCGCGACGGCGTCTGCCATACCGGTCCGCAGGACATCGGCAGCCACACCGTGTGCGTGCAGATGACCGAGGCCTTTCTCGATTATTCGCTGCAGCACGGCAACGACCTGATCTCCCCGGCGCCGGAATACGATTTCCCCGGCCTGCAGCCGGGCGATCGCTGGTGCATGTGCGCCGCGCGCTGGCTGCAGGCCGCCGAAGACGGCATGGCGCCGCCGGTGGTGCTGGATGCCACGCATGCGCGCGCGCTGCAGCAGATCGCGCTGGGCGATCTGCAATACCATGCGCTGCGCAGTCCCGATTACCCGGGACAGGATTTCACCGCCCGATGAGCCTGCAATGCTGGAAATGCGGCGCCAGCCTGGCCGGCATGCTGCTGCCGCTGTCGCGCCGCGAAACCTGTCCCAGCTGCCACGCCGAGCTGCACGTGTGCAAGCAGTGCCGCCATTTCGATGCGCACCGTGCCGGACAGTGCCGCGAACTGGCGGCCGATCGCGTTGCCGACAAGACGCGCGCCAACGATTGCGGTTGGTTCGTGCCGCGGCCGGAAGCCTACAAGGGCGGTGGCGCGGCGATCGCGCAGGCCAGCCGCAGCGCGCTCGACGCCCTGTTCTCGAAACCCGACGAGGGCAAACCGAACAGCCCCGCCTCGCTCGACGACCTGTTCAAGAAATAGCGGGTCGGCGCAGCTGGCGCAGCGCCTGCCATTCGTACAGCAGCAGCCCCACGCCGATCAGCGCAATGCCGGCCCAGCCCAGCGCCGGGATGAATTCCTGATTCAGCATCTTGCCCAGCAGCAGCGCGGCCACCGGCGTCACCAGCATGATCAGCGCGACGCGGCCGGCGTCCAGTCGCTTGATCACGTAGTAGTACAACGTAAATCCCACCAGCGATCCCAGCACGCCGAGATAGACGATGGCCATCGCCGCGCGCAGCGTAATGTCGGGCGGCAGCTGCGCGGCATCGGCCACCAGCCATGCCACGATCAGAAGTGGCGTGGCGACGCCGAGCGAGCCGGTGGTAATGGCGAGCGAGGAAATGCGCACGTTGAGCCGCTTGATCCACACCAGCCCCAGCGCCTGCGTCGTCATGCCGATCACCACCGCGGCGGTGCCGAGCGTTGCATGGCCATCGCCCGGCCACGGCTGGCCGAAAATCAGCCACAGCCCGGCCAGGGCCAGCGCCAGCCCCGCGATGCGCAGCGGCGTCAGCGTGCGCTCGGACAGCCACAGCGCGGCGAACACCCCGGTCAGCAGCGGCGACAGGCCGAAGATCACCGAAATCAGCCCCGACGGAATATGCAGCGCGCCCCAGGAGGTGAGCAGCATCGACACACCCAGCGTGAGGCCGCTGATCGCATACAGCCGCCGTGCCGCCGGCGAGAAGGGAAATGCGGTGCGGGTGGCGAACAGCAGCAGCACGCACAGCGCCAGTCCGATCAGCATCCGCGCCATCACGGCGAAACTGAAGCTGGACCCCTGCGCGCTCCACTGGATGGCGAGCGGCGTGGTCGACCAGATCAGGATGACGCCCAGGTAGGCGGCGGGGACAGACATGCGGTGAAGGACCGGAGGGTGGGCAAGGTCTGCCGGTACGGCTTACCGCGTGTAGTCGCCCGTCCGCTCGGGCTGATAGCTCACCTCGACGATGCGTGCGCGCACCGTCTGCCCGTTCGGCGCCAGCCACTCGATCTGCTGGCCAACCGCCAGGCCAAGAACCGCGATGCCTGCAGGCGTCGTCACCGAAAGCTGATCCGGCAGGCCGGTCAGATCGCGCGGATAGACCAGGTCCACTTCCACCTCCCTACCGGCCGGCTCGACCACGAAGCGGATGTGCGAATTCATCGTCACCACATCGGTCGGCATCTGTTCGGAAGGAAGAATCTGCGCACGGTCGAGTTCCTCGCGCAGCGCGTCCACGCCGGGCTGGTCGTCCGGAAGGCTGGCAAGCATGGTCTCGAGGCGTTCCAGATCGCGCTCGGATACGGTGATGGCGGGGCGGGTGGTGATTTCCATGGCGGTCTCCTTCAGCAGGCTCAAAAATGAAAACCGCCCGGGCCGAAGCCCGGGCGGTGTTGCACAAAACTATAGCACCGAAGCTGCGCCGGGGCCAGCCCGTGGCTAGATCGGCGGCGGCAGGCTTTCCAGACTCTCGGCCGCGATCTCGCGCACGTCGGCATCGTCGTCCGTCGTGCGCGCATCCAGCCACGGTCGTGCGGTGGCATCGCCGCTGAGGCCCAGGTAATGGCACGCGTCCGCCCGCACCCGCGCGTCGGGGTGCCGTGACAGTTCGCCCAGTTGCGGAATCAGCGCCGCCAGGGTGCGGGTGCCGGCGAAGGCTTCGAACAGCACGCCGGCGCCCAGCCGCACGTTCAGGCTGGCGTCGACGTTGCCGACGATGGGCAGCACCGCGGCGAGCAGCGCCGGCTCGGCGTCGATGAGCGTCTGCACCCTGGGCAGCTGGCCTTTCTTCAACAACATGTGAAAGTAGTCGGCGAGTCCCTCTTCGCTGTCGGCTTTGGCCGCCCAGTCGGCGAGCTCGGCCTTGCCGTGGACGCCGGCAAGTTCAATGCGGCCGATCCTGACCCACGGCACCGAGCGCACGCCGAGCGCCTGTCCCACCTCGGGGCGTTGTTCCAGGTTCACCGCTTCGAGCCGGCCGATCGTGCCCTGCTTCACCATGTCGGTGAGTATGGACAGCATCGCCGGGCAGTGCGGGCAGTGGGTGGAAATCAGCAGCAGGGCGTCGGGTGCGGGCATGGATCAAATCGGCGGATAATTCGATGCATGGAATTTACCATCCTCCCCGTCACCCCGTATCAACAGAACTGCTCACTGGTGTGGGACGCAGCCGGCCGCGCGGCGCTGATCGACCCCGGCGGCGAGGCCGAGCGGCTGCTCGCCGACGTGGCGCAGCGCGGCCTCACGCTGGAAAAAATCCTGCTCACCCACGGCCATCTCGACCATGTCGGCGCGGCGGTCGAACTGCGCGACGCGCTCGGCATCCCGATCGTCGGTCCCGAGCGCAGCGAGCAGTTCTGGCTCGACCTGCTGCCGCAGCAGGCGGAGCTGTTCGGCTTTCCGCCTGCGGTGGCGTTCACGCCGGACCAGTGGCTGGAAGACGGCGATGCGGTCGAGGTGGGCGCGATTCGCTTCGAGGTGCTGCATTGCCCCGGCCACACCCCGGGCCATGTGGTGTTTTACCAGCCGCAGGCGCGGCTGGCCTTCGTCGGCGACGTGCTGTTCAAGGGTTCGATCGGCCGCACCGATTTTCCGCGCGGCGACCATGCGGCGCTGTTGGCCGCCATCCGCGGCAAACTGTTTCCGCTGGGCGATGAAGTGCGCTTCGTGCCGGGCCACGGTGCGATGTCCAGCTTCGGACACGAACGCCGCGAGAACCCTTTCGTCAGCATGGCGTCGGAATGACGCATGCCCTATAAAAAACACCAGGAGACCGCCATGACCCCGACCCTGATTCTGCGCACGCTGTTGCCTGCCACCCTGCTGCTGGGCGCGGCCGCACAGGCACAAAACCTGTCCGCCGTCGTGCTGCCGATTCCCGAGGCGCCGTCGCTGACGCAGGCCGCGCAGCGTGTGCTCGACGCGACCAACAAGCGGGTGACGCAGCTCGACACCGCCGGCCTCGCCGCGCAACTGAAGGCGCAGCCGAACACCGTGGTCATCGACGTGCGCACGCCGGCCGAGCTGAACATGCTGGGCGGCTACATCGACGCGCCGCGCTTTTTCAACATCACGCGCGGCTGGCTGGAATTCCAGATCGAGGCGGCGGTGCCGGACAAGAACACGCCGATCGTCGTCTATTGCGGCGCCAACCAGCGCAGCCCGCTCGCCGCCGACACGCTGATGAAGCTCGGCTACAAGAACGTGAAGAATTACCGTGATGGCTTCTTCAACTGGAAGCGTGCCGGCCTGCCGCTGCAGTACCCCGACAAGGCACCGGCTTCCTTCCTCTATGACCTGCCGCAGGAAGTCATCCCCGGCGTGTGGTCGGCGATCGGCGCCACCGCGCCCGGCACCTACGACAACTCCGGCCATAACAACAATTTGTCTTTCGTCATCACCGACGACGGCGTGCTGGTGGTAAATGCCGGCGACAACTACCTGCTCGCGCAAAGCCTGCACGAGGAAATCAAGAAACGCACCACGCAGCCGGTGAAATACGTCGTGCTGGAAAACAGCCAGGGCCACGCGATGCTCGGCTCCAACTACTGGAAGGAGCAGGGCGCCACCATCATCGCCCACCGCGACACCGCCAAGCAGATGGAGGCGACCGGCCACGACGTGCTGGCGGTGATGCGCAACCGTGCGCGTGACAAGGCCTTCAAGACCGAGTTCGTGATGCCGGACAAGCTTTATGACGACAAGCTCGAACTGAAAATGGGTTCGTGGAATCTGCAGATCCTGCACCTCGGCCCGTCGCACAGTCACGGCGACACCATGGTGTGGCTGCCCGAGAAAAAGCTGGTGATTGCCGGCGACACCGCCTTCCACATTCGCATGCTGCCCATTTTCGAAGACACCGACACCGCCAAGTGGGTCGAGACCTGGAACCTGTTCGAAGCGCTCGGCGCCGAGACCGTGATCCCCGGCCACGGCGGGCCGACCGACATGGCCACCGTGCGCAAATGGACGCGCGACTACCTGGTGCACCTGCGCGCAAAAGTCGCCGACGTCGTCAAGACCGGCGGTACGCTCGACGATGCGTACAAGGTCGACCAGTCGGCGTACATGCACCTGCACACCGCCGATGAGCTCGCACGCAGCAACGCCGGGCGGGTGTTCCGGGCGATGGAATTCGAGTGAGACGATAGTGGTCTGCTTTCAAAATACCGGAACATGAAACGGCGTCTTTTTCCGCATGGCGGCGTTGCTCGTCGTTGCCATAGTCCGGGCTATGTCGCCTCCTCGCGCCTTGCCCTGCGAAAAAATCCATCCGTTTCATCTTGTCCCCCTATTTCGAAAGCAGACCACTAGCGCGAGGATTTCAGCGGCGCTATCGCGTCGACCAGCGCGCCGGCAGCATGGGCGGTGACGTGGCCGCGATCGCGGCGCGGGTTGTATTCGACGATTTCCATTGCCACGAAGGCCGGGTCATCGCGTAGCCGTGACAACGCGGCAGCGAGCTCCGCACAGCGCAGCCCGCCCGGTACCGGCGAGCCGACCCCGGGCGCCTCGCCGGGATCGAGCGCATCCAGGTCCACACTGATACCGAAGCCGGCGGTGCCCCGCCGCACGATGGCGAGCGCCTCGTCGAACACCTCTGCCAGCCCGCGCCTCTGCACCGCGTCCATGTCGAACACCCGCACGCCCAGCCGCTGCAACAGCGCGGCCTCGCCCGCCTCGTAGCTGCGCACGCCGATCAGGCATACGTGTTCGGGACGCAGCGCGGCCCCCTCGCCGTCGATTCCGGTGAGTGCGCTTTCGCCATAGCCGAGCAGCACGGCCAGCGGCATGCCGTTGATCTGCCCGCTCGGGGTGGTGGCGAAGGTGTGGCTGTCCATGTGGGCATCGATCCAGATCAGGCCGACGGGACCGCGCGCGGCCAGCGTGCGGTGTACCCCGCTCCAGGTACCGATGGCGCAGGAATGGTCGCCGCCCACCACCAGCGGAAAGTTGCCGGCTCGTAGCACCCCTTCCACTGCGTCGGCCAGCCGTTCGCCGAGTGCCGCGACGGCGTGCAGCGGCGTGTCCGTAGCGTCGCGCGGCACCCGCAGGATCGCATCCCATTCCACATGTTGCAGCGGCGTGTCGTGAAAAACGGCGGCACGGCGCAGCGCCGCCGGTCCGGTGGCGGTCGCCGGGTCGGGCGCGCCGGCGCCGCTGGCGGCGCCGATGATGACGAGTGCGCGGGAAGCTGCAGCCTCATTCATGGCGTCCGCCGGGCGGCGCTACTTCATCCAGACGTGGGATTCGATTTCGGTGATGCTGCCGTCTTCCATGACCGCGCTCACGCCAAGAATCCGGCAATCGTCCTGGCCCGGCACCGGGAGCGGTGCAGTCAGATTCGAGTAGACCTTGATCCGCATCGCGCGGTCGGCCAGCTCGTAGACGTATTCGACGCGGACCGGGACAAGCATGGGGCGGTCGATGGTTTGGCCGAATACCTTCAGCTCGCCGCGATCCACTGCCTGCAGAAAGCGATCAACCAGGTCGCCCGGATCCTCCATCCTGGGGATGTCGGGATCGATCAGGTGTTTGGGTACGGGCATCGAAGCCCGCACGCTTTCGATTGCGGTTGCGGACAGCAGAAGCACGGCAAAAACCGCCTGCAACAGGCGGGCGGGACGGCCCTGCAGCGCGGGCGATGGATGATTTTCGGCGATGGCCGCGTGTGCGTTCATCCCAATCCTCCCAGGTTCACGTATTTGGTTTCCAGATAGGCGTCGATCCCGCTGCGGCCGCCTTCGCGCCCCAACCCCGACTGCTTGACGCCGCCGAAGGCTGCTTCCGCCGTGGAAATCAGGCCGGCATTGATTCCGACCATGCCGTATTCGAGCTGTTCCGCCAGCCGCCAGGCGCGGCCGAGGTCGCGCGTGCAGGCGTAGGCGGCGAGGCCATAGTCGGTGTCGTTCGCCATCCGGATCACCTCGGCTTCGTCAGCAAAGCGGATCAACGGCGCCACCGGGCCAAAGGTCTCGTCGCGGCAGATTTGCATCGCGGGCGTGCAACCGGCGAGCACTGTCGGCTGGAAAAACTGTCCGCCGAGCGCGTGGCGTGCGCCGCCGGTCAGCAGCGTCGCGCCCTGCGCCAGCGCGTCGGCGATGTGCGCCTCTACTTTTTCCAGCGCGGCGACGCTGATCAAGGGGCCGGTTTCCACGCCCGGCGTGAAGCCCTCGCCCACCTTCAATTGCGCTACGGCGGCGGAAAATTTCTCGGCAAAGGCGTCGTAAATCGCGTCCTGCACGAACACCCGGTTGGCGCACACGCAGGTCTGTCCGCTGTTGCGGTATTTGCTGGCGAGCGCCGCGTCCACTGCGGCGTCGAGATCGGCGTCGTCGAACACGATGAAGGGCGCATTGCCGCCGAGTTCGAGCGAGACGTGCTTGAGCGTCGACGCACTTTGCGCAAGCAGCTGCCTGCCCACCGCCGTCGAGCCGGTGAACGAGACCTTGCGCACGAGCGGGTGCGAGGTCATCACGCCACCGATGGTTTCCGCGTCGCCGGTGACGACGTTCAGCACGCCCGGCGGCAAGCCCGCCCGCTGCGCCAGTTCCGCCAGCGCCAGCGCAGTGAACGGCGTCAGCGACGCCGGCTTCGCCACCACCGTGCAACCCGCAGCGAGCGCCGCGCCGGCCTTGCGCGTCAGCATCGCGGCGGGAAAATTCCACGGCGTGATCAACGCCGCCACGCCCACCGGCTGGCGCAGCGTCAACATGCGCCGGTCCGCCCACGGCGACGGCACCACGTCGCCGTAGACCCGCCGCGCCTCTTCGGCAAACCATTCGATGAAACTCGCCGCATACCCGATTTCGTCCCGCGCCTCGGCCAGCGGCTTGCCCTGCTCGCTCACCATGATCGTGGCGAGGTCGTCGCGGTGGACAAGGATCAGGTCGAACCAGCGACGCAGCAGCTGCGCACGAGTTTTGGCGGGAGTGTCTCGCCAGCCAGCAAACGCGGCGTGGGCGGCCTCGATGGCGCGTCCGGTGTCGGTCTGGGTGCAGCGGGGGACGTGGCCGATGACCTGCGCATTGGCCGGGTTCTGAACGGCGAAACGTGCGCCGTCGGCAGCGTCGCACCAGCCTCCGCCTATCAGCGCCTGTTCCCGGAATAATGCGGTGTCAGAGCGTTTCATGCTGGGGCCTCCTGCTGCAGCAAGCCGGTCACTCGTAATGTGTCCACATGCGAAGCACGCGCACCGTGCGTGTTTCGGTGAAAACCTCATACACCAGCCGGTGCTGGATATTGATGCGGCGCGAATATGCGCCCGCGAGATCCCCGACCAGCTTTTCATAGGACGGGGGATTCTGGAAAGGGTCGCGTTCGAGAATCGCCAGCAGTTCGAGTGCCTTTGACTTGAGGCCGCTTGCTGCCAGCTTCTTGGCGTCCTTGAGCGCGTGCCTGGCAAAAACGACCTGCCAGCTCACCAGTCCAGTTTCCTGACGCTGGTGTCGAGCGGCTCGGCCATGCCCTCCTTGATGGATTCACGCATCCCGGGCACCGAGAGCAGATGGAGTGTTTCCTGGATCGCCTTCCAGTCTTCTTCGGACACCAGCACCGCGCTACTGCGCTTGCCAGAGATCAGGATGGCTTCATGCGACTCGGCCGCCTGGTCAATCAGGCGGTATAGATTTGCGCGTGCTTCGCTGGCGGTGAGTGTGGACATGGGATCCCCCGGTCGATACGTACGTTAAAGAGTACGTCATATTGGCCAAGAAAGAAAGTTCGGGATTCCTCAGGGATAGAAAAAGGACTGACCTGAATTTATGCTGAACCTATTTTCACTTCGTACGCACGCAAAGCGGCCCGGTCGGGAAGACGCGCTATTTTCCGCTCACTTTCCGTTGCCAGTGTGGTCGCCGACCAGCCGCTCCAGCGCGCGCATGATCGCCGACGAATCGAGCTCGCTGTCGCCGGCGCCCATCAGCGCGTTCATCTGCTGCGCGATTAGTGCGGCGCCGGGCAGGGGCGTCGCGGTTTCCTGCGCGTTGTCCATGACGATGGCCATGTCCTTGTGGTGCAGCTTCACCTTGAATCCGGGTTTGTAGTTGGCATCGAGCATGCGCTGGCCGTGGACGTCGAGGATGCGGCTGCCGGCGAAGCCGCCCATCAGCGCTTCGCGCATCTTGACCGGGTCGACGCCGTTGCGGCGCGCCAGCAGGATGGCCTCGGCCACACCCTCGAAGGTGAGGCCGACGACGATCTGGTTGCAGCATTTGACGACCTGGCCGGCGCCGTGCCCGCCGACGTGGACGATGTTCTTGCCGAGCACGTCGAACAGCGGGCGGATTTTGTCGAAGATGGGCGCTTCGCCGCCGACCATGATCGACAGCGTGCCTTCGCGCGCGGCGACCTCGCCGCCCGACACCGGGGCGTCGAGCATGTGCACGCCGCGTTCGGCGAGCGCCGCGGCAATGCGGCGGGTGGCCGCCGGCGCCACGGTGCTCATGTCGACGATGGTGTGGCCGGGGCGGGCGCCGTGCACCAGGCCGCGGTCGCCGAGGATGATCTGCTCGACGTCGGTGGTGTCGGAGACGACGGTGAAGGTGATGTCGGATTCGGCGGCGACTTCGGCGGGCGTGCCCTTGCCCATTGCGCCCATCACCAGCATCGGTTCGATGCGGTCGAAGCGGCGGCCGTAGACATAGAGCTGATGTCCGGCACGTAGCAGGTTTTCCGCCATGGGGCGACCCATGATGCCGCTGCCGATGAATCCGATTTTCATGATGCGATGCCTTTCACGACCACAAGCCAGAATGGCAGCGTAACCAATCCCACCAGCGTTGACCAGCCCATGATCAGACCCGCCAGCCGGGTGTCGAGGCCAAAGCGGTCGGCCAGCGCAATCACCATCACCATGGTCGGCATGGCGGCTTCCAGCACGGCGGCTTCGCCGGGCTCGTCCAGCGTGCCCGGCCATGCCAGCGCAATGCCCAGCGCCAGCAGCGGCATCAGCGCCAGCTTGATGCCGAGCGCAACAAAAACGGCCTTCTGCGGCCGCAGATCGTGCCAGGGAATGGTCAGCCCGAGCACGAACAGCATCAGCGGAATGGTCGGGCTGCCGGCCCAGTGGGCGGCTTCCACCAGCGGCTCGAGTCCCAGCCCGGACAGGTTGAGTGCGATGCCGGCAGCAAAGCCCCAGACTGGTGGCAGCTTCAGCCACATCTTCAGGAAATTGGCGTGTTCGGTGTGCTTGCCGCAGCGAAAAGCGATCCACACGCCGAGCGACCATACCAGCGGTGTGGTGGCGAGCATGTCGGCGAAGAAGGGATAGCGCGCGCCCGATTCGCCGTACACCGTGGTGAGAAAGGGGTAGCCGAAGAACAGCACGTTGCCGAAGCCGGACGCCAGCATGATGGCGCCGCGCTGCGGTCGCGACAGGCCGCGTCCGAGCGGGGTGACGAACAGCGCGAGCGCGGCGAGCCCGAGGCCGAACAGCGTGGCGACACCGAGGATCAGCGGCAGTTGCAGGATGCTGAGATCGACGGTTGCGGTGGCGCCCGCCGCGAAAAACAGCATGGGCGCGAAGAAGTTGAGCACCAGCCGGTTGATTTCGCCGCGCAGGCCGACGATGGAAATGCCGGTTTGCCAGCGCGGCCAGATGGCGCCGGCGGCGATCAGCAGGGACAGGGGCAGCAGCGTTTTCAGCAGCAGTTGCTGCGCGAGGTCGGGTGACATGCCGGGCGACGCGGGTGATGAAGTAGACCCATCATAACGCCACGACCCCGCTCAAAGGCGGGGTCGCGAGGGAGGAGACGAAACGCGGGATCAGGTGCGCGAGGCGGGGGCCTGGCGGGCGTCGTAAGACTCCAGCCATTCCTTGATGCGGGTGGCGTCACCGGCGCGGCGGCTGGTGCCCTGGGCGTCGAGCAGCACGATGATGACATCGCGGTTGGCCACCTGCGCCTGCATCACCAGGCAGTGGCCGGCTTCGTTGATGAAGCCGGTCTTGGACAGACCGATATGCCAGTCCTCCGCGCGGGTGAAGCGGTTGGTGTTGTTGAACGCGACCGGCCGATACTGCACCTGCTTTTTCTTCTGCTTGGTTCTCACCACCACGCGCTGGGTGCCGAGCGTGTAGCTGCCGGCCGTGCTGATGTGGTTGATCTCGGGGTAGTTCTGATGCGCGTAGCCGACGAGGCGTGCGAGGTCGAGCGCGGTCGAGCGGTTGCCGCTCGACAGCCCGGTGGGTTCGACGTACACCGTGTCGTGCATCTTCAGCGCGCGCGCGGTCCGGTTCATGGTGGCGACAAAGCGCTCCATGCCGCCCGGATAGGTGCGTCCCAGCGCGTGGGCCGCACGGTTGTCGGACGCGATCAGCGCCAGATGCAGCAGCTGGCCGCGGGTATAGCTGGCGCCGATCGCCAGGCGCGAGCCGGTGCCCTTGAGCGTGTCGCGGTCGGCATCGGTGATGGTGATTTTTTCATCCAGCGGCTGGCCGGCGTCGATCACCAGCATGGCGGTCATCAGCTTGGTGATGGAGGCGATCGGCGTCTGCTGGGTGGCATTCTTTTCCAGCAGCGGCTGCCCGGTGGCCTGGTCGAACACCAGCACCGAGTGCGCGCTCAGTGCGGGCATCGAGGCCGCCTCGAACGTCTGCCGGGACGGCGCTTCGCCGATCGCGTTGCTCCATTGCAGGGTGGCCTGGCCCTCGAGCGCGGCAGCACCGGTGTGGATGCACAACAAAATCAATCCGGACAGAACAGCAGATTTCATGTGGGTGGACTCTAATAAAGGTCGCAGAAATGTAACAGCATGGGCTGTCTACGGACATGCCAGCGATAACTTGAAAACAACAGTTCGTCGCCGCAGCCCGATTATTTCACGTCTCAGATTGACGGTGTAGCAAAAATTATTATATATAGCAACAACATGCATGATATTTCGAATACTTTACTAAAGAAGTCCGAGCTAACAGCCTGCCTTTGTGCCCCAGGCATTGTGGCTGAGGCGCTGGAGCAGCTGATGCGGGGCGCGGTTGCGCGCGCGGCCTTTGCCGACTGCGTGCGCTGCGATCCCGTGCTGGCCTTGCGCCTGCGCCTGTTGCCCGCGGACCTGGGCGAGGCGCAGCCGGATTTGCTGCGCGCCCTGCTGCTGGCGGTGCCCGTTGCAGCGGGGTCGGCGCAGACTGCCTATGCGGCACGCTGGCGGCAATCGATCGGCGTGGCGCATCTGGCCCAGGCGCTTGCCCTGCGCGCCGGGGTGGCGGACGCCGAGGCGGCCTGGACCGCCGGTCTGGCACACAACCTCGCGGATTACCTCGATCCCGACCTTGCCCACCCGGCGGCCGCTGCCGACTGGTTTGCCGGATTCGACGCCGACGGCTGGGTGGCGGATGCGGTGCGCTACCACGCCGAACCGCTGGTGCGCGGACGCGCTGCGCATGCGCTGGTGCGCATCGTCCAGCTGGCGTATCAGCTGGTGACGCGGCCCGATGCGGTGGACAGCGTCGACGTGCGCGCCGCGCTGGGCGCCCTGCAGATCGGCGCGGGCGAAGCCGCCCAGTTGCTGGCGGACAGCCAGACGCAGAGCCGCCAGCATGCGCTGCGCTTCGGCCTCGCCGATCTCGGGGTGCAGACGCAAGGCATGGGCTTCGATCGCCTGGCCCGCCTGTATGCCGGGCAGGCGGCACAGTCGGCGCTGCACCGGCATTTCCGCAGCGCAACCGGCAGCGAGTCGGTGCTGGGATTGCTGCAGGACAGCCTGCGCGCCCTGTTCGGCATCGAACAGGCCTGCCTGTTTGCGCCTGCCGCCGATGCCAGCCTGCGCGTGACCGCACTGATCCCGGCACCGCCTGGCCTGGGTGCGCTGGCGATTCCGCCCGACGACGCCCATTCGGCGCTGCCGCGCGCGCTGGTGCGCAATGCGCCCCAGACCTTCACCCGCGGTGAAGCCGGCGCGGCGCTGGCCGACGAGCAGATCGCCCGGCTGCTCGGCGTTGACACCTTTATCAGCCAGCCGATGAACCTGCCTGACGGCCGCGTGGGTGTGCTGGTGGCGGGTAATCCCCTGTCCGGACTCAGCATGTCTCCGCTGTGGCGTTTTGTCCTGGCGGAGTGCGCCGATGCGCTGCAGCCGGCTTTCGCGCCGGCGCCGGCGACTGCTGTGCCGTCCGCGGTGCCGGACGACGCGATCCCGCGCGAACGGGTGCGGCGCGCCATTCACGAGGTGGCCAATCCGCTCACCATCATGCGCAATTACGTCAACCTGCTGTCGGAGCGCCTCGGCGCGGATTCGTCGGTGCAGCGCGACCTCGGCATCATTGCCGACGAAATCGAGCGCGTGGCGCGGATCGTGCGCGGCCTCACCGCATCCGAGGAAATCGGCCCGCCGGCCGTCGCCTCGCTGGAACTGGTGTCGGTCAACAACGTGGTGTCCGAGTTGGTGCGGATGGCGCTCGGCACGCTGTTTGCGCCAAACAAGGTCAACGTGCAGATCGACCTCAACCCCGATGTGCCGCCGATGCCGCTGCAGAAAGACCTGCTGAAGCAGGTGCTGTTCAATCTCGCCAAGAATGCGGTCGAGGCGATGCAAAGCGGCGGCCACCTCAAGTTCAGCACCCGCCTGGTCATGGTGGACGGCCAGCAGCATGTCGAAATCGACGTCGCCGACACCGGCCCCGGCCTGCCGGCGGCTGTCGCCTCGCACCTGTTTGAACCGGTGATCAGCGAGAAAGGTGGCGACCATGCCGGCCTCGGCCTCACCATCAGCCGCGGCCTGGTCGAACGCATGAACGGCCAGCTCAGTTGCACCAGCACCCCGCAAGGCACCCATTTCCTGATCCGCCTGCCCACCCTGCAGAACGGTCAGGTTCCGATCACGACAACACGCTACGGGTCTATGTAACCCCGGCTCAAGGAGAATAACCATGTCAGACGATCTCAGCGATCCCGGCCCGCATCCTGCGGTCATCAGCACGTTCCCCATGCGTCCGCGCCTGCTGGTGGTGGACGACGAACCGCTGATTCTGGAGGGACTCGTACGCCTGCTCTCGACACGTGATTACGACGTGGCGACTGCCGGTGGCGGCTGCGAGGCGCTGATCGCTATCGGTAAGCAGCAGTTCGACGTCATCCTGCTCGACCTCGGCATGCCCGACCTCAACGGCAACGAGGTGCTGCGCTTTGTGTCCGATCGCAGCGCCGACACCCCGGTGATCGTGGTGTCAGGCGACAGCACCATTGACGCGGCGATCCGCGCGCTGCGCGGCGGCGCCGCCGACTTCGTGCGCAAGCCCTACGAGCCGGAAGAACTGTTGCGCCGCATCGACAACACGCTGATCCGGCGCCGGCTCGAACGGGAGAACAACCACATCCTGCAGCGCCTGCAGCAATCGGAAAAATGGCATCGCTTTCTGGTCAACAGCTCGCCCGACCTCATCTACACCCTGGACGGCGACGGTCGCTTTACCTTTGCCAACGAGCGCGTCGAAAGTCTGCTCGGCTACCGCAGCGAGGAGCTGCTGGGCCAGCACTACAGCCTGGTGATTCACGAGGACGACATCGCGCGCGCTGAACACGTGTTCAACGAACGCCGTGCCGGCGACCGCAGCGCGCGCAACATCGAGATCCGGCTCAAGTGCAATCCGGGCATGCGCCGCCCGCGCCTGATGAACGGGCGCTGCAAGACCGTCGAGCTGACGGCGACCGGCATGTACGACGAGGCGGCCAGCGCATTCGAGCAGCGCTTCATCGGCAGCTACGGCGTCGCCAAGGACATCACCGAGCGCAAGCAGGCCGAGGAAACCATGCACTACCAGGCCTACCATGACCTGCTCACCGGCCTGCCCAACCGCGCGCTGTTCCGCGACCATCTCGGCCTGATGCTGGCGCAGGCGCGCCGCAACCAGAAGCCGCTCGCGGTGCTGAGTCTCGATCTTGACCACTTCAAGGTGATCAACGATTCGCTTGGCCACACCATCGGCGACGAGCTGCTGCTCGCCGTCGGCACCCGCTTGCGCCAATGCCTGCGCGAAGGCGACACGCTGGCGCGCCTGGGCGGCGACGAATTCGCGGTGCTGCTGCCCACCCTGGTGTCGCGCAGCGACGTCGAGCACATCTGCCGCAAGGTCATCCAGGTGCTGTCCAAGCCGGTCTACGTCAAGGGCCACGAAATCTACATCTCGGTGAGCATCGGCGCCTGCGTCGCGCCGGAAGATGGCGACATGATCGACAGCCTGATCCGCCAGGCCGAGATCGCCATGTACCAGGCCAAGTCGCAGGGCCGCAGCCGGCTGCAGTTCTGGGAGCACGGCATGCAGGCGCCCTACTCCGAGCGCATGCAGATCGAGGCCGACCTGCGCCGCGCGCTGGCGCGCAACGAATTCGTGCTGTTCTATCAGCCGCAGGTCGACACCACCACCGGCGAAGTGCGCGGCTTCGAGGCCCTGCTGCGCTGGTGGCATCCGCAGCGTGGCCTGCTCACGCCGGCCGACTTCATTCCGGTGGCCGAGGAGTCCGGCGTCATCGTGCCGATCGGCGACTGGGTGCTGCGCCAGGCTGGCGCGCAGATAGCCGAATGGCGCAAGGCCGGGCTGCCGCCGGTGCGCCTGTCGGTCAACATTTCCGCGCGCCAGCTCGAAAACCCCGACTTTGTCGACAGCGTCATGCGGGCGATCCAGGTCTATTCGCTCGACGGCCACCAGATGGAACTCGAGATCACCGAGAGCCTGTTGATGCGCGACTTCGAAGCCAATGCGATCAAGCTCGGGCGGCTTTCCGCATCCGGCATCCGGCTTGCCATCGACGACTTCGGCACCGGCTACAGCTCGTTCAAATACCTGTCGCGCTTCCCGATCCACACGCTGAAAATCGACCAGTCCTTCGTGCAGGATCTCGAGCGCGAAGAGAACATGTCCATCGTCAACGCGATGGTCGCGATGGGCCGTGGCATGAACCTCAATGTCGTCGCCGAAGGCGTCGAAACCGAATCCCAGCGTGCGCGCCTGCAGCAGATGCAGTGCCATGAGATCCAGGGCTATTTCTACAGCGTGCCGCTTTCCGGCCATGAGGCGACCGCGTTGCTGGGCGAACATGCGCGCGGCTTTGCCGGCGCGGGGAGCCGGGCGGCCGGCTAGTTTCGAGTCGCCGCGCGGGATTGCCTGTTGCGCGGCTCCGATGCCGCGCCGTCTGAATGTTGCGCGGCTCAGTCGCCGCGCCGCATGAATGTTGCGCAGCTCAGTCGCCGCGCAATGCCGCCTTGAACTGCCGGCGCCGCCGGTGCAGCGTGGGCTCGGTGTAGCCGTTGGGCACGCGCCGGCCGTGAAAGATCATGTCCTGCGCGGCCTGGTACGCCAGGCTGATGAAGCTGGGCGCCATGTTGATGTAATTGGGGTCGCCGGCGTTCTGCTGGTCCACCAGCCGTGCCATGCGCTGCAGGGCGTCCATCACCTGGGTTTCGCTGACCACGCCGTGGTACAGCCAGTTGGCGATGTGCTGGCTGGCGATGCGCAGCGTCGCGCGGTCTTCCATCAGGCCGACGTTGTGGAGGTCCGGCACCTTGGACGCGCCCATGCCCTGGTCGATCCAGCGCACCACGTAGCCGAGCAGGCCCTGGATGTTGTTGTCGAGTTCCTGCTGGATGGCTTCGGCGGACCAGTCGGGCGTCGCCACTACGGGAATCGTCAGCAGGTCGTCGAGCGCGGCGCGCTCGCGCTGCCGCAGCGTCGCCTGGCGCGCACCCACGTCGACGCGGTGATAGTGGATCGCATGCAGCGTGGCGGCCGTGGGCGACGGCACCCAGGCGCAGCTGGCGCCGGCTTCAGGATGCGCCTGCTTCGTTGCCATCATGTCGGCCATACGGTCGGGCATGGTCCACATGCCCTTGCCGATCTGCGCACGGCCTGCGAGGCCGCAGGCGAGCCCCACGTCCACGTTCCAGTCCTCGTAGGCGCGCAGCCAGGCCGCGGATTTCATCTCGCTCTTGCGCAGCACCGGGCCGGCTTCCATCGAGGTGTGGATTTCGTCGCCGGTGCGGTCGAGAAAACCGGTGTTGATGAAGATCAGCCGTTCGCGCGCGGCGCGGATGCATTCCTTGAGGTTGAGCGTGGTGCGCCGCTCCTCGTCCATCACGCCGAGCTTCAGCGTGTTGCGCGGCAGCCCCAGCAGCGCCTCGATGCGCGCGTACAGGTCTACCGTGAAGACGACTTCATCCGGCCCATGCTGCTTGGGCTTGACGATGTAGACGCTGCCGCTGCGACTGTTGCGCAGCGGGCTCGTGCCTTTCAGGTCGTGCAGCGCGCAGAGGCTGACGATCAGGGTGTCGAGCAGGCCCTCGAACACCTCGTTGCCCACCGCGTCCAGCACCGCGTCGGTGGTCATCAGGTGGCCGACGGTGCGCACCAGCATCAGGCTGCGGCCGGCAATGTCGAAATAATGGCCCGCGGGCGAAAGATAGCGGCGGTCCGGATTGAGGTTGCGGGTCAGGGTCTTGCCGCCCTTCTCGAATGCGCTGGAAAGCTCACCTTTCATCAGCCCCAGCCAGTTGCGATAGACCAGGGTCTTGTCGCCGGCATCCACCGCGGCCACCGAATCCTCGCAATCCATGATGGTCGTGATCGCCGCTTCCAGATAAATGTCGCGGATGCCGGTGGGGTGCAGCGCGTGGATCGGGTGGTCGGTATTGAAATGGATCTCGATGTGCAGGCCATGGTGCAGCAGCAACAGTGAACTGACTGCGCCGGCTTTGTCCTGGTAGCCCCGGAATTGCGCGGGGTCGCGCAGCCCGGTGTGGGCGCCGCTCGACAATGTCACGGCAAGCTGCCCTGCCTTGACCGAGTAGGCAATGGCATCGATGTAGCTGCCCTCGACCAGCGGCGCGGCCGCATCGAGAAAGGCCTTGGCATACGCGATGACTTTGGCGCCGCGCACCGGGTTGAAGGCGCCTTTTTTCTCGGCGCCGCCCTCGCCCGGAATAACATCGGTGCCGTAGAGCGCATCGAACAGGCTGCCCCAGCGCGCATTGGCGGCATTCAGCGCGTAGCGGGCATTGTTCACCGGTACCACCAGCTGCGGTCCGGCGATGTGTGCAATTTCGGCGTCGACGTTCTCGGTGGTGATGCTGAAATCCTCGCCTTCTGGCAGCAGGTAGCCGATGTCGACCAGGTGCTGTCGGTAGGCTGCAGTGTCGTGCGGCTGACCGCTGCGTTGCAAGTGCCAGGCGTCGATGCGCGCCTGCAGCTCGTCGCGGCGCGCGAGCAGCGCGCGGTTCCTCGGCGTCAGATCGCGCACGATGTCGGCGAAGCCCTGCCACAGCTGCTCGCTGGAAACGCCGGTGCCCGGCGCGATCTCGTCCTGCACCAGGTCGTACAGCGGCTGGGCAATCGAGAGGCCGGCGACCGTGACACGTGTGTTCATGGCGGGCCCCTTTCAGCTGACGACGTTGCGCGGCGTGCCGGCAATGAAGGCCTCGATGTTGTCGACCAGCTGGTCGGCAAGCGTCTGCATCGCCTCGCGGCTGGACCAGGCAACGTGCGGCGTCAGGATGAAATTGGGCAGATCGAGATCGAGCAGCGGGTTGCCCTCACGCGGCGGTTCCACCGCCAGCACATCGAAGCCGGCGCCGGCAATGCGTTCCGAGGTGAGTGCGATGGCCAGCGCCGCCTCGTCCACCAGATTGCCGCGCGCGGTGTTGATAAGTAACGCGGTCGGCTTCATCAAGCCGAATTCGCGGGTAGAGATCATGTGTCGCGTTTCGGCGGTGAGCGGGGTGTGCAGCGAGATCACGTCGGCCTCGGCGAGCACGCGGTCGAAGGGCGTGTGCCCCGCGCGCGTCGCGGCGGCCCCCTTGTGCTCGGCGACCAGCACCCGCATGCCGAACGCTTCGGCAATTTTTTGCATGCCGTGGCCGAGCGAGCCGTAGCCCACCAGCCCCAGCGTGCTGCCGTGCAGGTCGTTCACCGGCCGGGTGAACAGGCAGAACTGGTCGGTTTTCTCCCATAAACCGGCGTGCACGTCCTCGCGCCATCCCAGCAGATTGCGACGCAGCGCCAGCATCAGCATGAAGGCATGCTCGGGCACCGTGTTCACCGCATAGCCGCGGATGTTGGAGACGACGATGCCGTGTTCGCGGCAGTAGTCGAGGTCGACGTTGTCGGTGCCGGTGGCGGACACGGCAATCAGCTTCACGCCCGGTACCTGCGCCAGGATGTCGGCGGAAAGCTTGACCTTGTTGCTGATGACGATGCTGGCGTTCTGCAGGCGCGCGGCGACCTCCTCCGGACGGGTCTGGTCGTGGTCGATCCAGTCATGCGCGAACGACGGCACGCGCATGTCGGCGATCAGGCTGCTGCGGTCGAGAAAGACGATGGTGTGTTTCACGGCGTGAATCTACCGTTCCATGCCGGACTCGCGCTCGACGATCTTCATCACCGCCGCCGAGTCCAGCTCGGCGCCGCCGGTGCCCATCAGCGCGTTCAGATGCTGCATCACCAGCGCCGCACCCGGCAGCGCGAGCCCGAGTTCCTTCGCCGTCTGCATCACGATGTTGATGTCCTTCTGGTGCAATTTGGTCTTGAAGCCCGGCGTGTAGTCGTTGTCGAGCATGCGCTTGCCGTGCACTTCGAGGATGCGGCTGCCGGCGAAGCCGCCCATCAGCGCGTCACGGACTTTCGCCGGGTCGACGCCGTTCTTGCGCGCGAAGGTGAGCGCCTCGGCGACACCTTCGATGGTGACCGCGACCACGATCTGGTTGCAGGCCTTGGCGACCTGGCCGGCGCCGTGATCGCCAACCCGCACGATGTTCTTGCCCATCGCCTCGAAGACCGGCTTCACACGTTCGAACACCTCCGGCTTGCCGCCGACCATGATGGAGAGCGTGGCATTGATCGCGCCGACCTCGCCGCCGGACACCGGCGCGTCGAGCATCTCGATGCCGCGCGCCTGCAGGGTTTGCGCGAATACCCGGGTCGCGGTGGGCGAGATGGTGCTCATGTCGACCACCACCGAACCGGGTTTTGCGCCGGCGGCGACGCCGTGTTCGCCGAACAGCACCTGCTCGACGTCGGGCGTGTCCGACACCATGACGATGATGAGGTCGGCCTGCGCCGCGGCGTCGGCAATGGTCACGCAACCGGCGCAGCCGGCCTCGACTGCTGGCGTCATGGTTTCGGCGCGGCGGCCGTGCACGAAGACCGTGTGGCCGGCCTTCTTCAGGTTGACGGCCATGGGCCTGCCCATGATGCCCATGCCGATGAATGCGATGTTCATCGTTGCTCCTCGCTAGAACGGGTTTGAGTCGGTTTCATTTGTAGAGCACGCCCGGCAGCCACAGGCCGATCTGCGGCCAGATGTACAGGAAGGCCATCGACACGATCACCAGTCCCAGGAATGGCATCGAGCCGAGGAAGATCTGTCCCAGCGACACGCTCGGTGGCGCCACGCCCTTGAGATAGAACGCCGACGGCGCCATCGGCGGCGACAGGAAGGACATCTGCAGGTTGAGCGCCACCAAGAGGCCGAAGAACAGCGGGTCAATGTTGAAGTGCGCCAGCAGCGGGATGAAGATCGGCATGAAAATGACGATGATCTCGGTCCACTCCAGCGGCCAGCCGAGGATGAAAATGATGAACTGGCTCAGCAGCAGGAATTCCAGCGGCGTCATGTTGAGCGACAGCACCCACTGCTCGACCACATGCTGGCCACCCAGCAGCGAAAACGCCGCCGAGTAGATGCTGGCGCCGACGAACAGCCAGCACACCATGGCCGAGGTCTTGGCGGTCAGGTACACCGATTCGCGCAGCATCTGGATCAGCTTCACCTGCCAGCTGGCAAGCACCGCCCAGACGAGGAAGGCCAGCATCGATGCCTGGCCCAGCAGCGGCGGCAGCGGCGCGGCGATCACATGCGCCCGGTGCAGGATGAACCAGATGACCGAGGCGAGAAAGATGCCCCACAACACGAACCAGCTCGGCCACCAGCGCCGGCGTGCTTCGCGCGGCCTTTCATTGGCCATGTAGAAGGCCGCCAGCACGAAGCCGCCGAGCGCGCCCATGGCCGCCGCTTCGGTCGGCGTGGCGAGGCCGAACACGATGGAGCCCAGCACGCCGAGGATCATCACCGCCAGCGGAAAAAAGGAGGTGAGCAGCATGCGGAACACTTCCAGCCGCGGGAAGGTGAGCAGCAGGTAGCCGACCGCCAGCGCTGCCACGCCGACGCCGACGGTTTTCCAGAATGCCGCCGGCGCCGGCTCGCGATCGGCGGTCGCCGGTGCGGCCTCGTCGGGCTCGACCAGCACCGGCGCGCCGTCGGCTGGCGCTTCTTCCAGCGTGGGTGGCAACTGCAGCGCCTCGGGTTCGGTCAGCGCTGGGGGTTCGTCCAGGGCTGGCGGTTCGTCCAGCGCGGGCGGCTCCTCGATGCCGGGCGCGAGTTCGTCTTCAACGGGCGGCTCGGAAATGCCCGGGGCGTTGTCCTCGCTCGCATCGCTGCGGTAGGCCTCGGCGGACACGCCCATTTCCACCAGGCCCGAGGTGTCGAATGCCTCGGTCGGCTGGGTTAGCGTGTTCCAGGTCAGTCCCATGATGAGGGCGAAAACCAATGCCGGCAGGCCCGCGACCAGTAGGCTTCTGCCCAGATCCGTGCGCGAAACCGTGGCATCGCGTGGGCCGGCCAGCGCCCGCAGCAGCGCAGGCAGGGCGAGCTTTCCGTGGCGCGCCGAGAGTGCTGCCATGTGCGGCGGCAGCGGCACGCTGCGGGCGTCCTGGCTCAGCGGCGGCGCCCAGTGCGGTTTGAACCAGGCCACGACAATGACGTAGACGACATACAGCCCGGCCAGCAGCAGGCCGGGGAAGAAGGCGCCGGCATACAGCTGCACCACCGAGACGCCTGCGGTTGCGCCATAGACGATCAGCATGATCGACGGCGGAATCAGGATGCCGAGGGTGCCGCCCGCCGCGATCACGCCGGCACTCAGCTTGGTGTCGTAGCCGGCGCGCAGCATGGCCGGCAGCGCCAGCAGGCCCATCAGCGTGACCACTGCGCCGACGATGCCGGTGGCGGTGGCAAAGATCGCGCAGGTCACCAGGCTGGCCACGGCGAGCGAACCGGGGATGCGCGCCATGGCGATGTGGATGGCGTGGAACAGCTTCTTGATCAGGTTGGCGCGCTCGACCAGATAGCCCATGAACAGGAACAGCGGCACCGCGATCAGCACGTCGCTGGTCATCACGCCGTAGGTGCGCTGCACCGTCAGGTCGAGGGTTTGCTGCACCGCGATTGTGGGATCGACCGAGCGGTAGGCGAACCAGGAAAACAGCACCCCCATGCCCATCAGCGTGAAAGCGCTGGGAAAGCCCATCATCATCGCCACCACGATCAGGCACAGCATGATGATGCCGATGTGACCGTTGTTGAGCGTGCTCCAAGGCGTGAGTACGGCAATCGCCAGCAGGATCAGTGCCATGATGCCGAAGCCGACAGCGAGCCCCTTGTTCATGGCCGGCCTCCCGCGGCTGGGTCGTCATCCTTGACCATCGCCCGCAGTTCTTCCAGGTCGATTTCCTCCACGTCCTTCATTCGCGGTGGCCAGGTGCCCTCGCGCAGGCAGACCACGCAGCGCAGGATCTCGACGATGCCCTGCAGCAGCAGCAGGAAACCCGCCGCCGGAATCACGAACTTGAAGGGATACAGCGGCAACGGGTCGGGGCTGAAGGTGTTCTCGCGGATGGCCAGCGATTCGTTGGCGTAGGTCCAGCCGGCCCAGGTCAGCGCAAGCACGCCCGGCAGGTAGAAAAAGATGAACAGCACCAGGTCGATGCTGGCCTGGGTGCGCGGCTTCAGTGCGCCATATAAGACGTCGCCGCGCACATGGCCCTGATGCGCCAGCGTGTAGGCGCCGGCCATCATGAACAGCGTGCCGTACAGCATGATCTGGGCGTCGAGCGCCCAGGGGTGCGGGTGATTCAGAAAATAGCGGGAAAACACTTCCCAGGAAACCAGCAGGGTCAGCACGGCAATCGCCCATGCGAACAAGCGACCGACGAACGTGGTCAGGCGGTCGACCGCCATCATGAGTGTCTGCATACGGTACAACCCGAAGGGTTAAGCCGCCGGCGGGTGCCGACGGCGGAGTGCGCTTAGCCTTTCTTCTTGGCGAAGAAGTGGTTGTACGCCATCTTGTAGTCCACGTTGGTGTCGTTCTGCCAGCGTGCCGCGCGCGCCGCAAACTTGCGCATCGAATCGAGCACCTTCTTGAACGCCGGGTTTTCCGCACTCTTCTCGGCCATGATCTTGTCCCACGACTGCAGCTGCTTGCGCAGAATGGCATCGGGCGTCTTGTAGAACTTGACACCCTTCTTGGTGCTCATGTCGATGTAGTCCTTGGAGTAGCGGTCAATCGCCTTCCATGACATGTCGGCCGATGAGGCCTCGATGGCGTGCTTGATGATGGCCTTGTGCTCGGCATTGAGCGCGTCGTACTTCTTCTTGTTGAACAGGATCTCGAATTGCTCGCTGGCCTGGTGAAAGCTCTGCAGCATGCAGATCTTGGCCACGTCGGGAAAACCGAGCAGGTTGTCGGACGAGGCATTGTTGAACTCGGCCGCATCGAGCAGGCCGCGATCCAGTGCCGGCACGATCTCGCCGCCGGGTAGCGGATTCACCGCCGCGCCCATGTCCTTGTACATATCCACCGCCAGGCCCACGGTACGGAATTTCACGCCCTTCATCTGATCGACGTTGGTGATCGGCTTCTTGAACCAGCCGAAGGGCTGGGTCGGCATCGGGCCGTAGAGCATCGATACCACATCCATGTTCATGCTCTTGTAGATTTCATCCAGCAGCTCCTTGCCGCCGCCATAGTAGTGCCAGGCCAGCAGCATGTTGGGGTCCATGCCGAAAGCCGGACCGGAGCCCCACAGTGCCACCGCCGAGTTCTTGCCATACCAGTAAGCGATCACCCCGTGGCCACCGTCTAGCGTGCCCTTGCTCACTGCATCGAGCAGGTCGAAGGCCTTGACCACTGCACCCGCAGGCAGCACCTCGATCCGGAGTTCCCGGCCGGACATGGCGTTGACCTTGTTGGCAAAGTCCACCGCATACTCGTGGAAGATGTCCTTCGATGGCCAGGTGCTCTGGAAGCGCAGGCTGATCGGGGCCTGCGCCTTCGCGATCGAAGGGAAGCCCAGTGTCGCCGCGCCGGTCGCGGTCGCCGCGGCGGCGCCGAGGAATTTTCGGCGGCTCAGTGAGGATTTGGGTTGGGGGGCGGGCGTGCTGTTCTTCTTGCTCATGGCTGTCTCCTGGTTCTTGTCGAGGGGAAAAGCAGCTTCACATTAGTACAGCTTATGTACAGCATCAATTGCCAGATGCGAATATTTATTGCGATTCCGGGCAAGCAGCCTGAACCGGGGGTTTTGGGCAAGGAAGGCGGGCCGGAATGCGGACACGGCGCACAGCAAAACGGCCTCCGGCGGGAAACCCGCGGGAGGCCGTTCATCAATACGGTGGTGGCCAGTCTCGGAATCGAACCAAGGACACGCGGATTTTCAATCCGCTGCTCTACCAACTGAGCTAACTGGCCAAAAGAGGCGGCAATTTAACCGGTTTGCCCCCTTCAAGTCAAGATGAAACCGCGTGGATCGGCTCAGCACACCAGGCCGTGCAGGCCGCACAGATGCTGTTTGGTGAGCGCCAGCACGATCCACACCCAGAGCAGCACGAAGAAGGTGAGCGCCGGGATGTGGGCATCGAGAATCAGACGCGGGGTGATGAAGCGCACCGCGCGGACGGCGGGGTTGGTGATGATGCGCAACACCCGGTAAAAAATGTTCTGCTCGCGATATTTTCCTGCCAGCAGCGCCAGCACGCCTTGCCCAAGCAGCGCGAGGGTGGCGATCTGGACGATGGCGAGCAGAATTCTGACCAGCAGGATGTCGAGCGGCATGGCGAGCGTTCCGGAGGCGAAGCGGTGATTCTAACGCAGCTTGTCAGGCTGCCGCCGGGCCGTGACAATGGATGCCGAAGCCACTCTGGATGAACGCCCCGATGAATTACGACCGCGTACGGCATGGCCTGCGAGGCATGCTTCTCAACGCGCTGGGCAAGCGCGAGCAGGCGCTGGCCGCCTACCGTGACAGCCACCTTGCCGACCCCAGGCATGTGGAAACCCTGCGTACGCTGGGCTGGCTCGAGGCGCAGCAGGAAGGCTGGGTGGCGGCAGAGGCCTGGCTTGCGCGCGCGGTCGAGCTCGCACCGGACGACGCGCCCACCTGGTTCAACCTCGCCTACGCGCGCGACAAGGGCGGCATGGACGATGCCGCGATCGCGGCGTTCCGGCGGGCGACCGAGCTGAACCCGAACAACGACCGCGCCTGGTATGGGCTCGGCATGCTGCACGCGCGCCACGGCCGGCATCGTGAGGCGGCAGCGGCGCTGACCGAGGCCGGACGGTTGCAGCCGATGAACGGCCTGGCCTGGTATGCGTTGGGCATGGCCTGGCATCACTGCAACGAGCCGGACAAGGTAGCGGCGGCGATCGAGCATATGCTGGCGCACGATCCACAGACCGCGCAGCAGCTGATCCGCGACGCCGAGCGCAGCGACTATGCCCACCGGCTGGGTTGATTCGGTTACCCAGGCAACAAAAAAGCCAGCCCCGCGGGGCTGGCTTTTTTGTTGCGCGCCCGCAGGCGCGCGAGGTGCGACGATCAGGTCGCGCGGGTGTCGATGTCGCCCGCCAGGTTCGGATAGCGAACGTGATCGACCAGCTCCTGGATCTCCTTGGCCGGGGCCTTGGAGATCAGCGAGCCGATGATGATGCCGAGGAAGCCGGCCGGCATGCCGAAGATGCCGGCGGCGATCGGGGCGATGTCGAACCACTGGTTCGCCGCCACGCCGCCGAAGAACGGATAGGTCATGTACATGTAGTACATGCACACGCCCAGGCCGACGAGCATGCCGATGACCGCGCCAAGGTAGTTGGCGCGCTTCCAGAACACGCCAAGCACCAGTGCCGGGAAGAACGCCGATGCCGCCAGCGAGAACGCCGCGCCGACCAGGAACAGGATGTCACCCGGTTTCAGCGAAGCGGTGTACGCGGCGAACAGCGCCACCAGCACCAAGAGGCCCTTGGAAATGGCCAGACGGCGAACCGTGGAGGCCTTCGGGTCGATCATCTTGTAGTAGACGTCGTGCGACAGCGCGTTGGCGATGGTCAGCAGCAGGCCGTCAGCCGTCGACAGCGCCGCAGCCAGACCGCCCGCCGCCACCATGCCCGAGATCACGTAGGGCAGGCCTGCGATCTCCGGCGTCGCCAGCACGATGAGGTCGCCGCCGATGGTGATTTCGGCGAGCTGCACAATGCCGTCCAGGTTGACGTCGACAATCTTCATCAGCGTTGCGTCCACCGCCGACCAGTTCGCGACCCAGGCTGGCAGTGACGCGAACGACGAGCCGACCAGGTTGTTGTAGACCTCGAACTTGACCAGCACCGCCAGCGCAGGCGCGGTGAAATACAACAGGAAGATGAAGAACAGCGACCAGAACACCGACTTGCGCGCTTCACGCACCGACGGCGTGGTGTAGTACCTCATCAGGATGTGCGGCAGCGAAGCGGTACCGACCATCAGGCACAGCACCAGTGCGATGAAGTTGCGGCGCTTGATGTTGGAGGCCTCTTCGTCTTCGGCCCGGGCTGCGGCGATTTCGGCTTCAGTGGCGTTGGGGTTGGTCCTCAGCAGGGTCGCTTCGGCCCCCTTGCCGGCGAACGCGGTGGCGTGCGCCGAAACCGGACCGGTCTTGCCCTTGGCGGCGTCGGCCGATTTTTTCCATGATGCTTTGAGGGCGTCGGCGGTGGCCGGGAAATCCGCAGGGTTGCCGGCTTCGGCACGCTGCGCTTCGATGAAGGCGTCGCCGGTGCCTGCTGCCACGGCTTCATCCAGCGCCGCAATCCTGGCTTCGAACGAATCCTGCTGCGCCTTGTAGGCCGCACGCGCCGATGCTTCGGCTGCGCCCCGGGTGGTCTCGGGGTTGTTGAATTCGTTTTCCAGCTGCGTCACCTGCTGCAGCACCTGGCCGTAGGCGACCTGCGGCACCGGGTTGCCGGTGTGGTTCATCGACAGCCACACCACCGGGATCATGTAGGCGATGATCAGGATGATGTACTGCGCGACCTGGGTCCAGGTTACCGCGCGCATGCCGCCGAGGAAGGAGCACACCAGGATACCGGCCAGACCGAGGAACACCCCGTACTGGAACTCGATGCCGGTGAGGCGGGCGGTGATGATGCCGACGCCATAGATCTGCGCCACCACGTAGGTGAAGGAACAGATGATGGCGGCGAGCACGCCGATGGTGCGCGGCAGGTTGCCGTCGTAGCGTGCGCCGAGAAAGTCCGGAATCGTGAACTGGCCGAACTTGCGCAGGTAGGGCGCGAGGAACAGCGCCACCAGCACGTAGCCGCCGGTCCAGCCCAACACGAAGGCCAGGCCGTCATAGCCGGCGAGGTACAGGGTGCCCGCCATGCCGATGAAGGACGCCGCCGACATCCAGTCGGCGCCGGTTGCCATGCCGTTGAATATGGCAGGAACGCGGCGACCGGCGACGTAGTATTCCGAGACGTCGGCAGTTTTCGACATGATGCCGATGCCGGCATACAGGGCGATGGTGGCGCCCAGGAAAATGAAACCGATCCACTTGGGTGGAAGACCCATCTGCTCCAGAATCGCGAGCACGATGACGAAGGCGATGAAGCCGCCGGTGTAGAAGGTGTAGTACTTCTTGAGTTGCTGGAAGAACTGGCTTTGAGTTTGGGTGGTCATTGTTCTTCCCCCTCTTGTACGCCGTACTCATTGTCCAGCTGGTTCATGCGGCGAGCGTAGAACCAGATGATCAGGACATAGATGATCAGGGAACCCTGTGCGCCCATGTAGAAGGCGAAGGGGAAACCCATGATGACGATCTCATTGAGCTGGGGGGCAAAGAAGATGACGACGAATGTCACCACGAACCAGATGGCGAGCAGGATCGCGGTTAACCGCAGGTTCCTCTGCCAGTACTCCTGATGTTTCTCCGACAACTGCATGGCAATTCCTCCGTGAGCGTGAGTGGGGAACGCGCCTTTATTAATATGAATCGCGCGTGCGCGGAGTTTATGGAAATGTGACGGGGCCTACAAACAGATTAGTTAACGCTAATTTGCTGATAGCCAGCGGCGTGCGCGCAGCAGTCCGCGCAGCTGATGCGCAGTGGTGATGTGGTTGCGTTGCGCGGCATCCAGCAGCACCAGCCAGAGCTCCGCAGTGGCATAGGCGTCGGCCAGCGCGCCGTGGCGCGCGAAGACCGCAATGCCGAAATGCGCCAGCCAGTCGTCGAGTTGCCGGCAGTGCGGCGCGGCGTCGGGAAACAGCAGCGGCGCGACGACGGCGGCGTCGAACCACGGCGCCGTGGTGGATATGCCGAGGTGTTCGCGTTCGGCGCGCTGCAGCACGGCCTGGTCGAAGGCCGCGTGAAAGGCCACCCGCGGCGCAGCGCCGGCGAATTCCAGCCAGTCGAGCAGCGCGCGGTGCGGCGGATCGCCGGCGCGCTGCTCGCTGTCGCTGATGCCGTGGATCAGGATGTTGGATTCCGCAGTCGAGCGGGCCTGCGTCAGGCCGACTTCCAGGCTGGTCAAAAGCGCAATGCGGCCGTGTTCGATTGCCACCGCGCCGATCGACAGCAACGGGTCGTGCTGCGCATCGAGCCCGCCGGTTTCGGTGTCGACCACGCACCAGCGCAGGGTTGCGAGCGGCTGTTTGAGGTCGGCTTTTTCCCGAGTCAGCGCGTCGCGCCGCGCGCTGCTCGCCGCATCCAGCGGCGGCAGGGGTTTGGCAAACGGCCAGATCACAAGTGATAGTCCATCGCCAGGCGCGCCTGCACCTTGCGCGCCTGGCGCAGCGCCTCCTTCAGGATGCGGCGGTCGAGCGGGTTCAGCGTGTCGGGATTGAGATGGTTGTCGGGCGTCTGGCCGGCGCGTTGCTGCCCGTGCTGGTGACGCAGGCGCAGCAACTGCAGAAAGTGGAACGCGCGATTCCAGTCGGCCAGTTCGGTATCGGGAATGTTCAGCGCGCGCGCGGCTTCGCGCAGCCGCTTGGCGGTGTTGGTCTGCGGGCTGCCGGCGGCCAGCGCGAAAATGCGCGCCGCATCGACGAAAGGCATGGCGCCGTTGAGCTTAAGGTCGATCGTATGCGGATGGGCGTCGTCCTCCGACAGTACGAAATCGCGCACCAGGCCCAGCGGCGGGCGGTTGCGCAGGGCATTGCCGGCCATCTGGTGGAGAAAGCGCGGGTTTCTTTGTGCCGCCCGGTTGAGCCAGGCACGCAGCTCGAGCGCCAGTGCAGCATCGCCGGTCAACGGACGAAAGTCGAAAAAAATGCTGGCGTGCAGCAGCGCGTCGGGGCTGCCGTGATCGATCCACTGGGTGAACTGCTGCTGCCAGTCGGCCAGAGACAGGCACCACTTCGGATTGCTCGCCATGATGTCGCCGCGGCACAGCGGAAAGCCGCAGGCATCGAGCCGCCGGTTCACCCGCAGCGCAAAGGCCAGCAGCGCCTCGCGCTGGGCGTCGTCCGCCGCCGAAAAAATCAGCGCGTTGTCCTGGTCGGTGGCGAGCGTCTGCTCCATGCGGCCTTCCGAGCCCAGCGCCAGCCAACACCAGTTCAGCCCAACGAGTGCGTCATCGTGTTCGCTTTCCAGCGCGATCAGCCGTTCGGTGAGGCGGTCGTTGAGGCTGGAAATGATCGCGGTGAGGTTTTCCGCGTCCATGCCCTGCGCCAGCAGGCTGTGCGCCAGGTCGCCGATGTCGGTCGCCAGCGCGGGCAGACGGGCGGGGTCGTCGGTGCGGGCAATCGCTGCGGTGATGCCCTCCACCGACAGGCGGCGCAGCGCGAACACGTCCTTCTCCGAAATCACGCCGACCAGCCGGCCGTCGCGCACCAGCGGGATGTGATGAATGCCTTCGCGCGCCATCAGCACCAGCGCATCGGCCACCGGCGCATCGGCCTCAAGCGTTGCCGGCTGCGGCGTCATCACTGCGCTGATCGGGGTGGCGAGTGGCACGCCGGCCAATGTCACACGCCCCAGCACATCCTTCAGCGTGAGGATGCCGATCGGCTGGCTGGCGTCGTCGGTGACCACCACTGAGCCGACGCGGGCGCGCTCCATCGCCGTCAGCGCCTCGGCCAGCGGCGTGGTGGCCAGCGTTGCCAGTGGGGCGCGCCGCACCAGGCTGGCCAGCGGGCGCGCAAAGCGGCCGTCGTCGTCCAGCGCCAGCGCGTATTCGGCCTGCACCGCGCGCTGCGATTCCTCCAGCAGGCTGGCGATGCGGCGGGTGCAGAAATCGTTGAACTCGGTGCTTCTTTCCAGCAGCGCGTGGAAATCGGCAGCGGGCAGCAGATAGCAGAAGGTGTCGGTCGCCGCGACATAGCGGTTGGCGGCGCCGCGTCCGGCGAGCAGCGCGCCGAGCGGAAACATTTCGCCAGTGGCCAACTGCAGTACGGTCTGCCCGTCGGCGGTGTCGCCGCTGACCGTGCCCTGCTTGATGATGAACAGCGAATCGGGTGCCGTGTCGGCCGGCGCCAGCAGCGTCGCGTCGCGCGAAAAATAGGCCACCGACAGCCGCTGCACCAGCCACAGCACGTCGTCTTCGGCCATTGCGGAAAACGGCGCTTGCCGCCGCAGCGCGTCGAGCGTGGCGCGGTGCAGGCTGTTGGCAAGCGGCAGCGCGGCGCTCATGTGCGGGCCGCCGAGCGGGCATTCAGCCAGGTCGCCGCACTGGCGCGCGCGACGTGGCCGAGCGCGCGCATGTACACCAGCGCCAGCATGCGCCGCCACAGCAGCGTCAGCATCAGCGCGGTTCCGGTGCCGATCCACACAATCAGGCCGGGCACGCCGGAGGTGGCGCCGATCTGCGTTTCGAACAGGCCCACGCTGCGTTCGAGCGGAATCAGCTGAAACAGCGTGAACACCAGACCGATGACGGCGATGTTGCTGTTGAACCATTCGCCGTGCCGGTTCTTGGCGTCGGCGATGCGGGCGTCGAGGTTGTCGAGGTTGCTGCGCAGCACCTCGCGCAGACTGTCGAGGCCACGGTCCTTGCCGCCCTCGTCGAATATCCAGCGCTCCGACACATACTGGAACACGTTGCCGAGCATGTCGCGGTCGAGCCACTGGCCGAGTTTTTCGCGGGCATGGTTCGCGGTGCCTTCGCGCAGCGCCTGATCGATTTCCGCGACAAAGGCGGATACCAGCCGCGACGGCTTGGTGGACGTGGCGCGCGCCTTCTCGTAGCGCCGCCACAGCCAACCGACCAGGCCGCGGATCAGCCAGTCCGGACTGCCGGGCAGGTCGGCCAGCGATTCGCTGCGCACGGCTTTGACCAGCGCGCCGCGCAAGGCGTCGGCGGTGGCTTGCGCCGCTGCGTCGTCGGGGTTATCCGTTGCCTGCGTGATCAGGTCGTTGATGCGGTCGGTCTGGCGCATCAACGCGTGCGCATCGAGCAGCACGCTCTCGTTGTGCAGCAGCGCGGCCTGCGGCAGCAGCAGGTAGGGGCTGATGCCGATGGTCGCGCCCTTGTCCTCGAACAGGCGGTCGTTCAGCGAAATCGAGAACAGCATGCCGCGATGAATGGCGGTGACCGCGCTGTCGCCGGCGTCGATGCCGTCCAGCATGTCCGTCAGTTCGTTGCGGTCGACGTTCTCGATGTCGAGGATGTTCTGCAGCAGGCAGGCCACCGCACGCAGCGCCGGCACCTGCTGCTCCGGCCACGCTGCGTCCGGCGCTTGCAGCGCGTCGAACAGTTCGCGCGCGCTGACGTCGCCCCATCGCGTCTCGCTGACCACGAGCTGGGTAGCGTCGCGTCCGGCGGTTTCGCTGAAGACGATCTGCAGGCAGCCGCCGAGCGGCCTCGGTCGTGGTACCGGCGCTGAGGCAAACAGATGGGTGCGCGCCAGTTCATCCAGCGAATAGGCGATGCCGCCGCATTCGAAGCGGGCGGCGCCGAGCAGCAGCTGCTCGCTGTCGTCGGGCGGACACCACAGTTTGGTCAGCGACAGCAGTTCGTATTCGCCGAGCGTGGCGTCGCCCTTCAGATCGAAGTGCACCACCAGATTGAGAATGCCGCGGCCGGATTGCAGAAAGTCGCCGCGACTGAACGACACGCTGGCTTCGACGCGCGCCGGGCCCTGCCGCCGCAATGTGAAGATCTCGCCCTCGCTTTCAAAGCGCAGGCTGTCCGGGAACACGACCTCACAGTGCAGGGTGTAGGGGGCTTCGTCGACGGCGTGCGCGTTGGGCAGGCAGTAGGTGCGCATCGGCGGCGGCCGGCGGAATGCATGCGAAAGCAGGTCCTTCTCGCAGGAATGAAAATGCCGGCACAGCACGGCTTCCGGCGGGCAGTTCGTCACCGCGGCGTCGAGCGGATCGGCCGCCAGATACTGGAACGCCACCGCGGCCTGCTGCACGCGCAGACAGGAACGCACCCGGCGCTCGAGCGGTTCATGAAACGGCAGCCCCGCGGCGACGCGTTCCGCGAGCCGCCGCACGCTGGCGAAGGTGGCCGCAAACGCCGGGTCGTGCGCGGGGTCGGCGCAGCCCAGTGTCTGGTAAAACTCGATCAGAAAAGTCTGCAGCGCCTCGGGTCCGAACCGGGCGCGCCCGCCCGCGCGTGCCGGGAACGTCACCAGCCACAGGTCATGGCTAGCCTCTTTGCCGGGCTCCAGCGCCGGCTGCACATAGTCGACCGGCAGCCGGCGCGCGCCGAGCCGTGCCATCACTTCGATGCGGGCAGCCGGGTCGATCACGTCGTCGTTGGCGTTGATGCGCTGCGGGTCATGGATTTCCGCGAGCACCGCGGCGATCTGCCCCGGTTCGCCAAAGCGGCCGGCATGGAGCCGTGCCGTCAGCGCGTCGAACAGCCGGTGCGCCAGACCCTGCCCGCGCGCCTCGGGCACCACGGCGAGATAGCTCACCAGCACGCAGCGGCTCGCTGCGTAATATTCCGCGACCAGCAGCGCCAGTGGCTCGCGCGCCTGCGGGTCGTCGAGCGCGTGGCCCGCCACCAGGAAGGCAAGGCGCGGGTGCGCGTTCGGGTCGACCAGTCGCGGCGTCCAGATGTCGGGGTGTTCCTGTTCGTCAGGCAGCGGGAAGGCGGGCAGATAGACGTCGCGGTAGGTCTGCGCCAGCAGCGCGGCGTCGAAGTGTTCGCCGAGATCGACGATCTGCAGATCGGTCATGCCGGCGATCCGCCCTCGAGCTGTGCCAGGCCGTCGCGGCTGGCGGCGAGTGCGCGCCGCTGGCGCGGCGACGGCCGTTTGGCGAGTTTGTCGCCGTGGCACAGCCAGCAGCGCGCGTGGCCGCAGCCGCCGGTACGCAGTTGCTTGCGAAAGCGATTGGGCGCAAGTGCTGCGACCGGCAGGCCGCGCGCGCGCATCCGTTCCAGCCAGCGGCGGTGCTGGCGGAGACTGCGGGCGTATTCGCGTGCGGCACGTTGCATGGCGGGCTCCCCAAATTGCAAAAATGATAGCCGATTGAACCTAAAAACCGCAGTTGACCGCTCGCCACCCGTGCAAACGCCGCATGAATACAAGATGGAGTGCCTTCAATGCCGTTCATCGGGTGGGTGAATCCGCTACACACTCGCGTCCAACTGCGGTTTCTAGCTTGAATGAAAAAGCCCCGCACGAGGCGGGGCTTTTTTGCTGGGCCGGGCTTGAGCCGCACGGGTTAGGCCGTGTGGCTCAAGACGGGGTAGCAGCAGGCTTACATCATGCCCATGCCGCCCATGCCGCCCATACCACCCATGTCGCCGCCGCCCATCGGGGCCGATGACTTGTCTTCCGGCAGGTCGGTCACCATGCAGTCGGTGGTCAGCATCAGGCTGGCGATCGACGCAGCGTTCTGCAGCGCAATGCGGGTGACTTTCGTCGGATCCAGCACGCCCATCGCCATCATGTCGCCGAATTCGCCGGTGCCGGCGTTGTAGCCAAAGTTGCCCTTGCCTTCCAGCACCTTGTTGACGATGACCGAGGGCTCTTCGCCGCAGTTCTTGACGATCTGGCGCAGCGGCTCTTCGATGGCGCGCAGCACGATCTTCACGCCGGCGTCCTGGTCGTGGTTGTCGCCCTTCACCTTGGCCGCAGCGGCCTTGGCGCGCAGCAGCGCGACGCCGCCGCCGGGGACGACGCCTTCTTCAACGGCGGCACGGGTGGCGTGCAGCGCGTCTTCGACACGGGCCTTCTTCTCTTTCATCTCCACTTCGGTTGCCGCGCCCACCTTGATGATGGCAACGCCACCGGCCAGTTTGGCCTTGCGCTCCTGCAGCTTTTCCTTGTCGTAGTCGCTGGTCACTTCGTCGATCTGCTTGTTGATCTGGGTGATGCGGCCCTTGATCGCGTTGGCATCGCCGGCGCCGTCGATGATGGTGGTGTTTTCCTTGCCGATCTCGATGCGCTTGGCGCGGCCGAGGTCGGTCAGCTGGGCTTTCTCCAGGGAGAGACCGACTTCTTCGGCGATCACGGTGCCGCCGGTCAGGATGGCCATGTCTTCCAGCATCGCCTTGCGACGGTCGCCGAAGCCCGGGGCCTTGACGGCGCAGGTTTTGAGGATGCCACGGATGTTGTTGACCACCAGGGTGGCAAGCGCTTCGCCGTCGACGTCTTCAGCGACGATCATCAGCGGCTTGCCGGCCTTGGCGACTTGCTCCAGCACGGGCAGCAGATCACGGATGTTGGAGATCTTCTTGTCGAACAGCAGGATGAAGGGATCGTCCATGATCGCCATCTGCTTGTCGGGGTTGTTGATGAAGTAGGGCGACAGGTAGCCGCGGTCGAACTGCATGCCTTCGACGACGTCGAGCTCGTTATCCAGACCCGAGCTGTCTTCAACCGTGATGACGCCTTCCTTGCCGACCTTGTCCATCGCGGCGGCGATGATGTCGCCGATCGAGGAATCGGAGTTGGCGGAAATGGAGCCGACCTGGGCGATTTCCTTGCTGCTGGTGCACGGAACCGAGATCTTCTTCAGCTCGGCGGTGATCGCGGTCACGGCCTTGTCGATGCCGCGCTTGAGGTCCATCGGGTTCATGCCGGCGGCCACGTACTTCATGCCTTCGTTGACGATGGACTGCGCCAGCACGGTGGCGGTGGTGGTGCCGTCACCGGCGACGTCGGAGGTCTTGGAAGCGACTTCCTTGACCATCTGCGCGCCCATGTTCTCCAGCTTGTCCTTCAGCTCGATTTCCTTGGCGACCGACACGCCGTCCTTGGTCACGGTGGGGGCGCCGTAGGAACGGTCGAGCACCACGTTGCGGCCTTTCGGGCCCAGGGTCACTTTAACGGCGTCAGCCAGAACGTTGACACCTGCCACCATGCGGTGACGCGCGGAATCACCAAAACGTACGTCTTTTGCAGCCATTGCTTTACTCCTGATTTGAATTCGGTTGGATTGCGTGTGAGCGTTCGCTTACTGCAAAGCGATTACTTCTCGACCACGCCCATGATGTCTTCTTCGCGCATCACCAGCAGCTCGTCGCCCTCGACCTTGACGGCTTGGCCGGCGTATTTGCCGAACAGCACGCGGTCGCCGACTTTCACGTCCAGCGGGATCAGCTTGCCCTGGTCGTCTTTCTTGCCGGCGCCGACGGCGATGACTTCACCCTGGTCGGGCTTCTCGGTGGCGGTGTCGGGGATGACGATTCCGGAAGCGGTCTTGCGCTCTTCTTCCATGCGCTTGACAATCACTCGGTCGTGCAGAGGACGGATTTTCATTGCAAAGTCTCCATTGCGGTAACGTTGATAAGTTGATAACCGGCAGCTTTGGCTGCCCGAAAATTAGAGAAGCGGCGGGCGCGTTGTTAGCACTCGCCGCTATCGAGTGCTAATAGTAGGGGCGCAGGGTCACAATTTCAAGTCCATGAGCGATCTTTTAAGTCGTACCCGTGCCGCCGTCTGGCACCCCTGCACCCAGATGAAACAGCTGGAAGTTACGCCGCCGCTGGCGATCGCCCGCGGCGAGGGGCCCTGGCTGGTCGATCCCGACGGGCGGCGTTATCTGGACGCGATTTCCAGCTGGTGGGTCAACCTGTTCGGCCACTGCAATCCGCGCATCAATGCCGCGATCACCGACCAGCTCGGCAAGATCGAACATGTGATGCTGGCCGGCGCCACCCACGAGCCCGTGGTCGCGCTCTCCGAACGGCTGGCTGCGCTTACCGGGCTCGGCCACGCGTTTTACGGTTCGGACGGCGCCTCGGCCACCGAAATCGCGCTGAAGATGAGCGCTCACTACTGGCGCAACTCAGGCCAGGCGGAGAAAAACGGTTTCATCAGCCTGAAAAACGGCTACCACGGCGAGACTGTCGGCGCGCTGTCGGTCACCGATATTGCGCTGTTCAAAGACACCTACGCGCCGCTGTTGCGGCATACCGTGCAGGTGCCCACGCCGGACGCGCGGCTGGCCGAGCCGGGCGAGTCCGCCGAGGCCTATGCCCTGCGCTGCGCCGATGCGCTGGAAGCGCATCTGGCCGAGCACGCCGCAACCACCGCCGCCTTCATTGTCGAGCCGCTGGTGCAGGGTGCGGCCGGGATGGCGATGTACCACCCGGTCTATCTGACCCGGGCGCGCGAGCTGTGCACCCAATATCAGGTGCACCTGATCGCTGATGAAATCGCGGTCGGTTTTGGCCGCACCGGGACGATGTTTGCCTGCGAACAGGCTGCCATCAAGCCCGACTTCATCTGCCTCTCGAAGGGCATCACCGGCGGCTACCTGCCGCTGTCGGCGGTGCTGACGACCGACGCCGTCTATGCCGGGTTTTATGGCGACGCCACCGCGCGCGGCTTCCTGCATTCGCACTCCTACACCGGCAATCCGCTCGCCTGCCGGGCCGCGCTGGCGGTGCTCGACATCTTCGAGCAGGACGACGTGATTGCCGTCAATCGGCCCAAATCGACAGAATTTACTGGCATTCTGGCGGAAGTGGCCGCTCACACCCGGGTGCGGCATTTCCGTCATCTCGGCATGATCTGGGCGTTTGACGTGGCCGACACCACACCGGGGTTTGCCAACCGTTTTCATCAGGCGGCGCTGGCGCAGAACCTGTTCATCCGGCCGATTGGCAACACCGTCTACGTCATGCCGCCCTACGTGACGCGTGCGGACGAAATGCGCGGATTGGCCGACGCGGTGCTGGCCTGCCTGGCCGATCCGGCCGTCTGATCCGGCTCGAAAACGCCGTGCTTGACCTGGGCCGACCGCGCGACTAAGGTAGTAATCAGTCACTATCTAAAGTTGGGCCATGTCCGAGGAAACCACCCGCAAGCGCCTGGGCGCAGACGCGCGGCGCGAAGAAATCATCCGCGTCACGCTGGATCTTGCCGCCCGCCAGGGGGTCGACGACGTCACGACCCAGGACATGGCGCAGGCGATGGGGCTGACGCAGGGCGCCGTGTTCCGCCACTTCCCCAGCAAGGACGCAATCTGGCTGGCGGTGATGCAGTGGGTGCGCGACCGGCTGATGGCCGTGCTCGGCCATGCCGCCGAGCAGGGACGCGATCCGCTCGATGCGCTGGAACGCATGTTTTTCGCCCACATCGCGTTCATCGAAGGCCACCCGGCGATACCGCGCGTGCTGATGTCCCAGCACCTGCATGGTCGCAGCAGCGCGTTGCGCCAGATGGTGACCGAAATCATGCTGGGCTACGAGGCGAAAATCGCCGGCCTGCTGCAGGCAGCGCAAGCGCAAGCCCGGGTGCGGGCCGATCTCGACACCCATGCCGCGGCAACCCTCTATATCGGCATGATCCAGGGACTGGTCATGCAAAGCTCGATCCTGCGCGGCAAGCGCACCCTCGCAGCCGAAGCCGCCCGCACCTTCCCGGTCTTTTTGCAGGCCATCCGTCCACCCGCTTCTCCGGAGCCCAGATCATGAAAACGCACTTGCTCGCCCTGCTATTTCTGTTCGGAAATCATGCCGCATTGGCCGTGGAGCCGGCTGGACATGCGCACCCAACCGGCCATGACGCCCGCGTGATCCTGGCGCTGACGCCTGAGGAACGCGCCATCATCCTGGATGAAATGCGCCAGTTCCTCGACGCCGTGCAGAAAATGACCGCTGCACTCGCCAGGCAGGACATGCCGGCCGCGGCCAAGGCTTCGCGTGCAGTCGGCCAGCATATGGGGCATGCGGTGCCACCCACCCTGCGCGCCAAGCTGCCGATGGAATTCCGCCAGCTCGGCAATTCGGTTCACCGCGATTTCGACCAGATGGCCCTCGATGCCGACACCCTCGGGGACGTGAGCCACAGCCTCACCCAGCTGTCGGCCACGCTGAAAAAGTGCGTCAGCTGCCATGCGACGTACCAGATCCGCACACCTGCCCTCAATACCCAGCGCTAGCGTGTCATGAAGCCCATGTCTGCATTCAAACCGACGCGCCGCTGTCTGCTCCTGACCCTGGGCGCCCTCGCCTTCATTACGGCCTTTGTGTGGCTGCTTGCCACCCGCGGGCCGCTCGCGCCGGTGGGCGTGGAAACCGTCGAGGCGACGCAGGCCGACCTCAACCCCGTCGTGTTCGGCATCGGCACAGTGGACGCACGGCATGCCTACGCGGTGGGACCGATCCAGGCCGGGCGATTGCTCAGTGTGCAGGTCGACCAGGGCGACCGCGTCGTGGCCGGCCAGCTGCTGGCCGAACTCGATCCGGTGGATCTGGGCCCGCGGGCCGAGGCGGCCCGCAGCGCCGCTGCGCGGGCGCGTCAGACGGCCCAGGCAAGTCAGGCGCAGGTAGCAGAAGCGGAAAGCCGTGCGCGGGTCGCGCAAGCCAACAGCGATCGCTATCAGACGCTGGTTCGGCAAAATTTTGTCGCGCAGGAAATGGCCGACAACCGCCGCCACGAGGCCGCTGCGGCCGACGCCGCGCTGGCGGCGGCGCGCGCCAATGCGGTGGCGGCGCAGCGCGAGATCGGGCGCGCCGAGGCCGACCTGCGCGGCATCGGGCAGGTGCGTCAAAGCCTCAAATTGCTGAGCCCGGTCGACGGCGTGGTGACCGCGCGCGAAGCCGAGCCCGGCACCACCGTGGTCGCCGGGCAGGCGGTGCTGCGGCTGGTCGACCCGGAGCAATTGTGGGTGCGCGCCCGCGTCGACCAGGCACGCGCCGAGGGTGTGCAGGTTGGGCAGCCTGCCGACATTGTGTTGCGCTCGGTGCCCGGTTCGGCGCTGCCAGGCAAGGTGGTGCGGATCGAACTGCAGAGCGACGCGCTGACCGAGGAACGCATCATCAATGTGTCCTTCGATCCCGCGCCCGCGCAACTCTATCTGGGCGAACTGGCAGAAGTGACCGTCCGGCTGCCCGGCGCAAAAAACGTGCTGAGCGTGCCGCGCGCGGCGCTCACGCAGCATCAGGGCAAGGTCGGCGTGTGGCGGATCGAGCAGGGCCGCGCGCGCTTCCATCCGGTGCAGCCTGGCGTACAGACTCCGGAGCGGGTGCAGATCGTCTCGGGCCTCGGTGCCGGCGATCGTCTCATCGCCTACAGCGCGAAGCAGCTCGACGACGGCGTGCGGGTGCGTGAACAACGGCTGACGCCGCGCTGAACGGTCGCGGCTCATGATCAATCTGGCGCGGCGCGACATCGCGCACCACCTCAAAAGCTACCTGCTGACCGGGCTTGGCCTGGGCCTGCTGATCGGCGTCACACTCACCATGGCCGGCGTCTACCGCGGCATGGTCGACGACGCCAAGGTGCTGCTGCGCGCGGTCGATGCCGACGTCTGGGTGGTGCAGCAGCACACGCTCGGGCCGTTCGCCGAGCCGTCCTCGGTGCCAGACGACCTCTACCGCGCGCTCGCCGGGCTGGAGGGCGTGGCGCAGACCGGCAACGTCGCCTACCTCACCATGCAGGTGTCGCACCAGGGCAAAACCCAGCGCGTGATGGTGGCGGGTTACGAGGCGGGCAAACCCGGCGGGCCGTCTTTTCTGGTGGCGGGCCGGCCGATCGCCCGCGCGCATTATGAGGCGGTGGCCGACGCCAAAACAGGATTCAAGGTCGGTGACGTGGTGCGTATCCGCCGCAACGACTACACCGTGGTCGGACTCACCCGGCGCATGGTGTCCTCCGGCGGCGATCCGATGCTGTTCATCCCGCTGAAGGATGCGCAGGAAGCGCAGTTCCTGAAAGACAACGATGCCATCGTCGAGGACCGCAAGCGGCTCGAAGCCAACCCGGCGGTCAATCGCCCCGGCCAGCCCGGCGTGCTGGAAGCGGTGCAGGCGATCCAGGCGTCCAGCCACAAGGTCAACGCGGTGCTGCTGCGGCTCACGCCGGGCGCGGATGCGCGCGCCGTCGCCGACACCATCGCGCGCTGGCAGCGCTATACGGCCTACACGCGCGACGACATGGAAAACATCCTGGTGGCCAAGCTGATCGCCACCGCCGCCAAGCAGATCGGGTTGTTTCTGATGATCCTGGCGGTGGTGAGCGCGGCCATCGTCGCCTTCATCATCTATACGATGACGCTCGGCAAGATCAAGGAAATCGCCGTGCTGAAGCTGATCGGCACCCGCGACCGCACCATCGCCGCGATGATCATGCAGGAGGCGCTGGGCCTCGGGGTGATCGGCTTCTTCGTCGGCAAGTTCGCCGCCACGCTGTGGGCGCCGGCCTTTCCCAAATACGTGCTGCTGGAAAACGGCGACGCGGTGCGCGCCCTCGTGCTGACCCTGGTGGTGTGCGCGCTGGCCTCGGTGCTGGCGATCCGTGCGGCCCTGAAGATTGACCCGGCGGAGGCGATCGGTGGCTGACGCGGCTTCCATTCAACCGGCGATCCTGATCGAAGGCATCACCAAACGCTACGGCCACGGCAGCGCGGCGGTCGACGCGCTGAAGGGCGTCGACATGACAGTCTATCCGGGCGAGGTGGTGGGGCTGATCGGGCCGTCCGGTTCCGGCAAGACCACGCTGTTGAAATGCCTGGGCGCAGTGATCGAGCCGACCGCCGGGAAGTTCACCCTCGGCAGCGAAGTGATCTACGACAACGGCTGGAAGACCGGGGACTTGCGTGCGTTGCGCCGCGACCGCATCGGCTTCGTGTTCCAGGCGCCCTACCTGATCCCGTTTCTGGACGCCACCGACAACGTCGCGCTGCTGCCGATGCTGGCCGGCGTACCGAATGCCGAAGCACGTGCCATCGCGCTGAACATGCTGACCGCGCTCGACGTGCAACACCGCGCCAAGGCACGTATTTCCGAGCTCTCGGGCGGCGAGCAGCAGCGCGTGGCGATCGCGCGCGCACTTGCCAACAAGCCGCCGATCATCCTCGCCGACGAGCCGACCGCGCCGCTCGACAGCGAACGCGCACTCACCGTGGTGAAGATCCTCAACCGCCTGGCGCAGGAGTTTCAGACCGCGATCATCGTCGTCACCCACGACGAAAAAATCATTCCCACCTTCAAACGCATTTACCATATCCGTGACGGCAAGACTTACGAAGAGGCAGGCGAAGGACGCCCCCTATGAAAATCACATTCCTCGGCGCGGCGCGCGAAGTCACCGGTTCCAGCTATCTGGTTGAAGCGGACGGCGTGCGTTTTCTGGTCGATTGCGGCATGTTCCAGGGCGGGCGCGAGACGCGTGCCAAGAACCAGCGCGACTTTTCCTTCGATCCGCGCAGCATCGATTTCGTCATTCTTACCCATGCCCACATCGACCACTCCGGCCTGCTGCCGCGGCTGGTCGCGATGGGCTTCCGCGGTCAGATCCACACCACCCGCGCCACCTGCGACCTGCTGGCGGTGATGCTGCCGGACTCGGCGCACATCCAGGAAAAGGAGGCCGAATACGCCAACCTCAACCGCTTTCGCAAAGGCATGGATCGGCGCGACAAGAAGCGGGGGCTGCCGCCGCGCGACATCGCGCCGCTGTACACCGTGGCGCAGGCGCAGGCTTCGCTGAAGCAGCTGAACCGGGTCGACTACGACCTGGAAATCGCGCCGCATCCGCAGGTGCGCTGCACCTTCCGCGACGCCGGCCACATCCTCGGTTCGGCGATTGTCGAGGTGTGGGTGGGCGAAGGCGCGGCGCGGCGCAAGATCGTGTTTTCCGGCGACCTCGGCCAGCCCGCGCGGCCGTTGCTGCAGGACCCCACGCACATCCATGACGCCGATTATCTGGTGGTCGAATCGACCTACGGCAACCGCGACCACAAGAGCATGGACGCGACGCAGGACGAACTGGTGGAGGCGATCAACAACACCATCGAGAAAAAGGGCGGCAACGTCGTCATCCCCGCCTTTGCGGTGGGCCGCACCCAGGACATGCTCTATCTGCTGGCCGATCTGACCCGGCTGGGCCGCATTCCCAAGTTGACCGTGTTCGTCGATTCGCCGATGGCCACCGCCGCCACCGAGATCACCTACAAGCACATGGCGCTGCTCGACGACGAAACCCATGCGCTGATGGGCCGCCACGGCGGCGCTGCGCATTTCCGCAAGCTCAACTTCGTCGAGGACGTCGAGGAATCGAAGTCGCTCGACCGCATCACCGGCGGCGCCGTCATCATCTCGGCCAGCGGCATGTGCGAGGCCGGGCGCATCAAGTTCCACCTGCGTGCCAACCTGCCGCGCCGCGAATCGACCATCCTCATCACCGGATTCCAGGCCGCCGGCACCTTCGGCCGCCGCCTGGTCGACGGCGCCAAGCGCGTGCGCCTGCTGGGCGAGGACATTCCGGTGCGCGCCGACCTCTACACGCTGGGCGGGCTGTCGGCACATGCCGACCGCACCGCGCTGCTCGCCTGGCTGGGACATTTCCGCAGCAAGCCGCGCCGCGTGTTCGTCGTGCACGGCGAGGAAACCGTGGCGACCGAGTTCGCCACCGATTTGCAGAAGCAGTTCGGCTGGGACGCGATGGCGCCCGAGCCCGGCTTCAGCGTCGTTCTGGAATAGGCGGGGCATCGTGAGCGTCCATCGTCCTGCGCAAGTCCTGACCATGCTGCTGTTGTGTGCCGGCCTGGCCAGCGCGGCGCACGCCGCCACGGAGGCCGAGTTGGCCGGCTGCAGCGCGATTCCGGGCGATGCCGAACGGCTGGCGTGCTACGACCGCGTGTCCGGGCGCCCTGTACCCGAGGCCGAGCCCGTGCAGCAGGTGGCTGTACCCGCAGCCGTGCAGCCCGGGCGCCCCGTAGCGGCGGCGCAGTCGGATGAAGAAACCGACGAAAATGACCTGCTGTCGGCGCTGTCGCGCCACTGGGAGCTCGACGACGACGCCAAGCGCGGCGCCTTTCTGTTCCGGCCGCACCGGGCCAATTATTTTCTGCCGCTCAAGTACAGCAGCGAGCCCAACAACACGCCGTTCCAGAACTCGTTCGTCCAGCCCGATCTGGGTCTCGATCCGCTCGAGGCCGAATTGCAGCTGAGCTTCAAGATCAAGGGCATCGAAGGCGTGCTCGGCAACGACGATCTCGACCTGTGGTTTGGCTACACCATCACCTCGTTCTGGCAGGCCTACAACAACACTATTTCCTCACCGTTTCGCGAGACCAACTACGAACCGGAGGCGATGCTGGTCTATCGCACCAACTACGAGATCGGTGATTTCCGCGTGCGTTTCCTCAACCTGGGATTGCTGCATCAGTCGAACGGCCGCAGCGCAGCGCTGTCGCGCAGCTGGAACCGGCTCTATGCGCAGGTCGGGCTCGAGCGCGGCAACCTGGCGCTGCTGATCCGGCCCTGGTACCGGATCCCGGACTACGACGTGGACGACAACCCGGACATCGAGGATTACCTGGGCCACGGCGATCTGCAGGTGCTGTACCGCAAGGGCCGCAACGCCTACTCGCTGCTGCTGCGCAACAATTTCCAGCGCAGCGACAACCACTGGGCGCTGAAGCTCAACTGGAGCTTTCCGCTGTACGGACGCCTGAAGGGCTACGTGCAGTATTTCAACGGCTACGGCGAATCGCTGATCGACTACAACCACAAACAGCAGTCCTTCGGATTGGGCATCAGCCTGACCGAAGGCATGTGACCCGGTTGACTTGAATATCGGGGATGCAAGTACACGGCAACATCGCGAACAGCGATAAAAAAAGCCGCCCCGTAGGGCGGCGATGAGTGTTGTCTGGCACTTGCGAGGGCGCCAGACGAGGAGGACGGTAATGCGGTTGCTCAGCCGATGGTGGCTTCGGCGCTGTTCTTGTCGCCCTTGTTGTCGACCCAGCTGAC
>CAZUVC010000006.1:0-92829 GCA_964623745.1 uncultured Thiobacillus sp. | reverse complement strand
CATATGAGGCGATGTTGAACGGCACGCCGAGGAAGATGTCGGCGCTGCGCTGATACAGCTGGCACGAGAGCTTGCCGTCGGCGACGTAGAACTGGAAGAAGGCGTGGCACGGCGCCAGTGCCATCTTGTCGAGATCCGCCACGTTCCACGCCGATACGATGATGCGGCGCGAATCGGGGTTGGTCTTCAACATCTTCACCGCTTCGCTGATCTGGTCGATCGTGCCGCCGTCGGGCCGGGGCCAGCTGCGCCACTGGTGGCCGTACACCGGGCCGAGATTGCCGTTCTCGTCGGCCCATTCGTCCCAGATCGAGATGCCGTTTTCCTTGAGATATTTGATGTTGGTGTCGCCCTGCAAAAACCACAGCAGCTCGTGGATGATCGAGCGCAGGTGGCATTTCTTGGTGGTGACGAGCGGGAAGCCTTCGGCGAGGTTGTAGCGCATCTGCCAGCCGAATACCGACAGGGTGCCGGTGCCGGTGCGGTCGTCTTTACGGGTGCCGTGCTCGAGCACGTGGCGCATCAGATCAAGGTAGGGTTTCATCGTAAGTATCGTCAGGGTTTTGCGGGAGCGGCCTGGACCGCCTGGGTGTCGTTCGCTGCCGCGGGATCGGTCAGCGCACCGTCAAAGAAACCGGCAAACCGGGTTGCAGGCGCGTGGCCGTAGACATTCCAGAATGCGATTTCGAAGTCGGCATTGTCCTGCACCGCCAGCACCAGCGCACGGAAGCGCGCCTCGTCGTGCGCCTTGAGCCAGCCGACCAGCAGCATGGACTGGCGATAGAACTCGTGGATGCTGAGTCCGGACGCGGCGGCGCGATGGCGCCTGTCCGGGGTATCGCGCGCGCCGAGCTTGACCTGGCGGCCGGCGCGGATGGCCGCGTAGGCCTGGGCGTCGGTCGCGTATTCGGCGCCGCCGCCCTCGGCGGTGAGCGACGCCCAGCCTTCGTGGAACCACACCGGCAGCGTGCTGTGATAGTGGCCGATGCGCTGGCCCAGATGCAGGTGCGCCAGTTCATGCGCCAGCAACGCGGGCAGGCGGTGCTTTTCGCGACCGTCCAGATTGGGCGACAGGATCAGCCGATTGTCGGGGATGACGGCGGCCGACAGTCTGGGGGTCAGCACATGGCGCTTGAAGCAGGCGTCGCTGCCGCATACATGCACCCGCGGCGGCCGCACAAAGGGCAGGTGGTGTGCCGCCTCGACTTTTGCGATGGCCCCGGGCAGCACTGCCGACACCCGCTCGCCGTAGGCCTCGTAGCCCGGCTCGACCCACACCCGCGCATCGCCCGCCAGCGGAACAAAACTCTCCAGCGGCGTGAGCGCGCGCGGGTGGCTCACGGTCATCGCGCAGCCGGACAGCAGCACGCAGGCCGCCGCCGCGATCATGCGCGTTAGCGACCTGCTTGAAGAGAAATTCGGCCCGTCCATTTTCCGCAAAATTGTCTATTGTTTATACCTGACGTGGGGTTCATGTCCACGCACGGGCTACTGCTTCACCCTTCACCGTCCCAAGGAGGAATCCCGCCATGGAGACTTCAGCCTTTCTGCCCACCCGGGCAGCACGCCTCTCATTATCCACCCTGCTCGGCGCCTTGGCATGGGCCGCGTTTCCGCTCGACAGCGGAGCCCAGTCCGGAAAAGGCACGCGCGCCGCACCAATGGAGCTGACGCAGCCGGTGTCCGCCACGCCCTGGATGCGCTACGGCGGCTGGCCCGCCACCGACTGGAAAGACTACAACACGCTGGCCGTGCTCGCCTCGCCCGCCCATGCGCCGCCGCCGAAGCTCGCCGGGCCGATCAGCGGCGATCCGAAGAATGGCGAGAAGCTCGCGTTCGACCGCTCACGCGGCGGCAGTTGCGTCGCCTGCCACATCATGGGCAAGACCACCCCCGCGCTGCCCGGCAACATCGGTCCCGACCTGTCCACGATCGGCACCTGGGGACGGACCGACCAGTGGCTGTTCGATTACGTGTACGACCCGCGCAGCGTCAATCCGAATTCGATGATGCCGCCCTGGGGCGCCCACAAGCTGTTCAGCGTGCAGGAAATCCACGACATCGTGGCGTTCATGAAAACGCTCAAGACCCCGCACGTGTTCAGCAACGAACTGGAAAACCCGGCCACGCGGCCCGTTCCGGTCGAAACCCGCGACAACCTCGACCCCTTCGTCAACGACGGCATGGCCGCGGTGGAACGCGCCCGGGAGGTCTATGCGCGCGCCGGCGCCAAGGGCAAATCCTGTGCGTCCTGCCATGCCGCGCCGGAAAAAAGCTTCAAGACCTGGGCTGCGACGATGCCGCGCTACGACACGCGGCTGAAGAAAGTCATCGGCGTCGAAGAGTTCATCGCGCGCCACGCCCGCAGCACCACCGGCGACACGCTGCTGATGCAGAGCGCGGACAACATCGACCTGGCGATCTACCTGCGCCATCTTGCCAACGGCACCCCGATCAAGGTCGACACCACGTCGAAGGAAGCGGCCGCGGCGATCAAGCGCGGCAACGACCTGATGGCGCGAAAAATCGGCCAGCTCAATTTTGCCTGCATGGACTGCCACAGCCTCGGCGCCAACAAGTGGGTGCGCGGCCAGTGGTTGACCGGAACCCGCGGGCAGATTGCCCACTTCCCCACGTTCCGCACCAGCCGCAGCGAAATCTGGGATCTGCGCAAACGCTTCCAGTGGTGCAACGTCGCCATCCGCGCCAACGAGCTGCCGCCGGACGCGGCAGAGTACGGCGACATCGAGCTCGCGTTGGCGGCGCTGAATCAGGGCGAAAAACTGAACGTGCCGGGCATCCGGCACTGAGGCGGCACGTGCTCAGTCGCTGATTGCCGGCGCCGGCGCCATCAGCTGCCAGCGACCGTCGATCAGGCCTTCCAGCGGCGGGTACTGCTGCTTGTAGGCCATCTTGCGGCTCTCGCCGATCCAGTAGCCCAAATACAGATAGGGCAGGTCCAGTCGCTTTGCCAGCTCGATCTGCCACAGCACGCCGTAGACACCGAGGCTGTCACGGTCGCGCGCGGGATCGAAGAAGGTGTAGACGGCCGAGATGCCGTCGTCGATCTGGTCGACCACCGCCGCCATCACCAGGGTTTCGCCGTCGCGAAATTCGACCATTACGGAATCGACATTGGACGACAGCAGAAACTGCGTGTACTGGTCGGGGCCATCGCGGTCCATGCCGCCGCCGGCGTGACGGCTGCCGAGGTAGCTGCGATACAGCTGGTAATGTTCTTCCTTGAAATCGAGCGGCAGAAAGCGCGCGCTCAGGTGCCGGTTGCGCTTGAGGCAGCGGCGCTGGGTGCGGTTGGGCGTGAATCGGTTGACCTCGACCCGCACCGGCACGCAGGCATGGCACTGCTCGCAGTTGGGGCGGTAGGTGAACTGGCCGCTGCGGCGGAAGCCGGCGCGGATCAACGCACTGTAGGCATGTGCGTCGATCATGTGGGTGGGCGTGGCGACCTGCGAGCGCGCGCGCCGGCCTGGCAGGTAGCTGCAGTCGTAATGCGCGGTCAGGTAGAACTGGATGCGCTGGAAAGGCGGTTCGGTCGGGTGCATTACGTGTCAAAGGTCCAGGGGCCGCTTCGATGCGGCAAGTTTACCAATTCCGTCAGCCGCGCCGTGAATGCCGTGCGCGGCATCGTGCGGGCGCCCATGCTGGCCAGGTGCGGGGTTTCCATCTGGCAATCGATCAGACCGAATTCCCAGCGCTGAAGTTGCTGCGCCAGCCGCACCAGCGCGACCTTGGAGGCGTCGGTTTCGCGGCTGAACATCGATTCGCCGTAGAACATGCGGCCGATCGCCACGCCGTAGAGGCCACCGACCAGTTGGCCGTCGCGCCAGGTTTCCACCGAATGCGCATAGCCCGCCTCGAACAATCGGCTGTAGGCCGCGATCATCACCGGCGAAATCCAGGTGCCGCCGGCGTCGGCGCGCGGCGCGGCGCAGGCGCGCATCACCTCGGCGAAGGCGCTGTCGACGCGTAGCTCGAAGCCGCCGTTACGCAGGCGCCGGGCCAGCGAGCGCGTGACGCGCACCTCGCCCGGCACCAGCACCATGCGCGGGTCGGGGCACCACCACAGGATCGGCTCGCCCGGATTGAACCAGGGAAAGATGCCGTGACGGTAGGCCTCCAGCAAGCGCGCCACGGACAGGTCGCCGCCCATGGCCAGCAGACCGTTGGGGTCGGCCAGCGCGGTGTCGACCGGGGGAAAGAATGTGGTGTTTTGGAGACGTTCCGTCATGGCTTCATGGTATCGGATTCAACAGGGCTTGCATCCGCATCTATCCTAGTATTAAGATATTGATATCTTCAATATTATTTAAACGAGGTCGATCATGAAAAAAACCCTGCTTGCCTTGGCATTGATTGCCGCCCTGCCCGCTTCTGCCTTCGCCGACAACTGGATGATGCGCGTGCGCGCCATCGACATCGCGCCGGACGTCAAGTCGTCCAGCCTGCCCGGCGTCGACGTGTCGGACGAATGGGTACCGGAAGTCGACTTCACCTATTTCGTCACCCCCAACATCGGCGTGGAACTGATCCTGGCCACTGCCCGTCATGAGGTGACGCTGAACGGCGTGCGCCTCGGCAAGCTGAATCACCTGCCGCCGACGCTGCTGCTGCAGTACCACTTCAACCCCACGTCCAAGATCAAACCGTATGTCGGCGCCGGCCTGAACTACACCCGCTTCTATAATGTCGATTTGCCCGGCTTTGACGTCGACCGCAACAGTGTCGGCGGCGCGTTGCAGGCGGGCGTGGACATTGCAGTCACCAAGAATGGCTATATCAACCTCGACGTCAAAAAAATCTGGATCGACACCACGGTCAAAACGTCCGCAGGCGCCACGGTCACCGATCTGGACATCAATCCGGTCGTCTGGGGCATCGGCTACGGGTTCCGCTTCTGACACCACGCGTTCCTTGACGCCAGCGGCGGTTCCGACCTCTCTCCCGGATCAGCCGCCTGATCGCGTCCTTTTGCGGGGCGATTCGTGAGCCGCACGTCCGGGCTCACGGACGCCCCTACTTTTTCGGGCTGCTTTCACTGCGGTCTGCCGGTGCCGGACGGTGCCCACTATCCCATCCAGTTCGAAGCCGACACCAAGCAGGCCTGCTGCCGCGGCTGTCAGGCGGTGGCGCAGACCATCATCGACAGCGGCCAGGGCGCCTACTACACCCACCGCACCGCGTTGCCGGCGACGCCGCGCGAGGCTGAAGCCGAACTGGCGCAGCTGGGTCTGTACGACCTGCCGGAAATCCAGGAAAGCTTCGTCCGCACGGAATCGGAGAATATCCGCGAGGCCGCACTGATCCTGGAGAACATCGTCTGCGCCGCCTGCATCTGGCTCAACGAGCGCCACATCGCCGCGCTGCCCGGCGTGCTCTCGGTCGAGATCAACTACGCCACGCGCCGCGCACGGGTGCGCTGGGACAACAGCCGCATCCAGCTCTCGGCCATACTCAAGGCCGTCTCCGACATCGGCTACATCGCCCACCCGTTCGACCCCGGCCGCTCTGACGACATTCACCGCCGCGAGCGCAACACCGCGATCAAGCGGCTGGCGATTGCCGGCCTCGGCATGATGCAGGTGATGATGTACGCACTGCCGACCTATACCGCAACCGACATGACCGACGACATCCGGCTCTTGATGAGCTGGGCGAGCCTGATCCTCACGATTCCGGTCGTCGGCTATTCGGCGTGGCCCTTCTTCATCGGCGCTTGGCGCGACGTCAAGCGGCGCATGCTGGGGATGGACGTGCCGGTCGCGCTCGGCATCGGCACCGCGTTCGTCGCCAGCGTGTACAGCACCTTCTCGGGCGAGGGCGAGGTGTACTACGACTCGGTCACCATGTTCGTCTTCCTGCTGCTGACCGGCCGCTTCCTCGAAATGAACGCGCGCCGTAAAGCCGGCGCCGCGGTCGAGGAACTGGTCAAGCTGATCCCGGCCGCCACCACGCGGCTGCCGAACTGGCCTGCGCGCGACGAGGAACAGGTGCCGGTGGCGCGCCTCGCCGTGGGCGACCATGTGCTGGTGCGCCCCGGCGAAACGCTGCCGGCCGACGGCGTGGTGGTCGACGGCGACAGCGCGGTGAGCGAGGCGATGCTGACCGGCGAATCGCTGCCGGTATCGAAGGGTGTTCACGCGAATGTGGTCGGCGGCAGTCTCAACCAGGCGAGTCCCTTGGTGGTGCGCGTCGACAAGCTGGGCGCCGACACGCGGCTGGCGTCGATCGTGCGCCTGCTCGACCGCGCGCAAAGCGAGAAGCCGCGCATCGGCCAGCTGGCCGACCGCGCCGCCGCCTGGTTCGTCGGCCTGCTGCTGGTGATCACGTTCTTCGTCGGGCTGGCGTGGTACACGATCGATCCGTCGCGCACCCTGTGGATCGTGGTGTCGATCCTGGTCGTCACCTGCCCCTGCGCGCTCGGGCTCGCGACCCCCGCCGCGCTGACCACCGGCACCGGCCGGCTGACACGGCTGGGTCTGCTGACCACGCGCGGCCACGCGCTGGAAACGCTGGCGCGCGCCACCGACCTGGTGTTCGACAAGACCGGCACGCTGACCCACGGCCGCCTGTCGGTGCGCCGCGTCGTGCCTCTAGCCGGACGCGGCGAAGACGAGGTCAGGGCGCTCGCGGCTTCGCTCGAAGCGGGCTCCGAACATCCCATCGCGCGCGCGATTCGCGACGCCGCGGATGCGGTACCGAATGCGCGCGACATCCGCAACACGCCGGGGCGCGGCGTCGAGGGCGTCATCGACGGCCGCAGTTATCGCCTGGGCGCACCGCGCTTTGCCGCCGGCAGCGCCACGCCGCAGCCGCCCGCCTCCGACGGCGGCGAATACCCAGAAAACGGGCACGCGAGCTGGGTCGCACTGTCCGAAAACGATCAGCTTATCGCCTGGTTTGCGCTCGCCGACACACTGCGCGCGGATGCCGCCGCTGCGCTTGCCGCGCTGCAGCAACAGGGCATACGCCTGCACCTGCTGTCGGGCGACGCCGAACCCGCGGTGAAGGCTGTGGCACAGCAACTCGGCATTGCCGACTGGCACGCCGGCGCACTGCCGGAGGACAAGCTCGCCTACGTCAAGGCGCTGCAGCAGCAGGGCCGCATCGTCGCCATGGTCGGCGACGGCATCAATGATGCGCCGGTGCTGGCCGGCGCGCAGGTGTCGATCGCGATGGGCGAAGGCGCCGACGTCGCGCAGGCCGCCGCCGACATGGTGATGCTCGGCAGCCGGCTCGGCACCCTGGCCGAAGGCGTCGCCCTCGCCCGCAAGACGCAGCAGATCATTCGCCAGAACCTCGGCTGGGCGCTCGGCTACAACCTGATCGCCATCCCCGCCGCCGCGCTCGGCCATGTCACGCCGTGGATCGCCGGCATCGGCATGTCGGCCAGCTCGCTGCTGGTGGTTCTGAACGCATTGCGGCTGTCGGATTTCAAACAACCGGTGAAGGGTGAAGGGTCAGGGGTGAAGAACGCGGCCCTGACGTCAAGCCCCTAAGCTCTCACGCGCCCCCATGGACATCCTGCTGCTGCTGATTCCCCTGAGCCTCGTCCTCGTCGGCGTCATCGCCTGGGTCATGCTGTGGGCGGCCCGCAGCGGCCAGTTCGACGACCTCGAAGGCCCCGGCCACAGCGTCATCATGGACGACGACAATCCGCCCAAGCCGGACGACACGCCCCGGCCCTGAGCCCCGATCGCGTATGCTGATGAAGTGTGTCCCCCTGTCACAGCCGACCGAACCATGAACGCACCCCTCCTCTGGTATTTCGCCGACCCGATGTGCTCGTGGTGCTGGGGCTTTTCGCCGGTGATCGAAACCCTGCGCGACGCCTACCGCGACCGCCTGAAAATCGCGCTGGTGCTGGGCGGCCTGCGCCATGAAACCGTGCCGATGACGGCGGCCGGGCGCGAAGAGATCCTGCACCACTGGCATGAAGTGCACGCCCGCACCGGCCAGGCTTTCCGTTTCGAGCATGCGCTGCCGGAGGGCTTCGTCTACGACACCGAGCCCGCGTGCCGCGCGGTGGCGGTGATCGGCGGCATCGATCCCGCGCTGACCTTTCCGCTGTTCAAGGCGATCCAGCAGGCCTTCTACGCTGAAGGGCGCGACGTCACCCAGCCGGGCGTGCTGGCCGACCTGGCGGCTGAACGCGGTGTCGACCGCGAGGCGTTTCTGCAGGTATTCGACAACGACGCCGCACGCGCAAAAACCCAGGCGCATTTCAAACAGGCACGCCAGGCCGGCGTGCGCGGTTTTCCCGCGCTGATCCTGCAGCGGGACACGCAACTGCATGCGATCTGCCACGGCTGCCAGCCGCTGGAGACAGTGCGCTCGGCGCTCGACGCGGGGCTCTCCACATGAAGCTGCGCATCTTGATCCTGCTTGCCGCGTTCGGCGGCAGCGCCGTCGCCGCCGAGCTGCCGCCGATGATCGACGCCCACGCCCACTATTCCGCGCCCGACGCGGCTGTGCTGTCGCCCGCCGACGTGGTGGCGAAGCTCGACGCCGCGGGCGTGCGCCAGCTGGTGCTGACGAGTTCGCCGCCGCAGCTGACGCAAACGCTCTACCGCCACGCACCCGGCCGCGTGATCCCGCTGCTCGGCGTCTACGAATCGGATCGCCACAAGGGCAACTGGGTGCACGACGCCACGCTGCCCGCGCGGGTGGCGGCGCAGCTCAAGCGCGGCGTCTGGGCTGGCATCGGCGAACTGCATCTGTTTGCGCGCGACGCGCAACAACCCGTATTCGCGCAGCTGGTGCGGCTGGCGGCGGCACATTCGCTGGTGCTGATGATCCACGGCGACGCCGACGTGGTGGCGCAGGCGTTTGCCCTGGAGCCCGGCGTGCGCGTGCTGTGGGCGCACCTCGGCACCGTGCCCGAGCCCGCGCGTCTGTCCGCGATGCTCGAGCGCTATCCGCTGCTGTGGATCGACACCTCGGTGCGCGACGAGCGCATCGCGTCCGACGGCAGGCTGTTGCCCGTGTGGCGCACGCTGTTCGAACGCCACCCCGAGCGGTTTGCGGTCGCGGTGGACAGCTTCAGCGTCAACCGCTGGCAGCACTATGATCAGGTCGTCGCACGGATTCGCGGCTGGGTCGACCCGCTGCCGCAGCCACTGAAACAGAATCTGCTGCACGACAATGCGGCCCGGCTGTTCGAAAGCTTCCGGCCGCCGCCCGCGCACCCGTAAAATCCCTCCACCCTCACCCCTGGAGCATTCCGATGTCCCGTTCGACCCTGCTTCCCATCACCCTGCTGCTCGGCCTGCTGATGCCCGGCCTGTCCGGCTGCGGCGCCAGCGAGCCGGCCACCCAAGCCGTCTCCACCGCACCGCCCGCCGGCCAGACGGCCAACCCGCGCGTGCTGATCGAAACCAGCAAGGGCAACATTACGGTGGAAGTCTTCCCGGCGCAGGCGCCGCAGTCGGCCGGCAATTTTCTGAATTACGCGAAGACCGGGTTTTACGACGGTCTGGTGTTCCACCGCGTGATCCCCGGCTTCATGATCCAGACCGGCGGCATGACCGCTGACATGGCCGAAAAACCCAAGAACGCGCCGATCCGCAACGAAGCCGACAACGGCCTGAAAAACCTGCGCGGCACGCTGGCGATGGCCCGCACGGCCGATCCGCATTCGGCGTCGTCGCAGTTCTTCATCAACGTCAAGGACAACGCCTTCCTCAACCACCGCGGACAAACACCCCAGGGCTGGGGCTACGCCGTGTTCGGCCAGGTGGTCGACGGCATGGACGTGGTCGACGCCATCGTCGCGGTGCCGCGCGGCAACCGCGGCCCGCACGGCGATGTGCCGCTCGAGCCCATCGTGATGAAGCGCGTCAGCGTGCTGCCCGAGGCAGCCCAGCCCTGAGCCCTGCATCCCGACTGCTGCTGCTCGGACTGGCCGCACCGGTCGCGATTGCGCTGGGCCTCGCGGCCGGCACGCTGCCGGACGACCGCGCGCTGGCGCAGCAAATTCTCACCGAGCTGCGCGGCCCCCGTGTGGCGGCGGCGTTTGCCTGCGGCGGCCTTTTGGCGCTGGCGGGGGCGCTGATGCAGACGCTGTTTCGCAACCCGCTGGCCGAACCTTATCTGCTCGGCGTCTCCGGCGGCGCCGGCCTGCTGGCGCTGCTCGGCATGGCGGCCGGGCTCGCGTGGCCGTGGATTTCCCTGCTCGCGTTTGCCGGCAGCCTGCTGGCGCTGGCGCTCGCCGCCGCGCTCGGCGGACGATTGCTGGCGCGCGACCACACACCGCTCTTGCTCGCCGGCGTCATGCTGGCGGCCGGCTTCGGCGCGCTGATCGCACTGGTGCTCTCGGTCACGCCGGCCGAGCGCCTGCCCGGCATGCTGTTCTTCCTGATGGGCGACCTGGCCTGGACCAGCCAGCCGGCGCTGTTGTGGGCGGCATTGCTGCTGGCAGTAGCCGCTGCACTCGCTCTGTCGCGCCGGCTCGACGTGCTGCAACTGACGCCGCTGAAAGCCGCCTCGCTCGGCGTGGCGGTCGCCCCCACGCGCTGGACACTGTTTGTGCTGGCCGGCGCCTGCACCTCGGTGGTCGTCGCGCAGGCCGGCAGCATCGGCTTCGTCGGCCTGATGGTGCCGCATGCCTTGAGGCGCCTCGGCTTTGCCGGCCACCGTGCCCTGCTCCCCGCCTGTGCGCTGGCCGGCGGCAGCCTGCTGGTGCTGGCCGACGCGCTGGCGCGCACCGTGATCGAGCCGCGCGAACTGCCGGTGGGGGTGCTGACCGCATTGATCGGCGTACCGATGATGTTGTGGCTGTTACGCAAACCATGAGCCTCGTCGCCAGCAAACTGGCCCTGCTAGCCGGCCCCCGCACGCTGGTCGACGCGCTCGACCTCGCGCTCGAACCCGGCGAAGTGCTCGGCATCCTCGGCGCCAACGGCGCCGGCAAGTCGACGCTGCTGACGGTGCTGGCGGGGCTGGCCGCGCCGGCCCGGGGGGACGTCACGCTCGACGGCCACGCGCTCGCCACGTTGACGCCGCTGACCCGCGCGCAGCACGTCGGCCTGCTGCCGCAGGGTGACGAAGGCGGCTTCTTCGGCAGCGTGGCCGACTTTGTCGCGCTGGGGCACTTCCCCTTCGGGATCGCCCCCGACCTTGCGCCGCATCTGGCGACCTGGGAACTGACCGAGCTTGCCGGTCGCCCGCTCGACACGCTGTCCGGCGGCGAGCGCCAGCGCGCGCGGCTGGCACAGCTGGCGGTGCAGGCACCGCGCATCGCCCTGCTCGACGAGCCGCTGACCCATCTCGATCCGGCGCATCAGGCCCGTCTGCTGGCCTGGGCGCGCAATGAAGCCGACGCCGGACACAGCGTGGTGCTGACCCTGCACGATCCCAACTGGGCGGCCTGCCACTGCGACCGCCTGCTGTTCCTGCACGGCGACGGCCGCTGGCAGCTGGGCACCCCGGCCACGCTGCTGACCCCGGCTACGCTCGAGGCCCTGTACGGCCCCGGCACGGCCGCGCTGTGGCGGCAGGGCGGCCGGGGCGACCCTGTATAATCGCAGCTTGGTCTTTTCGTCCCCGCCGCAGCGCATTCCATGATTCGTCGTCTCATCAACAAAGTCTTCGGCCGCAAGTCGCGCGCCCACGCCAACGGTGCACAGATCCTGGCGCCCGCCGCCCACGGCATCCGCCTCGACCAGCTCGACGAGTGCGCGCTGAGAACCTGCGAAACACTGGCGCAGGCCGGATTCAAGGGTTATGTGGTGGGTGGCGCGGTGCGCGACCTGCTGCTGGGCAAGACGCCCAAGGATTTCGACGTCGCCACCGACGCCACCCCGGAAGAAGTGCGGCGGCTGTTCCGCCGCTCGCGCATCATCGGGCGCCGCTTCCAGATCGTCCACGTGATGTGCGGCCGCGTCACCATCGAGGTCACCACCTTCCGCTCCAATGGGCAGAAGGAAGCCGAGGACGACGAGGGTCGGTCGACCGACGAGCACGGCCGGCTGCTGTCCGACAACGTGTTCGGCAACATGGCGGACGACGCCGCGCGCCGCGACTTCACCATCAACGCGCTGTACTACGACCCGGTACGCGAGGAAGTGCACGACTATTTCGGCGGCGTGGCCGACTGCAAGAAGCGCGTGCTGCGCATGATCGGCGACCCCGAGACGCGCTTCCGCGAAGACCCGGTGCGCATGCTGCGTGCCGCGCGCTTCGCCGCCAAGCTCGATTTCCATATCGATCCCGACACCCGCCGCCCGGTCGCCACGCTGGCGCCGCTCTTGGCCAACATTCCCCGCGCACGCATCTTCGACGAGGCGCTGAAGCTCTTGATGTCGGGCCATGCGCTACGCGGCGTGCACCAGCTGCGCGCCGAAGGCCTGCACCACGGCATGCTGCCGCTGTTGGACACCATCCTCGACGACCCCACCGGCGAGCGCTTCATCACCGCCGCGCTGAAGACCACCGATGCGCGCATCGCGCAGGACAAGCCGGCCTCGCCGGCCTTCCTGTTCGGCACGCTGTTGTGGCCGCAGACGCTGCAGCGCTGGCGCGCGCTCGAAGCTGCCGGCGAAAAGCCGCAACCCGCCCTGTTCATGGCGATGGACGAAGTGCTCGACGCACAGCGCGGCCAGCTTGCGATCCCGCGCCGCTACGACGGCATGATCAAGGAAATCTGGGCGCTGCAGCCGCGCTTCGAGCAGCGCGGCGGGCAGCGCCCGTATCGCCTGCTGGAGCATCCGCGCTTCCGCGCCGCCTACGACTTTTTGCTGCTGCGCGCCGAATCCGGCGAAGTCGACACCGAGCTCGGCGAGTGGTGGACGCGCTTCCAGGACGTCGACGACGACGAACGCGCCGCCATGCTGCTGGCCGACAGCGGCCCCAAGCCGCGCCGCAAGCGCAAGCGCAAAAAGCCGGCCGATGCCGCCGGCGAGGCGCCGTCGGCATGAACGTGATCGCCACCATCGGCCTCGGGGCCAACCTCAACGACCCGGCGGCGCAGGTGGAATATGCGCTGGCCGAGCTCGACCGCCTGCCAGCCACCCGGCTGATCGCACGGTCCAGCCTGTATGCGTCGGCGCCGGTCGGTTACGTCGACCAGCCCGACTTCATCAACGCGGTGGCGCAGGTGGAAACCGGCCTCGCGCCGCGCGCGTTGCTCGTTGCGCTGCTCGACATCGAACACCGCCACGGCCGCGAGCGCAGCTTTCGCAACGCGCCGCGCACGCTCGACCTCGACCTGCTGCTGTACGGCCACGCGCATTTCCACGAGGAAGGCCTGGCGCTGCCGCATCCGCGCATGACCGAGCGCGGCTTCGTGCTGCTGCCGCTGATTGAAATCGCGCCGGACACGACCATTCCCGGCCGTGGCCGCGCGGCCGACTGGCTCGCCGGCTGCGCGGACCAAAGCGTGGCCGTACTGCCGCCCCCTGCCGCCGCCGTCAACGCATGAGTCTGGACCGTTTCCGCTACATCGTCGTCGAAGGTCCGATCGGCGCCGGCAAGACCAGCCTCACCTACAAGCTGGCCGAACGGCTCGATGCCGACACCCTGCTGGAAAACGCCGGCGACAACCCCTTCCTGCCGCGCTTCTACCAGGAGCCGAAACGCTACGCGCTGCCGACGCAGCTGCATTTCCTGTTCGACCGCACGCGCCAGCTGCGCGACCTGGCGCAGGGCGACCTGTTCCGCGCTGGCACGGTGTCGGATTTCCTGATCGACAAGGACATGCTGTTCGCGCGCCTGAACCTGGACGACGACGAATTCGAGCTGTACCAGAAGGTCTACGCCGACCTGGCGCCGCAGGCGCCGACGCCCGACCTGGTGATCTACCTGCAGGCCCCGATCGACGCGCTGCGGGAGCGCGTCCACCGCCGCGGCGTGGAGTTCGAGCGCGGCATGGATGCCGACTACCTGCAGCGCCTGGCCAACAGCTACAGCGAGTTTTTCCACCGCTACGAGGCGGCGCCGCTGCTGATCGTCAACACCGCCAACCTCAACTTCGCGCAGAGCGAGGACGACTTCGAGCTGCTGCTGGAACGCGTGGACAAGATGCGCGGCCCGCGCGAATTTTTCAACCGGGGAGCCTGACATGGGCATCACCCTGACCACCCTCAAAACCCTGCGCGAGCGCGGCGAGAAGATCGCCGTGCTCACCTGCTACGACGCCAGCTTTGCGCGCGTGCTCGATGGCGCCGGCGTCGAGGTGCTGCTGGTCGGCGATTCGCTCGGCATGGTGGTGCAGGGCCATGCCTCCACGCTGCCGGTGAAGCTCGCCGAAATGAGCTACCACACGCGCTGTGTCGCCACCGGCACCGAGCACGCCTTCATCGTTGCCGACCTGCCCTTCGGCAGCTACCAGCCCTCGCCCGAGCGTGCGTTTGCCGCCGCCGCGCGGCTGATGGCGGCGGGCGCGCACATGGTCAAGCTGGAAGGCGGCGCGGTCATGGTCGAGACGGTGGCTTTCCTGACCCAGCGCGGCATCCCTGTATGCGCGCACGTTGGCCTGCTGCCGCAGTCGGTCAACCAGCTCGGGGGCTACCGGGTGCAGGGGCGCGAAGACGCCGCCGCGGCGCAACTGATCGCCGACGCGCGCGCGCTGGAAGCCGCCGGCGCCGGCCTGATCGTGCTGGAAATGGTGCCGGCCGCGCTGGCGAAAGCAGTCACCGACGCGCTGTCGATACCGACCATCGGCATCGGCGCCGGTGCCGACTGTTCCGGCCAGGTGCTGGTGCTGTACGACATGCTGGGCCTGTATCCGCGTGCGCCCAAATTCTCGAAAAATTTTCTGGCCGGCACGGACGGCATCGAAGCCGCCGTGCGCGCCTACGTCGCCGCGGTCAAGGACGGCAGCTTTCCCGCCGCCGAACACAGCTTCTGATGCAGGTCATCCACACTGCCGCCGAGTTGCGCGCCGCGCTGGCCGGTCAAACCGGCACCGCGTTTGTGCCGACCATGGGCAACCTGCACGCCGGTCACGTCTCGCTGGTCGAACTCGCCAAACGGCACGGCCAGCCGGTGGTCGCCAGCATCTTCGTCAACCCGCTGCAGTTTGGCGCCGGCGAAGATTTCGATCGCTATCCCCGCACCTTGAAATCGGACTGCGCCAAGCTCGCCACCGCAGGCTGCGATTGTGTGTTCGCGCCCGACGTCACCGAAATGTATCCGGTGGCTCAAACCTTCACCGTGCAGCCGCCCGAATCGCTGGCCAATGACCTGTGCGGCGCATTCCGCCCCGGCCACTTCGCCGGTGTCGCCACCGTGGTGCTGAAGCTCTTCAACCAGGTGCAGCCGCACGTGGCCGTGTTCGGCAAAAAGGATTTTCAGCAGCTGCACGTGATCCGCGCGCTGGTCGAGCAGTTCAACCTGCCGATTGAAATCGTGGCGGGCGACACACTGCGCGAGCCTGACGGCCTGGCGATGAGTTCGCGCAACGCCTACCTCGGCGCGTCCGAGCGCATCCAGGCGGCCCAGCTGCAGCGCGAGCTCGCAGCTGTCGTTGCCGCGGTCGAGGCAGGTGAACGTGATTTCGAGGCGCTCGCCGCCTCCGCCGCCCGACACCTGAAAATGGCGGGCTGGCGCGTCGATTACGTCGCGTTGCGCGATGCCGCGACCCTGCAGGCCCCCACCCCGGCGAGCACCCGGCTGGTGGTGCTGGGCGCAGCCTGGCTGGGCAACACCCGGCTGATCGACAACCTCGATTTTCCCCTTCCGGCTACAAGCCCATAAACCCGGTCGCACCCGACCCGTAAATACCGTGCGCCCCTACCAGCGGCTTCTCGCGGTTCTCTTGTTTCTGCTCCTGCTGCTGGCGGTCTTCGAGCTGTCCGGCCTGCGGAGTCAGTTCAATCTGGCCTACCTGCACCAGATCCTGGTCGACCACCCCGTCACCGGGCTGGCCGTTTTCATCCTGATCTTCACCCTGGGCAACCTGGTGCAGATACCGGGGTGGATTTTCCTGGCTGCGGCGGTGCTCGCGCTGGGCAAGACCTGGGGCGGACTGGCCACCTATGTCGCGGCCATCGTCTCGTGCACTGTCACCTACTTTTCCATCCGTTTCGTCGGTGGCGATGCGCTGCGCACGCTGAAAGGCCCACTCGCAACGCGGCTGTTGAACCAGCTCGACGCCCATCCGATCCGCAGCATCGTGCTGCTGAGAATGCTGTTCCAGACCGTTCCGGCGCTCAACTACACCCTTGCCCTGTCCGGCGTCCGCTATCGCGACTACCTCATCGGCACGCTGCTCGGGCTGCCCCTGCCGATCACGGCCTATTGCCTGCTCTTCGACTACCTCAACGTCCAGCTGCACCTCCACAGTTAGGCCGGGCCGGCCCTACTGGATCCGGGGCGCGTTTTGGTATAATGGCCGTCCATTTTTTGTGAGGGCACCGTCATGCAAAGAACGATGCTCAAGTCCAAGCTCCACCGGGCGACCGTCACGCATTCCGAGCTGCATTACGAAGGCTCGTGCGCCATCGACGAAACCCTGCTGGACGCGGCCAACATCCACGAATACGAGCAGATTCAGATCTACAACGTCACCAATGGCGAGCGTTTCACCACGTATGCCATCCGCGCCGCGCGCGACTCCGGCATCATTTCTGTGAACGGCGCCGCCGCGCACAAGGCCAACCCGGGCGACCTCGTCATCATCGCCACCTACGCGGTGTACAACGAGATCGAACTGGCGCGCTATGAGCCGGAGCTGGTCTATGTGGACGCGGACAACCGCATCATGGACACGCGCCACGCCATACCGGTGCAGGCAGCGTAAAGCAGCTTGGACTGAAGCAAAAAGGCCGGGGAAACCCGGCCTTTTTCATGTGCGTCCGGCAATGGGACGGGGCTTTTACAAGCCTACGAGTTGCGCATGCAGGCCGCGCTCCTCAAACGTGTGCAGCAGGCTCGCCGCCCGCGTCGTTTCCGAGTCGTACACCACCATGATCATGTGCGCGTTGTCCGGATTGTGGCCCACCGACACCACCCCCGCGTCCTGACGCACGCCGTCTTCAAGCGTGTGCAGCGTCTCCTCATCCAGCGCTTCTTCCAGGTGCAGCATCACTTCATTCAGGTTCGAGCTCATCACGGTCTCCTTGATAATCGGATGGATGTTTAGTCTTTATAGCCTGTGTGAGGAGATGCTGCAGGAGAAGCGGTGCCGCCTTTCAGGAGAAAGCTCCTTCCAAATGCCTGTTTATGCACGAAATATCGGACACGCTCCTCGGTCGTAGTCAGCATCGAGGAACCGGGTTCGGCCTGAAACACCAAGGCAGCAAACAAGGAAAGAAAAAACCCGCCTTCAACAGGCGGGCGGGAAAGGTGTTCGCGCTTCGCATCAGTCTGCGTGCACCAGCAACACGTCGCAATTCGCAGCCTGCGCCACGCCCTTGCTCACGCTGCCCAGCAAGTACGCTTCCAGCCCACCCTGACCATGCCGACCCAGCACAATCAAATCCGCATTGCAGTGGGCGGCGTGCTGCAAAATCATAACGAGCGGATGACCGACCCCAATCTGGCCTTCTGTTGCATAGGGCAGGTCTGATTGCAAATTGGCCATCAAATTCCCGGCTATGGTGCGCATGCTCTCATTCGCCTGTTCGTCCTGATCCTGCGGTGCCAGCACATGCAGCAGATGCACCGGTTCGTCACCGGCCATCCGTTTGGCCCAGGTGCAGACTGCCTGGGTGTGCGGGAAAAAATCGACCGCCGCAAGTACCCGGCGATAGGGCCCGATGGGAACCGGGCGCACGACGAGCACCGGACGCTCGCACACACGTAACAGGCGCCAGGCGGTAGAGCCTAACATCAGGCTCAGCAAGGAATCCTCGCCACGCACGCCCGCCACCACCAAGTCAGCGGAGATTTCGTTGGCATATTCTCTGATGCGGGTATGCGCCCGGCCGACACGCTGCACAATGTGGACATGGACGTCGTAACGCTCAAGCACGCGTTCGGCTGTGGCGATCAGCAGATTATGGGCGGAAGCGAGTCTGGCATCGACGCTGGCGGCCGGCTCGACAGCCTGATCGGGATATATCGCCAGGGGAGATAACACGTGTAGCAGGTGCAGTTCTGCGCCATGCTGTCGGGCGAGCAGTGCTGCGCGGGTGATGGCAGCATTGGCAGGCACGGAGAAGTCAGTGGCGACGACGATGCGGGTCACGTTTTGCATAACGCTCCTACTGAAAAGGTCCTGAATTGTCCACTATGTAGACAGGGATAAAACCGATTAGTTACGTGAGCTGCTTGTTTTGTGCGCGTTGGGGTTCAACTGGGTTTTCCGGAATCATGGCTTTGGCATCATGCCGGGGGAAATAATCAGAACATCGCAGGCTGACTCCCTCAGCCCGCGCCTGGTCATGCTGCCAAGCTCCAGATCGATGGTTTCCGATTTTTCATGCTTGCCCACCCAGGCACGGCGGCTTCCCGGATCAACCGCTCGGCGGTGGAGACGAGGAAGGCGCGTTCTTCCGCGTCCGCAGCGAGCAGGAGGCTTTGGGTAGCCTGTGCGAGAAGTTCAGCCAGGCTGGGGTGACAATCCCGCCAGCCAGCCGTCGCCAGGAGGGTCCGCTCATGAAGCCGGCCAACCGCACGGCGACAACCGCACGCCATTCCGGTTGAGGCCGCTGTCGCGACCGGGCCGAAAACACTGTTTACCCTCGCGCTACGGCGCGGCAAACACGACGCGATTGCGCCCGCTCTGCTTGGCTTCGTACATGGCCGCGTCGGCGCGTTCCAGCAAGGATTCCTTCGTTTCGCCTTTCCTCAGCATGGCCCCGCCCACGCTGATGGTGATGTCTATATTCAGCTCATGAACATGAAAGGGCGCATTCGCGACTTCCTCGCGAATGCGCTCGGCAATGATTCTTGCCATGTCGATGTCGGTGTTTGCCAGGATGACAGTGAACTCCTCCCCCCCGAAACGGCCCACCGTGTCGAAATCGCGCACCGCTGCCTGTATCCGCCCTGCCACGTGGCGCAGCACCATGTCACCGACCAGATGGCCGTGGCTGTCGTTGACCCGCTTGAAAAAATCCAGGTCGGCCATCATGACGCAGAGCGGATGATTCCGGTTGGCAGCCATCTGGATCTGCTTCTCCAGTTCTTCCATCAGGCTGGTGTAGTTCACCAGGCCGGTGAGCTGGTCGGTTGAAGCCTTCCGCCGCAGGCGGAATACTTCCTCGCGTGATTCGTCCAGCGCTTTCTGTAGCACGTCAATTTCCACCGTCCGATAACCCTCGGTCATCAGATAGATTTCCAATGCGCCGCGCATCATGACGTACGTGGTCAGAGACGGCATGGTTTGCGCGGGATATTTTCCGGCAGCAAGCTGCTCGAGCACAGCCTGCTGGATCAGGCTGTGCTGCAGGTGCGCCAGCCCAAGGGGAACGCCGGCATGGGCGCAGGCCGCAGAAAAGGCCATGCGCGCCGCGAAACGGCCAGGCGCGTTGAAGTCCTCGCCGAGGCTATGCAGGTAGTCGACCCCTCCCTGCCGGAACGCCGCGCTGAAATCACCGTTTTTCAGCCGTGAAAAATCCGGTTCCTGCGCCAGCCTGGCAAGGCAGGCATCCACCAGCGCCTCTGCCCGCCCGCCCGCCAGGGCATCGCGAAGCTGCCGCCTTGGCTCGCCATGCTCTGTGTCCAGTCCCAGCACCGCGACAAGCGCCCGGAGGCGCGCAGGTTCGAAATCAGGTATGCCGGCGGTGTGCATGGAGGCGACGATGGTCCTACCTGAGCTTCCAGATCTCCGCGTTGTATTCCCGCATGGTGCGGTCGGTGGAGAAGAAGCCGCTGGACGCGGTGTTGAGGATGCTCATCCGCGTCCAGCCGGCCTGGTCCTGCCAGGCTTGTGCGACACGTTCCTGGGCGTCGACGTAACTGCGGAAATCGGCCAGCACCATCCACGGGTCGTGCGGGCTCAGCAAGGCGTCGAGGATCATGTCGAAGATGCCGGGCTCGCATTGGTTGAAGTGGCCCGAGCGCAATAAATCGATCACCTCGCGCAGGTCGGAGTCGTTCTCGACGTAGGACATCGGCTGGTACTGCGGGCGCAGCGCCTCGACGTCCTCGGCGCGCAGACCGAACAGGAAGAAGTTGTCCTCGCCCACGGCATCGAGAATCTCGATGTTGGCGCCGTCGTAGGTGCCGATGGTGGCGGCGCCGTTCATCATGAATTTCATGTTGCCGGTGCCGGACGCTTCTTTGCCGGCGGTCGAGATCTGCTCGGACAGGTCGGTCGCCGGCGCGATGATTTCCATGCTGCTCACCCGGTAGTTGGGCAGGAAGGCGACCTTCAGGCGCCCATTGACGTCGGGATCGTTGTTGACGACGTCAGCCACGCTGTTGATCAGCTTGATGATGCGCTTGGCGATGGCATAGCCCGGCGCAGCCTTGCCGCCAATCAGCACGCAGCGGTCGGTCCAGCCGTTCAAGCTGCCTTTGTTGATGCGGTTGTAGAGATGGATGATGTGCAGCACGTTGAGCAGCTGCCGCTTGTATTCGTGGATGCGCTTGACCTGCACGTCGAACAGCGCGTCGGGGTTGAAGCTGACACCGCATTCGGCCAGCACCAGCGCGGCGAGGCGCGCCTTGTTGGCGCGCTTGACCGCGTGCCAGTCGGCATGGAACGCGGTGTTTTTCGGGTCGGCCAGCGGTTTCAATTTTTCCAGTTGCGACAGGTCGGCCACCCAGTCGTCGCCGATCTTGCTGCTGATCAGCGCGCTCATGCCGGGGTTGGCATGTGCCACCCAGCGGCGCGGTGTGACGCCGTTGGTCTTGTTGTTGAACTTGCCCGGCCACAGATCGACAAAGTCGCGGAACAGGCCTTCTCTCAGCAGTTTCGAGTGCAGCGCGGCGACGCCGTTGACCGAGAAGCTGCCGACGATGGCGAGCCAGGCCATGCGCACCTGGCGCACATGGCCCTCCTCGATGATCGACATGCGGCGCCGGCGGTCGCCGTCACCCGGCCATTTGATCGAGACCTCGCGCAGGAAGCGCGCATTGATTTCGTAGATGATCTCCAGCGGGCGCGGCAGCAGGCGCTCGAACAGCGTAACCGGCCAGCGCTCCAGCGCCTCGGGCAGCAGGGTGTGGTTGGTATAGGCCATGCACTTTGTGGTGATGGCCCAGGCCTCGTCCCACTGCAGGCGTTCTTCGTCGAGCAGCAGGCGCATCAGTTCGGCCACCGCAATGGTGGGATGCGTGTCGTTCATCTGGAACACGTTGTGTTCGGCGAACTGCCGCAGGTCGGTATTGCCGGCCGCGCGCCACTGGCGCATTGCATCCTGCAGGCTGGCCGACGCCAGGAAGTACTGCTGGCGCAGCCGCAGCTCCTTGCCGTTTTCGCTGCTGTCATTGGGGTACAGCACCATCGAAATGTGCTCGGCGTGGTTCTTCGCCTGCACGGCTTCGGTGTAACTGCCGGCGTTGAATTCGCTGAGGTCGAATTCGTCGGTGGCGGCGGCCTTCCATAGTCGAAGCGTGTTGACGGTATTGTTGCGGTAGCCCGAGATCGGCATGTCGAACGGGATCGCCAGCACATCGCTGGTGTCGGCCCAGCGTGCGCGGTGGATGCCCGCCTTGTCGTGAAAATGCTCGGTATGCCCGCCAAAGGGGACGCGGCAGGTGAACTCGGAGCGTTCGATCTCCCACGGGTTGCCGTCGCGCAGCCAGTGGTCGGGCTCCTCGACCTGGTAGCCGTCCTCGATGTCCTGGCGGAACATGCCGTACTCGTAATGGATGCCGTAGCCCATCACCGGGAGGTTGAGCGTGGCGCAGCTGTCCATGAAGCAGGCCGCCAGGCGGCCGAGGCCGCCGTTGCCGAGCCCGGCGTCGGCTTCTTCGTCGGCCACCGCTTCCAGCGTCTGGCCGATGCCCTGCAGGGCATCGCGCGTGGCGGCGTCCACGCCCAGATTCAGCACATGGTTGGACAGCGCGCGCCCGATCAGAAACTCCAGCGACAGGTAATAGGCGCGGCGCTTGCCGGGCTGGTCGCGCGCGGCATAGGTGTTCATCCAGTCCGACATCAGCCGGTCGCGCAGCGTCCAGGCCACCGCGTGATAGGTGTAGACCGGGGGGCAGCCCTGAAAGCGCCCCATGTGATAGAACTGATAGCGCTCGAAATCCTGGGTAAAGGCCGCGCTGCTGTTGGGCAGCGGCTTCAGGGCGACGGCACAGGTGACGGCAGTTTTTTCGTCTGGCATGGGGACTCCCGCTGGATGCATGGTCATTGGGTATAGAGGGCAAGGTAATGGTCGGCGCTGTCCGACCACTCGAAGGATTGACGCATGCCGGTTTGCTGCAGCCGCCGCCATTGCGTCGGCTGGTGGTAAAGGTCGATCGCGCGGCGGATGGCGGCCACGAATTCGGCCACGTCCGGGCGCTCGAACACGAAGCCGTTGGCGCTGGTGTCCTCCAGCGTGAGCGGGTTCGTATCGACGACGGTGTCGGCCAGCCCGCCGGTCTTGTAGACGATGGGCGGCGTGCCGTAGCGCAGGCTGTACATCTGGTTGAGCCCGCACGGCTCGAAACGCGACGGCATCATGAACATGTCGGCACCGGCCGAGATCAGATGCGCCAGCGGTTCGTCATAGCCGATTTCGACAAACACCCGATTCGGATACTGGCGCGCCAGGCGCATCAGCTTCTGCTCGTAGAGCGTCTGGCCGCTGCCCAGCAGCACGAAGCGCGCGTCGGTTTCGGCCAGCAGCACGGGAATCGCCGCCAGCACCCAGTCGATGCCTTTCTGCTCGACCAGTCGTCCGATCAGGCCCAAGAGCGGCGCCTGCATCGATGCATCGTCGACCTGCGGCAGAAACCGTTCGAGCAGAGCCTGCTTGTTGCGGCGCTTGCCGGGCAGGATGCGGCTCATCGAATAATGCGCGGGCAGATGCGGGTCGGTGGACGGATTCCACAGCCGGGTGTCGATGCCATTGAGAATGCCGTGAAGCTTGTGCTGCAGCGAGAGCAGCAGACCGTCGAGACCATAGCCGAATTCGGGGGTGCAAATTTCTGCGGCATAGGTGGGGCTCACCGTGGTGACGGCGTCGGCGTAGACGATGCCCGCCTTCAGCATGGAAAAGCCGCCGTGGAATTCAACGCCTTCCGGGGTCCACCACGGACCCGGCAATTGCAGCCGGACGAAATCGGTGTGTGAAAAGTGTCCGCCGTACGCCAGGTTATGGATGGTGAAAATGGTCTTCGGCCGCAGCGGCTGGTCGGCCAGGAACGCGGCGACCAGGCCGGTCTGCCAGTCGTGCGTGTGCACCACGTGGGGCTGCCAGCCGATGTCCAGCGCATCCTGCGCCAGCAAGGCCGCCACCCGCGCAAACACGGCGAAGCGCTCGGCATTGTCCGGCCAGTCCAGCCCGCTGGCGTTGACGTAGGGATTGCCGGCGCGGTCGAACAGCGGCGGGCAGTCGACGATCCACAGCGGGAACGCAAAATCGGGATGACGCGTTTCCAGGATGCGCGCGCTGACGATGCCTTCGGCGCCGCGCACGTCGAGCCAGCCGATAATGCGCACCTGCTCCAGCTGGCGCAGCAGCGCGCGATAACCGGGCAGCACCAGGCGAATGTCGGCGCCGCGCTCGTGCAGCGCATGCGGCAGGCTGTAGGCCACATCGCCCAGCCCGCCGGTCTTCACCAGCGGGTAGGCCTCGCTGGCCACGAACAGTATTTTTTTTGCTCCGCGTTTCATTATTTTTAGGGGTCAGGATTCAGGGGCCAGGGGTCAGGGGGTCTTGTGCTGTGCGCCTTTGAATAAGCGCGGCCAAGGCCGCACCTTTCCTGACCCCTGATCCCTGAATCCTGACCCCTTCCTTCTCAACATGGTTTAAGAAAAATGGCGCCCAGCGGCGGCAGTGTCACCTCCACCGAATGGTCGTAACCCATCCACGGCAGGTTCTGCGGCTGCAGCGGCCGGCCGTTGCCGAGGTTGCTGCCGCCGTAATACATCGAATCGGTGTTGAGCACTTCGCACCACGCCGCGCCCGACGGCACGCCGATGCGGTAGGCCGTGCGCGGCACCGGGGTGAAGTTGAACAGCGCCACCAGCGGGGCCGTGCCCTCGCCGCCCTGACGCACGAAACTCAGCACCGACTGGTCGGCGTCATGGCAATCGATCCAGCGGAAGCCGCGCGGATCGAAGTCGAACGTGTGCAGCGCCGGCTCGTCCCGGTACAGCCGGTTGAGGTCGCGCAGCACGGCGCGAATGCTGTCGTGCGCGGGGAACTTGAGCAGCGCCCAGTCCAGTTCGCCGGCTTCCTTCCATTCGTTCCACTGGCCGAACTCGCTGCCCATGAACAAGAGCTTCTTGCCCGGGTGCGCGTACTGCCAGGCATAGAACAGGCGCAGGTTGGCAAAGCGCTGCCAGGTATCGCCCGGCATTTTGTCGAGCAGGCTTTTCTTCATGTGCACCACTTCGTCGTGCGACAGCGGCAGCACGAAGTTTTCGGTCCACGCATACATCTGGCTGAAGGTCAGCTGGTTGTGCTGGTACTTGCGATAGATCGGCTCCTTTTCGATATAGTCGAGGCTGTCGTTCATCCAGCCCATGTTCCATTTCATCGAAAAGCCCAGCCCGCCGAGTTCGACCGGGCGCGATACCGCCGGCCACGCGGTCGACTCCTCGGCGATGGTGAGGACGCCGGGAAAACGGCCGTGCACTTCGATGTTCATCTCGCGCAGGAACTGCACCGCCTCGATGTTTTCGCGCCCGCCGTACTGGTTCGGCAGCCACTCGCCCGGATGGCGCGAGTAGTCGAGGTAGAGCATCGAGGCCACCGCGTCGACACGCAGGCCGTCGATGTGGAATTCCTCCAGCCAGTACAGCGCGTTGGCCACCAGGAAATTGCGCACCTCGTTGCGGCCGAAGTCGAACACCAGCGTGCCCCACTCCTGGTGCTCGCCGCGGCGCGGGTCAGCATGCTCATACACCGGCTCGCCGGTAAAGCGCGCCAGCGCGAATTCGTCTTTCGGAAAATGCGCCGGCACCCAGTCGAGCAGCACGCCGATATCGGCCTGGTGGCAGGCGTCGACAAAGGCGCGGAAGTCGTCCGGCGAGCCGAAGCGCGCAGTCGGCGCGTAATAGCCCGACACCTGGTAGCCCCATGAGGCATCGAGCGGATGCTCGGCCACCGGCATCAGTTCGATATGGGTGTAGCCGAGGTCCTGCACATAGGGAATCAGCTCGGCCGCGAGTTCGCCCCAGCTATAGAAGCTGCCGTCGGCATGGCGCCGCCACGAACCGGGGTGCATTTCATAGATGCTGACCGGGCGATGCTGCCAGTCGAACTGCGCGCGCGCAGCGATCCAGTCGCCGTCCGCCCAGGCGTACGCCGTTTCGGCGGGCACGCAGCTGGTGGTTTCGGGACGCGGAAACATCTGCCGCGCGTAGGGATCGGTCTTTTTCACCAGCTGCCCGTGGCTGCCAAGGATTTCGTATTTGTAGGCCTGGCCGGCATCGAGGCCCGGGATGAACAGTTCCCAGATGCCCGAGCTGCCGCGACAGCGCATCGGATGGCGGCGGCCATCCCAGGCGTTGAAGTCGCCGATCACGCTGACCCGCTGCACGGCGGGCGCCCACACCGCGAACAGGCAGCCGTCGACGCCGTCGATGGTCTTGAGGCGCGCGCCGAGCACTTTCCACGCCTGAAAATGACGCCCTTCGCCGAGCAGATACAAGTCCGTTTCGCCCAGCTGCGGGGCAAAGCTGTAGGGGCATTGCGTGGTATGCCAGTGACCTGCGCCCTTGTCCTGCCAGCGCAGCACCGGATGGGGCTCGACCGGGCTGCCGGCCGGCAGCACGCGCTCGAAGCAGTCGGTGCCGGGCACCCGCGTCATGGGGCCGCCTGCCGCCTCAACCGCTTCGGCAGCGGGCAGGAAGGCGCGGATCAGCGTGCTGCCGTCGGGCTGGGCGTGCACGCCCAGCACCTCGAACGGATCGTGGTGGGTGCCGAGCTGTACGCGCAGGATCGGCGGGCTGATCGCAGGCAGCGTGGCGTATTTGGGGGCTTTCATGGTGAGGGCGGCGTCTCGCATCGATGGGCTTTCTGTAATTGTTGTAGCAAACGGGGGGCCAGCTCAGGGCTCAGCGCATCCCATTCGAAGCGCCAGCTCCAGTTGCCGCTGCTGGTGCCGGGCGTGTTCATGCGCGCCGCGCTGCCGAGCTGAAGCACATCCTGCAGCGGCAGCATGGCCAGCGCGGCGCGGCTGTGCAGCACGGTGTCGATCATTGCGTCCGGCAACGCGGCGGGGTCCTCGACGCCCATCTGCTGCATCACCTGGTGACGCACCTCGTCGGGCAGCGAACTCCACCAGCCCGCAGTGGTGTCGTTGTCGTGGGTGCCGGTGTAATAGACAGTGTCGGGCTGGACGTTCTCGGGCTTGTGCGGATTGTCGGCATGCGCGTCGAACGCGAATTGCAGCACCGACATGCCGGGCAGGCCAAACTGGTGGCGCAGCGCGGTGACGTCGGGCGTGATGATGCCGAGGTCCTCGGCCACCAGCGGCAGTTCGCCCATCTCGTCGACGATGGCCTGCAGCAGTGCCGCGCCCGGCGCCGGAATCCAGGTGCCGTGGATTGCGGTGGGTTCCTGCGCGGGAATCTCCCAGGCCGCGACCAGGCCGCGAAAATGATCGATGCGCACCAGGTCGAACCATTCAAAGTGCGCGGCCAGCCGCGCGCGCCACCAGGCAAAGCCGTCGGCCTGCATGGCTGGCCAGTTGTAATGCGGATTGCCCCAGCGCTGGCCGGTCGCGGAAAAATAATCCGGCGGCACCCCGGCCACCACCGTCGGATGGCCTTCTGCATCGAGCAGGAACAGATGGCGCTGCGCCCACACGTCGGCGCTGTCGTGCGCCACGAAAATCGGCATGTCGCCAAACAGCTCGATGCCGCGCACCGCCGCGGCCGCGCGGATGCGCTGCCAGTGCATCGCGGCACGGTACTGGTCGACCATCACGATCTTCAGTGCGACCGCATGGGCGGCGTCGAATGCGGCGAGCGCCTGCGGATCGCGATCACGCAAGGGCACCGGCCAGTCGGGCCAGGACGCGCCGCCATGCGCCGCCTTGATGATGATGAAACGCGCGTAGTCGTCGAGCCAGTGGCGCTGCCGGTTGCGCCAGCCGACGAAGCGGCGCATGTCGACACGCGGGCTGTGTTTATCTTCCAGTGGAAACAGCGCGGGATTGACTGCGAAGGCCGACGCGCACTGATACGGCGACAGACCCACCAGCGGCAACCCGAGCGGCAGCATCTGCCAGACGCTGAAACCGGCGTCGCGCAGAAAATCCAGCCAGCGCTCGGCGTCGGCCAGCGTGCCGGACGGCAGCGAGGTCGGATGCAGCAGGATGCCGGCGCGGTGGGTATCGAAATTCATCAGGCATTCCGGCGCATGGTGCCGGCGTTTTCCACCCAGCCGCCGCCGCTCGACAAGGGCACGTCGAGCATGGCCGGCGGCGCGATGCCGAGCAGACGATACAGTTCGCGCAGCTGGGTGCGGTAGAGCTGCTCGAAGTCGCTGACGCTGCCCGCCGGGTTGTAGTCGCCGAACCACCAGAACCAGTCGGAGCCTTCGCACACGGCGAGCTGGCGGGTGGCGAGCGCAAGCGGGTCGGCGCTGAGCTTGCCGGCGGCGACCACGCCGTCGTAGGCCTCCTTGGCGGCCACCAGGTAATCCCAGCCGCGGTTCTTGTCCTCCGAACCGATCCAGGTCGAGAAGCTGCCGTAGACCCAGCTGCCGGCCGCCAGCCGCTTCATCGCCTTGGCCGGCGCGCGCCCGGCCTGCTCGGCGAAGGTGCTGACGGTGAGCGTGGGATGCTCGGACAGCGTGGTGTAGAGCGCATCCAGAAAGTGATGGCCGTTGTCCGGGTAGTACTCCCAGGCGTTTTCGCCGTCGAGGATGACCGAGACCACATGGTTGCCGGCGTCCTTGCCGAAAAAGGTGGCGATGTTTTCCAGATGCTGGACGAAATCGGCCACCGCGTCGTCGGCGTGCCAGTCGCTGTACTTGAAGCCAATCAGGTCCGACAGGCCGTCGTCGCGGAAAAACACCCGCGTCTTGTAGCCGTCGATGCGCGTCGGCGAAAACAGCGAACGCTTGTGATCGAGGTCGGCCTCGGGGGCGCCCGACTTGATGCCGCTGTAGCGCCACACGCCTTCACCCGTTGCGGTCCAGGCAAAGCCGAAGTCGTCGAGCTGGGCCAGCGCATCCTCGCTGACGCCGCCCTCGGACAGCCACACGCCCACGGGCTTTCTGCCGAAATAGTGCTCGAACACCTCGGCGCCGTGCTGCAGATGCCAGCGCGAACGCTCGGCGCCGCCCGGATAGGCGGACGCCTCGGGAACCGGCACGTCGGGCAGCGCGTCGCGCAGGTTGTCGAAGTCGTTCAGCAGGGGCACGATCGGATGGCCGTAAGGCGTCATCGACAGCTCGACCTGGCCGCGGTCGGCGAGCGCGCGGTAGCGCGGAATCAGCCCGGCCAGACAATGCTGGATCAGGTGCAGCAGCTCGTGGCGATCGGCCGCGGTAAAGCCTCGTTCCTGCGCCATCAGCCGCTGCACCAGCGGCAGCGGCCGCAGCGAATGGCCCAGCCACGCCAGGTGATACCAGGTCATCAGGTCAAGGAAATACTGCTCGGACAGATAGCCCATGTGCCATTGCAGGCCGGTGCTGCCGACCCCGGCGCTGTCGGTGGCGCCGATCATCCGCAACAGGCGATGGAATGCCGGATACGGGTGGATCATGCGCGGCGCGTGGCAGCGCTGGCAGTCCTGCACGATGCGCATGCGGCTGGCGACATCCGACGGAATGCGCTCGGCGCCGGACAGCAGGTTCAGCATGTGATCCTGGGTGGGCTTGCCCTGTTTCAGCAGCGTGTCGAGCTGTCTGCCGTAGTCGTCGAGCTGTTCCAGCAGCACCGGCGCGAAATTGACCACGGCGCGCATCGCGGGATGCCGTTCCAGATGCGCCGCCATGTCGCTGTAGTCCTTGATGCCGTGCAGGTAGACCCAGGGCAGGTGGTAGGCGCCCTTGAGACCTTCGCGGTAATACGGCTGGTGCATGTGCCAGCACAGCACGACGTTGAGTGATTTAGCCGTCATATTCGTCCTGCCATCTGGCGTAGAGGTTCTGGCCGAGCATGGCTGGTGTGACCAGCACGATGCCTTCCGGGGTCACGTGGAAGCGCTTGGCGTCTTCGACGTGGTCTTCACCGATGACGGTGCCGTCCGGGATCACCGTGCCCTTGTCGATGATCGCGCGGGTGATGCGGCAGTTTTTGCCGATGGCGACCTTGGGCAGGATCACGCTGTCCTTGATCAGGCTATAGCTTTCCGCAGTGGTGGCGAAGAACAGCACCGAACGCTTGACGCGCGCACCCGACAGGATGCAGCCGCCGGCAATCAGCGAGTCGATCGCCTCGCCGCGTCGGCCCTCGTCGTCGAACACGAATTTGGCGGGCGGATACTGCGGCTGGTAGGTCCAGATCGGCCATTCGCGGTTGTACAGGTTGAGCTCGGGCTCGACCGAGCACAGCTCCATGTTGGTCTGCCAGTAGGAATGCAGGGTACCGACATCGCGCCAGTAGGCCGGCAGGCCGTCCTTGTCGCGGAAGGGGAAAGCCATCGCGCGTGCCTCGGCGATCTGGGCCGGAATGATGTCCTTGCCGAAGTCGTGCGAGGACTTGGTGTCGCTGGCGTCGTCGATCAGCGTCTTGTAGAGGAAGTCCTTGGAAAAAATGTAGATGCCCATCGAGACCAGCGCGGTGCCGGGCTTGCCGGGGATGCTGTCGGGATGCTTCGGCTTCTCGGAAAAGCGGGTGATGCGCATGTCGGCGTCGACCGACATGACGCCGAACGGGCTGGCGTCTTCCACCGGCATCTCGATGCTGCCGACGGTAAAGTCGGCGCCGGTCTGCACGTGGTAGAGCAGCATTTCGGAATAGTCCATGGTGTAGACGTGATCGCCGCCCAGCACCAGCACGTATTCGGGATGATGGCGCTGCATGATGTCGATGTTCTGGAACAGCGCATCGGCGGTGCCCTGGTACCACTCCTTCTTGTGGGTGCGCTGCTGCGCCGGCAGGATTTCCACGAACTCGCCGATCTCGGCGCGCATGAAACCCCAGGCCCGCTGCAGATGGCGGATCAGCGAATGCGACTTGTACTGGGTGAGCACGCCGATGCGGCGGATGCCGGAGTTGACGCAGTTGGACAGCGGAAAATCGATGATGCGGTACTTGCCGCCGATCGGAACGCCCGGCTTGGCGCGCCACGCGGTCAGGTCCTTGAGCCGTGAGCCCTCACCGCCGGCCAGCACCAATGCCAGCGTCTTGCGGGTCAGCTCGGTCACCATTTTCGGCTCGGTGTAGTAACGATACAGCCGCGCCTGCTCGTCTTTCGAAATCGTCATGTCCCACTCCGTTGTGCTGCTGGTTGAAGATGTATTGTCGTTGGAATTGTGTCACGGGCGAAGGCGTGTGCGGTCGCAATCGCGCCCTGCACCCCCAGCCGGTCATTGGTGACCAGGAAGATCGGCGTGCGTTCGACCAGGCTGCGCATGCGCCCCTTGTCGGCGGCCGATTCCATGAAGCGCGGCGACAGCATGCGCGTGCGCAGATGGCCGGCGACGCCGCCGGCGACATACAGCCCGCCGACCGGTTTGGCCAGCATCGCCACATTGCCGACCCAGGCGCCGTAGAGATCGATGAAGAGATCGAGCGCGGCCGTGGCGGCCGGCTCGCCCGCCGCATCGCGCGCAACCAGCGCCGCGCCGTCGACCACCACATCGGGCAAGGCGGCGCCCAGCTCGGCGCAGCAGAAGCGGTAGAGGTCGTTCATCGCCGAGCCCGACGCCACGCGCTCCCACGACACATGGCCATAGGTGGCGCGCATCTGCTGCAGCAGGCGGTCCTGCACCGCATTGGCCGGCGCGAAATCGAGGTGGCCGCCCTCGCTGGGGTAGCAGCGCGCGCGCCCGTCGGCATCGCTGACCAGGAAGGCGAGGCCGAGGCCGGTGCCGGCGCCAGTGATCACCCGCACGCCGCCTGCCTCGACCGGCTGCGGGTTGAGTGCGACGACATCGGCCGCGCCCAGCGTGGCAACGCCGGCGGCAGCGGCCTGGAAATCGTTGATGAAGCGCACGCTGGGCACCCCGAGCGCGGCCTGCATGGCGGCCGCATCGAGCGTCCAGTCAAGGTTGGTGAGCCGGACCTGCTGCGCGTTCAGCGGGCCCGGCAGGGCCAGCATCAGGCCGTCCGGCCGGCGCGGCAGCTGTGCGTCGGCGAAGAACTGGCGCAACAGGTCATCCGCTGTTGCAAACGCCGCGCTGGTGTATTCGCGCTCGAAGCGCAGGCGGCTGGCGTCGGCTGCGTCCGTCACCCAGGCCAGCCTGCTGCGCGTTCCCCCGATGTCGCCTGCAATCCACTCCCTCATGCCTTAAGCGCCCGTCACACGATGATTGGTGCGTCGATAATAATTGATCAGCGCATTGGTCGAGGCATCGTGGCCACCGGCCGGCGCATCGGCGTGCAGTTCGGTCAGGATGCGGCGGGCCAGTTGCTTGCCGAGTTCCACCCCCCACTGGTCGTAGGAATTCAGGTTCCAGATCACGCCCTGCACGAAGATCTTGTGCTCGTAGAGCGCAATCAACATGCCGAGTGCGTGCGGGGTGAGCTTCTGCAGCAGGATCGCATTGCTCGGGTGGTTGCCGTCGAACACCTTGTGCGAAACGAATTGGCCGGTCTGCGTGGCGCCCATTTCGAGCTGCGTCTCCTCACGGGTGCGCCCGCGCATCAGCGCCTCGGTCTGCGCGAGAAAATTAGCGACCAGGATGTCATGGTGTTCCTGCAACTCGGTATGCGGCTCGACCGAGACGATGAAATCGGCCGGGATCATTTTCGTGCCCTGGTGCAGCAGCTGGTAGAAGGCATGCTGGCCGTTGATGCCGGTGGCGCCCCAGACGATGGCGCCGGTGGCATAGTCGACCGCGTTGCCGTCACGGTCCACCGACTTGCCGTTCGATTCCATGTCGGCCTGTTCCAGATAGGCGGGCAGGCTGCGCAGATAGTGGTCGTAGGGCAGGATGGCGTGCGACTCGGCGCCGAAGAAGTTGTTGTACCAGACGCCCAAGAGCGCGAGGATCACCGGCATGTTGCGGTCGAGCGGCGCCTGGCGGAAATGGTCGTCCATCGCCTGCGCGCCGTCCAGCAGTTCGGCAAAGCGCTCCGCGCCCACCGCCAGCACGATCGACAGGCCGATCGCCGACCACAGCGAATAGCGACCGCCGACCCAATCCCAGAATTCGAACATGTTGGCCGGATCGATGCCGAACGCGGCGACCGCTTCGCTGTTGGTCGACACCGCCACGAAATGCCGCGCGATGTGCGCTTCGTCCTGCGCCTGTGCCAGGAACCAGGCGCGTGCGTAGTGCGCATTGGTCATGGTTTCCTGCGTGGTGAAGGTCTTGGACGACACGATGAACAGCGTCGTTTCCGGATTCAGCGCTTCCAGCGCTTCCTTCACATGGGCGCCGTCGATGTTGGAAATGAAATGCAGCTTGAGGTCGGGATGGCGGTAGGGCTTCAGCGCCTGGACCACCATCTGCGGCCCGAGGTCGGAGCCACCAATGCCGATGTTCACCACGTCGGTGATGCGGGCGCCGGTGTAGCCGCGCCAGTCGCCACTGCGCACCTTCTCGGCGAACGCACCCATGCGGGCGATCACCGCGTTCACCTTCGGCATCACATCCTCGCCGTCAACGATGACCGGACGATTGCTGCGGTTGCGCAGCGCTATGTGCAGCACTGCGCGGTTTTCGGTGTTGTTGATCTTCTCGCCGCCAAACATGCGCTCACGCCAGCCGGTGACATCGGCCTCCTCGGCCAGGCGAAGCAGCAGGTGCATGGTTTCGTCGGTGATGCGGTTCTTCGAATAGTCCAGCAGCAGATCGCCCACCTGCAGCGAATAGCGTTCGAAGCGCTGCGGATCGGAGGCGAACAGCTCGCGCATGTGCACGCTCGCCATCGCGGCCTGGTGCGCCTTCAGGTGCTGGCAGACCGGGCGATGCAGCGGCCCCGGTGTGTCACGGTATTTGTCTTGTGCGAGTACTGATGTGGTCATGCGGTATTTCTCCTGACGCTCCGAAAAACGCCGCGCAATCAAGGCCGGCGCGGCTTTCGAAGCAACCCATGCTGCGACAAGCAATGGCTGTGCCATTGACGATCGGTGGCGTCGTCCCTTGATTAACAATAGAAAAAAATGGTGATGGGTTCATGACAAACCCGTATGACGCCCCAATATCGTGCCGGACCCCACGGCCGGCACAGAAATCGAGACAGCAGCGCACCTAAAGAGTGCCTTTGATGTTCGGGCCATCATAACATCGTCGTTGGTACGGTAATTGCAGCGCCCCCTGTCAGGACGAAACACGTCGGTTTTGTCCCGCCAAGAAGACAGGACATGCCCTTGTTTTCATTGGGACTTGAATTTTGCCCTTGTGGCCGGCCTGTTCAGGGCTCGGCAGCAGTTGGCGAAAAATCGTAGGGAGCACGATATGCATGTATTGATCACGGGCGGTGCAGGGTTCATCGGTTCGCATCTGGCAGAGCGTCATCTGGCGCAGGGTGATCAGGTGTATGTGGTCGACAACCTCAGCACCGGTTCGCTCAGCAACCTGGACGCTTTCCGCGGCCACCCCGGCTTCCGTTTTGCCGAAGCCGACATCCTCGAGTGGGATGCTCTCGACCAGGCCGTCGCCTGGGCCGACCGCATCTACCATATGGCCGCCGTCGTCGGTGTGAAAAAAGTGCTGGAAGACCCGGTGGCGGTGATGGCCACCAACATGAGCGGCACCGAACGCATCCTGCGCGCGATCCAGAGCGGCGGCTGGAATCCGCAGGTGATCATCGCGTCGACTTCCGAAGTCTACGGATTCAACGAGAAGGACAGCTTCGCCGAGACTGACCATATCGTGCTGCCGTCCGCAGGCCGCCTGCGCTGGGCCTATGCGGTGACCAAGCTGGCGGACGAATTCCTCGCCTTTGCCTACGCGCGCAAATACAAGCTGAATATCGTGGTGGTGCGCCTGTTCAACACCATTGGCCCGAACCAGGTCGGGCATTACGGCATGGTGGTGCCGAGCTTCGTCAAGCAGGCGGTGCAGAACGATCCGCTCACCGTGTACGGCGAAGGCCTGCAGACGCGTTCGTTCTGCGACGTGCGCGACACCGTGGTGGCGCTGGACATGCTGGCAGCCTGCCCGGCGGCCTGGGGCGAAGTGGTGAACGTCGGCAACGACCAGGAAATTTCGATCCGCGACCTGGCCGAGCTGATCGTGCAGCGCACCCACAGCACGTCGCCGCTTCACTTCATCTCCTACAAGGATGCCTACGGCGAGGAATTCGACGACGTGACGCACCGCCGTCCGGTGCTCAACAAGCTGCGCGCGTTGACCGGTTTCATTCCGGAATGGGGCCTGCGCGATACGCTGGACGATCTGATCGAACGCGAACGCGCAAAAAACCGGCGCGCAGCTTGAGTCTTTTCCCCCACACCGGGCACGGCGTCGTTTCGGCACAACAGCCGATCGCGCCGTCCCGGCTTGCTCCCGCAACGTCGGGCTAGAATACCCCTATGGCCACTACGCCCTATTTCATCCTCAGTCCCAATACGGTGCTGAGCATCGTCGGCCTGATCCACGGACCCGATCAAACTGTTCCCACGCCGGCCGACGACTGGCGCGACGCCACCGTCGACGTCGTGATCCCGGCCTTCAACGAAGAAAGCAACATTCCGCTGTGCCTCGCGGCGCTGGCGCGCCAGACCCGCAAACCGACGCGCATCATCCTGATCGACGACGGCAGCCAGGACCGCACCGTCGACTACGCGCAAACTTTTTGCGCGCTGAACGGCATGGACCTGATTTCGATCCGCCGCGCGCACTCCATCGGCAAGACCCCGACGCTGAAACGGCAATCGCGCGAATTCGATTCCGACGTCGAATTCATTCTCGACGGCGACACCGTGCTGGAGTCCGAGAACTACATCGACCGTGTGGTCGAGGAACTCTACAAGGGCGCCGGCATCGCCAGCGCCTGCGGCACCGTGCTGCCGCTGCGCGACCGCGACCGCCGGGCGATGCTCGAAAGCGACGCCTTGCAGACCTTTCTGAAGTCGCACCCCGAGGCCACCATCTACCCGCGCGAAGGCGTGTTCCATCACCTGCAGCGCGGCATCACCAACCTCTACCGCGAGGCGCTCTATTTCTTCCTGCAGCGATTCGTCTATCAGGGCCAGATGGCTTTCTTCGGCAGCATCCTCAACCCGGTCGGCTGCGCGGTGGCGTATCGCCGCGATGTGCTGAAGACCATCGTGTTCGACCGCTACGAGCCGATTCTGGGCGACGACCTCACCAACTCGGAAGACATCTTCATCGGCTTTGCGATGAACGACAACGGCTACCGCAACATCCAGCTTACCGACGTCACCGCGCGCTCGCAGGAGCCGGAAGTCGGCCGCGTGCCCGGTCAGATCTACCTGTGGTCATCGTCCTTCCTGCAAAGCTGCTACTACTTCGACGAATTGATGCGCAGCCCCTTCAAGTCCCTGAAGCGCCGCCGCAAGAAGCAGGAAGAACAGGCCGAACTGGCGGCGGGGCTGGCTGACAAACGCGTGCATCACGAGCAGTATCGCCAGCCCTGGGGCATCGACTACACGATCCAGTACGGCCGTCCCATCGGCTGGGTGCTGTTCATGTCGGCCCTGGAAAAAGTGGCATTTCCGACTGCGCTGCTGATCATGATCATCCTGCAGATGTGGGAACCACTGGCGATCACGCTGCTCGCCGAGACGGCAGTCTCCACCGCCATCCTGGTGTCGCTGGCCAAGGGCCAGCGGCTGGAATATTTCTTCAAGGGGCTGCTGGTGACGCCATTGCGCTATGCCGTGCTGCTGTTCGACCTCATCACCGTCGGCCGCTTTGCTGCCGACCTGTGGATCTTCCGGAATCGGCGGTGGCGTAAATGAAACGGCATTGGTTACTCGCATGGGCCTTGTGCTCGAACCTGGCGCTGGCGCACTCCGTACCCGATGACGGCCTGCGCGCCGAAACAGCGGAGCAATGGGCGGATGCGGTCGCGGTCTACGCGCAGGCGCTGCAAGCCAACCCGGCGCAGGCCCACCTGTGGGAGCGCATTGCCGACATCCGCGCCAGCCAGCTGAAGGACCCGGCCGGTGCGGCGGCCGCGCTCGCCGAGGCAGTGAAATACGCGCCGGACGATGCCCGCCTGCACGCCAAGCTGTCGCAGGCGCATGCCGTCGCCCAGCAGCCGGCGCCGGCGTTTGTCGCGATCAACCGCGCCGTCGCGCTCGAACCCGGCAACGCCACGTATTTGCGCGCCCGTGCCGAAATTGCCGCCTGGCAGGGCGACCATGCCGCTGCGCAGGACAGCTATCAGCGGCTGCTCGCGCTCGCGCCCGACGACGCCGCGGCGCAGCTGGGCAGCGCGCGCGTCCACCACTGGCGCGGCGAGCTGTGCGAATCGGAGCGCGCGTATCAGACCTACCTGTCGCAACATCCCGATGACGCCGCAGCGCGCATGGAAGCCATCGTCGTCGTCACCGAACTCGGCGACTACGCGCGCGCGCTGGAAATGCTCGAAATCCACGCCCAGCGCTTCGGCGACAGCCCGGCCCTGCGCAAGCAGCGGGCGCGCGTGCTGGCCTGGGCGCAACGCCCGACCCGGGCGCTGGCCGAGGTCGACTCGCTGACACCCACGCACCCCGACGATTACGAACTCGCCTACACCCGCACCGTCGCGCTGCACCATGCGCACCGTCCGCGCGAGGCGCTCGCCAGCCTGGCCGACGTCGCCCGCCTGCGCCCGGCCAGCGCGGAAACCGCCGACCTCGGCCGCTTCATCCGCACCCCGCTGCGTTCCAGCGCGACCGTCGGCGCAGCCTACAGCGCCGGCTCCGACGACGTCAGCCTGCGCCGCTTCGGCGCGCGCGGGGAATACGTGATCAATCCCGACACCCGCCTGTTCGGCGGCGGCGACCGGCAGTGGCTACACGCCGACGCCGGCAGCGGCTTCGAAAAACCGGGCGGCGGCACCACGCTCGGCTACAACCGGGCCTGGCTGGGCGTTCAGCACCGTGTCTCGCCCATGCTGTCGATCGACGGCCAGGTCGGCCAAGGCCGCACCGAAGGCGACGGCAACTTCATCTATCAGATCGGGGCCGACCTGCAGCCGGCGGACGCGCTCGCCCTGCGCGTGTCGCGCCGGCAGGACCTGCACACGGTGTCGCCGCGCGCCGCCGCCCTCGGCATCGAGCGGCGCGCCAACACCCTCGACGCACACTGGACGCCGGACCTGCGCCATACCGTCGCCGCCCGCCTTGCCTACGACACCTTCTCCGACGGCAACGACCGCTGGGAAGCCCAGCTCGGCCCGCGCCGCGCCTTCGTGCGCAGCCAGCGTTTCAATCTGGACCTCGGCATCAGCGGCGTCTGGTTCGGCTACGACCGCGACCCCGGCAATGGCTATTACGCGCCATCGCGTTACCAGCGCTACGCGCTGACCGCCTTCACCTACTGGAAGCTCAGCGACGACGACGGCATCAGCGTGGCCTTCGGCATCGGCCCCTACAAGGACAACACCATGGGCGGCTACCGCACCGGCGGCGACATTTCGGCCGAAGGCTTCTTCGGGATCTACCGCGACTGGTATCTCAACGTGAAGGCAGCCTATTCCGACTACGGCGGCGGTTATACCGGCGCCTACCGCTCGCATCTGCTCGAATTGAACCTGACGCGCCGGTTCTGATCCGGGCGCAGTTGAAACCCGCTGAATAATGGTGCGGGAGGGGGACTCGAACCCCCACACTGTTACCCGCGGCGGATTTTGAATCCAGGTCATCGCTCAGGCCAAACAACGGCATGGCCAGAATGCTTCTACAAACGGGTTCTATCAACTGTGCGGAAACCCGCTCTGTTGGATGGGGTGGATCGAATGCCAGAAGCCATTAGGAACAAAGAATTTTCAAACCCCCAAAAGCTTTGAAAGAAATTGATTAATTTCTTTCAAAGCCTACAATAGTTTGAAAATATTCTGGTCGCTCGACCCTAGTACCATGAATCGAAAAGACTTTGCAGGGACAGCAAGCGGTCGACTGGTAGACACCCCTCAGGGCTACCTGGCCTTTGTGCCGAACCCTTTGCCGCCACCGATCAACTTCGACATGTCACTCGCCCTGGCACTCTCGAAAGCCGACGCGGCGCTTTCAGAACTCTCTGGCCTGGGTGGCCAATTACCGAACCCCCATCTGCTCATATCGCCCTACATCAAACGGGAAGCGGTTCTATCGTCCCGCATCGAGGGCACAAAGGCCAGCCTCTCCGACCTCCTGATCGATGAGATTGAAGACGGGCATGCCAAGGAGCCCAACGACGACATCAAGGAAGTGCGTAATTACATCCATGCGCTGGAATACGGCGCTCAGCGATTGGAAACACTCCCCCTCTCGCTCAGACTCATCCGGGAAATTCACGCCAAGCTCATGGAAGGCGTCCGCGGAGAAAAGGCAACTCCCGGAGAATTCAGGCGCTCGCAGAATTGGATCGGCCCGACTGGCAGCACACCGATAACTGCGGCATTTGTCCCGCCGCCGGTTGAAGTATTGATGGACTGCCTGGGCGACTGGGAGCGTTTTCTGCATTCACAAGACGTAATACCCGATCTTGTCCAGTGCGCGATGATGCATGTCCAGTTTGAAACCATCCACCCCTTCCTGGACGGGAATGGCCGTGTCGGGCGACTGTTGATTACCTTCTTCCTCATGCAGAGAGGACGATTGTCAGCGCCCTTGCTTTACCTTTCCGCTTTCATCGACGCGCACAAGAGGGACTATTACGATCTATTGCAGCGCGTACGTACTCACGGCGACTGGGTATCGTGGATAAGATTTTTTCTCCAGGGCGTTGCAGAGACCGCCACCGAAGCCGGCCAGCAGTCGAAGGAACTCCATCGTTTAAGGGAACAGTACCGAAGCCAATTACGCGACAAGCCGAACGCCCTTGTCCTGATCGACGAACTATTCGTCAATCCATACATGACCATTGGTCGCGGAGCCAAAGTGCTCAACAAGACCCATCCCACAGCGAAAGCCGCCATCAGCGTGCTCGAAGAAAGGAAAATACTCAAAGAGATCAGCGGTCGCCAGTGGGGGCGCTTCTACGTGTGCGCTCCGATCCTGGATGCGCTTGAGAAGCCATTCAGCCAGGCGACAGCGTGAAGGACCCCACGGGGGGATCTGGCCAAGCCACCCCATTCAGAGCGTACTGATGATGCAAAGACCTATGGATAACAATGCAGTGGATACCGAGTTCCGGACTTGGCTCAAGTTGGAGCTTGACCGGTGCAGTTTGTCTCAAGCGGAATGCTCGTATGTCTGGCGCCCCGCAACCGACTATACAACGCATCATCTCGGGGGAAACGGGTGACCCGCGTGGGTCAACAATGGCGAAGCTCCGGGGGGTTTGGGCGACCACTCGCACAATGAGCTTCTCACAACGCACCCGACTGACGTCAGTAATGTTGTGGCTGATACAGCCTTAAGCCGAGCATCCCGATACTGCGCAAAATCCGAACCTCGAAGACTGGCAAGGCTCCGCATGGCTAAAGGATGTCTGAGCCATACCGCAATCCTTTTTTCTTCCGCCCTGGGCGACCGCTTATTAACTGTGATCTCGCGCTTGTAACGCTCCAGCGCTTCCCCGAGTGTGGTTTGCTCAGCCTCGGTTCGGTCCGTAAAGACGCCCCGCGCCATTTCCGACTCGATAACGTTAGCCCAAGCCTTAGCCTCGCGCCTGGTCTCGAATGTTTTCGTCTGAGTGGGGTGGTTCTTGCGGCGAATAACAACCTGGTACTGGTTGGGGCCGCGCTCAAGAATAGATGCCATACCGTTTCTCCATTGAAAAACGGTGTAGCCATCCTTTTTATGTTTATGCGGGCGAATGCAGCAAAATTGCAGCAAATACCCCCGCGAGATTCCCTGAAAAAATCAAGACCCGCGTGTTTACTGGTGCCGGGAGGGGGACTCGAACCCCCACACTGTTACCAGCGGCGGATTTTGAATCCGCTGCGTCTACCGATTCCGCCATCCCGGCAAAGGAGCCGCACACGAACGCGTGCGGCGACAGAAGCCGCGCATTATCGCCGATTCGAACAGGCTGCGGCAAGGCGACCGCTATAATCGCGCCCCATGCGCGTCGCCGACTTTGACTTCGAACTGCCTCCCGAACTGATTGCCCAGTTTCCCGCTGCCGCGCGCGGCGGCAGCCGGCTGCTGCACGTCGACGCGGCGGGTGCGCTGCACGACCGCCACTTTGCCGACCTGCCCACCCTGCTGCAGCCGGATGACCTGCTGGTGATGAACGACACGCGCGTGATCAAGGCGCGGCTGTTCGGCAGCAAGGGTTCCGGGGGCAAGGTCGAGCTGCTGGTGGAGCGGGTGACCGGCGAATTCGAGGCGCTGGCCTTCATCCGCGCGAGCCATGCGCCAAAGCCGGGGTCGCGCATCCTGCTGGGCGAAGGCTGCGCCCTCGAGGTGCTGGCGCGACAGGACGACCTGACGCTGCTGCGTTTTGCGCAGCCGGTGCTCAACGTGCTCGACCGGCTTGGCCGGCTGCCGCTGCCGCCCTATATCGACCATGTGCCGACCGCGGACGACGAGGCGCGCTACCAGACCGTGTATGCCAACGAACCCGGCGCGGTGGCAGCACCCACTGCCGGCCTGCATTTCGACGACGCCATGCTCGACACGCTGCGCGCACAAGGCATCCGCACCGCGCGTGTCACGCTGCACGTCGGCGCCGGCACCTTCCAGCCGGTGCGGGTGGACGACGTCTCCGAACACAAAATGCACAGCGAGCGCTACACGATTCCGCAGGCGACGGTCGACGCGATCGCCGAGACGCGCACCCGCGGCGGCCGCGTGGTGGCGGTGGGCACCACCAGCCTCCGCGCATTGGAGGCGGCGGCGCGCCACGGCAGCCTGCGCGCCGGTTCGGACGAGACCGACATCTTCATCACACCCGGCTATGCATTCAGGGTGGTCGACGCGCTGATCACCAATTTTCATTTGCCCAAGTCCACGCTGCTGATGCTGGTGTCCGCCTTCGCCGGCGTCGACGCCATCCGCGCGGCCTACGCCCACGCCATCGCCGAACGCTATCGCTTCTTCAGCTATGGCGACGCGATGTTTTTAGAAAAGTCTGCTCCCGCATGAAATTCGACCTCCTCACCACCGACGGCGGCGCACGCCGCGGCCAGCTCCACCTCGCGCACGGCACCGTACAGACGCCGGTGTTCATGCCGGTGGGTACCTATGGCACGGTGAAGGCGATGTCACCGGCCGAGCTCACCGATACGGGCTTTGAGATGGTGCTGTCCAACACCTTCCACCTGTGGCTGCGGCCGGGGCTGGAAGTGATCGAAAAATTCGGCGGGCTGCACCGCTTCATGGGCTGGGACAAGCCCATCCTCACCGACTCGGGCGGCTTCCAGGTGTTCAGCCTGGGCAAGCTGCGCAAGATCACCGAGGAGGGCGTGAAGTTCGCCTCGCCGATCAACGGCGACAAGCTGTTTCTGACGCCCGAAATTTCGATGCAGATCCAGCGCACGCTGAATTCCGACATCGTGATGATTTTCGACGAATGCACGCCCTACCCCGCCACCGAGCGCGAAGCGGCCGATTCGATGCGAATGAGCCTGCGCTGGGCCGAGCGCTCCAGGGCCGCGCATGCCGGCAATCCCAACGCGCTGTATGGCATCGTGCAGGGCGGCATGTTCGAGACGCTGCGCGACGAATCCGCGCGCGATCTGATCGGCATGGAGTTCGACGGCTACGCGATCGGCGGACTGTCGGTCGGCGAACCGAAGGAGGACATGACGCGCATCCTCGCCCACACCGCGCCGCAACTGCCGGCCGACAAGCCGCGCTATCTGATGGGCGTCGGCACGCCGTCAGATCTGGTAGCGGCGGTGGCCCAGGGCATCGACCAGTTCGACTGCGTGCTGCCGACGCGCAACGCGCGCCACGGCATCCTCTTCACCCGACGCGGCGAAATGCGCATCCGCAACGCGCGCTGGAAAACCGACACCGCGCCGCTCGACGACGCCTGCGACTGCCACACCTGCACGCATTTTTCCCGCGCCTACGTGCACCATCTGATCCGCGCCAACGAAATCCTGGGCGCGCGGCTGGCGACAATCCACAACCTGCACTACTACCACCGCCTGATGGCCGGGATGCGCGCCGCGATCGAGGCCCGCCGCTTTGCCGACTTTGTGGCCGAATTCCACGCGCTGCAGGCGCAGGGATGGTGACCTGATCCCCTCCCTTCGTGTGCAGGTCTTCGTGTGTAAAATGGCGCCGCGGAGTCTCGATTACATAACAAGTACACGCACAGCAAGGGAGAGACCATGACACCTACCAAGCACTATCCAATGCAGTTCACCGGTCGCGGCGGCGAGTATTTCGTCATCTGGATCGTCAACATTGCGCTCACGCTCGTCACCCTCGGCATTTATTCCGCCTGGGCCAAGGTGCGGACGCTGCGCTGGTTCTACGGCCACACGCTGCTCGACAACCAGGCGTTTTCCTACCTCGCCTCGCCAATCCAGATTCTGAAGGGCCGGCTGATCGCGCTGGCCGCGCTGGTGGCGTATTACGCCACCACCTATTTCGCGCCGATGCTGGCGGGGCTGTTTCTGCTGGCCCTGCTGATCGTGATGCCGTGGATCGTGGTGATGAGCCTGCGCTTTCACGCGCGGATGAGCGCCTACCGCGGCCTGCGCTTCGACTTCACCGGCCGGCTGGGCGAGGCCGCGGTGATCTACGTGCTGCTGCCGCTGCTGATGCTGCCCACGCTCGGCCTGATCCTGCCTTACATGGCCTACCGCCAGGTCCGCTTCATCGCCGGCAACACGGTATACGGGCAGACTGCCGCACGCTACCAGGGCACGCTGAAGCCATTCTGGGGCGTCTACCTGCTGGCTTTCGTGCTGATGCTGCTGCCGCTTGCGGTGGTCGCCTACGGCTTCTTCCAGCTTTATCAGATGAAAATCGCCGGGGTGCCGGCAGAAGCAGCCGGCGCCGGTGTCGCGGGCAGCATCGGCCTCGGCATGCTGTTCTTCTACCTGATGCTGCCGGTCGTCGGCGCCATGATCATGGCGCGCACGGCCAACCTGTTCTACAACGGCACGGCGCTGGGGCCGGTGGGCTTCCAGTCCAGCCAGCGCGCGCGCAGCCTGGTCTGGATTTATCTCAGCAACCTGATCCTAATCGCGCTCACGCTGGGCCTCTTCATCCCCTGGGCCAAGGTGCGGCTGGCGCGCTATCGCGCGGACCGGCTCACCGTCACCGGCCCGGACGATCTGGGGCTGTTCATCGCCGGCCAGCATCAGACCAGCAGCGCCACCGGTTCCGAAATGGCCGACCTGTTCGACCTCAATATCGGTCTGACGTGACGCGCTTTTCGGGCGACCTGTTCGACGGCGTCACCTCGCGCGCGCATCCGGTCACGGCCTGGCTCGAGGCCGGCCAGCTGCATGTCGAGGGCGACGGCATCGCGCTGGCCTTGCCGCTCGACGCCATCCGCCTCGCGCCGCCGGTGGGCGCCGCGCGTGTGGTGGCGCACCTGCCCGACGCGCGCGAACTGCATAGCACCGACCTGGCCGCGCTCGCCGCGCTGGCGCAGGCGCTGCCCGCGCGCGACCCGGAACGCTGGGCGCGGCGCCTCGAAAGCCGGCTCAGCTATGCGCTGGCCGCGCTGCTCGTTTCGGTCCTCGTCATGTTCGCCGGGCTGCGCTGGGGCGTGCCAGCGGCGGCGCAGCTGGCCGCGCATACCCTGCCGGCCGGGGTGGACAGCCGCATCGGCACCGAATCACTGGCGCTGATGGAAAAAATCAGCTTGCAGCCCAGCACGCTGCCGGCCGCGCGCCAGCAGGCGCTGGCGCAGCAACTGGCTGCGCGCTGCCGCCAGCAGGCCTGCCCGCCCTACCGGCTGCTGTTTCGCCACAGTCCGATGTTTGGCGCCAACGCGCTGGCGCTGCCGGGCGGCACCGTGGTGGTGACCGACGCCCTGGTCGACCTGGCACAGCACGACGAGGAAATCCTCGCCGTCCTCGCCCACGAGCTGGGCCATGTGCAGCACCGCCACAGCTTGCGGCTGGCACTGCAAGGCATCGGCGCCGGGGCCATCCTGGTGGCTGTCACCGGCGACATCGGCAGCGTCACCGACCTTGCTGCGGGCCTGCCCAGCCTGCTGCTGCAAAGCGGCTATTCGCGCGATATGGAGCGTGAGGCCGACGCCTACGCGCTGGCATGGCTGAATGCGGCCTGCATCCCGCCGCAGCGCTTTGCCGACCTGCTCGGCCGGCTCGACAAACGGTCATCCGGCACCCCCAGCCTGCTCGGCAGCCATCCCGGCACGGAGGAGCGGACCGGGCCGTTCCGGGTCGCCGGCGGCTGTACCTGAGCCATCACCCCGGCATGCTAGAATCGTCGGGTTTTCGACTCTACGCCCGCCACCATGATTTCGCTTGCCCACGCCCAAACCGCCGCAGCCGCCACCCCCGGCTTCACCGATTTCCTGCCGCTGATCATCATCTTCATCCTGTTCTGGTTCATGCTCATCCGTCCGCAGATGAAGCGTGCCAAGGAACAGCGCAAGATGCTGGGCGAACTGCAAAAAGGCGACGAAGTCGTCACCGCCAGCGGCCAGGTCGGCAAGGTCGCCAAGCTGGGCGATCACTACGTGGCACTGGAAATCGCCGACGGCGTCATCACCCATGTGCAGAAGCAATCGATCCAGACGCTGCTGCCCAAGGGCACGATCAAAGGCCTTTGACAGTGAAGGGCGAAGGAACCGCGCCTGCGGCGCTCAAGGGCAAAGGGTAAAAACCCGGCGCCCCACCCTTCCCCCTTAACCCTTCTCCCTTTACCAATAAACCCATGAACCGCTTCCCGCTCTGGAAATACATCCTCATCGGCTTCACGCTGGTGATCGCCTTCCTGTACACGCTGCCGAACTTTTTCGGCGAGGAGCCTGCGGTTCAGGTGTCGCCGGTGCGCACCACCGAACAGGCCGACACCGCCCTGCTGGCGCGCATGGAAGGCTTGCTGCGGGACGCTGATGTCGCGTATGGCGGCATCGAGATGGCGGGCAACAGCATCAAGGCGCGCTTCGCCAGCACCGACCTGCAGATCAAGGCCAAGGACGTGCTGGAGAAGGGGCTTGGTGAGCGTTACACGGTGGCGCTGAACCTGGTGCCGGCCTCACCCGCCTGGCTGGGTTCGATCAATGCGTTGCCGATGTATCTTGGCCTCGACCTGCGCGGCGGCGTGCATTTCCTGCTCGAGGTGGACATGGCGGCGGCGCTGGAGAAATCCGCCATCCGCTACCAGAACGATTTCCGCAGCGAGCTGCGCAGCGCCAGAATCCGCTACAGCCGCATCAGCCGCGAAGGCAATGCGGTCAGCGTGAATTTCGCCACCCGCGACCAGCGCGACGCGGCCGTCGACAAGCTGGGCTCACTGTTCGCAGACCTCGCCTTCGCCACCGCAGACCAGGACGAAAGCTTCAGCCTGACCGCGCGCCTGAAGCCGGAAGCCGAAACCCAGGTGCAGTCTTTTGCACTGCAGCAGAACATCACCACGCTGCGCAACCGCGTCAACGAACTCGGCGTGGCCGAGCCAGTGATCACGCAGCAGGGCGCCAGCCGAGTCGTGGTGCAGTTGCCGGGCGTGCAGGACACCGCCAAGGCGAAGGACATCCTCGGCCGCACCGCCACGCTGGAAATCCGCATGGTCGACGAACTGGCCGACCCCGCCGCGCTGGAACGGGGCCAGGCGCCGTTCGGCACCGACATCGTGACCAGCCGCGACGGCGGCCTGATCGCGGTGAAGAAGGACGTGGTGCTGACCGGCGATTCGATCACCAACGCCGCGCCCGGCTTTGACCAGACCAGCGCGCAGGCGGCGGTCCACATCAATCTGGACGGCAAGGGCGCGCGCATCTTCAAGGACGTGACGCGCGAGAACGTCAACAAGCGCATGGCCATCCTGCTGATCGAGAAGGGCGTGGCCGAAGCCATCACCGCGCCGGTCATCCGCGAGGAAATCGGTGGCGGCCGGGTGCAGATCACCGGCATGGAAACCGCGCAGGAAGCCTCCGACGTGGCGCTGCTGCTGCGCGCCGGCGCGCTGGCCGCGCCGATGCAGATCATCGAGGAGCGCACCGTCGGCCCCAGCATGGGCGCCGAGAACATCGAAAAGGGCTTCAACGCCAACATCTGGGGCTTCTTCGCGGTGGTGACCTTCATGATCATCTATTACCGCGTGTTCGGCCTGTTCTCGTCGATTGCGCTCGCCATCAACGGCTTCTTCCTGATCGCGTTGCTGTCGATGATGCAGGCCACACTGACCCTGCCCGGCATGGCGGCGATTGCGCTCACGCTGGGCATGGCGATCGACGCCAACGTGCTGATCAACGAACGCATTCGAGAAGAGTTGCGCAACGGCGCCACCCCGCAGGCGGCGATTTCCGCCGGTTACGATCGCGCCTGGGGCACGATTCTCGATGCCAACATCACCACGCTGATCGCCGGCATTTCGCTGTTCTGGCTCGGCTCGGGCCCGGTGCGCGGCTTCGCGGTGGTGTTGTGCCTGGGCATTCTCACTTCGATGTTCAGCGCCGTCACGGTGTCGCGCGCGATGGCCAACCTCACGTACGGCCGCCAGGCGCGCCTGACGAAACTCTCGATTTAAGGCCTCACCATGCTCGAACTCTTCCCCTTCAGGAAAACCATTCCCTTCATGAGCTGGGGGAAGGCGACCACCGCCATTTCCCTGCTCACCTTCCTGTTCTCGGTATGGGCGCTGTGGGATCGCGGCCTCAACCTCGGCGTCGACTTCACCGGCGGTACCGTGATCGAAGTCAGCTACCCCCAGGCCGCCAACCTGCCGGGGATCCGTGCCGCGCTGGAAAAAACCGGCCTGCCCGAAATCTCGGTGCAAAATTTCGGCACCAGTCACGACGTATTGATCCGCCTGCCGGTCCGCGGCGATGCCACGGCCGCACAGACCAGCAACCAGGTGATGGCCGCATTGACGTCGGCCGACGCCAGCGTGGAACTGCGACGCATCGACTTCGTCGGCCCGCAGGTCGGCAAGGAACTCTACGACAGCGGCGCCCTCGCCCTGCTGGTCGTCACCTTCGGCATCATGGCCTACCTGGCGATCCGCTTCGAATGGCGCTTCGCCGTGGCCGGCATGCTCGCCAACCTGCACGATATCGTCATCATCCTTGGCGTATTTGCCTTCTTCCAGTGGGAATTCACACTCACCGTGCTGGCCGGCGTGCTGGCGGTGCTGGGCTACTCGGTCAACGAGTCAGTGGTGATCTTCGACCGCATCCGCGAAAACATCCGCAAGATGCGCGGCGAAACCATCCCGCACATCATCGATGACGCCATCACCCGCACCATGAGCCGCACCATCATCACCCACGGCTCGACCCAGATCATGGTGTTGTCGATGCTGTTCTTCGGCGGCGAGGCACTGCACAACTTCGCGCTGGCGCTGACCATCGGCATCATGTTCGGCATCTATTCGTCCACCCTGGTCGCCAGCCCGCTGCTGCTGATGTTCGGCGTCAAACGCGAACACTTCATCAAGCCGGTGGAGAAGAAGGAAGAGGCGGTTGTTTAGGGACCAGGAGCTAGGAATTAGGATTTAGGGGATGAGCGGCCGGAGGCCGCGAAATTAAATGAGCCCTAGCCCCTAGCCCCTAGCCCCTAGCCCCTAGCCCCTAGCCCCTAGCCCCTAGCCCCTAAAACCCATGCTCCACGACGCCATTCAATTCATCGTAGAAACCGTCGGTGCCTGGGGCTACACCGGGATTTTCCTGATGATGGCGCTTGAGTCGAGCTTCTTTCCCTTCCCCAGCGAAGTGGTGATGATTCCCGCCGGCTACCTCGCCTACAAGGGCGAGATGAACCTGTGGCTGGCCATCCTCTCAGGTATCGGCGGCAGCCTTGCGGGTGCGCTGTTCAACTACTGGCTGGCGCTGAAGCTCGGCCGCCCCTTCCTGCTGCGCTACGGCAAATACGTGCTGTTCAAGGAACACTCGCTGCAGCGCATGGAAGACTTCTTCGCCAACCACGGCCATATCTCCACCTTCACCGGCAGGCTGATTCCCGCGGTGCGGCAGTACATCTCGCTGCCGGCCGGCCTCGCGCGCATGAATCTCGCCGTGTTCAGCTTCTACACCAGCCTCGGCGCCGGCATCTGGGTCACGATCCTCGCCGTGCTCGGCTACACCATCGGCCACAACGAGGCCGCCCTGCGCGACAACCTGAAGCTGATTACCTTCATCACCCTGGGCACGGTGGCGGTCATCATCCTGCTCTACGTGCGCATCAAGCTGAAGAAAAAAATCATTCGCTGACCGCGTCCCGAGGTGCGGCGTGCGAGGGATCGGACATCGCCCGGCCCACCGCCCCCCCGCCCCCCGCCCAACTTGACCCATGCGGGCCAGGACCGCGTACCTGGGGATACCCACAAGCGCTCCGGCCCATCACGACTTGCGCGTGGCGATCAGGCTTGCGATGACGCTGGCGCCGATCAGCACAGTGACAACCACCAGCGAGACCACCACCGGCAGGTGGACCCAGGGTGCGATCAGCATCTTGGTGCCGATGAAGGTGAGCACCATGGCGAGGCCGTATTTCAGCAGGTGGAAACGGTCCGCCACGTCGGCCAGCAGGAAATACAGCGCCCGCAGGCCCAGGATGGCGAAGATGTTGGACGTGAAGACAATGAACGGATCGGTGGTGATGGCGAAAATGGCCGGGATGGAATCCACTGCGAACACCACGTCGGACACCTCGATCAGGATCAGCACCAGGAACAGCGGCGTGAAATAGCGCACGCCATCTTTCACCACGGTAAATTTCTCGCCGTGATAGTCCTCGCTGATTCGCAGATGCCGGCGCGCGAGCCTGAGGACCGGGTTTTTTTCCAGATCCGGCGTCTTCTCCGCCATGACCAGCATGCGGATGCCCGTGACCACCAGGAATACGCCAAAAATATAGAGTACCCAGCTGAATTCGCGCACCACCCAGGCGCCGGCCAGGATCATGATGGCGCGCAGAACGATGGCACCGAGCACGCCATAGATCAGTACGCGGCGCTGGTACTCGGGTGCGACGTGAAATGCAGTGAAGATGAGCAGGAAGACGAATACATTATCGACCGACAGTGATTTTTCGATCAGGTAGCCGGTCAGAAACTCCAGCGCCTTCTGGTCGGCAAGCTCCGGACCCACTGTCCCGTTCAGATGCCACCACAGGCCGGCATTGAAAAGGAGCGCCAGGCTGATCCAGACGCCCGACCAGGTCGCCGCTTCCCTGACGCTGACCTTGTGCGCCTTGCGACCGCCGAAGACAAACAGATCGAGCGCCAGCATGACCAACACGAAGGCGATGAATGCGCCCCACATCCAGGGTTCGCCGATGGAGAGGGCGCTTGGGGTGCTTGCGGCTTGCATTGAAATGCCTCGTCTCAGTCATATTGACTTGCAGGGCGGCGATGATACGGTAAATTCGCAAGGCGCTGTCCAGTCCGGGCCGTCAGCAGCGACGGCTTGAGCTTGCTGCCGCGCGAGGCGTTGCACATAGTAATTTTCGGGCAGAATGCCGGCTTCACCACACCAGAGTCGCGTGCCAACGGGCACCGGGCGACTTGCATATGGAAATAGCCTTACTCCTGTTCCTCATCCTGCTCAACGGCGTGTTCGCCATGTCGGAAATCGCCGTGGTGTCTTCGCGCAAGGCCCGCCTGCAGCGGCTGGCCGACGACGGCAGCCCCGGTGCGCAATCGGCGCTGGCCCTCCACGCCGACCCGTCGACTTTCCTCTCCACCATTCAGGTCGGCATCACCTCAATCGCCATTCTCAGCGGCGCCATCGGCGAAGCCGCGCTGGCCGCCCCGCTGGCAGTCTGGCTGGCGCAGTTCACCCTGATCGAAACCTATGCCAGCGGCATCGCACTGACGATCGTGGTGCTCGGTCTGACCTATTTTTCCGTCGTGGTCGGCGAACTGGTTCCCAAGCGGCTGGGCCTGCTGGCCCCCGAAGGTACCGCCTCCCTGATCGCGCGGCCGATGAACATCCTGTCGCGCCTCACACGGCCCGTGGTGTGGCTGCTGTCGGCGTCCTCCAGTGTGCTGTTGCGCTTGATCGGCGCGCGCCGCAAGGTAGAACCGCCGGTGACCGACGAGGAAATCAACGTGCTGATGGGCCAGGGCGCCGAGGCCGGGGTATTCCATCAAAGCGAACAGGAAATCGTCTCCAATGTGCTGCGCCTGGACGAGCAACGCCTCGGAGCGATCATGACCCATCGCACCGATATTTATCTGATCGATCTCGACGACCCGGAAGACGAGATTCGTAGTCTGATTGCAGAAAGCCCCTATGAGCGCATCGTGGTCTGCCGCGATGGGCTCGACCATGTCGCCGGGATCCTGCGCACGTCCGACCTGCTCAAGCCCGCGCTGGCCGGCGATCCGCTGGATATCGAAGCTGCCTTGCGCCCACCGCTGTATGTGCCGGATAGCGTCCGCACCACCCAGCTGCTGGAAAGCTTTCGCAAGGCGCGCATGCAGTTCGCGCTAATCGTCGATGAATACGGTGATCTGGAAGGCCTGGTGACCTTGACGGACGTGCTGACCTCCATTGTGGGTGATTTGCCTTCCTACGATTCGCCCGACGAGCAGGACGTGGTCGAACGCGAAGATGGTTCCTGGCTGGTGGATGGCAGCGTGACCATCGAACGGCTCAAGTCAGTCCTGGAGTTCGACGACGACCTGCCGGGCGAGGAAGAGAATGCGTTCAACACCCTGGGCGGGTTCGTCATGCATATGCTGGGACATATCCCAGCCGTGGCCGATCATTTTGAATGGGAGGATTGGCGTTTCGAAGTGATGGACATGGACCGGAACCGGGTGGACAAGATGCTGATCGGGCGCCTCGACGCGCCACAGAATTCGGCGGAGGCCAAATCATGACGGCAGCCGTCGAGCTTCGCCAAACGCCGATCAGCCCATTCCGCTGTCTGCGTCGGCGATTTTCGGCGCCTGGCCTTTGAGGTCGAGGCCGCCTTCGACCGATCCGGCATGAGCTTCAGTTTCAGGACGTTCGATTGCCCGAAAGGCTGTGCTCGGTGAAATAGCTGATGCGAGTACGCGGATCGAGGTAGGCGAGCACCGCCACGTCCAGTTCCGCAGGACGCAGGGTTTTGGCCACGGTGAGTTCGGGGGCCTCGCGCATATCCAGCCACAACGCTTCTTCCTTCGGCACGTGCGGATCGTAGATCAACAGCGAGGGATGCAACAGCTGCCCCGGGTTGACGCTCATGACCAGGCCCAGCTGGCCATTGCTCAACTGCACGACGCTTCCGGGCGGATAGATGCCCATGCAGCGAACAAACAACTGCATCAGGACCGGGTCGTATTTGCCCGTTTCCTTCTTGAACATGAAGGATATGGCCTCGGCCGGGGTCATGGATTCTGCCGGGTTGACGCGATTACAGTAGCCGTCAAAGGTATTGGCAATGCAGGCAATACGGGCGAGTGGCCCGATCGCCTCGCCGGCAAGCCTGCCGGGATAGCCGCTCCCGTCCAGCAACGCGTGATGCATGGCAATGACGTCCAGTGCAGCCGCCGGAATGCCAGGCAATTGCCGCGCCATGTCGAGACCATACGCCACATGCTGCTGGTAGAAGTGCTGCTCGGCTTTGGTCCAGGGGGATTTGTTGAGGAGAATCTGGCTGGGAATTTTTTCGCGGCCGATATCATGCAACAGCGTGCCGAGGCCCAGCGCGCGCAGCGCCTCGGCATCCAGTTGCGCCTCCTTCCCCAGGACCAAGGACAGCATCGTGACGTTGAGGGCATGGTAGTACGCGTTTTCGTCCCCGGCCTTGGAATTCACCAGATGCACGACGATGTCCTTGTCGGCCAGCATCGAATCCACCATGTCCGACACCAGCGTCTGCGCCTGCTGAATTGATTCGCCCGGCCGGGAGAAGAGATTGCGCAACAAGGATTTGACGGTGGCAGCACTGGCAGAAAATTGCCGTTCGCAGCGTCCGATGGCTTCTCGCTGACGCGAGAGTTTCTCCCGCCGTTCGGCTTTTTCCGCCCACATCGCCTCGATTTCCGGATCGGGCTGGGCCGGCGGGCGCGCGGCGGGCGCGGCGACCACGGGCGGCGGCAAGGGCGGCAAGTCGCTCCTGCTGCTGTCGTAGAGCACATGCGAAATCCCGAGGGAACGCAATTGCTGCAATTGTTTCTCGTTGCGAATCTTGAAGCTGCTGAACATGAAAGGATGATCCATCCAGGATTCGATCCGGATATACAGCCCCACCCTCAGCTGGTCGATGCCGATGCGTTGTTCCTGATCATTCATGGATCAATGCCGTTCGAGCGTAACGACGATCAGACTGCGGCTTCGACCATCAGCCGCTTCATTTCCGCCACTGCCGCCGTCCAGCCGACGAACAACGCCTGCGCGACGATTGCGTGGCCGATGTTGAGCTCGTGGATGCCGGGCAGCGCGGCAATGGACTGAACGTTATGGTAGGTGAGGCCGTGGCCGGCGTTGACGGTGAGGCCGAGGCTGCGGCCGTAGGCGACGGCGGTGCGGATACGCTCGAATTCGACGATGCGGGCCGCATCGGTTTCAGCATCGGCATAGGCGCCGGTATGAATTTCGACCACCGGCGCACCGGCCGCGAGCGCGGCATCGAGCTGGGCGAAGTCGGGGTCGATGAAGAGCGAGACGCGGATGCCGGCCTCGGCCAGGCGCTTGCAGGCGTCGGCGATTTTCGGTGCCTGCCCTTTGACGTCGAGACCGCCTTCGGTGGTGAGCTCCTCGCGCTTTTCCGGCACCAGGCAGACGTCCTGCGGCCGGGTGGCGAGGGCGATGTCGAGCATCTCCCCGGTCACCGCCATTTCGAGGTTCATCTTGGTCTTCAGCACCTGGCGCAGGATCGCAACGTCGGCGTCCTGAATGTGGCGGCGGTCTTCGCGCAGATGCAGCGTGATCGAATCGGCGCCGGCAGTTTCCGCCAGCAGCGCGGCCTCCACCGGGCTGGGATAGCGGGTCTTGCGCGCCTGGCGCAGGGTGGCGATATGGTCGATATTGACGCCGAGATGGATGCTCATGGATTCAGTTCTGTCAGTTCGCGCAACAGCTGGCGAGTATAAAGCGGCTTGGCGCCGAGGGTGTGGTTGATCAGGCTGCGCATCAGGGCCTTAGCTTCGATCAGCGTGGCGGTCTGCTCGAAGCGGTCGGCGGCCAGATCGATCAGGGTCTGGCCCGAGACCGGACAACCCGGCTGGCCGATGGCGCGCAGCGCACCCCGTTCCGGCTGGAATACATAGCGGCCGGCAGGATCAATCGGCGCGCCGCTGTCCGCCTCGATATCGAAGGTGGCGCCATAACCGATTTCAGACAGCAGATTTTTCTCGAAGCGGCGCAGTATCCGCTCGAAATACGTGGCGCGTTCGAAATCGGTGACGCAGGTCGCGCCCGCCAGCAGATCGAGGGTGCCGACGTAGCGGTCGTACAGCAGCTCGTGCGCATCGCCGCGCGCCAGCAGGCGCAGCAGCAGTTCATTGAGATAAAACCCGCACATCAGCGCACGTCCCTGCGGCGGGGTCACTCCACCCTGCCATTCGGCGCCATGCAGGGTTTTCAGCTCGGACTTGCCGAACCACGACAGCGAGAGCGGGGTGAAGGGCTGCATCAGCCCGCGCAGCGCCGAGGCGGGCCGGCGCGCGCCGCGCGCGATCAGCGCCACGCGGCCGTGGCTGCGGGTGAAGACTTCCGCCACCACGCTGGTTTCCTTGAACGGGTAGGTGTGGAGGATGAAACCGGGTTCGTTGTTGATGCGGGCGTCGCTGGACATGCCTTATGGATCCACGCAGTGGACGGACCACACCTCAGTCGATTCCCAGCGACTTCAGCATGCGCACGTCGTCGGCCCAGCCGCCCTTCACCTTGACCCAGACTTCCAGGTAGACCTTGCTGTCGAACGCGCGCTCCATGTCGAGGCGCGCCTGGGTGGAAATGGTCTTGAGCTTTTCCCCGCCCTTGCCGATCAGGATGGGCTTGTGGCTGTCGCGGTCGACCAGGATGGTGGCGAAGATGCGGCGCAGATTCCCTTCCTCCTCGAACTTGTCGATCTGGACAGCGACCGCGTAGGGGATTTCCTCGCCGCACAGGCGGAAGACCTTCTCGCGGATCAGTTCGGCGGCGAGCTGGCGTTCGGTCTGGTCGGTGACGTCGTCCTCCTCGAACAGCGGCGCGTTCTCCGGCAGGTGGGTCTGCAGGGTCTTCAGCAGTTCGTCGAGGTTGCTGCCCTGCTTGGCCGATACCGGAACGATCTCGGTGAACCCGTGCGCTGCGGAGACTTCCTGCAGATAGGCCATCAGTTCGCCGCGGTCCTTGACCTGGTCGATCTTGTTCACCACCAGGATCAATGGGCGGTCCTTCGGCAGCAGTTCCATCACCTGGCGGTCTTCCTTTTTCAGGCGGCCCGCTTCGACCAGCATCATCACCAGGTCGGTGTCCGACAGGGTTTCACGCACGCGCTTGTTCATCGCGCGGTTCATGGTGCTGGCGTGGCGCGTCTGGAAACCCGGCGTGTCGACGAACACGAACTGCGCTTCGTCGGTGGTGTGGATGCCCATCACCCGGTGGCGCGTGGTTTGCGCCTTGCGCGAAGTGATGCTGACCTTCTGCCCGACGATGCGGTTGAGCAGCGTCGACTTGCCGACGTTGGGGCGGCCGACGATGGCGATGAGGCCACATTTGAACTGGCTCATATTGATAGTTGGCTCATTTTTGCAATGCGGCGCACGCCTGGCGTGCGGCCTCCTGTTCGGCGGCGCGGCGGCTCTTGCCGATGCCACGCGTATTGAGTGCGGGCTTCGCCAGCACGCACTCGACGATGAAGCTCTGGTCGTGCGCCTCGCCCTGGGTGTCGACCAGCCGGTAGTCCGGCAGCGGCAGCCGGCGCGACTGCAGGATTTCCTGCAATTGGGTCTTGGGGTCCTTGCCCGAGGCGGTGGGATCGATTTGCGCCACCAGCGGGTCAAACAGGCCGCGCACCACGCGCTGTGCGGCGTCGAACCCGGCGTCCAGAAAGACTGCGCCGAACAGCGATTCGAGCGCGTCTGCGAGGATGGACGGGCGACGGAAGCCGCCGCTTTTCAGTTCGCCCTCGCCCAGGCGCAGGCTCTCGCCCAGCCGCAGGGTTGCGGCGATGTCGGCGAGGGTTTCCTGCCGCACCAGATTGGCGCGCAGGCGCGACAGGCTGCCTTCGGGCAAGTCGGGAAAGGCGTCGTACAGCGCGCGGGCAACCGAACAGTTGAGCACCGAGTCGCCCAGGAATTCGAGCCGCTCGTTGTTCAGTGCAGCGTAGCTGCGGTGCGTCAGCGCCTGGGTCAAGAGCTCGGGGCGGGTGAAGGTATAGCCCAGCGCCTGCTGCAGGCGCTGGTTCAGCAGGGCATTATTCAATCTGGGGCGGTGCGGCGTTGGGGTCGGAACTGGCGCTGAAGTCGACCACCAGGCTGACATTGCCGATCAGCTTGGTGCGGAAAGCGTAATCGGCGGAAATCACCGGGATGCCACCGCGGCGGTCGATGCTGAGGTCTTCCGACTTGACCTCGGTGACATAGGCCACACCGGCGCGGCGTGAGAAATCGTTGCGGATTTCAGCATTGCTTTTCGATCTGAGATCGGCGTCCTGACCCATTGTGGCCAGCACCTTCTTCACCGAGAAGAATTCGATATAGGCCGGGACCAGTTTCATCGCCAGCATGGCCAGCATGATCGCGATCACGGCAAAGAACAGGAAACCGATCATCGAGACGCCGCGTTGTCTGGAGTGGATGGTGCGTGCAAAGTACATGCTGTCTCCTTATCGAATGGTGTTGCCGATGCGTCCGAAATCGTCGAAGTTCATCCAGATGAAAAAGGCCTTGCCGACGATGTTCTGATCCGGGACAAATCCCCAGTAACGGCTGTCGTTGCTGGCGTCGCGGTTGTCGCCCATCGTGAAGTAATGGCCCGCCGGCACCTTGCAGGCAAAACCCTCACCTTCGGCATTGTATGAGCAGTTTTCACGGTAGGGGAAGTCCACCACCTGGGGCGGGTACACCGAGGGTTTGCCCGGCTCGGCCATCATGGTGTGGCCGACGCCGTTGAGGTGTTCCTGGTAGACCATCGCGGTGACGTAACTGAGGCCGTTGCCGACATAGCTGTAGGTGCCGGCATTGTCGAGCCGCACCGGCTGGCCGTTGACACTGAGCTTCTTGTCGCGGTATTCGATCAGGTCGCCGGGCACGCCAATGACGCGCTTGATGTAGTCCAGCCCCGGGTCGGCCGGATAGCGGAACACCATGACGTCGCCTCGCTCGGGGCTGTTCAGTTCAACCACTTTCTTGTTGATCACCGGCAGGCGGATGCCGTAGGTGTACTTGTTGACCAGGATGAAGTCGCCGATCAGCAGCGTCGGCATCATCGAGCCCGACGGAATCTTGAACGGCTCGACCAGGAAGGAGCGCAGGCCGAACACGATCAGGATCACCGGGAAGAAGCTCTTGGCGTATTCGACCAGCAGGGGTTCACGGACATCCTTGTCGCGGAAGCGCCGGAACACCAGCACATCGAGCAGCCAGATGCCGCCGGTGACGACCAGCGCAATGAAAAGGATGAGGGCAAAGTTCATGGTTACTTGTCCGAGACTTGGAGGATCGCAAGAAAGGCTTCCTGCGGGATTTCGACGTTGCCGACCTGCTTCATGCGGCGCTTGCCGGCCTTCTGCTTTTCCAGCAGTTTCTTCTTGCGGGTGATGTCGCCGCCGTAGCACTTGGCGAGCACGTTCTTGCGCAGCGCCTTGACGTTCTCGCGCGCGATGATGTTGGCGCCGATCGCCGCCTGCACCGCGACGTCGAACATCTGGCGCGGGATCAGTTCGCGCATTTTCGACGCCAGTTCGCGCCCGCGGTAGACGCTGGTGGCGCGGTGCACGATCAACGACAGCGCGTCGACTTTTTCGTTGTTGACCAGGATGTCGAGCTTGACCAGGTCGCCGGCGCGGTATTCCTTGAATTCGTAGTCGAGCGAGGCATAGCCGCGGCTGGTGGACTTCAGCTTGTCGAAGAAGTCCATCACCACTTCGTTCATCGGCAGGTCGTAGCGCAGCATGACCTGGCGGCCGTGGTATTGCATGTCGAGCTGCATGCCACGCTTCTGGTTGCACAGCGTGATGACGTTGCCGACGAATTCCTCCGGAACGAAGATCGTCGCGGTGATGATGGGCTCGCGGATTTCCTCGATCTTGGACAGTTCGGGCAGCTTGAACGGGTTCTCGACGTTGATCAGCGTGCCGTCCTTCATCAGCACTTCGTACACCACCGCCGGCGCGGTGGTGATGAGGTCCATGTTGTATTCGCGTTCCAGCCGCTCCTGCACGATGTCCATGTGCAAGAGGCCAAGGAAACCGCAGCGGAAGCCGAAGCCCAGCGCCTGCGACACCTCGGGCTCGAACTGCAGCGCCGCGTCGTTCAGCTGCAGCTTGGTCAGCGCATCCCGCAGGTTCTCAAAATCGTGCGACTCGACCGGATAGAGGCCGGCAAACACCTGCGATTGCACTTTCTTGAAGCCGGGCAGCGGCGCGCTGGCGGGGCGGTCGAGCAGCGTGATGGTGTCGCCCACCTGCGCCGACTTGAGTTCCTTGATACCGGCGATCACGAAGCCCACCTCGCCTGCCGACAACTGCGGCCGGTCGACCGACTTGGGTGTAAACACGCCGACGTGCTCGGTCAGATGCTGCGCGCCGCTGGCCATGAAGCGGATCTTGTCCTTCGGTTTGAGCACGCCGTCGACCACCCGCACCAGCATCACCACGCCGACGTAGTTGTCGAACCACGAATCGATGATCAGCGCCTTCAGCGGTGCGGACTCGTCGCCGCGTGGCGGCGGCACCTGCTTCACCACCACCTCGAGGATTTCGGGGATGCCGATGCCGGACTTGGCCGAGGCGCGCACCGCATCGGTCGCGTCGAGCCCGACGATGTCCTCGATCTCTTCGGCCACGCGGTCGGGGTCGGCTGCCGGCAGGTCGATCTTGTTCAGCACCGGAATCACTTCGACGCCGAGATCGATCGCGGTGTAGCAGTTGGCTACGGTCTGAGCTTCCACCCCCTGCGAGGCGTCGACCACCAGCAGCGCGCCTTCGCAGGCGGACAACGAGCGGCTGACTTCGTAGGAAAAGTCGACGTGGCCGGGCGTGTCGATCAGGTTCAGGCGATAGATCTGACCGTCCTGCGCCTTGTAGGTCAGCGCGGCGGTCTGCGCCTTGATGGTGATGCCGCGTTCCTTCTCCAGGTCCATCGAATCGAGCACCTGCGCTTCCATCTCGCGCTCGGACAGGCCGCCGCAAAACTGGATCAGGCGGTCGGCGAGCGTGGACTTGCCGTGGTCGATATGGGCAATGATGGAGAAATTGCGGATCAGGTTCTGGGACACAGCAAAACGGGCACGCTTCCGTGCCCGGTCAGGGATTCGATAAGACCCCGAATTTTAACGGATTTTGCTGTCAGCTGGGTCCTGAATTCCGGTGCAGCCATTCCCGCAGTGCCGGCAGGTTGAGCTCGTGGCGGCAGATTTCGGCGTCGCCGTCGAACAACAGCGGTACATCCCAGCCATAGCGGGCCTTCAGCGCCGGATCGGCATCCACATCCACCGCCAGCAGGCGATGTCCGTCGGCTTCAGCCAGCGGCCGCACCGCATCGGCCATGTGCTCGCACAGCGGGCAGCCCGCCCGCGTGTAAAGCGTCAAGGTCCGACTACTCACCCGAAATTTTCAGCGGGACATACAACGAGCCCTCGCCGCGCCGCACCAGGATGGCCGCGCTCTTGCCCTTGGGCACCGCCGCGATGGCCTTGCGGAAGGCTTCGACTGTGGCAACCTTGCCGTTGTTGACCGCCAGGATCACGTCGCCGACGCGGATGCCCGCCCGCGCAGCGTCGCCGGCCACCTCTTCCACCAGCAGGCCGTGATCGATCTTGAGCTCGCGCCGCTGTTCGGGCGTCAGTTCGGACAGCGCCAGCCCGCCGCGCGAATAGGTCTTGCCGGCCTTGCCCGCGACCTCCTCTTCGCCCGGCAGCTCCTGCAGTTCCACCGTGACGGTCTGCATCTTGCCCTTGCGCCAGACCTGCAGCGGAATCTTCGTCCCGGGCTTGGTCACGCCGACCATGCGCGGCAGGTCGCCCGAATTCTCCACCGGGCGGCCGCCGAACTGGAGGATGACGTCGGAGGCCTGCAGGCCGGCACGGGCGGCCGGGCTGTCGGGCAGCACCTGCGACACCAGCGCGCCGCGCGGGCGATCCAGCCCGAAGGATTCGGCCAGATCGGCCGTCACTTCCTGGATCACCACGCCCAGCCAGCCACGCGACACCTTGCCGCCGGCTTTCAGTTGCTCGACGACTTCCATCGCCACGTCGATCGGAATCGCGAACGAGACGCCCTGGTAGCCGCCGCTGCGGCTGTAGATCTGCGAATTGATGCCGACCACTTCGCCGCGCATGTTGAACAGCGGTCCGCCCGAATTGCCGGGGTTGATCGGCACGTCGGTCTGGATATAGGGCACGTAGCTTTCCGACGGCAGCGAGCGGCCCTTGGCGGAGACGATGCCGGCGGTGACCGAATTCTCGAAGCCAAACGGCGACCCGATCGCCGCCACCGCCTCGCCGACGCGCAGTTTGGCGGGGTCGCCCAGCTTGACCCGGGGCAGGTTGCCGGCGGTGATCTTGATCACGGCCACGTCCGTCCGGCTGTCGGCGCCGATCACCCTGGCGCTGAAGGTGCGCTTGTCGATCAGCTTGACCTCGACCTCGTCGGCACCGCGCACCACGTGCGCATTGGTCAGGATATAGCCGTCGTTGCTGACGATGAAGCCGGAGCCGGCGCCGCGTGCGGGGATTTCCTGAACGGGTCCGCGCGCGCCGGGCGCGCCCGGCATCCCCGGAAAAAAGCGGCGGAAGAACTCCTGCATTTCCTCGTCATTGGGCAGGGCAAACGGGAAATTCTCGGCACCGCGCTTGACCAGCTTGGTGGTGCTGATGTTGACCACCGCCGGGCCATGCTGCTCGACCAGGTCGGCCACATCCATCACCTCACGCGCCGACGCCGGTGCCGACAGCGCAAACACCAGCGCGGTCGTAGTCAAAGCTGCTCGCATCATGATCATCCTTTCCTCATCTGTATCGAGTTGTCGCTTTCGCGTCGCAGCACCATCGGCCGCGCCGCACGTCCGCCCCGGGCGATCAGCCAGGCCACCGCGCCGCCGATCAGCAGACCGCCAAGCGCCGCAGCGTCGCCGGGCACAAGGGCCTGCGCCAGCAGGGCGCCCGCAAGCATCAGGCCCAGCGGCAGGCCATAGGCGCGCACGGCACTCCGGAGCACACTGCCGCGCGGGATGCCGATCACGACGCGGTCCCCCGGGGACAGGGACAGGTCGCAATCGACCAGAAACTGACGGGGTTTGCGCTGGAACAGTTCGGCGATGCGGCGCGAGGCGCATCCCTGGCCGCCGCAGGTGGCGCAGCCCGAAGGCTCGACCGCACGCACCCAGATGCCGTCGGCGGCACTTCTGACGACTTCGGCGGTTTGTTCCAGCATGGGTGGACTGCCTATTTCTGCTTCACCGAGTTGCCGGTCTCGATCAGGGCCATGCTCGGGACTTCGCCCAGGGTGGTCACGGTGTGGCCGTCGACTTCACGCGCATAGACGCCGATCACCCCTTCGACAGACAACCCCTGCAGGCGTTGCGCCTGGGGGTCGACCGGTTCGATGAACATCGACAGCACGCTCAGGCCATCGGTAAAGACCAGATGGGTCACCGGCGCCGCCTTGCCCGGCAAAGAACGCTTCGCTTCCTGCACCCGCGCATAACCCGGCGGCGGCGTCACGTTCCAGCTGCTTTCGGCCGCCTGGTCGAGGCTGGCCTTCTGGACCAGCTTGCCCTTCAGGTCATTTCGGAAGAGCTGGGCATCGGGGACCTTGCCGATCTGGATTTCGGAAAAGACATACATCGACACCACGGTGCCGCTGTCGTTGACCATGCGTGATTTGAGCGGCAGGCCGGTCCGCTTGTCCAGCCACAGGTTGTAGGCATGGCGGTAGCCGTCGCGCGGCTGCAGCGTCACCACCTGGCACAGCCGTCCCGCCACGCGCTCGGTGCCGCCGAGCCGGGCATCGTAATGCTCGAGCAGGCTGGCCGGCTGCGCAGGCAGCAGGGCCGGGAAGAAACGGCGCAGCGTATTGCGCTCCAGCCGCACGTTCTTGCCGTCCGGCAGATGGCAGTATACGTCGTTGTTGACGCGCAGGAACTGGCGCGGTGCGCCGTCCAGCACCTCGACCTTTTCCAGTTCGCCGTTGGCATCGGTACGGTGCATGACCCGCAACACCTCGACATGCTCGCCGTGGTGATAGACATACACGCCGCTGTAGTTCTGCTGTTTGGCCGCGGCGACGGCCCGGTTGAGCCATTCAAGCGCGGCCGTATCGGCACGCGCCACGCCCGAGGCCAGCACCAGCCCGGCAAATCCGAACGCCCATCGACCCATCCAGCCGCCCAACAGCGCCTGCATCAGCGGGACTCCGCGGAAGTCGCCATCACACGCTGGTAGGGCGACGCCACCGCCATCGGGGCGAATTCCTGGTGCACCACCATATAGGCCGCATAGCGGGCGTCGTCGCGCGCTTCATCCGCTGCCAGCACCGCCGGCTGAAAGCCCGGCGCCACCGCCAGCGGCGCGGTGACCGGCGCCTCCGACATCAGGCCGGTCAGGGAAACCATGCCCCACACCGCCAGCGAGGCAAACGAGGCCACGGCCACACGCTGCGGCCACACGCTGCGGCGCGGTGCGAGCACGGTCGGTTCGTCCGCAAGTTGCGCCGAGAAGCGAGCCATGAAGTCCTCCTGCAGCGGCGCCACGCCGCGCATCAGGTCACCAACCAGATGGTAGTCCGACCAGGTCTGGCGCAGGCTGCCGTCCTGTTTCAGGGCCGCCATGCAAGCTTCGGTCTCGGTTTGCGTTGCCTCGCCGTCGAGCGCAGCAGACAGCATCTGCAGACCATCGTCAGGTTGAACCGGGGAATGGGGGTCGGGTTTGCGAAGCGCTGACATGATTACCACCTTTTATCCAGACTGGTGCCCAGCATCGGGCGAATTTTTTCCGCAATGGCCTCGCGCGCACGAAAAATCCGCGAGCGCACGGTACCGATCGGACATTCCATCATCTGCGCGATTTCTTCGTAGCTCATGCCTTCGATTTCGCGCAGCGTGATGGCTGTCCGTAACTCCTCGGGCAGCGCGTCGACCGCCTCGTTGACTGCTTTGGCGATCTGCTTGCTCTGGAGTTCCGCTTCCGGCGTCGCGATATCGCGCAGCAGGTCGCCTTCTTCATAATTCTCCGCGTCTTCCGCCTGCACATCGCTCGACACTGGCTGGCGCTTGTGCGCCACCAGATAGTTCTTCGCGGTGTTGACGGCGATTCGATACAGCCAGGTGTAGAACGCGCTCTCGCCACGAAAGCCCGGCAACGCACGATAGGCCTTGATGAACGCTTCCTGCGTAATGTCTTCCACCTCCGCCGCATCGCGCACCATGCGCGACAGCAGCCGTCCGAGCTTGCGGTGATATTTGATCACCAATAGCTCGAACGCACGTTTGTCGCCCTGTTGGGCGCGTTCGACCAATACCTGATCCAGTTCGCGGTCCGACATAACTCCCTGCAGCTTCTTATTGATTGTCGAAAGTATACGTGACCGCAACTTCCTGGCTATGGGAGCCAGCCCCGGGCAAAAAGTTCACCCCGGGACGGTCCCGGATGAGCGCGCCATATTCGGGCCTGCTATTATCGCCGGCGACCATGCACAGACACGACGTCCTCATCCTCGGCAGCGGCCTCGCCGCGCTGACCACCGCGCTCAGGCTCGCCGACCAGCGCCGCATCGCCATCGTCACCAAGCGCGAGATGACCGATGGCGCCAGCGACTGGGCGCAGGGCGGTATCGCGGCAGCGGTCGACAGCGGCGATTCGATCGAGGCCCACGTGCACGACACCCTGGTGGCCGGTGCCGGCCTGTGCGACGAGGCCGTCACCCGCCTGGTGGCCAGCCGTGCGAGCGAGATGATCGCCTGGCTGACCGCCAGCGGCGTCACCTTCACCCCCGATCCGCAGGCGCCCGGCGGCCTGCATCTGGCGCGCGAAGGCGGGCATTCCCGCCGCCGCGTCGTGCACGCGGCCGATGCCACCGGCCATGCGGTGCAGACCAGCCTGCTCGACCGGGTGCGCGCCCACCCCAATATCGACACCTTCGAGCAGCACGTCGCCATCGACCTCATCACCGGCAAGCGCGCCGGCGGCAAGGCACGGCAGATCCACGGCGCCTATGCGTTGAACAAGGGCAGCGGGGAGGTCGAGACCTTCGCCGCCGGCCACACCGTGCTTGCTACCGGCGGCGCCGGCAAGGTCTATCTCTATACCACCAACCCGGACACCTCGACCGGCGACGGCATCGCGATGGCGTGGCGCGCCGGCTGCCGAGTGGCCAATCTCGAATTCGTGCAGTTCCACCCGACCTGCCTGTACCACCCGCACGCCAAGTCCTTCCTGATCAGCGAAGCGGTGCGCGGCGAGGGCGGCCATCTGCTGCTGCCCGACGGCAGCCGCTTCATGCACCTGCACGACGAGCGCGCCGAACTCGCGCCGCGCGACGTGGTGGCGCGCGCGATCGACTTCGAAATGAAAAAGCGCGGCATCGACTGCGTCTACCTCGACATCAGTCACAAGCCGGCCGACTTTATTCGCGAGCACTTCCCCACCATCCACCGCCGCTGCCTCGAACTGGGCATCGACATCACCACGCAGCCCATTCCGGTGGTGCCGGCCGCGCACTACACCTGCGGCGGCGTGGTGACCGACCTCAACGCGCGCACCGACCTGTGCAACCTGCATGCGGTGGGCGAGGTCACGTTTACCGGTCTGCACGGCGCCAACCGGCTGGCGTCCAACTCGCTGCTCGAATGCCTGGTGTTCGGCCACGCCGCTGCCGCCGACATCCTCGCCACCCCGCCCGCGCCGGTGCTCGATCTGCCGGACTGGGACGCCTCACGCGTCACCGATCCGGACGAGGAAGTGGTGATCTCGCACAACTGGGACGAGCTGCGCCGCTTCATGTGGGACTACGTCGGCATCGTGCGCACCAACAAGCGGCTGACCCGGGCAGCGCACCGCATCCGCCTGCTGCGCGCCGAAATCGACGAGTTCTACCGCCATTTTCGCGTCAGCAACGACCTGATCGAGCTGCGCAACCTGGTGCTAAGCGCCGACCTGATCATCCGCAGCGCGCAGTTGCGGCAGGAAAGCCGCGGCCTGCACTACAGCCGCGACTATCCCGACACGCTGCCGATCGCCGGCAACACGGTGCTCAACCCGCACCCAGGGCTGTTGTGTCCGAGCGTGTGTGGCGCGCCCAGCGAAGCGACACCCTGAGGCGCCGCAGGTCGTCGGCCGCTGCGCTGTCCGGCAGCAGGGTACGTGTCCGCACCGCGCCGCCGCCGTCCCGATATCGCAGGACGATCAGTACCGGCGACACAAAGCTGTCGCCCAGCACCGCCATCGCCCGCCATTCGCCTGCCGCGTCCTGGCATTGCAGTTCGCCGTCCGCGCCGATGCGCAGGCGGGTGACGGGCGCCGTACGGCGTGCCGACCACCCGGCCAGCCCGATCACCCCTGCGCCCAGCGCCAGTTTCCAACCTGCCGGCAGCGCAGCCAGGCCCACGGCCAAGAGCGCAAGCGCGGCCATGCCCACCTGCAACCACCCCAGTCGCCGTGAGGGTTTGAGCTCAATCTCGCGCATCAGCGTGTACACTTTTGGGCTTCATCGCCCCCCCTCTTGACTGGACCGTATCGTGATCGAATCCTGGAAAACCTTTCTGCAATCGCAAGACGCGGTTATCGACCACGCCACCGTGCTGAATTATGGCGACACGGCCACCGAGCGCGCCGCCGCGGCCAGCGGCACCATTGTGGCGGATCTGTCGCAACTTGGCGTCATTGCGTTTCGTGGCGAAGAAGCTGCGACCTTCCTGCAGGGTCAGCTGACCAACGACGTGCGCAGCCTGCACGCCGATGCCGCGCAGTGGAACGGCTACTGCAGCCCCAAGGGGCGTCTGCTTGGCAATTTCCTGCTGTGGCGACAGGGTGAGGACTATTGCCTGCAATTGTCGGGCGACATCCTGCCCAGCGTGCTGAAGCGCCTGACCATGTTCATCCTGCGCGCCAAGGTGCAGGGCCGCGACGCCAGCGACGAATACGTGCGGCTGGTGGTGGCCGGCAAGCAGGCGCAGGCAGCGGTCAGCGCCGCGATGGGCGTGATGCCGGACGCCGCGATGCGCTCGGCCGCCAGCGAAGCCGGCCGGGTGATTCGCGTCGGCGAGGACAAGTTCGTGCTGGCGATCGTCCCGGAGCGCGCTGCCGCGGTGTGGCAGACGCTGCGCCAGACGGCCACCCCGGTGGGCGCCCCGGTATGGGACTGGCTCAGGCTCAACGCCGGCATTCCGATGATCGTTGCCGCGACGCAGGAGCAGTTCGTGCCGCAAATGGTCAACCTCGAAGTGATCGGCGGCGTCAGCTTCCAGAAGGGCTGCTACCCCGGCCAGGAAATCGTCGCGCGCAGCCAGTACCTGGGCAAGCTCAAGCGGCGCATGTTCCTGGCACACGTGGATGCCGAGGCTGCGCCGGGCGACAGCCTATACAGCGCCGACATCGAGGGCCAGGCCATCGGCACCGTGGTCAACGCCGCGCCGGCACCGGCCGGCGGCTTCGACCTGCTGGCGGTGGCGCAGGTCGAGAGTGCGAACACGCACACCCTGCACCTGAAAGCCGCCGACGGCGCCGCGTTGCAGATGAAGCCGCTGCCCTACGCACTGCCCGAATAGGTGGCATCCATCTACGTCTACTACCGCATCGACCCCGCGCAGGCCCAGCTTGCTGCCGCGCGAATCGATGCGCTGCTGGGCACGATGGCGGCACATTGCCTCACCCCGCCGCGGCGGCTGCAGCGCTGCGACGACGCGTCGACCTGGATGGAAGTGTACGAAGGCATTGCCGACGTGGCGGCGTTTTCCACGGCCCTGCATGCCGCGGTGGCAGCGCAGGGTTGCACGGCCTTCATTCAGGGCGATCGCCATCTGGAGTGTTTTACCGTAGCCGCTTCCACGCCATGAAATTCGAGCCATGAAAAAGCCGGGGGCGCCCGGCTTTTTCATGGCCACCCTGCCTGTTTCCGTATCATGATCCGCTTGGTTTTCAGGCGTGGGCGGCCTATAAAAAAAGCCCTTCACGCAGGAGACTGTCATGCTGGACATCAACAAAATGATGGCGCAGGCGCACGCCGATCCCGCGATGCGCGGTCACCTTATCGAGCTGGATCACTGGACGGAACAACAGGCGATTGAAATGGCCCGTGCCGACGGCCTGGAGCTGACCGACGCGCACCTCGGCATGATCCGCTATCTGCGCGACTGCTATGCCGACCATGGCGGCACGATCAATGCGCGCATGCTGATGCAGTCGCTGGAGAGCGAGTTCGCCGGCATGGGCGGGCACCGCTTTCTATACACGCTTTTCCCGCACGGGCCGATCGCCCAGGCCAGCCGCTATGCCGGGCTGCCGCTGCCGCCGGGCACGCGCGACCCTTCGTTCGGCACCACCCACTAGCCGCGTCTAATCGAACTCTTCGACCGGCACCCGCGCCGCCAGCGCGCACAGCAGTTCATAGCTGCTGGTGCCAGCGGCCGCGGCCACCGCGTCCACCGGCACGCCGTCCCCCCACAGCACCACGGGACTCCCCACCCCGGCGTCTGCGCATTCGCTCAGGTCCACGCACAGCATGTCCATCGACACCCGTCCCAGGGTTTGGCTGGGGCGGCCATTGACCCGCGCCGGCGTACCCGTCGGTGCGTGGCGCGGGTAGCCGTCCGCGTAGCCGCAGGCGACGACGCCAACCCGCATCGTACGGTCGGCCCGGAACAGCTGGCCATAGCCCACGCCCTCGCCCGGCTGCACGGTCTGCACGCTGATGATTTCCGACTGCAGTGTCATCGCCGGGCGCAAGCCCAGCTGCTCGGCCGGCACGTCGGCAAACGGCGAGGCGCCATACAGCATGATGCCCGGCCGCACCCAGGCGCCGCAGCTGGCCGGATGGCGCAGCAGCGCCGCCGAATTGGCGCTGCTCCATGGCAGGCCGTGGCCGGCCAGCTCGCGCAGGAAAGGCTGCAGCTGCCAGTCCATGCCGGCCGCCTCGTCCGCCTGGGCGAAGTGCGTCATCAGCGTGATGCCGGCCACGCCGGGCAGGCTTTTAACCCGCGCAACGACCGTCGCATGGTCGGCCAGCGGGAAGCCCAGCCGGTGCATGCCGCTGTCGAACTTGAGAAAGACCCGGATCGGACGCGTGGGCGGCTGCTGGGCCAGCCAGTCGAGCTGTCCCGCATGGTGCAGCACAGGCCACAGGTCGAGCTCGGCGCAGGTGGCGATTTCGTCTGCACCGAACAGCCCCTCCAGCAGCAGGATGGGCTGGTCCACGCCCATCAGTCGCAGGTTGGCTGCCTCCTCCAGCGTCAGCACGGCAAAGCCGTCGGCCGCCGCCAATGCACGACGCGCGCGCGACAACCCGTGGCCGTAGGCATTGGCCTTGACCACGGCAAACACGTGCGCCTCGCCTGCGTGCGCGCGCGCCACGCGCAGGTTGTGCGCCATCGCGCCAATCGAGATTCGCGCCTGGATGGGCCGCATGGGCAGGGCTTAGTACGAGCCTGGCTGGGCCAGGGATTCGAAGCGCGTGTATTCGCCGATGAAGGCCAGGCGCACGGTGCCGATCGGACCGTTACGCTGCTTGCTGATGATGATTTCCGCCGTGCCCTTGTCCTGCGTGTCGGGGTTGTAGACCTCGTCGCGGTAGATGAACAGGATGACGTCGGCATCCTGCTCGATGGCGCCGGATTCACGCAGGTCGGACATCACCGGACGCTTGTTGGGACGCTGTTCCAGGCCGCGGTTCAGCTGTGACAGCGCGACCACCGGAACATGCAGTTCCTTGGCCAGGCCCTTCAGGGCACGCGAGATCTCGGAGATTTCGGTCGCGCGGTTTTCCCCGGCGCTGCTGGCCGACATCAGCTGGATGTAGTCGATCACGATGAGACCGAGTTTGCCGCACTGTCGCATCAGCCGGCGCGCGCGAGCACGCAGTTCCAGCACGTTGAGTCCCGGCGTCTCGTCAATGAAGACCGGCGCGTCGTTGAGCTTGCCCAGTGCGTAGGTCAGTCGCTGCCAGTCGTCCTCGCCCAGCTTGCCGGTGCGCAGGCGGTGCTGGTCGAGCTTGCCGACCGAACCGATCATCCGCATCACCAGCTGGGCGCCCCCCATTTCCATCGAGAACACCGCGACCGGCAGGCCGGTGTCGAGCGCGACGTTTTCGGCCATGTTGAGCGAAAACGCGGTCTTGCCCATCGATGGCCGGCCGGCGACGATGATGAGGTCGCCGGGCTGCAGGCCCGAAGTCTTCTGGTCGAGATCGTGAAAACCGCTCGGCACGCCGGTGATGCCGGAATCGTTGTCGCGGTGATAGAGCTCGTCGATGCGCTCGACCACTTCCTTCAACAGCGGCTTGATTTCGGTGAAGCCCGCCTGTCCGCGGCTGCCGGATTCGGCAATCTCGAACACCTTGGCTTCGGCCTCGTCGAGCAGCTGCGATGCGCTGCGCCCGGCCGGCGAATAGGCGGTGTCGGCAATCCCGGTGGCGACGTCGGCCAGCCGGCGCATCACCGAGCGCTCGCGTACGATTTCGGCATAGCGGCGGATGTTGGCCGCCGACGGCGTGTTGCTCGCCAGCGCGACGATATACGCCAGGCCGCCGACGCCTTCGAGCTGGCCCATCGACTGCAGCGCCTCGGACACCGTCACCGCGTCCGCCGGCCGGTTTTCGGCAATCTGCCGCACGATGGCACGCAGGATCTGGCGATGGTCCTGGCGATAGAAATCGCTTTCCGCCACCACATCGCCAATCCGGTCCCATGCGCTGTTGTCGAGCAGCAGGCCGCCCAGCACGGCCTGTTCGGCCTCGAGCGAATGCGGCGGCAGGCGCATCTGCGCGAGCTGGGGGTCGGTTTGGGTATTGAGCGGGTGGATAGCGGCCATGGCGGGATTCTAGTCCTGCGCTCCCCCGCCACCAAGGGATAAGCTTGTGGATAAAGCCGGTACAGACGGGAATAAAAAAGGGAGCCGCGAGGCTCCCTTTCCGATTGCGGCAGGGAACAGCTTACTGTTCGCCAGCCACCATCACCGTGATATTGGCCACGGCATCATGGTGCAGACCCAGAACCACCGGATATTCGCCAATGGCCTTGAACGGGCCATCGGGCAAACGAACATCGGCCTTCGCCACGTCATGGCCCTGCGCCTTCAGCGCATCGGCAATGTCGGCGTTGGTGATCGAGCCGAACAGGCGACCGTCGACACCGGCCTTCTGGCGAATCGTCACGCTCGTGCCTTCCAGCTTTTCGGCGCGGCGCTGGGCGTCGGCCAGCTTTTCGGCAGCCACGCGCTCGAGCTCGGCCTTCTGCGCAGCGAACGCTTCCATGTTGGCTTGCGTGGCGCGACGCGCACGGCCGGTGGGGATCAGAAAGTTGCGGGCATAGCCGTCTTTCACCTTGACCACGTCACCCAGATTGCCCAGGTTGACGACTTTGTCCATCAGAATGATTTGCATGGTCGTCTCCTTTTAATGCAGGTCGGTGTAGGGCATCAGCGCCAGGAAGCGCGCGCGCTTGATGGCGGTGGAGAGCTGGCGCTGGTAGTGCGCCTTGGTGCCGGTGATGCGGGCCGGGATGATGCGGCCGTTTTCGGCGATGAATTCCTTCAACACGTCGATGTCCTTGTAGTCGACCTCAACCACCTTCTCGGCGGTGAAGCGACAGAACTTGCGACGCTTGAAGAGACCCCGGTTGCCGCTGTCGCGACCGCCTTTTTTGGCGAACTTGCCGCCGGATTTGCCACCCATGGGACGTGCCATGATTTATTCCTTTTCGATTCGATTCAATATCAATATCAGCTGCCGGCTGTTCACGCTGCGCCGATTCAACGCGCCTTCCAGTTTGACCTGCGTTCCGGTGGCCAGCTGGGCCAGTTGGGCGGCTAGCGATCCGCTCGCCTGCACCGTCAACTCGCATTCAACCTGCCGGGCCTGCGTTGCCACTGCCTGACTGCTGCGGTGGTGAATCACCGCTTCGGCAATCGGCACGCCGGCCGGACTGTAACGTACAGGATCAACCTGGATCAGGGCGCCGCTGATGAGCAGCTTATTCACTCATTCAACTCGGCGCTCATTCAACCCGGCACTCGCTCAGGCTGCAGCAGGCGCTTCGGCCGCCGCTTCCGGCTTGGCGCCTTCGGGCTTGGCGCTGTCCAGCATGTCGCGCGACTTTTCTTCCTTCATCATCGGCGAGGCCGTGGTCACTGCATCGTCGCGCTTGACGGTCAGATGACGCAGCACGGCATCGTTGAACTTGAAGCCATGCTCGAGCTCGTCCAGCGCTTCCTGGTCGCACTCGATGTTCATCAGCACGTAGTGGGCCTTGTGGACCTTCTGGATCGGGTAGGCCATCTGGCGGCGGCCCCAGTCTTCCAGACGGTGGACGCTGCCGCCGCGCGTGGTGATATTGCTTTTGTAACGCTCGATCATCGCGGGCACCTGCTCGCTCTGATCGGGATGGACGATAAATACGATTTCGTAATGCCGCATCAAGTTTCCTTTCGGTTCAGCCCCCCGCTGCGGTGCGGTGGAGCAAGGTGGGTATCGACCCCAGCCGCAAAGCCGGGGCCAAAAAACAATCCCCGGCAAACCGGGGACTGCGAATCATACGCTTTTTGCCTGACAAATCAAGCCGGTCGCCGCGCCCGGCGTCGGCTCACATCACGCAATCGACGAAATATTTGGCCTTGCCGTCGACCACGTCCTCGACCAGGCCGTGCACGTCGGTTTCGAAGCCGGGAAAGCGCTCGTTGAATTCGCGGGTGAACTGCAGGTAGCGCACGATGGTGCTGTTGAAGCGCTCGCCCGGAATCAGCAGCGGAATGCCCGGCGGATAAGGCGTCACCAGCATCGCGGTGATGCGGCCTTCGAGCTTGTCGATCTCGACGCGCTCGATCTCGCGGTGCGCCATTTTGGCGAACGCATCGGCCGGCTTCATCGCCGGCGCCATTTCCGACAAATACATTTCGGTGGTCAGGCGCGCCACATCATTGGCCTTGTAGATGGCGTGGATCTGGTCGCACAGATCCTTGAGGCCGGTTTTTTCGTAGCGCGGATGCTTCTCGATGAATTCGGGCAGCACGCGCCACAGCGGCTGGTTCTCGTCGTAGTCGGCCTTGAACTGCTGCAGCGCGGTCACCAGCGTGTTCCAGCGGCCCTTGGTGATGCCGATGGTGAACATGATGAAGAAGGAATACAGTCCGGTCTTTTCCACGATGACGCCGTGCTCGGCCAGGTACTTGGTGACGATCGCGGCCGGCAGGCCCCAGTCGGCAAACGCGCCGTCCATGTCCAGCCCCGGGGTGATGACCGTGGCCTTGATCGGGTCAAGCAGGTTGAAGCCGGGCGCGAGGTTGCCGAACTCGTGCCAGCGCTCGCCGGCCGCGAGCATCCAGTCCTCGCGGTCGCCCACCCCCTCCTCGGCCAGCTTCTGCGGGCCCCACACCTTGAACCACCAGGAATCGCCGAATTCCTCGTCGACCTTGCGCATGGCGCGGCGGAAATCGAGCGCTTCCTTGATCGATTCCTCGACCAGCGCGGGGCCGCCGGGCGGCTCCATCATCGCCGCCGCCACGTCGCACGAGGCGATGATCGCGTACTGCGGCGAGGTCGAGGTGTGCATCAGATAGGCTTCGTTGAAGCGGGTGAAGTCGAGCTTGCGCGTCTCCGAGTCCTGCACCAGGATCTGCGAGGCCTGCGAGAGACCTGCCAGCAGCTTGTGCGTCGACTGGGTGGCGAACACCAGCGCATCCTTTGCGCGCGGACGGTCCTTGCCGATGGCGTGCATGCCGCGGTAGAAATCATGGAAGGTCGCGTGCGGCAGCCAGGCTTCGTCGAAATGCAAGGTGTCGATGTAATCGCCCAGCAGCTCCTTGATCATATCGACGTTATAGAGGATGCCGTCGTAGGTCGACTGGGTGATGGTGAGGATGCGCGGCTTGCGCTTCACGTCCTTGGCGAACGGATGCGCAGCGATCTTCTTCTCGATGTTTTCCGGCCGAAATTCGTCCAGCGGAATCGGCCCGATGATGCCGTAGTGGTTGCGCGTCGGCGTCAGGAAAATCGGGATCGCGCCGCACATGATGATCGCGTGCAGAATCGACTTGTGGCAGTTGCGATCGACCACGACGATGTCACCCGGCGCGACGGTGGCGTGCCACACCATCTTGTTCGACGACGAAGTGCCGTTGGTGACGAAGAACAGGTGATCGCAATTGAAGATGCGCGCCGCGTTGCGCTCCGACGCCCCCACCGGCCCGGTGTGATCGAGCAGCTGCCCGAGTTCGTCGACCGCATTGCAGACGTCGGCACGCAGCAGATTCTCACCAAAGAACTGGTGGAACATCTGGCCGATCGGCGACTTCAGGAACGCGACGCCGCCGGAATGGCCGGGACAGTGCCACGAATACGAGCCGTCCGCCGCGTAATGGGTCAGCGCGCGGAAGAACGGCGGCACCAGCGAATCGAGGTAGGCGCGCGCCTCGCGGCCGATATAGCGGGCGAGAAATTCCGGCGTGTCTTCCAGCATGTGGATGAAGCCGTTCAACTCGCGCAGGATGTCGTTCGGGATATGCCGCGCGGTGCGGGTTTCGCCGTGCAGAAAGATCGGGATCTCGGCGTTGCGGAAGCGCACTTCCTCGACGAAGGCGCGCAGCTTTTGCAGCGCCTTGCTCGTATCCTCGTCACTGCCCGCCAGTTCCTCGTCGTCGATCGACAGCACGAAGGCCGATGCGCGCGCCTGCTGCTGGGCGAACGAGGTCAGGTCGCCGAAGTTGGTGACGCCCAGCACCTCCATGCCTTCCTTCTCAATCGCCTCGGCGAGCGTGCGGATGCCCAGTCCCGAGGCGTTCTCGGAACGGAAGTCTTCGTCAATGATGACAACGGGAAAACGGAAGCGCATGGCGGCTCCTGAGTCTGAGCGTGGAAAAAACGCGGATTGTACGTCGACCGGGAACCAGTGGCGTTAAATTTTGGGCAGGGTCACGCCGATCTGACCCTGGTATTTGCCGCCGCGGTCGCGGTACGAGATTTCGCACACTTCGTCGGACTCGAGGAACAGCATCTGCGCCACGCCCTCGTTGGCGTAGATCCGTGCCGGCAGCGGCGTGGTGTTGGAAAACTCCAGCGTCACGTGGCCTTCCCACTCGGGCTCGAGCGGCGTCACGTTGACGATGATGCCGCAGCGCGCGTAGGTGCTTTTGCCGAGACAGATGGTGAGTACGTTGCGCGGGATACGGAAGTATTCCACGGTGCGCGCCAGCGCAAAGGAATTGGGCGGGATGATGCAGGACTCGCCCTTGACCTCGACGAAGGAGTTCGGATCGAACGCCTTGGGATCGACGATGGTGGAATTGATGTTGGTGAACAGCTTGAATTCGTCGGCACAGCGCACGTCGTAGCCGTAGCTCGACGTGCCGTACGACACGATGGAGCGGCCGTTGGCCTGTTTGATCTGCCCCGGTTCGAACGGTTCGATCATGTTCTGCTCAGCCGCCATGCGGCGGATCCATCGGTCGGACTTGATGCTCATCAGGTGTTGGAAATGACGATGTTGGGGAATTTGTTGGAATGATCCACCGCGGTTTCGCCAATCTTGACTGCGACCCGGCGCGCGATTTGCTTGTAGATGTCGGTCACGCGGCCATCCGGATCGGACACCACCGAGGGCTTGCCGGAATCGGTGTCGGCACGGATCGCGCCGTCGAGCGGCAGCGCGCCGAGAAACTCGACGTTGTAGTCCTTGCACATGCGCTCGCCGCCGCCTTCGCCAAAGATGCGCTCTTCGTGGCCGCAGTTCGAGCAGATGTGCAGGCTCATGTTCTCGACCACGCCGATGATGGGGATGCCGACCTTCTCAAACATCTTGAGGCCCTTGCGCGCGTCGATCAGCGCGATGTCCTGCGGTGTGGTGACGATCACCGCGCCGGTCACCGGCACGCGCTGCGCCAGCGTCAGCTGGATGTCGCCGGTGCCCGGCGGCAGGTCCACTACCAGATAGTCGAGTTCGCTCCAGTTGGTGTTGTTGAGCAGTTGCTCCAGCGCCTGCGTGACCATCGGGCCACGCCACACCATCGGGGTTTCGACGTCGATCAGGAAGCCGATCGACATCGCCTGGATGCCGTGGCCGATCAGCGGCTCGAGGTTCTTGCCGTCAGTCGATTCGGGCTTGTCGGTAATGCCAAGCATGGTCGGCTGCGACGGGCCGTAGATGTCGGCATCCAGCATGCCGACGCGCGCGCCTTCGGCGGCCAGCGCCAGCGCCAGGTTGACGGCGGTGGTGGACTTGCCGACGCCGCCCTTGCCGGACGCGACGGCGATGATGTTCTTGACATTGGGGATCAGCTTCACGCCACGCTGCACGCTATGTGAAACGATCTTGAAGCTGACGTTGGCGGTGGCGGCGGTGACGCCGTCGATGCCTTTCAGCGCGGTCTCGACTTGTTGCTTGATGGCGTCGAGCTGGCTTTGCGCCGGGTAGCTCAGCAGGATGTCGACCGAGACGGCGCCGCCGTCGATCTTGATGTTGCGAGCGGATTTGGTCGAGACGTAATCCTTGTGCGTGTTGGGATCGACCAACGCTTTCAGTGCGGTTTGCACTTGAAGTTCAGAAACGGCCATGGTTGCTCCAGCAGGTTGATTAGCAATCGCGCATTTTAACGAAGTCTGGCGCTTTTCGCGAACGCCGGGACAAGAAAAGACGCGGGTTTCCATGCAATTTGCAGGGCTATTTGCCCGTGCCCGGGACAGGCCCGGCTGACAGCCGTTACCGAAGGTCGGTGTGATGCCCCACCAGAACCGCCTCGGGCACGCGCAGGCGAATCGCTGCGACGAGTTCACTGATCGCGCCCGGCCTTGGTCGCAGCGAGACCCACAGCAGGTTGAGTTTCAGGTTGAGATCGGCAAACACGACATCCTGGTGCAGCGACAGCACGGTCTGGATCTCGTGCGAAGTACGCTCGATCTCGGTCGACGGCCGCGAGCGCAGGCGAGGGATCAGCATCATGAAGTCCGTCAGCAGATGTCCGCTGGCATCGTGCGTGGGCGCCAGCTGCCATAGCGGCACACCGGGTACCGCGCCAGCGGTCAGCGGGGTCGAAGCATGAATGCGGATCTTCATCACGCCTCCCGCAGTCCGGATTCAGGTTTTCAACCGCAGGTCGGCCAGTCCGCTACGCCGCTCGCACTGGAGCCGCGTGCGTTGCCGGATGGACTGCCCATCCTTGTGCAGATAGCGTTCAAGCTCTTCAAGCGCCAGTCGGTAGACCTCGCGCTTGAAGTCGACCACCGACTCCATCGACACCCAGTACTCGTTCCAGCGCCAGGCGTCGAACTCGGGGTGACCGCTGGCGCGCAGCGACACATCGCAGTCGCGCCCGGTGAGCCTCAGCAAAAACCAGATCTGCTTCTGGCCGCGATACAGGCCGCGACTGTCGCGCCGGGTCCAGTGCGCGGGCACGTCGTAGCGCAGCCATTCGCGTGTGCGCCCAAGAATGCGCACATGCGCGGGCTGCAGGCCCACTTCTTCTTCCAGTTCCCGGAACATGGCCTGTTCCGGCGTTTCCCCCGCATTGATTCCGCCTTGGGGAAACTGCCAGGCGTGCTGGTTGACGCGCTTGCCCCAGAAGACCTGGTTGTGCGCGTTGCACAATATAATGCCTACGTTCGGGCGGTACCCTTCTCGGTCGATCATGGCCGCCACCATCAATAAAGTTCGATTGCCTGCATTCTTTCACACCCACTGGAAATTGCAAACCTGCCGTGGCCAGAAATCTTCTGTTAAGCATTGTTTTAATTAATTTTTTGTCGGGGTGTTCGAATCTGATGACGGCCGAGCGGCCGGATCATGTGCTGGCGGAAATCCATGAATTCGGCACCACTGCCCTCGCCTACACCACGGATGGGCAGCGTTTCATCAGCGGGGGCTTCCTGGGCGACATCCGGCTGTGGGATGCCGCCACCCGGAAACCGCTCGCCGAACTGCGCGGCCACCGGCGCGCGGTGCGCGCCATTCTGCCCCTGCCCTCCGGCGATTTTGTCAGCGGCAGCGACGATGGCCGGCTGATCCTGTGGCATGACGGCCGCATCCAGGCGCAACGCGATGGCACAGAGGTGACGGCGCTGGCGCTGTTCCAGGGCCAGGTGGTCAGCGGCCATGCCGACGGCAGCGTGCGCATCTGGTCTCAGAACATGCTGGACCCGCTGCGTGAGCTTGCGCTGGACGCCAGCGTGGTCGCGCTCAGCGCGCACGGCGCCTATCTGGCGGTCGGACTCAAGGACCGCATCCTGGTGCTGGATGCGATATTGACGCCGCGCCAAACCCTGGCCACCCCGCACGCGCCGCACGACCTGCAGTTCAGCCCGGATGGCCGCATGCTGGCGGCCGGCAGCTGGTTCCGCCTGAGCGTGTGGGATGTGGTGAGCGGCAGCCGGCGTTCCATTCCGACCGAGCACAACGGCCTGCTGACCTCGCTCGCCTTCAGCCCGGACGGCCGCCATCTGGCCACGCTGGGGCGACACACCGATTCCGCGATCCGCGTCCTCGACACCACCGACTTCAGCGTGGTGAAACGCTATCAGGCGCACGCCTTGTGCGGCGCGGTGATCCGCTTCAGCCCCGATGGGCGCACGCTGGCTTCAGGCTCGGACGATGAAAGCGTACACCTGCACCGCCTCGACAAGGCGACCTATTTCAGCAGCGGCGCGATGCCCTCCGCCCACTGAAAGGTGTGCGCAAAGGCGCGCAGATCGAGGCCCCAGCGCTTCGATAAATCTGCCAGCTGCGGCCGCGCGGCGTCGAGCCGGGCGGGGCCGCCCGGCTCGGCAAACGCAAACACGATGACATTGGTCTTGTCCTGCACCGAGATCCAGCCGACCTCGCCGTCGAAGGCGCGCGTCAGCCGCGCAAAATACTCGGCGAAGTCGCTGTCGCGGCCCCACAGGTTCACCACCAGCACGCCGCCCGGTTTCAGCACGCGGCGGCAGGCTGTATAGAAAGTCTGCGTCGCCAGTTCGGCAACCTGATTGCCGGCATCGAAGCCGTCGAGCAGGATGACGTCGGCGCTGCCGGGGTGCTGCCGCACATACAGCGCGCCGTCGGCCTCGATCACGTCGAGGGTGGCGTCGTCCGCCGGCAGGTCGAAATGGGTGCGCGCGGCGGCGATCACCCGCGGGTCGATTTCCACCGCGGTGATATGCGTCTGCGGGCGCTGCTTGCGGATGTATTTGGCGAGCGAGCCGCCACCGAGGCCGATCATCAGCACGTTCTGCGGCGCCGCGTTGAACAGCAGGAAGCCCATCATCGCGCGGGTATACGCCAGCTCCAGGTCCCACGGCCGCGACAGCCGCATCCGGCTCTGGATCGCCTGGCTGCCCAGATGCAATGTGCGCACCCCGCGTTCCTCGGTCACTTCCAGCCCGTCGTCGGCTGCCCGGCGTTTACCAAATTTCAGGCGCATTGCCATTTCACTCCAAAATCGAGCGCGAATCATCCTAGAAATCGCAGTTGGATGCATCTGATGGTGCGTCTGGGCATGCGACTGCCGCGAAGCGAGGAGGCCGCAGGCTTATTGCCTGCAACGACGAGCGACAAAGGCAGGCGCGTGTCCAGGCGTATCAGCAGGTGCATAGCGAACTTGGTCAGCGGATGATCTCAGCCGAAGGGCAGATGATACGCATGTGAAAAAATCGTTGAGGAGAGTAAGCGGTCAACTGCGGTTTCTGGGATGGCTACCCGTCCGCACGCTAAAATGCGCGTTTTCGTCCCGATTATTCCACCATGCGCGCCAGCCAGTTCTTCATTTCCACCATCAAGGAAGCCCCTTCCGAGGCCGAACTCGTCAGCCACAAGCTGATGCTGCGCGCCGGCCTGATCAAACGCCTGGGCTCGGGCCTGTATACCTGGATGCCACTGGGCCTGCGCGTATTGCGCCGGGTCGAGGCGGTGGTTCGCGAGGAGATGAACCGTGCCGGCGCGATCGAGCTCCTGATGCCGGCGGTGCAGCCGGCCGAACTGTGGGAGGAAACCGGGCGCTGGGCGGTGTTCGGCCCGCAGATGCTGAAGATCAAGGACCGCCACCAGCGCGATTTCTGCTTCGGCCCGACCCACGAGGAGGTCATCACCGACGTCGCCCGCCGCGAAATCAAGAGCTACCGCCAGCTGCCGCTGAATTTCTACCAGATCCAGATGAAGTTCCGCGACGAGATCCGGCCGCGCTTCGGCGTCATGCGCGCGCGCGAATTCCTGATGAAGGACGCCTATTCCTTCCACGCCAGCCGCGACAGCCTCGCTGCCACCTACCAAACCATGTACGACGCCTACGGGCGGATTTTCACCCGGCTGGGGCTGAGCTTTCGCCCGGTGGCCGCCGACACCGGCGCCATCGGCGGCTCGGCCTCGCACGAATTCCACGTGCTGGCCGACTCCGGCGAGGACCTGATCGCCTACTGCCCGGATTCCGGCTACGCCGCCAACGTCGAGCTGGCCGAGGCGCTCGCCCCCGCCGCGCCGCGCGCCGCGCCGGCCGAAGCGCTGCGCGAGGTCGACACGCCGAAGCAGACCACCTGCGAGGACGTCGCCGCGCTGCTCGACATCCCGCTCGCCCGCACCGTCAAGCTGATCGCCATCATGGCCGGCGACGCGATGGTCGTCCTGCTGCTGCGCGGCGATCACATGCTGAACGAAGTCAAGCTCGGCAAGCTCGACGGCCTGGCGGATTTCCGCCTGGCGAATGAAGCCGAAATCCGCGCCGCCTTCGACTGTCCGCCCGGTTTCCTCGGCCCGGTCGGCATCGACCGCGCCAAAATCAGGGTCATCGCCGACCGCACGGTCGCCGCGATGAGCGATTTCGTCTGTGGCGCCAACAAGCCCAAATTCCACCTCGCCGGGGTCAATTTCGGCCGCGACCTGCAGGAACCTGATCGGGTGGCCGATATAAGGAATGTCAGCCCGGGCGACCCCAGCCCGGACGGCCAGGGCACCCTGCTACTGTGCCGCGGCATCGAGGTCGGCCATGTGTTCCAGCTCGGCAACAAATATTCCCAGGCCATGAACGCCACCTATCTGGACGAGGCCGGCAAGGCGCAGGCGCTGGAAATGGGCTGCTACGGCATCGGCGTATCGCGCATCGTGGCCTCGGCCATCGAGCAGAACCACGACGAACGCGGCATCATCTGGCCGACGATGCTGGCACCGTTCTTGCTGGTGATTGTGGCGATCGGCTACGGCAAGAGCGAGCTGGTTAAAACGGCCGCCGATACGTTGTATGCTGAACTTTCCGCCGCCGGCTTCGACGTCTTGCTGGACGACCGTGACGAGCGCCCCGGTGTGATGTTCGCCGATGCCGAGCTGATCGGAATCCCGCACCGCGTAACGGTCGGCGAACGCGGCCTCAAGGACGGCGAGATTGAATACCAGCCGCGCCGAGCCCCGGCCGGGCAAAGCGGCGACGCGCAAAAGATCGCGCTGGCCGGCGCCACGCAATTTTTGAAAAGTTTGCTGGAAAACTGACATGAACACACGCACGCACATCGGTCTGCTGCTCGCTGCCTTGCTGCTGGCCCTGCCTGTTCAGGCGGGCAATCAGCGCGAGGAAGCGATGTCGGCCAACGTGCGTGCCTCGCTGCAGCGGGCGCTGGCCGACACCGCGGTGACCCGCACGGCGTTCCGCAATGTCGCCGACGAAGCGGCCTGGCTGAAGGAAATGTCGCGCCGGCTCGCCAAGCGCATGCCCGATGAAGCCGAGCGGCTGGAATTCCTGACCACGCTGCACTGGGAAGCCGCCCGCGCCGGGGTCGACCCGCAGCTGATGCTGGGCCTGATCCAGGTCGAAAGCGGCTTCCGCAAATATGCGGTGTCGCCGGTCGGCGCGCGCGGCTATACGCAGGTGATGCCGTTCTGGGTCAAGGCCATCGGCAGTCCCGACCACAACCTGTTCCAGCTGCGCACCAATCTGCGTTATGGCGCGCTGATCCTGCGTCACTACATCGACATCGAACGCGGCGACCTCTACCGCGCGCTGGGCCGCTACAACGGCAGCCTCGGCCGCCCGGAATACCCCAACCTGGTGGTCGGCGCCTGGAAGCGCCACTGGGACTACATCCCCAGCACCAAATCGGCCGACGCTTCCGCCGCACCACGAAGCTGACACGCCAGCCGGCCGCGCGCTGGTCGGATCCTTCTTGCCTTTCCCGCCCGGCCGCGCCATCTTTAAAGAAGGCGCGGCATTCCGCCATGCGCATTTTTGGGAAGATCACCATGAAAACGCCTGTTCTCACGCTGCTTGCACTGGTTGCCCTGGCAGGGGTGGCCGGCTGCGAAATCCAACCCCGATACGGCGAGGTGCGTGTACACGAACGCGATCTCGACGTACGCGTGGTGTTCTCGGACCACGATCGTCGAGTCCTGCGCGACTACTACCGGGTCGACTACCGCGCGCTGCCGCCCGGTCTCGCCAAAAAAGGCAAGGTGCCACCCGGCCATGCGCTGCGGGCACGCCAGCCGCTGCCGCCCGACGCCTACTGGCACTATCTGCCCATCAACGTGGAACGCCAGCTGAGCCGTTTGCCGGATGGCTACGTGCGCGTGATCGTCGGTTCCAGCATCGCGATCATGAATGTGCGGACCCGTGTCATTTTCGATGTGATCGAGAACGTCCACGACTGAACGCCGCAGGGTTTTCTGTCGAGAACTCAACCGCGCGTCGTCCGTTCAACAGGTTTGCGGCGCTGATCCGCTGAGCGTGTGCCGATAAACCGCGTCTATTGGTCGATCTGCCTGTCGTCTCCGGCTGGCATGAACCCTGCAGAAGTAAAAGCGGGGTACCTACGTGCCACCCAACGATACCTAGGAGGCGACCATGGAAATGACCATGCATTTGTCCCGGACGACCAAGGGACAGGAAGAAATCTTCAATCACGGCCATACCCTGCGACCCAAGCAGCGGCAGATCCTGTTCAGTCTCGGCAACGGTATTTCGTTCGCCGAACTGCGCAGCAAGCTGCCCAACTGCGCAGAACTGGAAAGCATGGTGAACGAGCTGTTGCAAAGCGGTTTCATCCAGGCGCTGCGCGACATGGCGTCGGGCACCGGAAAACCGGCTGTCGCGCCGGCCGCAGCCGCTGCACCAGGCTTTGGCGCGCCGATGAACAGCGCGCTGGCAGACTGCCGCAGCTATGTGCTGGACTTCATGTCGGCACTGGTAGGCACCAAGTCACCCGCTTATCGGCAAATGAGCGAAGTGCAAGACCTCGACGGATTCAATGCCGTGCTGCCGACGTGCCGCAGGGTAGTGGCCGCGGTGGCATCACCACACCAGGCAGCTGAAATGGAAGCGGAAGTCGCCCGACGCCTCGGGCGCTGAACGACGCGTGGCGGTACGCCGCCACGGCGGCGTACCGTTCAGGGCGTGCCGTTACTCAGAATCACCAGCGTTCTGGGCTGGCATTCTGCAGTCACCACCGTGCCCGGCCCACCCGGCACCGCGCTGACCACGCCGGAAAACGGCGCTTTCAGCTCGGCATCATTGAGATTCTTTTGCGCAATCGTGCGCCGCGCCATCGCGGACGCCAGCGCAGCTTTCGCACGCGTGTGGCGCAGCGTGGCGGCTTCGAGCTCGCTGGTCGACGACACGGTGCGGTTGAACAACTCCTCCGCCCGCTCGAATTCGCGCTTAGCATCTTCCTCATCGGCATCCGCGCGCGCATGCTCCGCGTTCGCCTCGTCCAGCAAGGCCTGCAGCACGGTCCTGTCGAGGCGCAGCAGCACCGCCCCTTTCTTCACGCGTTGCCCCGGCTTCACCAGCACCTGTTCGACCACGCCGGATACCCGGGTGGTGAGTTCGACCCGTTCTGCCGCCTGGAGCGGACCGACCGCCCCCAGGCAAACCCCGGCCAGCGCGATCGCCACGATGCCTTGCTTCATTGCTGTGCTCCCTGCTGTGATTCCTTAAAGGGCGGCAGGCTGCCGCCGGACAATGCTTCCAGCCGGGCCAGCGCCAGCGCCAGCCGGTATTCCATCTGCTTGCGCCGCAGCTGCGCCGCCTGGGTTTCCGCCATGCTGCTGCCCAGCGTGGTCTTCAGCTCGAGCTCGTACTCGGCGCGGGCGCGCTCCAGCGCCCAGTCGCGATATTCCACCTGCTTGTCGGCCGCGGTGATGCCGCTTTCACGCAACCACTGGATCTCCTGCAGGGTGTCGAGCAGGGTGTCGGCCAGATCGAGTTTGAGTTTTTCCAGTTCGACGGCGCGACGGTCCTTCTGCGCCAGCTCGCGCGCCACCCGCGCATCAACGCGTGCGCCCTGATAGAGGGGGATATTGAAGACCAGCCCGGCACTCAATTCGTCGCGGGTGGTCGATTCGCGGCTGTAGCCGCCGCCGACCACTTCGGCATCCAGCACCGGGTTGCGCTCGGCGCGGATCGCCCCGAGCCGCGCATCCGCCGCCGCCAGCTGCGCCTGCAGAATCTGTACACGGGGATTGTGCTGCATCACCCACGGCAGCAAGGCGTCGTAATCGGGCACCGGCCGCGCATTGCCCGGCAGCGCCGGTACCGCAAGCTCGGTCGGCAGCGTGTCGGGGCGATGGATGGCATGCGCAAGCTTCTGGCGCGCGCTGCGCATGCGCTGCTGGCTGGCATTGCGGCGTTCGCGCCAGTCCTGGAAGAAGGCCTCCAGCCGCAGCAGTTCGGGGCGGCTTCCGACCCCCAGCTCAAAGCGCTCGCGCGCCTTGTCCCAGTCGAGGAAGGCCACCGTCATGAATTCGTTTTCCGCGACGTATTGCTGGTCGGCCAGCAGCACGTCGAAGTAACGCGCCATGATGTCGATGCGACGCAGGCTCTCGACATTGAGCAAGGCCGCCTGACGCGCAGCGATTTCCTGGTCGGCCGCGGCCACGGCCTGGCCGGTCCGGCCGAAATCCAGCAACGGCTTGCGAGCGACGATACGGCCGACATTGTCGGGTTTCCAGTCGCCGTCGGGGCGCCGACCGGTGCGCACGGCGCCATCCAGGAACAGGCTGAAATCCTGCCGGCTGGACGCCAGCTCGCGGTCGGCGCGTGACAGCGCCAGATCGCTTTCGGCCAGGCGCCGGTCGGGATGGGCAGCGGACACGGTCGCCAGCGCTTCATCCAGCGTCAGGCGCGCCGCGCCCGCAGGGGCGGACAGGGCGCACGCCAGCACCACGCTCCAGGCGACGCGCCTCATTTGCCTTGCTTGTATTTGATGAAGGGCTGGGTGGCGTAGGCGCCTTCGCTGACATAGCGTCCGAGCAACAGGAACTCGGCCTTGTCCTTGACCGGCCCGGTATGACGCGCCAGCAGCTTGCCGTCGAGATCGAAGAACATCATCACCGGCGTGGCGCGCACGCGATGACCAAAGGCAAATGCCTTTTCGGTGGTGACCTTGCCCTGAAAATCGGTGAGTTCGGTATCGCCGTTGACGTCGATCGGGTAGAGCAGGAATTTCGCGCGGAAATCGTCCTGCACCTCGGATTGGTTGAGGATGGTGGTTTTCATGCGCTCGCAGAACGGGCATTCGTCCATTTCGAAGAACAGGAAAATGCCTTTCTTGCCCTGTTTCTTCGCCTCCTGCAGATCGGCCTGCAGATCGCCGAACTTGGGCTGGAAGAAATGGGTCATCGGATCGCGCGTTTCCGCCCAGGCGGGTGCGGACAGCAGCAGGAACAGGGCAATCAACAGCGGGCGCATGGATTCTCCTTGGTAAGCAGACTATTTCTTCGGGCGGGGGGCCTTGGCGATGTAGCTTTCCACCGCAGCCCGCGTGATCGCCCCCACCTGCTGGGCAACCATTTTACCCTCCGGGTTATACAAATAGGTGGTCGGCAAGCCCTGAATCGGGCCGATCTGGCTCACCACCTTGGCATTGCCCAGCACGATCGGATAATCGACGAACAGCCCTTCGGCAAAATCGATCACCTGCTTGGGATCGCGATAATCCATCGCCACGCCGATGACGACGAGGTTGTTCTTCTTGTCCTCGTGCAGCGCGATCAGGTCGGGGATTTCCTCCAGGCAGGGCGGGCACCAGGTTGCCCAGTAGTTCACCAGCACCCACTTGCCCTTGTAGCCGGACAGCGTGTGGACCTTGCCCTTGGTATCGGTCACCCTGAAATCGGCTGCCTGCGCCCACGTCACCGTCAAGGCCAACAGCAGCCCGGCCAGCCACATCGGATAAACTTGCCTACCTTGTTTCATCTGCATTGGTTATTTCCATTATGAAAGCATTCCGCACCGAGAAAGACTCGCTCGGCGAGGTCCAGGTTCCCGCAACGGCGTGGTATGGCGCACAAACTGCGCGCGCCGTGGCTAATTTTCCCATTTCGGGCCGCCTTCCGGATAAGGATTTCGTACTAGCGCACGTGCGCATCAAGCTCGCCGCCGCACATGCCAACTGCCAGCGGGGCTGGCTGCCTGCAGAAAAACGCGATGCCATCGCCGCCGCCTGCGAAAAAATCCTCGCCGGCGAATACAGTGACCAGTTCGTGGTCGACCGCTTTCAGGCCGGCGCCGGCACCAGCCACAACATGAACAGCAACGAGGTGATCGCCAACCTCGCCAACGTCGCGCTCGGCGCCGAAAAAGGCAGCTACACGCCGGTCAACCCCAACGACGACGTCAACATGGGGCAGTCGACCAACGACACCATCCCCACCGCGATCCGGCTGGCCGTGCTCGCCAAGCTGCCGCGCCTGACCGCTGCCGTGCATGCGATGGCGGCGGAGTTCTCGCGACTGGCCGAGCGCGAGAAGGACACGGTGAAATCGGGCCGCACCCATTTGCAGGACGCGGTGCCGACCACGCTGGGGCAGGAGTTCGCCGGCTACGCGTGGACGCTGACGCGCTGCGCGGCGAGCCTCGACGCGGTACGCCCGGCGCTGTGTGAAATCGGGCTGGGCGGTTCGGCCGCCGGCACCGGCCTCAACACCTCGCCCGACTACCCGGCGCGCGCGGCTGCCGAACTGGCGAAACTCACCGGCGAGCCGATCCGCGTCGGCCAGCTGGTCGCGCAGATGCAGTCGATGAACGACCTCGCGCGCTTGTCTGGCGAGATCCGCAACCTCGCGCTCGAACTCACCCGCATTTCCAACGACCTGCGCCTGCTCGCCTCCGGTCCGCGCACCGGCCTCGGCGAAATCCAGTTGCCGCCGGTGCAGCCGGGCTCAAGCATCATGCCCGGCAAGGTCAACCCGGTGATGTTCGAAATGCTCAACCAGGTGTGCTTCCAGGTGCTGGGGCAGGACGCGGCGGTGAGCTACATGGTGCAAGCCGGGCAGATGGAACTCAACGTGATGATGCCGGCGCTCGGTAGCGCGCTGTTCGACGCGATGGACTGGCTCACCAACGCGATGAACGCCGCCACCGAAAAAAACCTCAAGGGGATTGTCGTGAACAGGGAACGCTGCGCGTTCTTCATCCACCAGAGCGTCGCGCTTGCCACCTTGCTCAACACGCAGATCGGCTACAACCAGGCCGCCGAAGTCGCCAAGGAATCGGAGAAGTCCGGCCGCCCGGTGCGCGACCTCGTCGCTGAAAAAGGCCTCATGAGCGCGGCCGATTTCGACGCGCTGGTGCTCGCTGCGGCGCACGGCATTGGCAGCGGTGGTGGCGCCGGCTGACGCCGCCGCGTTCACGGCCCCCACCTAACGAGACCCCCATCCCATGCCGATCCAGTGGTTCCCTGGTCACATGACCACCGCGCGCAAGAAGGCCGCGGAGACGATGGCGCAGATCGACGTGGTGGTCGAGGTGCTCGACGCGCGCCTGCCGGAAGCCGGCAGCAACCCGATGATTCACGAGCTGCGCCTGCATCGCCAGCGTTCGTGCCTCAAGCTCTTGAACAAGGCCGACCTCGCCGACCCCGAGGCGACGCGCGCCTGGCTCGACTACTTCAATAAGCAGCCCGGCGTGCTGGCGGTGGCAATTTCGGCCAAGAAAGCATCCGACGTGGCCAAGCTGCCGGCGCTGGCGCAGAAGCTGGCGCCGCACCGTGACGACACCTTCAAGCCGCTGCGGCTGATGATCATGGGCATCCCCAACGTCGGCAAATCGACGCTGATGAATACCTGGGTCAAGCGCAGGGTCGCGGCGGTGGGCGACGAACCCGCGGTGACCAAGTCGCAGCAGCGCATCAACCTGTCGCCACGGCTGATCCTGGTCGACACGCCGGGGATGACCTGGCCGAAGATCGAGCACGATGCCGACGGCTTCATGCTGGCGGCGAGTCACGCGATCGGGCGCAACGCGGTAATCGACGAGGAAGTGGCGGTGTTTCTGGCGGGCATCCTGCTTGAACGCTACCCGGCGCTGCTGAAGGCGCGTTATGGATTTTCGCTGGAGGGACTGGATGCCACCGGGGTGCTGGAAGCGGTGGCGAAAAAACGCGGCTGCATCCTCAAGGGCCGCGGCGGCGAACTCGATCTGGAAAAAGCCGCGATGATCCTGCTGACCGATTACCGCAGCGGCACGCTCGGCCGCATCAGCCTGGAAACCCCGGCATCGCGCCAGGCGATGCTGGCGGCCGCCGCAGAAAAACCCAGGCAAACCGACAGGGCAAAGCCTGACACGACCGAGTGATCAGGCGCCTCGCCAAGCGGCGACATCGAGCCAGGCGACGGTTTCCGCTTTCCCGTGCACCGCACTCACCGGCAGTCGCTCTCCCTGCTGCCAGCGTACCAGCGCCGCGTGCTTGCCCGCGCCGGTGATCACCAACCAGAGCCTGGCGCTGCGTTTCAGGCGTGCGGCCGACAGGCTCACGCGCTCGGGCGGCGGCTTGGGCGCGTCGAACACCGCAAGCACATCCGGACTGTCTGGCTGCGTGCCCCAGTCGTGTCCGGGAAAAAGACTCGCGGTGTGGCCGTCCTCGCCCATCCCTAGCAGCACAACGTCAAAATCAGCGACACGCTCGAGCCAATCCGCATAGACCGCAGCGGCTTCACCCGCGCCGTACTCGGCGGGCATCGGCCAGCGCTGTGCTTCCGGAATGGCCGAGGCCGCCAGCCAGGCGGCCTCGGCCATGGCGCTGTTGCGCTCGGGGTGGTCAGCCGGCAGGCAGCGTTCGTCGCCGTACCAGACGTGCCACGCAGCATCACCGACACCACGGTGCGCGAGTTCCGCATACAGGGCACGCGGCGTGCTGCCGCCCGCCAGCACCAGATGGAAAGTGCCACGCGCCGCAATGGCAGCGGCGGCTTCGGCACACAGCGCGTCGGCAAGCGCCCGCACCAATGCGTCGCTGTCCGTGAAAATTCGTGTCTGCACGCGCGTCACAGCTCGTTGCGCCAGACCTGGTCGTCGTTGTCGAACAGCCGATTGGCGTCGGCTGGCCCCCAATTTCCGGCAGGATAGGTCGGAATGTATTCGCGCTCGATCGCCCAGTGATTGAGGATGGGATCGACCACCCGCCACGCCCATTCGATTTCGTCGAAGCGCAGGAACAGCGAGCGGTCGCCTTCGATGACGTCGAGCAGCAGCGTTTCGTAGGCGTCGAGCGTTTGCTCGTCGGTCTTCAGAAAACTTGCGTTCATCTGCATCAGCCGGGTGTCCATGTCGAGTCCGGGCTGCTTGACGTGGATTTCCATGCGCATCGACTCGTCCGGCTGGATCGACAGCAGGATCCAGTTGGGGTCGATGGATTCGAGCGGGGTTTCACGGAACAGCTGCTGCGGCGGATGGCGGAAACGGATCGCGATCATTGAGGTCTGGTGCGGCATGCGCTTGCCGGTGCGCAGATAGAACGGCACCCCGCGCCAGCGCCAGTTATCGATGTAGAACTTGGCAGCGACGAAGGTTTCGGTGATGGAATTGGCTTCGACGTCTGCTTCCTGCTGGTAGCCCACCACGGGTTTGCCATCAATGGTGCCGCGGGTGTATTGCGCGCGCAGTGCATGCGCATGCACTGCGCGTTTGGTGATCGGCCGGATCGAGCGCAGCACTTTCACTTTCTCGTCCTGCAGCGCGTCGGCTTCGAGCGCGGCGGGCGGCTCCATTGCAACGACGGTCAGCAACTGCATCAGGTGGTTCTGCACCATGTCGCGCAGCGCGCCGGCGCGATCGTAATAGTCGGCGCGATTCTCGATGCCGATCGATTCAGCCACGGTGATCTGCACGTGATCGATGAAATTGCGGTTCCACAAGGGCTCGATCAGCGTATTGGCGAAGCGGAAGACGAGCAGGTTCTGCACCGTTTCCTTGCCGAGAAAGTGATCGATGCGGTAGACCTGCTCCTCGTCGAAATGCTGGTGCAGCAGGCGATTGAGCATCTGTGCCGACTCGAGATCCTCACCGAAGGGCTTTTCGATCACCACGCGGTTGAGGCCACGCGGCTTGTTGAGGCCTGCGGCTTCGAGGTTCTGGATCACGGCACCGAATTCCGCCGGCTTGATCGCGAGATAAAACACCGCGCTCGAACATGCCGACTCGGGCGGTAGCCGTTCGGCCAGCGCCTGGTAGGACGCCGCGTCATTGAGGTCGCCCTTGAAGTAGCTGAAGCGCGCGATGAAGCGCTCAAACACCGGCGTGTCGAGCGCGCCCTTGATCTTGTCCTTGAGGACCTCGCGCATGTGTTCACGCCAGCTTTCCGTCGTCCAGTCACGCCGCGAAAACGCGATAATGGTGAGCGACTCGGCCAGACGCGAGGCTGCTTCCAGGTGATACAGCGCGGGCAGGAGCTTGTTGGACGCGAGGTTGCCGGTCGCACCGAAAATCACGAACGAACACGGCAGATTGTCGGTTGCCGGGTTTTTGCCGAGGTTCATCTCAGGCCTCCTTGACGGCGTGGCCGCCAAAGCCCTGGCGCATCTTCGCCAGCATTTTGTTCGCGTAATCGCCTTTGCCCTGGCTGGCAAAACGCATCATCAGGGAGAGTGTCATGACCGGTGCAGGGATGCCCTGTTCGATCGCTTCCAGTGCAGTCCAGCGGCCCTCGCCGGAGTCGCCGACAAAGGGCTGAATAGTCTCGAGTGTCTGATCCTGCGCCAGGAAATCCGCCGACAAGTCCAGCAGCCACGATTGCACCACGCTGCTGTGGCGCCACAGTTCGGCTATGTTGCTGACATCCAGTTCGAACCCGGGTTTGTTTTTCATCAAGGCGAAGCCTTCTGCCAGCGCCTGCATCATGCCGTATTCGATTCCGTTGTGGACCATCTTGACGAAATGCCCGGAACCGACCATGCCGCAATGCAGCCAGCCGCGGTCTTCAGCGGGGGCGAGCTTTTCCATATAGGGCTTGAGCCGGGTCGCGGCCGCCTCGCTCGCGCCGAACATCAGGCAGTAGCCGTTTTCCAGCCCCCACACGCCCCCGGACACGCCAACGTCGGAAAACTCGATCTGACGTTCAGCCAGCCAGGCGGTACGGCGCTGCACATCCTTGTAAAACGAGTTGCCGCCATCCACCACCAGATCGCCCGGCGCCAGCATCGGCCGCAAGCTTTGCAGCGCAGCCTCCGTTGCGTCGCCGGCAGGTAGCATCAGCCACACGATGCGCGGCGCAGCGAGTGCATCGACCAGCGCCTGCAAGCTGTCACAGGCAAGATGGCCCGTTTCTTCAGCCAGTTCTTGCGTCACATCAAAACTGCGGTTGAACAGCGCAATCTGCGCGCCCTTGCGTGCCAGGCGCCGCGCCATGTTGCCGCCCATGCGACCCAGTCCGACGATGCCAAATTCCATGCTTGACTCCTTATATTGTGTTTAGGGTGTAGGGATGACCGGCGCAGCAATCGTGCCAGCAATGAACCCATGATAGAACGTGAAAATGAAGGATGCGGGATGCAAAGCGTGCGCCCTATCGGTGCACTCTGCACGCTTATCAGGCCAGCAAACCCGGGAACAGCTTGCCCAGACCGGTTGCGATCATCTCGACCGAAATCGCCGCGATGATCAGTCCCATCAGGCGGGTGACGACGTGGATGCCGGTTTTTCCGAGCCGCCGCGCGATCATCGGCGCGGCGCGAAACGCGAGCCACACCGACAGCGCCACCAGCGCCACCGGAATCAGCAGCAGTCCTTGATGCAGCATATCGCCTTGTGCTGCGCCGGCCGCCACGATGACATGGGTGATCGCGCCCGGTCCGGCCAGCAGCGGAATGCCGAGCGGGACCACGCCCACCGCATCCTTCTCTTCCGCCTCCACCGCCTCATCCTGAGTCTGCCGCTGCGGGCTGACATGCGCCTGCACCATCGATAATGCCAGCAGCAACAGCAGTAGCCCGCCCGCCACCGTGAAGGCCGCAAGGCGAATGCCGAAAAACGCCAGCATGGGCTCGCCGAGAAAGGTGAACAGCGTCAGCACGCCCAGTACGGTCAGCGCGGCAATCCGCGCCGCAGCGCGGCTTTGCGCCAGGCTGTAGCCTTGGGTGGCGAGGAGGAAAATTGGAATGACGCCGACCGGGTCGACGATGGCGAACAGCGCGAAGGCCGCCTTGACGAGTTCGAGGATGTCCATGCGCACATCATAGCTGCATGGCCGCGCGAATCAGGTGCGGCGGAACACGAGATCCCATACGCCGTGCCCGAGACGCAGGCCGCGCTGCTCGAACTTGGTCAGCGGACGGGTATCGGGGCGCGGCGCGTAATCCGCCACGGTGTTTTGCAAAGCCGGCTCGGCGGAGAGCACGGCGAGCATCTGCTCGGCGTAGTCCTGCCAGTCGGTCGCGAGATGAATATACCCGCCGGGCGCAAGGCGGCTCGCCAGCAGGTTCACCAGCGGCGGCTGGATCAATCGGCGCTTGTGGTGGCGCTTCTTGTGCCACGGATCGGGGAAGAAAATGTGGATGCCCGCGAGGCTGGCCGGTGCCAGCATACGGGTCAGCACCTCGACCGCATCGTGCTGGATCACGCGCACATTGGTCAGCCCGCGCTCGCCGAGCTGCTTCAGCAGCGCGCCCACGCCCGGCGTATGCACTTCGACGCCGATGTAGTCGTTTTCGGGATGGGCCGCGGCGATCTCGGCCAGGCCCTCGCCCATGCCGAAACCGATTTCGAGAATGCGGGGTGCGCTGCGGCCGAAAACGGCTTCGATATCAAGCACGGCCGACTGATACGGCAGCATGAACTGCGGCCCGAGTTCGGCCAGCGCGCGCGCCTGGCCGGAGCCGACGCGTCCGGCGCGCAGCACGTAGGAACGGATGCGCGGATGCGCGCCGGTTTCAGTCGTCATGATTTATTTGTTGCCAGTAATCAGGCCGCTGGTCGGCGAACTCGGGCTGGCCTGGTAAATCTTCTTCGGCATGCGTCCGGCGAGGAAGGCCTCGCGCCCGGCTTCCACCGCCTTTTTCATCGCCGAGGCCATCAGCACCGGATTGCCGGCGCCGGCGATCGCGGTATTCATCAGCACCGCGTCGCAGCCGAGCTCCATCGCAATGGTCGCGTCGCTCGCGGTGCCGACGCCGGCGTCGACGATCACCGGCACCGAGAGGCGGTCGATGATGATCTGCAGGTTCCACGGGTTGAGGATGCCCATGCCGGAACCGATCAGACTCGCCAGTGGCATCACCGCGACGCAGCCGATGTCTTCCAGCTGCTTGGCGGCGATCGGGTCGTCCGACGTGTAGACCATCACCTGGAAGCCATCCTTCACCAGCACCTCGGCCGCCCGTACGGTTTCGGCCACGTTGGGATACAGCGATTCGGCGTCGCCCAGCACTTCGAGCTTGACGAGGCTGTGGCCGTCCAGCAGTTCGCGCGCCAGGCGCAGGGTGCGGATCGCGTCGTCGGCCGTGTAGCAGCCAGCGGTGTTGGGCAGGTAGGTGTATTTCGACGGCGGTAGCGCGTCCAGCAGGCTGGGCTGACCGGCATCCTGGCCGATGTTGGTGCGGCGGATGGCGACGGTGACGATTTCGGCGCCCGAGGCTTCGACGGCAAGGCGGGTCTGTTCGAAGTCCTTGTATTTGCCCGTGCCCACGAGCAGACGGGAGGTGTAGGACTTTCCGGCAATGACGAGTGGTTCCATATTCAAAGGGGCCAGGAGCTGGGATCTAGGGGCTAGGGAAAAGCAAGATCAGCCGCCGCCGACGGCGACGACGATCTCGAGGCGGTCGCCACTGGCGAGCGAAGTATCGGCATGCTGGCTGCGCGGAACGATTTCACCGTTTTTTTCGATGGCGATGCGTTTCCCCGCCAGATCCAGCGACTCGATCAGTTGGGCAAGCGTGAGTGGTGCAGGGAAGACGCGGCTTTCGCCGTTGATGGCCAGTTCAATCACAACTTCTATCCGGGCATGAGTTTCAGTATGATGCCGAATTCTACCCTGAAGGGCGCAGTGATCGGGCGGGCGTCGTATAGTGGCATTACCTGAGCTTCCCAAAAAGCTCGCGCAGGTTTT